>NZ_PNRE01000070.1 GCF_002879645.1 Halomonas heilongjiangensis | reverse complement strand
CGAGAGGTCGCCGTCGCGGCTGGCGAGGTTGACGACCAGCGCGAAGGGCACCGAGAGGGTTTCGGTCAGCGTGAAGTCGACCACCGCCAGGTCGAGGTCGTCGGCCCCGGCGAGCGCCAGGGTGAACTGCAGTCCGGTTGCGTTGGCCATACGTCATTCCCTGACAGGTGAGCCATTCATGGCATTGATCAACGCAGGGTACAGGGCTCCATCGAATGCACAAGACGCCCCTGACGAGTGGCGCAAATCTCCGATACGAAATATCGGCAATGTCTTACAAAAACCTCAGCCACGAATGTCCGATGGCCTTATCACCCCCCCCCCTTCTTCATGGAGAGTCCATGGAGAACTCCACGCTGCCGGTATAGCCCACCATCCACTGGACGCCGAACTTGTCCTTGCAGATGCCGAACTGCTCGGCCCACTCGGTTTGCTGCAGGGGCATCTCGACCTGGCCGCCGGCGGCGAGCGCCTCGAACAGTTGCGTGGCTTCCGCACCGCTCTCCGCTTCCAGGCTGATGTAGAAGTTGTTGCCCATGTTCAGCGACGCGGCCTGGCTCTCCAGGACATCGGTCCCCATCAGCATGGTGTCCCGGCCGAGGGGCAGGGCCATGTGGGCGATCTTGTCGAGCTCGTGTTCCGGCGCCCCCATGGCGTTGTCGCCGAAATCCCGGTAGCGGAGCACCATGGGGAATTCGCCGCCGAACACCGAGCGGTAGAAGCCGAACGCCTCTTCGGTATTCCCGGCGAAGTTGAGATAGGGGCTTACCATCTTCATGATCGTCGCGCCTCTTGGTGTGGTATGCGTTACAGGGTAGTCGAATCTCTCGGCGCGGCATCGACAGCCGCCACGCTCAGCCATGGATACCCCGATTCAATTCATGCTCCTGCCCCGCTCCCATCGCCATATTCTCCCGAGATCAGGCGCACTGCGGCAGGGTCATGGTACGTTTCCATGAGCTCATGCCGGGCATGAGCGATGTAGCAGCCCACCTTTGCATCGTGCCGCCTGGTGGGCCCGTGCGGCGCGCAATGCACCACCGGCATGGACAGGCAATCGCCCACTGACTGGCTGGGAGGCCAACGTGAAACGGATAATGACACGACGTGGATTCGGGGTATGGTTCGGCACGCTGCTCGCCGGAAGCCTGATGGCGCAGCAGGGCACCGCCCTGGCGGTGCCCGGCACCGACGCAGGGCTGACCGACAAGGTGATCGAGATCGAGGAACGGCTCGGCGCGCGCATCGGCGTCGCCGTGCTCGATACGCAGACCGGGCATCGCTGGGAGCATCGCGGGAACGAGCGCTTCCCCATGAGCAGCACCTTCAAGACACTGGCCTGCGGCGCCGTGCTCGCGCGGGTCGACACCGGGGAGGAGGCCCTCGACCGCCGCATCCGCTTCGCCGCGGGCGATGTCGTGACCTACTCCCCGGTCACCGAGCATCGGGTCGGCGGCGACGGCATGACGCTGGCCGAACTCTGCGAGGCCACCATCACCACCAGCGACAACACCGCCGGCAATCTCATCCTGGAGACCCTGGGTGGCCCGGGCGGGCTCACCGAGTTCATGCGTTCCCTGGGCGATACCACGACCCGGCTCGACCGCTGGGAAACCGAGCTCAACGAGGCCACGCCCGGTGACCCTCGCGACACCACCACCCCGGTTGCCATGGCCGACAGCCTGCATGCGCTGCTCTTCGAGGAGCGCCTCTCCCCGTCCTCGCGCGACCAGCTCGCGGCCTGGCTGGTGGCCAACACGACCGGCGACGCCAAACTGCGGGCGGGCCTGCCCCGGAACTGGCGCATCGGCGACAAGACCGGTGGTGGCGGCCACGGCACGAACAACGACGTCGCGGTGATCTGGCCGCCCGACAGGGAACCGGCGATCGTCAGCGTCTACCTCACGGAGAGCGAGGCCTCCTTCGACGATCGCAATGCCGCCATCGCCGAGATCGGCCGCCTCGTGAAGGAGCAGCTGGATCACTGAGCCGCCGCTCTCGAAGCGGCTCGGGCGTGGTGCCGAGGCGTTAGAGACGACGACCTTGATGAAACAGCCCGCGGCGCCGTTCAGTGGCGCTGCGGGCTGAAAACATGATGGGTCTGCTGTGTGCGGAAGACAGAAGCCTCGACTACCGCTCAGCCAGCATAGGCACGCTCGAGCTCGGCGATGTCGATTTTCTTCATGCCCAGCATGGCCTGAAACACCCTTTGCGATTTCTCATGATCGGGATCGCCGAGCATTTCGATCAGCACCCTGGGAATCACCTGCCATGAAAGGCCATACTTGTCCTTGAGCCAGCCGCACTGCTGGGCATTCGGGTCACCGCCTTCGGAAAGTTTCTCCCAGAAGTGGTCCACCTCCTGCTGGGACTCGCAATCGATCTGTAGTGAGATCGCCTCATTGAACTGGAATACCGGCCCGCCATTGAGAGCGGTAAACGCCTGCCCTTCGAGCTCGAAGGCCGCGACCATCACGGTTCCCGGTGGCCTGCCATGAATCTCCTGTCCCGCTTCTCCATAGCGGGAAATGTTCGTGATCCTGGAATTCTTGAAGATACCGGTATAAAACTCCGCCGCCTCTTCGGCTTGGTCGTCAAACCACAAGCATGGGGTGATCTTCTGGATTGTTGGCATGCCGCATCTCCTTCGTCAGGGCCAGTGTCACTCACGGATGGTCGTGACTACCGGATAGTCGTCTGAGGAAACCCAAGGTCGACACTTCCTGTGCCGACGGCGGCGGCCAAGATGAAAACGCCGGCAGGGATATGAGACCCTGCCGGTATCCGCTCGAGTACCCGCCGAGGACAGCGCCGCCATGATCGATCTCTGGACCTGGACCACTCCCAACGGCCGCAAGGTCTCCATCATGCTCGAGGAACTCGGGCTGCCCTACCGCACCCACGCCGTGGATATCACCAACCGCGAGCAGTTCGCCGAGGCCTTCCGCGTCGTCAGCCCCAACAACAAGATCCCGGCGATTCGCGACAACGACACCGGCATGACGCTGATGGAGTCCGGGGCGATCATGGTCTACCTGGCCGAGAAGACCGGCCGCTTCCTGCCCGAGGACGCCGAGGGCCGCTACCGTACCCTGGAGTGGCTGATGTGGCAGATGGGCGGCGTGGGCCCGATGCTCGGCCAGGTCCACCACTTCCTGAAGTTCCACCCCGGCAAGGCGCCCTATGCCGAGCAGCGCTTCCACACCGAGGCCGAGCGCCTCTACCGGGTGCTCGACACCCGCCTGGCCGATCGCGCCTTCCTGGCCGGCGACTACACGATCGCCGACATGGCCACCTGGCCCTGGATCTCGCGCTTCGAGTGGCAGCGCATCGACCTGAACGACTACCCCAACGTCAAGCGCTGGTACCTCGAGATCGCCCACCGCCCCGCCGTGCAGCGCGGCTACCACTGCCCGAAGCGGGTCAACGAGATCCCCATGCCGTGACCATATGGACCGTCACCCGGGACTGAAGGCCGTGTGCACGCTGCCATACTGTAGGCATCGCAAGCGAGTGGATCGTGTAACGATGCTGAGGATGCTACTGGTGATCGTGATCACGGCCCTGGCGGGCCACTCCCCGGCCGTCGCACGAGAGACGACGGTGTGCGGTCCCGTCCAGGAGCGTTTCTTCTTCTGGCAATGGAGTCGCGTGGCGCCCTCTCCCGACCCCACCCGCGTGGCCGGACTCGAGCACGTGGAAGCCACGACCTTCGTCACCGGCGACGGCAAGCGCCTGGCCGGCTATCGTTATGCCGCCCATGGCAACCTGAGCGTAGAGGGCGAGCCGCGCGGCTATCTGCTGATGGCCATGGGCAATGCCATGGTCGCCGACATGATGATCCGGCACCTGGCCGACTTCGCCGCCGCCGGCTACGACAGCTATGTGTTCGACTATCGCGGCTATGGCGACTCGGAGGGGCGGCGACGCATCAATGCCATCATCGAGGATTACCGGGAGATCGTCGACGCCATGAATGCCCGGTATCCCCATGGCCTGCTGTACGGCACCTCGCTGGGCGGCGCCGTGCTGATGAACGTGATCGGCCGAGGCGGCGCCTACGAGCGCGCGGTGATCGACTCCAGCCCCAGCCGCTTCTCTCCTTACGGCTGCCCACGCCGCATCGACCCGCTCGAACACCTCCCCGATGACGCCAGCCGCCTGCTGGTGATCACCGGCCAGCGGGACTCGGTACTCGATGACGACATGACCCGCGACCTGCGCCTCGAGGCCGAACGGCGCGGCGCGACGGTGATCCACGGCGAGGCGTATGACCATCCGTTCATGGATCGCCACGAGGCCCATCATCAGCGGATGGCCCGCATCCACCGCTTCCTGCTAGGCGAATAGCCGGCGCGCGCAGCCGATTCGTTAAATAGCTAGAACAGCCCCAGTTGGCGGTCGATCAGCGCCGTGAAATCATCGCCCACGAACGGCAGGATGGCGTCGGCCACCGGCTGCAGCTGGCGGGTGAGGTAGTGGTGGTAGTCGATGGCCGAGCGGCGCGTCTCCAGCGGCTCCGGCCCCGCCACCGTGATCACGTAGCTGATCCAGCCGCCGCCCTGGTACTGCCGCGGCCGGCCCAGTTGGTCGTTGTAGTCGTCGGCGAGGCGCGCCGCGCGCACATGGGGCGGCACGTTGCGCCGGTAGTCGTCGAGCCGCCGCCGCAGCCGCTTGCGGTAGATCAGGCGGTCGTCGAACTCGCCCGCGAGGGTGCGGCGCACGTAGTCGCGTACGAACTCGCGGTGCGGCTCGCCGGTGAAGATGCGCCGGTAGAGCTCCTGCTGGAAAACCTTGGCCAGCGGCGACCAGTCGGCGCGCACCGTCTCCAGCCCCTTGAAGACCACCCGCTCGCCGCCGTCCGCCTCGCGCACCAGCCCGGCGTAACGCTTCTTGCTGCCCTCCTCCGCGCCGCGGATGGTGGGCATCAGGAAGCGCCGGTAGTGGGTCTCGAACTGCAGCTCCAGGGCGCTTTCCAGGCCGAAGGCCTCGTTCAGGTGCTCGGCCCACCAGGCGTTGACCCGTGCCGCCAGGCGCAGGCCGATGGCGCGGGCCTGCGCCTCATCGTGGGCACGGCCAAGCCAGACGAAGGTGGAGTCGGTGTCACCGTAGATAACGGTATAACCCTCGGCCTCGATCAGCTCCCGCGTGCGGCGCATGATCTCGTGGCCGCGCAGGGTGATCGACGAGGCGAGCCGCGGATCGAAGAAGCGGCAACCCCGGGAGCCCAGTACGCCGTAGAAGGCGTTCATGATGATCTTCAGCGCCTGGGCGAGCGGCGCGTTGCGTTCGCGCTTGGCGGCCTCGCGGCCCTGCCACACCCGGGCCACGATATCGGGCAGCGCATGGCGGGTGCGCGAGAAGCGCGCCCCCTTGAAGCCGAGCACCGCGTCGTCGGGCTGGCGCAGGCCCTCCACCAGCCCCACCGGGTCGATCAGGAAGGTGCGGATGATCGACGGGTACAGGCTCTTGAAGTCGAGCACCAGCACCGAGTCGTAGAGGCCGGGCCGCGAGTCCATCACGAAGCCGCCCGGGCTCTCCTCCCCCGGCCGCTCGCCGTGGCGCTGCACGAGGTTGGGCGCGACGAAGCCGAGCCGGTGCATGCGCGGCAGGTAGAGATGGGAGAAGGCCGCCACCGAGCCGCCCATGCGGTCGACAGGCAGCCCGGTGACGGTGGCGCGCTCGAGCAGGAAGTCGATCAGCTCGGTCTTCGCGAAGATCCGCGTGACCAGCTCGCAGTCCTTGAGGTTGTAGCGGGCGAGCGCCGGCTTGTCCTCGGCGAACATGCGGTCGATGGCGTCCATGCGCTGATAGGGGTTGTCGATGGCCTTGCCCTCGCCGAGCAGCGTCTGGGCGACGTTCTCCAGGCTGAACGACGCAAAGCTCCAGGTCGCCTGGCGCAACGCCTCGATGCCGTCGATGATCAGCCGCCCCGGGGCCGAGGCGAAGAAGTGGTTGGCATTGCTGCCGTGGGCACGCCACCCCAGGGGCTCGCCGCCGCGCCCAAGCAACAGCGGCACGCCGAGGCGCTCGGCGTGCCGCTGTAGGATCCGCAGATCGAACTGCACCAGGTTCCAGCCGATGATGGCATCCGGATCGTGCCGGGCGATCCAGCCGTTGAGGCTCTCCAGCAGCGCCTCATGGCTGTCGCAGTAGTCGAGCGGGAAGTCCCGGGCGACATCGGCCTCGCCGCCCTGCCCGTTGGCGGGCCCCAGCATATAGACCTGGCGCTCGCCGCAGCCCTCGAGCGCGATGGAGTAGAGCGCGCCGCGGGCGTCGGTCTCGATATCCAGCGAGGCCAGCCCGAGCCGGGGGCGATAATCCGGCGCGGGCTTCAGCTGGGCATCGGCCAGCGTGCCATTGGCCTCCGCGCCGCCCGCGACCCACACCGGCGCGGTGATGAAGCGCTCCATCAGGTAACGCTCCGGCGGGCGGACATCGGCCTCGTAGACCTCGACGCCCGCCTGGCGCAGCCGCTTGTCGAGGTGCATCAACTGGCGATGCTGGCGGCAATAGAGGCCGAGCACGGGGCGATGGTGAAAGTCGCGCAGGTCAAGCGGGCGCAGCTCGACGTCACGCTCGCCGCGCAACAGCGCCTCGGCCTGCTCGCGCTGTTCGGCGGGCACGAAGGCCACCGAGGGCTGCACCGGCAGGCGGACATGTCGGGGGCCGTCATCGGTGGCCAGCCAGAACGTGACCTCGGTGCCGGCCGCCGACTCCCGCCAGTGCCGGGTCAGCACAAACCCCTGCTGTCGCTCCACCTCCACCTCTCACCCGCCTGATCCTGGGTGGAATGTTACTCGGTGCCGGGGGGGATGTCGTCGTTGGGGGCGTAGCGCCGGGGCAGATCGTCGTTGATATCCCACCAGTTCGCCTTGCTCTCGACGTGATAGTGCGCATGCGGCCTGGCCCCGACGGGTTCGTTGACGATTCCCATGCGAATACGCAGGACTCCCGGGTGTCTGGCGTTCCTGCTGAACAACGGTGATCCGCACTTTCGGCAGAAGACGCGCTCGTGCCCAGGCGAGGACGCGTAGCTGGCAAGCAGCTCCGAGCCCGACACGAGAGATACCGCGCGCGCATCCACGGGCGCATTGCTGGCGAAGGCACTGCCCTGTGCCTTGCGACACATCGAGCAGTGGCAGATATCGATGGCGCCGGGCTCGGCCGACAGGTCGATCCGCACTCCGCCGCAGAGACAGCTCGCCGTATATAGTCGATCGCTCATGACACACCACTCTCTCGGGTATGGCGCCAGCGTGGTTGGCACCTCCGATTTTCCGGGTAGGCTCCGGATGAACAACCTATCGAGAGATGGTATCTAAAGCACGAATCGATTGCGAAGGCGGGGATGCGCTAAACGAAATACCATGGCGACACAAAGCCACGGTAACAGCCTATGCTGAAACCAGACTCGTGCACGCTAGCGGCTGCGCCCGCGTCGATAAATGTAGGTCATTATCTCATCATTATGTAGGGCATCGCCTCGTCGTCATGTAGGAGATCGCCGACAACTCGCGCTACAAGCCCTCCCGGCTTGTAAGAAATCAACTCTACTCAGGAAAACGTGTTTGCCGTATTGAACAGCATGTGCTAATTCTTGATATACAATATTCACAAATTTATTCTCAAGCAGGGATTGTTAAGTAAAATTACAATTAAATAGGATATTGGTGATATGACATGAAATGTGGTGCTCTATCTCCCTCAAGGCTTGAGGATAAGCGTGTCCTGCCATCAGTATTATTGCGCATCTTCAAACTGCACCCAGGGATACAAATCTGCTTCAGCTACTACGTCAATCGGTTTCATATTCCGTTGTTCATCGCTGCAATGCCAAAGTGAAAGAGTCTAGAACGAGAAGAGAACGGTGCGATGTAGCTCCTTGGACTGTTTTCTTCCAGCCTAAAAATTACATTCGACAGGGAAGATTTAATCATGTCCAATATCGCTGGTAAAGCCTACGCCATGAATGTAGTCACCCCCATAAAATGGTACAGGGCGTGGATCAACCGTCTCATTTTCTGGGCAGGAGGACTACCCTTTTTCAGCTCGCACCTCAAGGGGCTCACTACTCTTTCACTGATTCACTACGCTCGCTGGGCCCTCGTCAGTCCGCGCCAGTTCCCCCGCCTTGATGAAAGTCAGCCAAAGGAAACCATAAAATACACATACATGTTCTTTTTCAGCAACTTCAATGGTAGCTGGAATCAGTACGTGGATTCGTTTCACATGGCAATCCCTGCGGGGCTTGATTTGTTTTGGCACAAAAACATCAAATACCCCAACTCCATACCGCTGCAGCCATTTCACTCCTATATCAATCATAACCAGATATGGACGAATCATTACTACAATGCCTATCCACTGGCAACATCCAACGATATAAAAGCAGCCATAGCTGTCAAGAAAAAATTGAAAAAATTTATCGAGCTGAACAATTTCGATTCTCCCGAACTCTTCCAGAAGGAATATAACAAGCTACTCAATGATGTACAGGAACATCTCAACCTGATGGAACCGACACCCATTGTCAGCTTGTCGGCTGAGGCGGTAGAAAAGCGGCGTACCGCTGATCACCACAGATTTCGCAATCGTGCAGCCTCCTCATCGTGAGGAATAATGGCAAGAACGAGAGTTATACGTACATCTCGGCAAATGAGGTATATCCACATGGGAAACATATCCAAGAATGCCTACGGAATGACATTGCTCTGTCCGATTCGGCAAGATGATGCGGCACATTCTTATTCCAACCTTACCCGCGACTGTCTTGAGACGTTGCCATTGCACGATAATAGCCCTATGGCTAAGGTGCCGAATACCTATCTGTGTCGACTCTATGTCCTAGATGACGTGTTCTATCAAGGAGCTCCTGCGAACGAAGAACACCTGAAATCGAAATATCTTGTTTTCTGCACCAATTTCCACGGTGATCGAGATACTTACTTACGAGGGATGTGGAATGCCGTTCAGGAGGATGTCAAGCGGATATGGGGATATTGTATCGCTTTCGATAAGGTGAAAACTGCGGGAGATTTTGTTGCCTACGCCAAGCAGTGCCAAGTCACGAACAGCTTGTTTTTCAACGGTTCCGATGGCGGACCGCTAGACGAGCAGTTAAAGGCACTCTATCTCAGGCAGGAATTCACACGCTTCGCCTTCGACAACTTTGGCAAGAGCGCTGTCGAGCTTCAACAAGCGTTTCGTGAGTTTGTAGCAATCGTCCAGCCAGACAACCTGCAGACCCCCACTTGGGCACCGGGCATGACGCAAGAAACTCAACAGCTTCAATACAGTTTCCATACTGCCGCTCGGAAAGAGGAATACGCATGACTGTCTCGCTGGAACTGCATGACATACAGGGCAACGTGGTGAAGGGTTATGGTCGCCAGCACTTCTCCTTTGCCCGCTATATCTTGTTTGCCATCCATGATGAGCGTGCAGGACGAAAGTTCATACGCAACATCCTTCCCCTAATCACTACCGCCACACCGTGGAAAACCTGTGATAATGACAGTGGCGGTGTCCCAAAGCCAGAAGCTACGACTAATATTGCTTTCACCTATCACGGGTTGAAGTGCCTCGGCCTTCCGGAATCCAGCTTACATAGCTTTCCTACCGATTTTTCGGACGGGATGCGCGCGCGGCGCGACATTCTTGGTGACCACGGTAAAAGTGCTCCAGAAAACTGGGACCCAGTATGGAATCATCCAGACAAGAAAGTAGCGATTCTCGTATCCATCAATGGCCAGAGCACTGTTGCTATCGAGAACCGCTATAAAGAGATCCAGAAGATTCTAGAGGGTGTGAAAAGTGGAATGGAGCAACTCTGCGGCCATCGCGGCGAAAGTGGAGCGGAGGATCTGCCCTATCAGGAGGCCTCCGCCATTTTCAACGAGCAAGGCGACCCCACACCAAAAGAACACTTCGGCTATACTGACGGCATTAGTAACCCGTTCTTCAAGGGAACGGGGAAAAACCCTAATCTTGTAATCGGCAGTGGAAAACCCTCACGGGACAATCCAGAGGGATGGGCACCTATAGAGCCGGGGGAATTCCTGCTTGGCTACCGCGACGAATCACAAGAAACCCCGAAGGCTCCAACCCCTCCCTTACTGGCCAAGAACGGGACGTTCATGGTTTATCGTAAGCTTCACCAGAATGTAAATTCCTTTGATACATATCTAAGTAATCAGTCGACGAAACATCCCGAGTTTAATGAGGAAGAAATCGCTGCCAAGTTCGCAGGCCGTTGGCGTAACGGTGCACCGATCACCCGGTTTCCTACTGAGGAGGAAGCCGATAACT
This sequence comes from Halomonas heilongjiangensis, assembly GCF_002879645.1. GTDB lineage: Bacteria > Pseudomonadota > Gammaproteobacteria > Pseudomonadales > Halomonadaceae > Halomonas > Halomonas heilongjiangensis. The sequence continues at coordinate 30,760 of NZ_PNRE01000070.1, read as the reverse complement.
TCGTGAAAAGTGTGAAAGAAACCAAAAAAGCGCTGGACAATGCGAAAGATGCAATAGAGCTCGAAGAGGCCGAGCTATTGTACAGCGTTCTGCTCAGCCAATATTCTGCCTTCAACTACGATGAGGATCTTGACGGCAGCCGTTGTCCTGTTGGCGCGCATATCCGTCGCTGCAATCCGCGCGGTTCATTGGAATATGGCACGAAAGCCTACGCGACCCCTGGTGCCTTGACCAACCGACGCCGTCTATTGCGACGAGGATTGCCTTATGGTGACTCTAGTGATCGTTCTCGCGACGATGGCAACCATGGCATCATTTTCATGACACTGGGTGCGAGTATTTCGCGGCAGTTCGAATTCGTACAACAGCAATGGATCAATTACGGTAACGACTTCAAGGCTGCTAACGAGAAGGACCCACTACTCGGTAACCACGGAGTAGACAAGCTAGGTAGAGGCAATGGCAAGATGCTATTCCAGAAGAATAAGGGATCCGATGAATCACCCTATTTCTGCAGTCATATCCCTCGTTTCGTCGATATGCATGGTGGTGAGTACTTCTTCCTTCCCAGTATCACTGCCTTGCATTTTATCGGACGTGGCACAGTGGACGGGACATGATGGTATAACTGGTACTCAGAGATACCGAGCGTACTGTATTCGGAGCGGCGTATAGCATTGAGATACGTTTCAGCCCGTAGCGATTGGCCAGGGCAGACATATCGTGGGATGACATGGTGTTTCTCCTGGGCATGGGAAGCGTGGGGAAACACCTGCCCCACTGGGGAAGTATTTCCCCGTGCTGGGTGGGTAGAGCGTAGGTCGGTCGACTAGACGAGCAGCAGCTTCATGGCCGCGATGATGATACCGATGGAGGCCACCTGCATGGCCCCCATCCTCAGCGTCAGCTTCAACTCAAGCTGGGGCAAGGCCTTGTGTCTCTCCGGGCTTGTTGATTAGCTACCAGCAGGCCTTGGCATCAGGGTGAGCATCCACAAAGCCTGAGGCGTAACCCTGCTCTCTCGGCGCTCTACCGGCGGCTGACCGACAATGGCAAGAGCAAGATGGCGGCCTTGGAAGCGGCAATGCGGAAGCTGATCCTCATCGCCTATGGGGTGCTCAAGACGCAAACCGAATATCGGCCACAAGCAGCCTGACGCTGCATTTGTGGCCGATTAGGAGAGATGGTATCTAGAGCGTCTTGTGGGTGCCGTTACACAGCGGCGGCGTGCCGGTCTGCTTGCAGCCGCAGAAGTAGAGCGTCTCGTCCCGTTGCGCCTTGTAGACCACCGGCTGCAGTTCGGTCACCTTGTGGGACCCGTCGCAGAACGGCTGGGTGGCGCTGCGACCGCAGGCGCACCACACATAGGTCTTGCCGGCGACCACGTCGACGGCATAGGGCGCCTTCTGGGCGATGCGGGCATCGGTCATGGCGATTCCCCCGGTCGGGTGATGAGCCTGCTTTCAGCCTAAGCTTTGTCTGAAAAGTCGGCGAGCGATGGCCAGACAAGGCAAAAAATGGCGAGAAGACGGAGTTTACACAGTGTAAATGAGTACTTTGAGCCAATTTTTAACGCCGTATGGTCGAGCGCAGGCAGTTTTCAGACAAAGCGTACTGCAGCGGCCGCGGGGCGTCACGCCCCAAGCGCCCCTCACTTCTTCCGCTTGTCATGAATGTAGATGACCTTCGAGCTCTCGCCCCGCGAGGGCCTCTCCTCGATATCGAAAAGCTCGGTTGCCGCCACCAGTTCCCCGAGCTTTCGATAGCCATAATTGCGTGAATCGAAATCCGGAAACTGCTTCACGATATTGCTGCCGACCGCGGCGAGCGGCGCCCAGCCGCTGTCGTCCGAAGACGACTCGACCGCGTTGCGCAGGGAGTTGACGAGCTTGGCATCCGACTTCAGCTCCCTGGTGGAGCGCCGGATCGTCTCCGTCCCCTCCTCCTCGCCTTCGCGCAGTACCTCGGTATAGATGAACTTGTCGCAGGCCGCGACGAAGGGAAGCGGCGTCTTCTTCTCGCCGAAGCCGAAGACCGTGAGCCCCGACTCCCGGAGCCGGGACGCCAGGCGCGTGAAGTCGCTGTCGCTCGACACCAGGCAGAACCCCGTGAAGTTCCCCGTATACAGCAGGTCCATGGCATCGATGATCAAGGCGCTGTCGGTGGCATTCTTGCCGGTCGTGTAGCCAAACTGCTGGACCGGCTGTATCGAGTGCCGCAGCAGGGTCTCCTTCCAGCCCTTCAGCTGCGGCCCGGTCCAGTCGCCATAGATTCGCTTCACGTTGGCGACACCGTACTTGGCAATCTCCGCCAGCAGGCCATCGACGATCCCCGGCTGGGCATTGTCCGCATCGATCAGCACGGCAAGGTTGTTGTTTTCCATCATGTCATCCTTACATCATGTCACCCGCTGGCATCTTCCCACCGGGGCCAGCTCGGCGCACCGACAATCGACTCGGCATCCGCCGGCAGGGCAAAGAAGTACCCCTGCCCCTGGCGGCAACCCAGTTGCAGCACGGCCTGCCCCTGCTCCTCGGTTTCGATCCCCTCGGCGAGCACGATGAATCCCAGGCTGGCGCCCATCTCGGCCACCGCCCGGACGATCGCCTGGTCACGGGGATCGTCCAGGATGCCATGCACGAAGCTGCGATCGATCTTCAGCTTGCTGATGGGCAGGTGCTTGAGATAGCTCAGCGACGAGTAGCCCGTCCCGAAATCATCGATCGCCAGGGAGACCCCCATGCGACGGATCTCATGCAGACTCTTGATGGTGCCCTGGTCAGAGTGCATCAGGGATGACTCCGTGATCTCCAGTTCCAGGTATCTGGCAGGCAGGTCGGCAGATTCCAGGATACGGCGAAGCTGTGTGACGAACCCCGGCCGAGCCAGTTGGGGAGCCGTCACATTGACGGCGATGTGTCCGAACGCCAGCCCGGCATCCAGCCAGGCCCGCCCCTGCTGGCAGGCACCCCGTAGCGCCCATTCGCCGAGCGCCAATACCAGGCCGGTGCGCTCCGCCAGGGGGACGAAAACGGACGGCGGGATATTGCCTTCCCGGGGATGCTGCCATCGTGCCAGGGCTTCCACCCCTGTCCATTTCCCGGTTCGCAGGTTGACCTGGGGTTGGTAGTGAAGCAACAGCTGATCCTGTTTCAGGGCATCCCGCAGGTCGTTTCCCAGTCGCACCCGCAGCATCGCCCGATCGGTCATGTCCTGGTCGAAGAAGTGATAGCCAGAGTCATGGCGCTTGGCCTGGTACATGGCGGCATCGGCCTGCTGGATGAGCTCGTCGGGCTGTTCACTGTCATCGGGATAGATACTGATGCCGATGCTGGCCTGGGCATGCAACTTCCAGTCATCGAACTCGATCGGCGCGTCCATGGCCCGCAGCAATCGCTCCGCGGTCTGGACCGCGTCCTCCGGCATGGCCAGGTCCCGGATCAGAATGATGAACTCATCGCCACCGAAACGTGCGACCGTATCGTCTCCACGAACGGGCTCGATGAGCCGCCGCGCGAACTCCTGGAGCACCCTGTCCCCCGTGGCATGACCGAGACTGTCATTGATCGTCTTGAAGTCGTTCAGGTCCATGAACATCACGGCCAGGCGAGTGCCCTGCCGCTGGCTATGGGACAGCGCCAGCCCGAGGCAGCGCCGGAAATGCGCTCGGTTCGGCAGGCCGGTCAGGGCGTCGGTGTGGGCGAGATGCTCCAGCATCCGCTGGATCGCCTTCTGCCGATCGACCCAGGTCACCAGCAGGCTCAGGCCCAGGATCAGGCCGGCGAAGCCGCCGATAGCCGCGGCCATGCTCTCCTGGGACAGCAGCGAGTCATGCGCGGCGCTCACGGGGCTTTCATAAAACCGGGAGGCCCCCATCGCCGTATAGTGCATGCCGGCCACCGCAAAGCCCATGAAGACCCCGGCGACCAGCGTCATGCCGCTTTCCGAGAACGCCGGCAGGCTGCGCACGCGGAAGTGGAGGTAGAGCGCCGCCAGGGCCAGCAGAAAGGCCACCACGATGGAGAGAACGAAGAAGGGGAAGTGATAGCGCAGGCCTGCCATGTGCATGGCTTCCATGCCGGTGTAGTGCATGCTGCCGATGCCGACGGCCATCAACAGCGCCCCCACGAGAAGCTGATGCACCTTGAGATTCGGATGCGCCATGAAGTGCAGGGCCGCACCACTGCCCAGTATCGCCGGCACCAGGGACAGCGCCGTCAGGCTCATGGCGTACTCCATGTGCTCGTGCCCTTCCACGGAGAAGGCCAGCATGGCACTGAAGTGCATCGCCCATATGCCACAGCCCATGGCCACCGCACCGCCGATATGCCACCAGGCCTTGCTCGTGGGCGAAGGCGAGGCGACCATGCGGTCCGCCAGCATCAATGCCGTGAGGCCCGCAAAGCAGGCGATGGCAATGGAAAGCGTGACCAGCAAGGGGTCGTAGGTGCCTTCCAGCAACGGGCCCAGCGTGGGGTCGGAGGTATCGAAACGCCAGAATTCCATCTTGACTCCTGATCGGACGCCTTGAGCCCTTCAATCGCGCGGCAAATCCGTGCCCTCACGATCCGCCGTGTCTTGAACCCTAGGCGTGACCAACGGCAACCGCAACGGGCCTACCGGCAACCGCCCCCTGGATCGAGCCTACTAGGCAGCGCTGATTCTTGTCGCGGGCCGTGGATTACAGCAGCTCCCGAGACACCTCGAGCACCCGCCCGTCGACCGTGCGCTGCAACTTGTCCTCGATCTGGCTGCAGAGCGATTCCACCTTCTGGGGCGATGTCGCGGCCACGACGAAGGTCCATTCGCTGGCATCCAGCCGGTCATGATCGGCACTCTCGCAGACCGCCACCGCCGGGTTGCGCCCGAAGCGCTCGTGCAGGCCGCCCATGCGCTGGCGCTTCTCCTTGAGGGAGCGGCAGCCCGGCAGGGAAAGCGTCACCGTCAGTACGCCGATGTGCATGGCCCCTCCTTCTCGGCAGTCGTGCGGGATTACCAAGCGAGCAGCCGTTTACTCGTGTTGCAAGATATTGACGAGATTTTCGAAAGGGTCGCGGACGTAGAATCGCCGCACCCCCCAAGGCTCGCTTACTGGCCCATACTCGATAGGCACGCCTGCTTCCTTGAAGCGTTCGATTGCAGCTCCGATATCATCGACTTCGATGGAAAGATCGGGCACGGAAGTCCCTGAGCCACCCTCGGTGCCAAAACTCACCTGAACCGTCATCCTGGCATCTGAGCCGTAGGTTTGAAACCAACCGTGATCCATGATCAGCTCAAGGCCCAATATATCCCCGTAAAACGCGGCCGCCTTGCCGAGGTCTGAGGTCGCCGTGTTGGCCATGATGCGCTTGACTTTCATGCTTCACCTCGATGTCTATGGTTTCACCCCAACCGCCCGTGATCAGACGGGGCGCTCCGTTATCGGCTTCGTGCCGCCTTCCCTGGCAGTGGTTGCATGCAGCATCACGGACGCCTGCGCCTGATACCGGCTTATCCACTACAGCCTAATCAACCTTTCTTCGGGTTGCGAAGGAGGAAATGCGGGCCTTCGGCCGTGGAAGCGATGCGACCGCCGGCCTTGCCTCTGGGCAAGGTCGGCGGTCGAGGTGACATTCAAGGGTTTCCAAGCGCCGCGGGCGCCGGGTCACACGGGGGTGCCGGATACCCGGTAGATATAGCCGTCGTTCATGCTCTCGAAGAGCGCATTCTTCAGCTTGCGGGTGGCATAGACATGCTGCGCCGGGATATTGGCCTCGGCCACGCTGGCCGCCACCAGAATGGCGGCCACCGTACTGTTGCCGCTGACCCCGTTGATCTGGGCCTGCAGGTTTAGATCGCCGGCGCCGGTGTAGCCCTGCACGTCGATACGCACGGTGCCCTGGTTGATGATGGTGCCAGCCCCGCGCCAGATCGCGGTATCGGTCAGGCTGTTGATGGCCGCCACCGCATCAGCGTGCTGGTTCTGGTTCATATTGCCGAAGGCATTGCGTATCGGGCCCTGCCGTTGTACCTGTAACATGGCTGTCTCCCTACTCGGACAAAGCGTAGTAAGGGTGTTATCGCGGGTTCACTAGCCAGTTGGTGCCCAGCCCGACGATGGTGCCCCAGTTGCTGTTGGAGGTGCAGGTAATGGTCTGCCCGTCCACCTTGATGGTGCCCTTGTCGGAGTCGGAGCCTCCGGCGCCACCGAACTCGAACGGTCCGATGAAGAAGCCGCCCTCGCCACTGATTTTCTGTTTCACCTCCTCGGCGAAATCCGAGCCGGCGTTGATGGTGATGGTGGGCCGATAACCGACGATCACTTGCGAAACGATGCGCGCCAGGTTGCCCCCCTTGCCGAAGTAGTACACATCATTGCCATCCTTGAACCCCGAATGGCCAGGCATGAAGGGACCATTCACGTAGTTGCTCGGCATGGACGAATCAAACCAGTTTTCCGGGGTCACGTTCACCACGGACACATCCTGGAAGGCGAAGGTGATATCGTACTCACTGGAGAAGTGCTCGGTGGAGACCTTCTCCACCCGACCAGCGGCCTCGAAGCCGAAGAAGTCGAACAGGCCTCCCAGTTCCCCCTCGGCATAGACGGTGCTATCGGACCATTCCTGGGTAGACGAGCTGAGCGTGAAGGTGCGGGCTGAACCAGCAGAGGCGTCGCCGCCATAGTTGTCGTTGGTGATGCGCTGGATGTAGCTCCACGGGGTTTCACTGAGCTGGAACACCGGCTGGTCTTTCAGCGTCGTACCCGCCTGCCCCACTACCGTGGACAGGTTGTCATTATATTGCTTGACGGCATCAGTGATGGGCCCCTTCAACTTCTTCATATACTCATCATAGGTCGACTGGGCAGTCTGGTACGCCGTTTTCGCCTGCTGAAGTTGCGCGGCCACGGCGATGCCTTCATTTTCCAACCAGTCCGCGAAGGACTCGGTGCTACCGGTCTGTTCCTGGAAGTTCTGATAGGCCACATTCACATTGGCCTGCACCCTCCCCAGATCCTGCGTCGCGTTGATGATAGCCTGCTGCAGACTCTGTCCCTCATCTCCTCCGTCCGTCACCATCAGGGAGTTCAGGAACGCCTTGTACTGCTGTCCGAAATTCAGCTTCATGCCATAGGTGTTAGGATCCACCAGCGGACTGGCCGGTACGATATTGAGGAACTGCACCTGTTGGTAGGGAATGGAACCGATCGGCGGGTTCTTGCCGCCCCAGTTCCAGGGCTGCGGCCCGGTCAGCATTTGCGGAACGCCTTCGATCTTCATCTGATCATTGAAGGCGGTCATGAACTGGCCCCAAAGGGTTTTTGTCAAGTCGCTCATTGTCTTGCTCCTGATAAGGGTTAAGAGGCATTGTCATGCCCTCGTGGGTCACCGATCCGTGAATCGGCGATATCAGTGTTGAGCAAGAAAATGAACTCGTGAAATTATCACTGCTGATGGTTGTCATCATGAAGCATGAATCATCTGCAGTGATGATCACCATTACCAACCATAATGGTTAGTCCCTTTTCAGCATGAAAAAACCAGTTAGTATGAAAGGTGGCCTCAGCTAGATTGCGCACCTCGCCTTGAGGGAATTGTCGTATATCCATAATCATTGAAAAGGATGCCATCATGATCACGCCGGAGTTATCCGCAGCGGTACCGGACACCCTGCTCAACGCCCAACGCCTGGCCGCCCTGCCCGCCACCAGCGAGCACGCCTTGCCGCCAGTGGACTGGCCGACACTGGGCGTGGCGGCCAATCGTATCCCCAGCGTGATTCCCCTCGCCGACTGGCAGGCCAATTCGCCCTTTCCCGAAGCGGATGTGGCGGTGATCACCTGGACCAGCGCCGAGTGGGCGGCCATGAACCAGGTGCTCACCAATCGTCGCGAACCGCTCACCCCGGAGCAGGCCAAGGGTCACGACTGGCGCCAGGGCTGGGAAAAATACCAGCGTGATTACTGCCAGATTCATCAGTACATGGTGGACGTGTCGAAAACCTACCAGGGCGGCGCCCCCTCCCTGTATGACCAGGCGTGGGGCAGCGTGCGGATGGTGACCATCGGCGAGCTGAGAGTGCTGCTGGTGAAATCCGGTATGCACCTGGCCCAGGACGGCACCGACCTGCCCCTGATCCAGTTGGTCGACCGGCTTTGCCGGGAAGCCCGGCCGCGGCTGGTGCTCTCCATCGGCACCGCCGGCGGCGTGCGCGAGGAAGATGCCCTGGGCTCGGCGCTGATTACCAACCAGGCCTACTTTCATTGCCTGAAGAATTTCGCCAACGCCGCCTTCAACCACAGCACCGTGCAATCACACTGGCAACCCGGTGAGCATTACCTGCCCCAGGCCCAGGAAGGCGTGATCCAGGTCCCCGGCCCGGACATTCTGCCGGTGAGCCCGCAGTACCCCGCCGGCGCCCACATCAGCCCGGATGCGCCGAACAGCCGCATCAAGGTGGTCACCGGCCAGCCCATCATCACCACCGACACCTTCCTGTTCGGCACCACCACCAACGGCCTGCAGCAGTACGGCTGCATCGTGGAGATGGACGACGCCGTGGTCGGCATGGCCTGCGAAAAGCATCGAGTGGCCTACGGTTTCGTACGCAACGTGTCCGACCCGGTCATCAATGGCCAGCTTCCGGATTCCCTGCAGGACAGCTGGGCCGGCTACATCTATCAGGAGCAGGGGCTGTACACCAGCTACAACGGCGCCCTGGCCACCTGGGCCCTGCTGGCCGCCGAGGCGGACCGTCTGGAGGCACACCATGACTAAGCCCAGTTGGTACCGGCTCAGCCCCGAGCCACAACGCAACGAGTATCGGCTGGCCCCGGTCAGCCCCACCGGGGCCGGCTTTCTCGATCAGGCCGGCGCCCTGGCCAGTCACGGCTGCGAGCTGTTCGTCAGCAGCCCCCAGGGCCGTCTGGCCGCATGGGAGTTGACCCCGGACACCCTGAGCTTTACCCCGGGGGCGGAAATCAACGCGAGCCTGGCCTACCAGGCCCTCAGCCCCTTCCTGCTGGGTGGGCAGCTGCACTTGCTGGCCTACACCCGGGACGCGGGCATCCTCGATTTCTACCGGGTCACCGCCACGGATTTCCAGCACCTGTACCGCTATCAGCGCACCTATGGCGACACCACCACGGGCTTCACCACCGTGCATGCCTTCGGCTACCGCGATCGGTGCCTGCTCATGGGTTACAACGCCGACACCGGCGCCAGCCGGATCTATGGCATCCAGGTGCCACCCCGGGCCCCGCTGAGCATCAGCCAGCTATGGCAAAGCGACTGGGCAAAGGGCTGGCAGGATTTCTGTTTCTTCCAACTCGGCGGCGAGAATTTTTTCTTCAAGCACAACCCCACCTACAAGGCGGTCAATATCGACCACTATATGGATGACCCTGCCCAGGGTTCCCATCCGGTAGGCACCGGCCTGCCGCTGCCCCAGGAAACCAGCGCGGCAGCGACGCTCGCCTTGCAGGAAGGCCCCGGCTTCGCCGGGTATCGGGCGGACAGCGGCCAGCTGACCGTCAACCGTTTCCACAGTGATTGCCAGGGCTGGCAGCAGCAAGCCCAGGTGCCGGCCGGGCGGGGATACTCGCAGCTGCTCGCCGTTCCCTGCGGTGACGGCAACTCACTGCTGGCACTGTACGGCTGAGTTATTTATCGGCCACCATGTCGAAGAACCAGTCGATCACCTGCTCCACCCGGCGCGGGTACTCGTGGTCCTTGATGGTAATGATATGGATATCATTGAGCAGCGGCTGACTGGCCTGGTGGCGGCACAGCCGCTCCTGCTCGAGCAGGGATGCCACGCAATGGCTGGGAATCACCGCCATCCCCAGCCCGCCGGCCACCATGTCGATGGCGCCGTTGATGGAATTGATTTCCCCGGCAAACGTCAGCGAATAGGTGTTGAGATGGCAGCGCTCGGGAAAGACATGCTTGAGCCAGCGATCATAGTAATAACTGGAGCCGGGATACCAGATGAAGCGCTGCTCCAGGATGGAGCTGTCGGTCAGTTCCTGCAGTGGCGCCGGATCGCTCGACACCAGCACATACTCTTCCTGACAGAACAGCCGGTAACGCAGCAGCGGATGGTTGTTGTTTTCCGTGACGAAACCAAAATCCATCTGATTTTCCAGCAGCATGCGCACCACCTCCTGGGTGGAGGTGAGGGTGATGTTCAGCTCGATATCCGGATGTGCCCGGCGTCGCTCCAGCAGCATGGGGAAATGCGGCGACATCAGGCAACTGGGCGGCATGGCATAGGACACCAACCCCGCCACCCGCGTCTCCATGGCGTGCACCCGATCCATGAACTGCTGGGTGCTGTGCATCTGCTGGCGCACGTAATGCATCAAGGCTTTACCGGCATCGGTGAGCACCACCTTCTTGCCGATACGCTTGAACAGGGTGACGCCGATCTGCTCTTCCAGCTTGGCGATATGCTGGCTGACCCCGGACTGGGTCATGTGGGCGCGGGTGGCCGCATGGGTAAAACTCTGGGTCTGCGCCGCCGCCATGAAGGCCTTGAACAGGCGCTGATCCAGCAGCATGAAATCCCGGTTGGAAAAGCTCATCAGCGTCGTCCCTCACTGGCCGCCGGTGACAGCGCAAATTGCAGATTGAAGGCCTGCCCCGGCCCCACCGGAAGCCCGGCATAATCGGCAAAGGGAGACGGCGGCACCGCCACCGCGGTGGCGCTGTCGGCCCACACCAAGTCGCCAATGGTGTCAGCCTGCAACGCCTGGCCCTGCCGTTGCCAGTGGGACCAGACCACCAACAGGTCGTCATCCAGATAGAAATAAACCCCCAGCAGCTCCTGCCGCGGCCGGGCACGCAGGGTTCCCATCGCCTCGCACACCCCCTGCCGGAAGGCCGCCACGCCTTGCTCGCGACGCAGCCAGACCTCGCTGAACACCGCCCCTTGCTGCCAGTTGCCCCCGGAATCGAATAACTGCACCGGGCCCGTCTGCTCCGGCTGGCCATCGAAGGGCGCGGGGAAATCACTGTGGCTGGCGGGCCGGCCCTGCCGGGCCTGAAAACTGAACACGGTGCCGTGCAAGGCCCCGTAGGCACGCCCGGCCACGCTGGCATGGCTGGCCTGCTGGTAACACTGCCGGCTGGGGTAAAACACCAGGGCGATTTCATCCGGCACCCTGGGATGGTCACTGGGTGGCAGTACCGACGGCACATAGGCCTGCAGGCCCTGCGGGGCCATCAACTGCACGGTGGCGGGGATAAAAATCTCCCCCAGTTGCCGGTAAAAACGCTCCCGGCCGGCACCACTGGCCAATTCCGGCAGGGCATAGCCCAGCCACACCCGCACCGCCCGCGTCACCTGCGCTTCGCTTGCCATCACACTCTCCCTTGCTCACGGCCTCTCCCTGCGCAACAGCCTCTCCCTGCTCACAGCCTCTCCCTGCTCATAGCTATATGGACGAACCTCTGACAGGCTCAGGAGGCAAAGACTGACACGGTGCGCCATATGCAACCAGATGAATAGCTAAGAGGAAGGTTCAACATCATAAATCACAAAGGGCATTGGATTATTTGCTGCATGAAGCCTCATCTTTTCACTTCTTTTTTCATCAATACCCAATCGCCGGCGTGTGGGCAGCACGGAAATTGAATAATCGCGCGCCGGGCTACCCTTTGATAGCCCAATCTTTCGTAGAGTGCCCGCGCTTGAATGTTATCTTCTGCCACAATCAAGGAAAGAGCTTCTGCACCAGAATCCGCAGCCAGTTGCTCTGCGAGCTGCATTAGGCGGCTTCCCACACCTTGGCCACGATAAGCCGAGTCCGTCGCAATGGCATTTACGTACCATGAGCCAGGAACCAAGGCCTCTAACTGCATGAGCGGGCGGACCACCGGTGGGATTGCTTCTAATGATCCGATCTCATACGGGTCCGGCAGCCGATAGGAGAGCAACATGCCGGCGATGACGCCTTGGATCGTCGCGACATGGGCATTCGTATAACTGAAGCCCCCTTCGGTTCTCGCAACACGGCGAGCACCAAACTCCATGACATCCTCGCCCGGCGCTACCTGCTCCCCCCACAGATAGGCTGGGATCCCCTCACCGGCGAGATTCATTAGTTCAGCCAATTCTGAACTATCTTCCGGCGTTGCCTTGCGTATCAGCTGATCCATTAGCTTCTCCAGATCGCATCGGCAGCATGATCCATGCGAGATTACTCAAACACGCAAAGCGCACTGGTGCCTTTGACGCAGCGAAACGGAGTCGAAAGCATCCGTGTGCCGCGGTTGGTTAGCTGCTCTCCAACATGAAAGCACGTAGCTGCCGCTCCTCTCTCATGACGTAGAGTATAATCACCAGATTCTCATCTTCCCGGCAAAAAATGCGGCAAGGCGGCATCAGCACTTCTCTGTATATGGAATTGGGAAGCTCGGGAGGAACGCGACCGGATTGGGGAAAGTCTTCCAGTCGATCCGTTTTGTCGAAAACCTGCTCGACCAGGCGGCTTGCGGCAACTGGATTATCCAGAGCTATGTACTCGGCAACAGCATCCAGTTCTTGAAGAGCTGGCTCCGTCCAGACTACTTCAGCCATTTACGCATCTTCTCCCTGGCCTCTGTTTGGCTGTACGTCCTTCCTTCGAGTACAGCCCGCTCTCCCCGTGAAAGACCTTCCAGCAACTCGAGCCGGCGCTGCATGAATTCATAGTCCTGAACATCGACGAGATACGCCGATGGCCTACCATGCTCCGTAATCAACACCGGTTCTTTCGACGAGTGCAGATCCGCCAGGATTTTGGTGGCCTGCCGCTTGAGGTTTGTAACAAGCTCAACTTTCATGAATACGACCCTGAATCAATTCGCAAGTGATACTATAGTATCACTTTTCGCCCGGCGCAATCTCAGCCAACACACTGGCGTCAGGCCGCTGCACCTTACTTTACCCCGGCATCAACGCCAGGTACGTCCCCACCGGATCCTGAACCACCGCATATGCGTACTCCCCATCGTCCCCCCACGTCGTCTTGATGATCTTGCCCCCTTCCTCCTGTACGCGACGGAGGCTTTCGGCGAGGTCGTTCACGGGGAGGTAGATCATCCAGACAGGCGGCAGACCCAGGTTCACGCCGCGCGCATGGCAGACTCCCGCCACCGGATTTCCATCATCGGCGAGCATGTTATAGTCCGCGTAGCGCGCGCCCGCGTCCTCCATCTCGACCTCCTGCACCGACCACTCGACGACCTGCCGATAGAAGTCGCGGGTTGCAGAGGCGTCGGAGACCGTCAGGTCGAGCCAGGAGATGCGACCCACAGGCGCCGCCGCGTCGCCCGATTCGGGGTCGTCACTTGGCGGGATCGCCTCCGCCGGGACGGTTGGGATGATCCCGAACGCCGCCCCATTCGGATCGAGCAGCACCGCCCACTGACTCGTTCCATTATCGTCTTTGGCATGCATCAGCTCGCTTCCGCCCAGCTCGAGCGCACGCTGCACACTGGCTGCGACATCGGCGACCTGAATGTGCGGCATCCATTGGAGCGGAAGGTGAGAATATTCCGCGGTGCGCGCGCCCAAGCCGATGATAGGCATGCCCAAGTTGTTCATCAGCGTTTTCTCCCGCCAAAGCGGATTCTCACCCGTGCTGAGCACACGCGAGTAGAAGCGCACCTCTCGCTCGTGTTCGGGAACGGCGATGTCGGCGCTGAGGATTCCGCCGACGCGTGGGACAAAGGATTCATTCATGATGCGGTCCTGGTTGACCTCACGTTGGTAGGCGCGTGAAGGCGCATGTGCCAAGTATCAAACTTCACTGTGCAGCAGCGGACGTCCGGTTGAACGATTGGTTATCTGCTTACTATACCTCAACGAAGTTACCCCCTTCGTCTTTAACGAAGGCCACGCCAGGTTCACGTTCAAGAAGCTGTATAAAGCTGTCATCGATACAGAGTACGGCACCCAGCGAAACGTAAGAAGAGTTATTCGAATCGTCCATGTATTCATCGGTCTCGGTGCCTGTGGTGAACCTCCAGCCACTATCATCATCATAGTCGGGTTCTTCACGATACAAGTAACCCACCGACTGACCTTCGTAGAGAATATTGTTGGTGACAAAGCAGCGCTTGATATACTTTTCCGTGATCGATGGCACGGGGTCATCCAAATCCGTGTCAATGATATGGCACTCTTGGAATTCAACGGGATCTCGGTGGTGCAAGTCCTTTATGTAAACTGGCTGATTATCCAGAAAACCGCGGAGCCCGTGCTCTGTAACTTCTGCAATTTCCACCCACATTCTTTCGGCCCGAGGCGCCTCGGGATCATCAGATTCAAACTGAAAAATCAGTTTGGCCTGATTTCCTGGCTGAAGGTTCGAAACGACTTCCTTTGACGGCTTGTAGAACGTGTAAGGAAATTCGTCTGCAATCTTTTGAGCGTCTTCCAACACCCAGCTTTTGTTATCCACACAGACTCCTAACCTACTTGCAGTTAACGTTTGTGAGCGCGCACAGTCATCTTCACATCACCACATCCCATTCGTCATTTTTTTGCGTCGAACCAACTCCTTCTCGCTCGGCTCGGCACTCGGGAACGAACCGGGCTGGATATCGCCACCTGGTACATAGGTATTCATCACAACGCCAGTGGTCGAAACCTGAGAGCGAACGAGCCGCAGCGCCGATGGCTTGACGGTCTCGCTGAAGAGGCGCTTGCCCCGCCCAAGCACCACTGGAAAAGTCCACACGTTGTACTCGTCTATCAGTGAGGCGGCCTGGAGCGTTTGAATCAAATTGCCGCTGCCAATCACCTGCAGGTCGGCACCCGGTTGGGCCTTGAGAGCGATGATTGCCGAGACGACATCGCCGTGGAGCAGGATCGAGTTGTTCCAGTGGAGCTTCGTCAACGTGCGCGAAGCAACGTACTTTTTCGCTGCATTGAGCGTCTTCGCAATCGGATGGTCATCCGGCTGATAAGGCCAGTACGCTTCGAATATCTCATAGGTCCTGCGCCCGAGCACCACCTCGCGATCCTTGCCGTCGAAACCCGATGCTGAGATGTCCATGCTTTCGTCCGCGTAGCCGAACATCCAACCGCCAAGGGTAAAACCGCCAGTCGGGTCTTCTTCCGGTCCACCGGGTGCTTGCATGATGCCGTCAAGCGACGCAAACGTAGATACGATGAGCCTTCTCATGGAAACACTCCTGTCGTGAGGGAGAAGCATTTGCCGTGGCGCCTACTCTGGGTCGGCAAACGGCCTTCCCATGGCGGTAAGTCTCAACACCGCGAAAGAGGCTGATCATGTCTCTCCTCCCACTCGGTTCCAAATCGGCCGTTCACTGCCGCCGTTGCCAGAAGGCCGCCTGGCCGAAGCGCCTTGGCCCCTGGTAGCTGGCCTTGAGGTGCCAGAGATAACGCTGGGTGACCGCCCGCATCTCCTGTTGATAGGCGCCGAGGGATTGGTGCAGGCCGGACTCGATGGCCTTGGCCGCACTGGTGGCCGAAGCCAGGGCATGAAAGAGCCCCTGTGACGCCAGCGGGTCGAAGGCCAGCAGGGCATCGCCGATGGCCAGGAAGCCCGGCCCCGCCTTCGTCAGCTGCTCCACTTCCAGCAGGGAGGTGCCCGCCGGCCGACCGCGTATCCGGGCGGGGGCAAGCCCCTCCAGCACCTCCGCCAGCAGGGCATGGTCCCTGGCCCGGGCCAGAAAGGCCTCGGGGCGGCGCAACAGCCGACGACACAGCGGATCATCACCGTCCATATGATAGGCCAGCACCCGCTGCCCCTGGGGCAGGGGCACCGTATACCACCAGCCATGGGCATCCGCCTGAATGCGCATGGTGCGGTCCTGGCTCTCTGGCGCCTGGTCCAGAAAACCCTGGTCCAGAATACCCTGGTTCAGAAAAGAATAGAGGCACAGCAGGGGATCATCGGCGCGGCGCCGTAACCCCAGTTGGCGCCCCAGGTGACCGCTGCGGCCCGTGGCGTCCACCAGCACCGGCGCCCGGAACGGCCCCAGTGCCGTGTCCAGGTGCCACTGGCCCTGACGGTGACGGAGGTCCGCCTGCTTGCAGCCCTCCCGCAACGTCACCCCGGCATCCAGGGCTCGCCGGCGCAGCATCTGCTCGAATCCCCGCCTGTCCAGATACCAGCCGGGGCCGGCCGGATCGCGGATGGCGTCCCGCCAGACCGGGCTGTCGCCGTCCCACACCGACACCGCGGCGCCCCGTTCCCGGTGCCCCGCGTCCTGGAAGGTCGCCAGCAGCTCGAGGCGCTGCAGCAGCACGGCGGCGGCCCCCGGCAGGGACTCCCCGATCGGCGGCGCTGTTGCCGGGCGGGCCCGGCGCTCCAGCACCAGCACCCGACGTTGCGGCCGCAGCAGGGTGCCGAGGGCCAGGCCCGCGGGCCCGGCGCCGACGATCACGACGTCGAAGGGGCGCTCACCGGCCATCAGCGGCCGCGGCGCTTGGCGATCAACAGCTCGCGCATGCCCTTGTCGGTGTCGTGCCGCTCCTGGGGTGTCATGTCGCGGCCGCCCCTGTCCTCGACCTGCATCAGCGGCGGAAAGTCGGGATCCCCGCTGGGGCCTGGCCGCACCTCCACGATCCCCATCCGGTCGAAATGGGCCACCATGTTCGCCAGTTGGTTCAGGTGGCCGACGCCCAGGGTGCGGTCCCAGTCGGAGCGCTGATGGTAGGCGGCCAGGCGCTCTTCCCTCGGCAGCGAGGGGTCCATCACCTTGCCGTAGTTCTCTTCGCTCAGCACCTGGTTGGGTACCCGGGCGGGCCAGAAGGTGGGCAGGTAGGGATCGTATTCGGTGTCGTAGCCGGAGCGACAGCTGGCGGTGTCGGTTTGCCAGGGGATGGCCATCCAACGGGTGATGGAGCCGGGGGACTGGCCGTACAGGGGGCCGTTGTAGGACGTCGCCATGGCCGGGGTCAGGGTGGTGCCGTAGTCCGGCTCGGGATCCTCGGGGCTGCGGTGGCGCCAGCGGTAGGGTTCCATGTACATGGTGCTGTGGCGGACCGGCCAGGTCATCTCGCACCCCGGGTGGAAGGCATCGGCGATGCAGAACTCCAGGGCCGCCCGGTCCAGCATGGCGGGCTGCTGCTGCAACGGCACCTCGTCGATGGAGCGCGGCGGTTGCCGGTGCGGATCGTAGTCCGCCACGAAGTCCCCTTCTGCCCACGTTTCCAGCAGGGCCAGCTGAGTGGTGGTCAGGGCGTTCATGGCGTCGGGGACCCTGGGCATGGGGACGTTCATGGCGTCGCCATAGATCCAGGGCCACGGCTTCATGGAGGTGTCGCCGTCCTGGGGATTGCGGAAGGCGTTGGCGACGGTACGCCTGAGCTCGGCATAGGTTGCGCCCGGCTCCGCCAGTTGCGTGAGATAGCGAGGTTCCAGGAAGTGCTGGGGCATGCCATAGCCGAAGCCGGCGGCAAAACCCGCGTTCATCCATTGCAGATCGCACATGGCCTCGAGGATGGGCAGTATGTCGTCGCTGAAGGAGGGCCTGGTGGGCGCCGCCAACTGGCCGGCCTGGATGGCCAGGTCCGTCATCAGTGCGTACAGGGTACGCACCGCCTTCTGCTGGGGGCCGTAATTGGGCGGGGCCACCACCACCCAGGCCGGGGCCACGGCGATGGAGCGGCCGTCCACCAGCACCGTGGCCGTTACCGGGCCGTCGCTGGTGTCGTCATACCAGCCGTCGTTGTTGGCGAAGGTGGTGGGGGGCTTCTCCCCGCAGGAGGCGGAACGCCCATGGCCGCCGAAGACCTGCAGGCGGCCGGCGGTGTTGGTGCGCAGTTCCCCCAGGGGCACCTCGGTGTCCATGAAGGTGCCGCCGTCGAACCGGAACTCGGGCCCCAGGCTGGAAGGGGTGTCGATGCTACGGGCGCCGGGGGTGATGGCCAGCTTGTGCCTGTCCGGCGGTGCCACCTCGGCATTGCGACGCTTGGAAGGCGTTGCCGTCGCCGCTTCCGGGATATCCAGCGCGAGCTCGAAGTTGTACCAGGCCGCCTTGTGGTTGGCCAGCTCCACCGTCCAGGTGATCCGGGTGTCGGGATCCATGGTCAGCTCCCGCACTACCCTGCCGTTGCCGTCGTAGGCGTAGATGCGGAACTCGGCCACCTCGCGCTTCAGAGCGCCGGTGGCGTCTCGGTAGGCTCCGGGTTCCCTGGGCAGGGGCTCGGTGACCTGGGGGCCGATGTAGTAACCGTCGGTCTGCCTGGAATTGCCGACCCTGGCGATGCCGATGGACGGGTGGATTTTGGCGTAAGCGATCTCAGCCATCTGTTCACTCCCTTGTTGTATGGCGCGACATCAAGAGGCGCAGACGCCCTGGCGCCGCACCGGTTCATGAATCCTTGAACTGAAATAGCACCGCTGGCTCAGCGGTACGTTGCTGCATACCTGGATAGGGAAAGAGAGGCACTTGTTCAGTGCTGCTGGGCAAGATCAGGTCGCTTAACGACCAATACCGGAGTTTCAGCACGGCCTGATATGTCATTCCACCCTTACCAACAGTGCGGGCCTGAATGAGTACATCGTGTGATGGCAGGCATGCGGTGTCTGTCTACATCGATACCCACCAGGATGATGCCGCCGGCAAACTGCAGGAGATGGGCGGAGCCCAGGCCATCCTGACCGCCATCGCCTTCCTTGCGATAAGAGGCCACGGGTGTCCCTGCCGGGATGCGTGGGGTAAGCCCCTGATTAGGTGGAGGTACGGTGCATTCTTCGCAGGGTTCCTACGGTGGGGCTCGCTTCGTCCATGAGGCCTGCCGAGCCACTGGAGTCTACTCCTCATTGCCCCGCGGCTTTAGCTCGGCGGGCTCCAGGCGCTGCGGATGACCTCGGGGCGGAAGAGTAACGACCTCGTCAACAGGGCCTGTCTCTGGTTAGATGCGTCTTGGGTGACATTCGTCCCTGACGACATCCATCCCCATCGACACCCCGGAGCCCGCTCATGTCTCGCGCTATCGACATTCCTGCCGCCGACGGCACCATCGACGCCCATGTCTTCACGCCCGGGAGCGCCGAAGGCCCACTGCCAGCCGTGGTGCTGTTCACCGATATCGGCGGCCTGCGCCCCTGCTATCACGAGAAGGCTCAGCAGATAGCAGACAACGGCTATGCCGTGTTGATGCCCAACGTCTACTACCGCAATGCACGTGGCCCCGTCGTGCCGGAGGGCAAGTCCTTCCGCGATCCGGATGTGCGTCCGACGCTGTTCGAGTATGCCGGCCACCTGACGCCCGAGGCGCAATCCCGCGATTTCGTCGCCCTCCTCGATTGCATCGATGGCGAGGCCGAGTTCGCGGACGGCAAGGTAGGCGTGGTCGGTTACTGCATGACCGGCGCCTTCGCGCTGCGCATGGCGGCCGAACACCCCGACCGCATTGCCGCCGCGGCCGGCTTTCACTCGGCCCGGCTGGCGGGCACCGACGACCCGTACAGCCCAGTCCACGTGGTCGGCACCATCGAGGGGCGCGTCTATCTCGGCCACGCCGACAAGGATGAGCTGCTGCCCCCCGAGCAGATCGCCCGCATGGACGAGGCGCTGGCCAAGGCCGGCGTGCACTTCACCACGGAGCTCTACAAGGGTGCAGCCCACGGCTTCACGGCCAAGGACGCCCCCGCCTACGACGCGACCGCCGACGCCCTGCATCACAAGCGGCTCGCCATGCTCCTGGAAGAGACGCTGTAACGGGACCTTCCCCCCTTTTCATCAGCGGTCCCGCTGTATGGGGCCGTGATGGCGGGAGCAAAGCCCGCCTTTGACGAGGGTAAATGGGAACCTGTCCCCGATTACCCAACTTATACCTTCTCCGGCCAGGAGCAGCCCTTCAGCGAGAGATGATTAACAAGTCTTCCTCTGCCTACTTGCGGGAGGAGTCCATATATGAATTGTTAGGCCGCACTTTCTGCGCCATTTCTATGCCGCCCTCAGGACTGCGGGTCGAACCCGAAGACGCGTAGCTCTTGGTCACAACGACAGGCCTTCGCGATGCGCGCGGCCCACGCGACGGCCTCCTCGCGTGAGGGTAGTTCGAGCACAGTGAAGCCGCCGTCAAGCGGGGGCGCCCATGGGTAGCCGCCCTCGGCGACTGCTCCGTCTGCTCCGACGAGAACGGGCGGCACGCCTTCGTCGATGCCGCCGCCGAAGACGTAGACGCCGGCGGCTTTCGCCTCGTCGATCACGGCGTGCGCGTCGCGACCCACCGCCTCCCACTCGCCTTCGGGCACGACCATCGCAGCGCTGGGAAAGGAGATCAGGTACTTGGCCATGGTGCTATTTCCTTTGGAGATTGATGTCGGTCGTGGAGCGAGTGTGCGGCCTAACAGTGATTAGACCGCACGCCGACTGCGCCCTAACCTACTGAAATACCATAATATTAAGTATAGCTCGGCAGTATAACACCGATCATCGTGCCGGCTACATAACACGGATGGATGTGCCCGCAGCATCTACCGGCAGGCCCGCTTAGGGTCGTCTGCTGTCATTTACAATCAATCAGCATGGTCTGAAATGCTCCTTACGGCCAAGAGCGAACTTTGAGACTTTCCTGATATTCAACGTTTGAGCTCAGGCCGCGGCCCGTCAGGGCCGTCGCGCCTGCAGCGAATAGTTTAGGTTTCCTATGGCAGTAGCAGTTGAATATCTGCGAGGTACGCGTCATATGAAACCCAACCAAGTAGTTTGATTACCTGGGTGGCACGGTCAACTTGGGCGACTGGTTAGAAACTAAATTTTCACGTAGCGCCATGTTTTTAAACCAAGTGCTTTAGCAGCTAACTTAGCGGTCTCTTTGTCGCCAAAGCATGATACTTCGTGCAAATCGAGTTCGTTGAGAAGAACGAACTCACCTTCTTTAAGTGAAGAATTGAAGTTGAATTTGTACCACTGAACTTTGCTATGGGTGGTTGCTAGTACGTAACTCATAAATACCTTCTAACGATGAAGCTTAGGCGCGTCGGAATCGAGAAGCGGTAAAGGTGCCGCCTAGAGCGCATTGTTGGGCACTGGCTACACTCACACCGCCTTGTTCGGGGACATGTTTCCAGTGGCGAGTCGCTTTCGTACGATTGCCGAATCTCGCCGGATCCGATCCTTAACTGCCTTCTCGCCGCCAGCCTGAACCGCAATTACTTGAACATCGCTCTCGCTTCCATATCGTCGCTGGAGTACCGGTCTAACGGCCTCTGCATACGCATTCGCTAGTTGTTCCGTGTCGATGTGCGCCATACCCGGAAGGCCAGCGAGTCGGACATGGGGCCCTATAAACAGCTCATTCTTTTCGTCCTGCTCGAAAACCGGACTTGGCGCATGCACAGGAAGCCACGGTTTAAGGGCGTAGTATGTGATT
This sequence comes from Halomonas heilongjiangensis, assembly GCF_002879645.1. Classification (GTDB taxonomy): domain Bacteria; phylum Pseudomonadota; class Gammaproteobacteria; order Pseudomonadales; family Halomonadaceae; genus Halomonas; species Halomonas heilongjiangensis. The sequence goes on along the minus strand of NZ_PNRE01000070.1, from coordinate 9,427 downwards.
CGATCCATGACATCTACCACCTAGTTTCATGCCAAACGTCGCCAACAGCGGCCGAGCGTAGCGAGGTCCAGCGCACGAAGTGCGCAATGCTGCTTGGCCTTGTTAGCGGCCCCATGGTACAGGATTATCTCTCCAATCGAGGCCGTAACCATACGCGTCCTCTATGGACTTCAGTGCTTCACTATGGCTTTTACCCCTTCCATAAATACCACAATCTTGACACTCGCAAAGGAAATATTTGCCCTTTATCTTGTATGTGCTCAGTTCTTTCAGCCCACATTGAGGACACATTTCTACGACAAGAAACGACCTTTCTTTTTCAGCTTTCCATGCATCTGCCAGCATCTTTTTAATTTCAGAATTGGCTTGTAAGGCTTGTGTCTCTAGTTCTCTTGCTTTTATTGCACCAGCTGGGTCGAACCTACCACCGAAGTAGTTTGCGGGATTTTCTTCCGGGAAATCCTCGAAATAGTCTGACCACTCTCCCATTTTTAACCCCTCCTATGGGTCGATACTTATCGCTAACACCAATCACCGCGCATTCTGTATAACTCGGATGACCGCGCATGTCGCCTTTGCCGGGATGTCAGTTTCGGGTCGTAAGGTGCCGAATATCTTTCATCAGAATAGACTGAAATTCTTAAATCGGCTAACAACTGACGTTCAGACCATCCTGATATATCATCTAGCTTAATCAGTCGCCACGAGCGAATCAAGTAGACAATCAGCTACAAGTTATGATTAGGCATCATCGCCACCATCAGCGTTGCTGATTATCTGCGATTTTATTGAGAGCGGCCCCAATCGTTCGTAGTTCCCTTTCAATCTTCTGAAGAGTAGTGACATTCGGCCCTTGTAGTGCATCAACGATTGCTTGCTCAGAACTCGTGCGTGTAGGCATTCTGCCTAGATGCCCAACGCTCAAGACACATCGTTCTGTCCGCCTCTTATTGAGACCAAGCGGGCTTTTGAAATTGTATGAAATATCAATTTCCATCTTCTCTCCAATCTTGCATTTCAAACCTCCATATTGGCCACCATCAAACACGAAACTTTGACCGGCAGCGATTGCAGGCAAACCATCTTTGAGGACTTCCGAGCCATCCGCCTCTGGCCTTTCGATTCCGAAGCACTGGGCGGGCAAAGGCTGTGAGAAGATGACATCTCTCGCCATACCACCACCAACATTTTCGATTACTAAATCGATAAATGTCTGGATACCTGGATTGGGTCGGTATTGGACAAGAATGTGCGGTTGGGATTGTTTAAGCAGGGCAAGATAAGCCACAGACACAGCCATCAGCGTGACTAACGGGCTAACAAAATAAAAGACTGTCTGGGCCGAAATAGTCACGCATTCACCTCCGTAGAAATCATTCCCCGACGACTAACAGCAACGGGACTACATTACCTAAGGATGAATAAAAGAATATAAGCTTTTTACCATCCCACCCGAGACAATGCAATAGGATTTCCTTTTCTGCCTTCTTGCGTTTCTGACCTTTTCAGGAAGGCCGCTTTCTGTCGGCTTCTGACCATACTCATCTACGTAGCCAAAAGTCTCCATCCGGCCATATGCGGTCTTTCAATCTGCTCTGATATAAGGCTGAGATAATCGGAGGCCGAGCGAAACTATGATATTCTCTAGCGCACTTTGCACGGTCAGGCAGGTTGCCATGTTAGGAGATTTTACTTGCACTTAACGAAAATTCTGCGGGTTATGATCGTACCCGACTGTGCTTGAAAACCACCGGAGGCAGCAAGTGATGAGGCTGTGTAACCACCAGATGCAGTGGAGAATGGAACAGCCTCACCATTCTGATTAAGCACAACATATCCCCTAGCTCCACAAAGCTCGCCGGCCTTTTCTAAGCAACTTCCAAAGTTTTGTACAGCACCATCGCAACTGATGCTGTGACCTTTTGAGCCATCGGCAAGATACACCTCTTTGGAAGTTGCGCATGCAGATATAGCAATAGCAGCCATTACAAATAAAAAGATGCGTATTCTCATTTTTTATTCCTTTTTAATAGATATTGTTCTGCATGCTAGAATATCAACTTTAAGTCGCTTGTTGCTTTCGTTAGCATGTCGTCTTTGGGTCACCAAATAGCGCAACCGCACCATCAGCATAGGCTAAGATTCTTCAATCGGCCAAGAGCGGACTTTCAGCATATTCGGATATAATAGTCTGACTGTGCGACACCCTCCAATGAAACATGATAATACATGGCAAGCTATCCGGCATGCCCGGCGTCCGCACAACCCAGTGGTTAGACGCCTATAGTTTTCGGCCATGGGACTGGAGCCTCGCCTGAATATCGTTTTTTATGGATTTATAGAGAGGTTCGGTTTCTTCTTTGATCTTTTTCCAGCCTTCGTTTTGCATTTTCCAGTCTTTCGCCTCGTGGCCCACCTCCTTTGAAACAACAGCAGACCACAGCTTATCTGACACATTTGAGAATTTTTCTTCGAGTTCCGGAGGCAAAAATATTCCATTCTTAGCCACGTAGCACTGTAGGTCTCCGAAGGCTTGCTTCACTTTGTGAAGGCGATGCCAGAAGATGATGCCACGGTACGTATTCCCCTTATCGTGAGAGTTCCGGACTTCATCCTTTTGGGATTCTGTGAATTCGGTACCCGCGAGAAATTCATCTAACTGTACCGGGTTCATGCGATCCACGTCCGCGTACTGCTGCATTGGTGAAACCAACCACGCAACGAGGCCATGAGCTTCGTCCAGCTTCCCCCAAGCTTCTGGAAGAACCAAGAACTCTTTTTCTTGTAGCTTTAGCGCGCCACTCAGCATTGCGTCGATTTCCACCCTGAGTTTTTGTAGCTCAAGCGCTTGTTGATGTCTAAGTTGGTCCAAACGCTGTGCAAATTTGTTTTCTATCCATGTTTTTCCAAAGTATTGGAACAATAGGTAGGCCACCACGGCAGAGCCGCCCCCATAAGCGATAACCTGACCCAAAAACTTCAAAAAATCGTCGATGATCATTCAGGCCTCTAATAAGTTTTAGACCATTTTCTCATAGAGCAGATGGTGTCTTTCAATTGCACTCACAATAGATTTTCTGATTACGCATATGGCTCAGTCAGCTTCAGCAGACTGCTATGGGATGGCGGAGCCCTGGCCGCCACCATCAGAAAGCGCGGCATCCAATATCATTTCTGTCAAAGCAACCGGACAAATCTTCTCCTCTGAACTGAGCACCATGAAAATTAACATGCCATTTATTCATATAGCTTCCTTAAAGGCCTAACGTCTGCAGCACAGGAAAAATTGAAGCGCAGCGAAAATTTTCCTGGGTGCCAGCAATTGCTAGCGTTACTTCTGGCTCTTTCTCTCATCCCAAGTCTCCAAGACAAATAACGCTATAGTATGAGCCGAGTGGATAGCCAGCCGCGCATGCCTTGGCTTTAGATTATATATTTTTCGCCCTTGGCCATGAGCGGAGCTTGCATGCGTTCTAAACGCTCCAATGCCGTCAACTACAGACAATACGCCAGAAAGAATCTTTTTTAGATCGTGATCTTCCAGAGCTCCTGGGTCAAAGCCTAGGTCAGAACGTACAATCTTCCATACATTTTGGAGATCCTGTTTTTGAGGCATTTCCAACTTTTCATCTGCTATATATGTCTTGAAGATGGATTCAAGAATGTTGCAAGCAGCTGATACAGCCTCTCTAGGTTCAGAGTTTACGTTGGAAAGGGCTCTATTAAACTCTGCATCAATTGAGGGAATATCGCGCCCTTTAATCAGTTCGGCCAGCGATCGACTGGGTGCAGAACTACCATCGGAAATTATTCCGCCCGAAAGATACGTAAGATTACACCGAGAAAGAATGGCTTCTAGCTTTGTTTTGAACTCTTTCTTTACATCCACAGCAGGGGCGCCAAGCCAAGAGAATGTATCATCCTCCAAATCGGGCAACTCCATGTAACCCTCAATAATCCGCCCTAAAACAACTAAAGGATGCTTAGACTCTTTATTGACTCGCCGAAGCCATGCCTGAACTTTGACGGGCTTTGAGCCATCGGGTGGCTCGCCAGGGGCTTCAGCATACGAGAAAAGATTATCCAAGCTGGCGTGTGTTTCGATGGCAGGCATGTTCTCTGACAGCACGGCTATGACTGGGGTTGGGATTTCCTTTCTCATAGGCTTACTCACATCTCTCTTAGAATGCTTAACATCATCGTGCGTGCCGCATAACGAGAACGAACGCGCATCCCACCTTTGCCGGCATGTCCGCTTAGGTTCGGCAGCTGCTATTGCACGTAGCAGATACCGACCAAGGCGGATGCCCCAAACCTGCGATACAATGCTGACGGAAGGACAGAAACCACCAGCGCTGAACCTTATTTCTTCTTAGGAGGGCTTTGGGGCGCCAATTCAGACTTCTCCGGCTTATGACCATTCGTTGCAGGTTCTTTTTGAGGCTGATAACCTTCCTTGATAGGAACATAGCCCCGCTGATCATATCCTTTTTTATTGTCAACCATATTTTTAATCTCCACTATTATACAACTCCACAGAGCGTATCTCTGAGGATAGAATGATAATGCCAGCTGATTGCTCAGCCTGTCTCTCGAAACCGCCGTCTTTGTTCAACAACCACTCTTCTTCCAAGTATATTTGTTCCTCTGAGGGCGCGCTTGAAGCGAAAGACTTATGGCCAAACTTCCCCGCCACCTTCTCTCCATCCTTTAAGGTGACTATAATCCAAAAGGAGCGCCTCTGGCTAAATACAAAGTCCCAAGGCTTTTGTATTGGGTGAGGAATAATATTTTGCACAAAGCTCCACTGCCTTAAGAGCCTCCACGCAAAAACCCACAACACCGGCGCCAGGAAAAGGACAAACAGCCAGAAGAAAAAATAAATGTTTGGATGACTCACGGAAACTGAGCTATTCTCAATCAGGCTGATAGGCCAGAATAAAATTGCATAGTTGAGGCAGCTATATGATACAGCATCGATAACTTGCTTTTGTGAGTCTGCATGCCGAGCAGGTGCCAGTAGTTCATAGGCCTTAATTGCAATAAATCCCGGCACTACAAAAGCAATGAATATTATAAGTTTATTTTCATCCCAGATATTCAAATGTCAGCCCCAATATACAGTGGTGAACATATCTATTCCAAGATTTTTAGCATTTCGGCCACAAGGACATGCTGACCGTAGCGTGCCCCCCATGTTGGCGATAACACCCCCTCGGATATGGCATTTCCAACTGGAATGCTTCATGCCTGATTTGGGTCGTCAACTGCCTCAGCCATCCCATCAGCGTTAGCTGATAATATATTGTAGACAGCCGGACGAAAAAAGCCTAGCGCAGCCTTTTCGGGCCCGAGTTAATTTTCCTCGTCATTAGTCACTTGTATTTTTCTACCTTGCTCTTTAGGTGAGTGTTATATAGATACTCAACTTTATCTATATTCATTATTGAGCCACGGCAAGAGCGAATGCCCGCATTCTTCAAATATTGGGAAAGTGTGAGAGCCGGCCAGTTAGAACCAGATTTTTTGAATATTGCATACATTTCAGCAGATGCTTCTATGAATTGATTTGAGTATGTTGTTGCCCAGCTTCCGGAACCATGATCACCTGGAATGTATTCACCTTGGTATTTTTTACAAAGCTCAATCAGTTCATCAACTCTTACATGATTTTTACTCGATAATTTCATGACGTCGCCACCTACTTGGCTGACAATTAACGCTGAGCTCAATCGACCCGAAGGAGTTCGGTTGGAGCGATTTGTTAATTGAATTCATTTTCCTTTCTTCTTTGGCGTCTGTGCCAATGTACTGCCTGCAGCGGATTTGGAAGTCTTGCTAGTGCGACCATCGCGAAGGGTCTTTGACGCAGCGGAAGCGGCCTTGGGAGAGGTTTGACGCTTTGGCGTTCCCGTCTGAGAGAGTGCGCTACCGGAGGCTGACTTAGATGACTTGCCTGTGGATTTGCTGGTGAGTGTCTTAGATGCGCTTTTAGATGCGCCTTTGCTCGTTGTCTTCTTGTTCATTATTTTGTCCCTCTCGGCTTTTAATTAACATTGATGAACACGCTGGCTGCCTTTTCCAGCATAGCCGCTTGCGTCGACATGTAACGGCCAGAAGCAGCCATTAAAATATCCCTAGTATAAAATCGAAGCTCAGCGGCACCATGTCAGTGGGGGGAGCTCCATCTGCCGAACGTCATCTATCGGCATAGACTAACTCGTTTAATTGGAACTTTGACGCTGCATATATTTGCTCATATGCTAAATTAACAATAGAGCCATTATATTGAGACACTTCAGTTTCACTGACAACCTTGCACTGCATTCTTTGATACTCTGGTTTTTTTGTTAGTAGCAACGCTTTATTTGGTGACAATGGGTAATAAAATTCCAAATGATCGTGATCTGTTACTTTATTTCCAAAAGCGGCATATGTATTGATTATTGGTTGATCGCCTGTTAGGAATGAAGTGTTCGTCTGATTCTCTAGGATAACCATATTCCATAAGGCTCGCTCGACATATATACTCCAACCAAGGGTGGTTGAAAAAACATGGCTCAATATATTCCATGCTTTATCTATATCAAGAAAATCTAGCTCCGCCACTGCGCTTGCAACATTTTCTTTGACATTTTTTGTCCTGAAATACTGAACACAAAGATAGTGTATGAACTCAATAACATTTTCTTCATCGTCCAAAAAATCAATGTTCTGAGTTAACATTCCGTCTAAAAACTTAATGGCGCTAGATTCAATTTTGGAATGAAAATCTTCCCCCAGGGTAATGATTTTGTTTTCGATTTCTTTCTCAAGCTCAGTATCACTGACGTCCAAATCATTAACAGCTTCACGAAGCTTAAAAACAGTGGTAAATAACTCAACCCACCCATGATTCAACTTTATTAGCATCTCTGAGTTGCTTGTATGTATAAGCAACTTTACAAACTCAATCTCCTGAGTCGTCAGGTCCTTTAATCGGTAAAAATCACGCTCTTGTCCGATATTCATCAAGTTGCTAGGAAATATTTTATTTTCTCGATAGCACCATATCTGCTCATTCTCAGACCATGCTCGCAAATAATTTCTCCAGATATAATGATGCCTTCTTTTTTTCATCCTAACTCACTCAATAATATAACCGAATAAACGAGCATGCTGCCTTTGCCGGCATGGCCGCTTTGGGTCCTGGCCGTGTGAAAACAGAAAAAACCTGGTTTGACTCCAGAACCTTCCCCCTCAGCTTCCTGTTGAGACCACACAAGCTATTGCTTGGATGATTGCCGACTGATGCTGTTGTGAGATCTGGAAATCATGAAACCATCAGAAGGCATACATCTCGCCCTTATGGCCCTTGAAAATATGACAAAAAGGGCTGTCACGCCCTCGCAGCCCTCATTAACCCATTGACTCCCAATATCTTTATGACGCGCTTAAGGTTGTACGCCAACACATGAAGACTCATTTCGGTACTCACATTTTTGAGCCGTTTGGTCGTAAAGTGTGTCGCCCCCATCCACGCCTTCAGCGTGCCAAAGGGATGCTCAACCGTTTGTCGCCTTAGGCGCATCATTTCTGGATTCCAATCAAGGCGTGACTGCGCAGCTTCGAGTATATCTTCGTGTTCCCAGCGCCTTATACGCCTCTGTTTGCCAGTCGTGCATTTCTCCTTCATGGAGCAGCTTGCACATGCCGAACTCCAGTATGTATGCAGCTTCATCCCTTTATCTATCGTTTCATACCGCCATGTCAGTCGCTGTCCAGCGGGGCAGGAATATTCATTGCTTTCAGGGAGATACCGAAATGCGTCTCTTGGAAAAAAGCCCTTTGCCTGGCTTGGCGATGTCAGCGGCTTGGGGAGATAGGTAGTGATCCCTTCCTTGTGACAGGCCAGAATCTCCTCGCCCTTGAAGTAGCCTCTGTCAGCCACGACCTTCAGCTCCTTGATGCCAGTCGCCTCCCGCGCTTGCTTGGCTATGTTAGAGAGCTGCCCCCGGTCATGCCCGACGTTGGTCACCTCATGGGCCACAATCAAATGGTGCTGGCTATCGACCGCAGTCTGTACGTTGTAACCCACATTTCCGGTACCTCTGCCACTGGTGGCCATCGCTCTGGCATCCGGATCCGTCAAAGATACTTGCTGATCGGGAGACTTCAGCCTCTCTTCCTCAACTTCTTGTAATCGTGCAGTTTCTTCCCGGAGCTTCGTGATTTTTTCCTTCAGGTGCGCTATCTTGGCCTCGGCCAGAGCAGGCTCATCTCGGTCGGCTGCATCAAACTGACCAAGGTACCGGTTGAAGCTTTCTTCGATCTGCTCAAGGCGACGTTTCATCTTGGTCGCCGTGAAATTTCGGTTGCGGTTGTTGACGGCTTTGAACTTGCTGCCATCGATGGCCACGATGGCTTGTGAGAACAGATCCAACCGCCGGCAAAGCACGATGAACTCTCGACAGACACGGCGGATGGCCTCGCTGTTATCCTTTCGGAAGTCTGCGATCGTCTTGAAATCCGGTGTCAGGCGCTCCGTCAGCCACATCAGCTCGACATTACGCTGCGTCTCGCGCTCTAGGCGGCGACTCGACTGGATGCGATTGAGATAGCCGTAGATGTAGAGCTTCAGGAGTACAGCGGGATGATAGGCAGGCCTACCTGTCGCATGCGGATCGACACCTTTAAAACCAAGCCCTCTGAGATCGAGACCCTCCACAAACGCCTCAATGGCATGGACCGGGTTATCGTCTGCGATGAAGTCGTCCAAAAGCGCGGGGAACAACGTGCTTTGGTCTCGGGCTTCCCCTACCACGAATCGCTTCATCGCCATTTCCTCAGCGGACCTTGGCAAAGTGTAGCGGCCGGTGCGTTTTCACACAGCCTCGGTCGATTTCTGCCCTTCGTCTGATAAATCGGCGTCCACCGATACCATGATTGTCTCTATCTAGGGTGGGCCGCCTCCGCCAGTTGCGCGCTACAGCGATCTCCTACGGTTCCGTGTCGCCATGGGGCTGGCCTGGATCGACTGGCGGGTACGCTACCGCCAGGGGAATGGTGGCGTGCGTGTCGCCTTCCCTGGCAGGGGCTGCATATGGTGTCGCCGTATAGCGACGCCAAGGTATGAGGTTGATACATGCTTTTACACTACAGCCTAATCAAACTTTCTTCGGGTTGCTAAGGAGAATTCTGAGTATTTGCGAAAGGAGGGGGGTAAGGCGGGGGCAGGCTGCGTTGGCGAAGATGATGGCGTCGAGGTCGCCCCTTTGGAGTCTGACCCCGTGCCCGACAGGTGTTGGTGGCATGGGCTCGCCGCTGCGGCCTCGACGTCCCGGGGGTCAGACCCCGGAGGCGTCGCTGATGGCGGCGTGTTCGAAGATGATGGCGTCCGGATCGCTTCTTTGGGGTCTGACCCCGTGCCCGACAGGCGTCGGCGGCA
>NZ_PNRE01000065.1 GCF_002879645.1 Halomonas heilongjiangensis | reverse complement strand
TGGGGCTCGCCGGGCACCCACCAGGCGCGCAACTGGCCGCGGGCCACGGCGAGCTCGACCCACAGCACGAAGAAGGGCCGGGGGGCGAAGTCGCGGATCTCGGCGTCGCGGCGTACCACCAGCCCCAGCACCGGGGTCTGCACCCGGCCCACCGAGAGTACCCCGTCGTGGCCGGCCTGTCGGCCGGTCAGGGTCCAGGCCCGGGTCAGGTTGATGCCGTAGAGCCAGTCGGCCCGGGCACGGGACTGGGCCGCCCGGTAGAGTGACAGGAAACGGCCGTTGTCCTCGATACGTCCGAGGGCGCGCTGTACCGCCGGTCGGTTGAGGTCGCTGACCAGCAGCCGCGACACCGGGCCCTTCCAGCCCAGGTGCTCGATCACCTCCTGCACCAGCAACTGGCCCTCGCGGTCCGGGTCGCCGGCATGGACGACCTCGCTGGCACCCTTCAGCAGCCGACGGATCACCGCCAGCTGGCTGCGTGCCTTGGGTCGCGGGGTGAGCTTCCACCGGTCGGGCAGGATCGGCAGGTGGTCGAGCCGCCATGCCTTGAAGGCCGGGTCGTAGGCATCCGGGGGGGCCTGCTCCAGCAGGTGCCCCAGGCACCAGGTGACCGTGGTCTCGCCGGCGACGATGGCTCCCTCCTCGCGGCCCTGGCGTCCGGGCAGGGCCTCGGCGATGGCCCTGGCGAGGCTGGGCTTTTCGGCGATGATCAGTCGCATCCTGGTTCTCACCGGTTCATGATATGGACATTCTTCCAGTATTCCATGGCCCTCGCTAGATGTAACATCATTCTATTCGTGTACAGTTCTTGTATCGAATGCCCTGTATCCCATCTCCGGGGAGCGACGATATGCGCGAACGCGGCCGTACCCGGCGCCTGCTGGGGCTGGGCGCCCGTACCGGTGGCGCCCTGCTGCGTACCCGGCTGGGCGGCCAGGCCGACTGGCGGGCCCTGGGCGAGGCCCTGTTCGAAGGGCTCTCCGAGCTCAAGGGGCCGGCCATGAAGCTGGCCCAGATCATGGCCCAGTGGGACGACCTGCTGCCCGCGGACCTCGCCGATGAGCTCGCGCGTCTCCAGCGCCAGGCCGAACCGATGCCCTGGGCCTCGATCCGCGAGACCCTGGCCGCCCAGTACGGGGACCTCGACGCCCACTTCCGCGACATCGAACGGCGTCCCTTCGCCAGCGCCTCCATGGGCCAGGTACACCGGGCCGTGAGCCGTGGCGGCGAGACCCTGGTGCTCAAGGTCCAGTACCCCGGACTCGCCGACGTGCTCGAGAGCGACCTGGTGCAGGTGCGACGCCTGATGCGGCTGGGGCGCTGGCTCAGGGTCCCGCAGGCCCGCCTCGATGCCCTGTTCGAGGAACTCGCCGCGAGCCTGCGCGGCGAGCTCGACTATCATGCCGAGGCCGAGGCGCTGGCTCGCTACCGGGCCCGCTATGCCCATCTCGAGGAACTGGTGATACCCGAACCGCTGCCGGAACTCTCGGGCCCTCGGGTGCTGGCCATGCGCCATGTGGCCGGCACGCCACTGCGCGAGCTGGAGGGGGCCGATCCCGAGGTGCGCCAGCGCCTGGCATCGGCACTGGCGGACTGGCTCACCGAGGAGCTCTTCACCCACGGCGAACTCCATGCCGACCCCCATGCCGGCAATTTCGCCGCCGACGCTCAAGGCCGGCTGGTGATCTACGACCTGGGGGCGGTGATTCCGGTGCCCGAGGCGCGGCTGGTGGCGATGATGAGGCTGCTCGAGGCCACGCTGGCCGGCGATCCCCTGGCCATGGACGAGGCGCTGCTGGCGCTGGGCGGGCGCCAGGGGCAGGGGGCGCCGCTGTCGCTCTATCGCGAGGCCGCCGAGGCCGTCACGCCCCTGTTCCGGCCTGGCACCCAGGACTTTGCCGATGTTCGCATCCATCGCCGCCTGCGTGAGCTCAGCCCCAAGGTCTGGGCCGTCATGGATCGGTTGCAGCCACCGGCGGATACCCTGCTGCTGTCGCGTACCCTCAATGGCCACTACTGGAACCTGGTGCGGCTGGGTGCCCGTCTCGACATGCACGCCCGTACCCGTCCGTTGCTGGCCTGGGCGCGGCGCTGAGTGCCTGCCCAGGACGCCACTGGACTGTTAGACTGTGCCGTTTTCTGTCTGCGGAGGCTGCGATGCTGGCGGTATGGGTGGAACAACTGCTGGGCTTTGCCTCGGGTGCCCTGGCGGCCATTCGCGAGGACGAACGCTATCCGACGCTGATGGCCTGGGCCCGGGAGGAGGGTGCCGGCCTGCTGGGCGGCAACCTGGCCCATGCCCAGGCGCTGGCACCGGAACTCTGGTCGCAGACGCCCCTGGAACGGCTCGGCTTCGCCTGTGAGCCCCTCGCCCGTCCGGGGCGCAACGAGCCTTGCTGGTGCGACTCGGGCCGCAAGACCAAGCACTGTTGCGGTGCCGTCTCGCTGCCCGGCCATGTGCCCGAACACCTGATGTGGATGCTCTCGCTGCGCGACTGGAAGGGCGAGGTGCTCAAGGCCGCGCTGGAGAGCGGCCGGGCCCCGGCCCAGGCCCTGCTCGAGGCGGGGCTGATCGCCGCGGAGAGCGGCCAGCGGGGGCGTGCCCAGCAGATCCTCGAGTCGCTGTTCGAGCGCGCCGACTGGTCGCGCCTGCCCGAGCAGGCCGAGCCGGCCTTCGAGATCCTCGTCGACCTCTACCAGGAGCGCGGCTTCCATCGCAAGCGCACCGCCCTGCTCGACGAGGTGCTCGACCGTGGGCCGCTGTTCCTGCGCGGGGTGGCACTCGAGCGGCTGTGCCTGATGCACCTCGACAACGACGACCTGGACAGCGCCCGGGCCGCCTTCGTGCGTGCCCAGCAGGCGCTGCCCGATTCGCCGACCCTGGCCTATATCGAGGCCATGCTGCTGCTCCACGAGGGCCACGAGCGGGAGGCCGCCGAGCGGGCCCGCTTCTGGTTCCGGCGCCTGGCTCGCCAGGGGGACCTGGACCCGGACCAGCTGCAGTTCCTGGCCGACCTGGCCGACAACCCCGGTGCCACCCTGGCCGAGCAGCTGCTCAACGCCGAGGAGGACCTGGCCGGGCCGCTGGCCTCGTTGCAGGCGCTGCTCGAGGCGCTGCCGACGGCGCCGCGGCTGACGATCCGGCGTTCCGACCAGGGCCGCCTGGAGTATCACGCCAGCGCCCGCGAGGACACCCTGTACGCCGCCTGGTTCGAGCACTTCCGGGTGCAGGTGGTGGGCGATGCACCGATGGGCTTCGACGACGATCCCTGGCCCCATGCCGCCGATTGGCTCGCCGAACTCTGTTCCCATCCGGAGTGGCTGGATTCGCCACGGGTGGTCCAGGGCCTGGCGCTGGCCCTGACCAGCCGTTTCGGGAGCCTGCCGTGGATGGCGCCTAGCCTCTTTGCCCCCCTGGCCGACCGGCTCGAGCGTTGGCTCGAGCAGGTCCAGGCCGCGGGTGACGGTACCCTGACCTGGGATGACGCCGACAACGCCGTGCTGCTGCGTACTGGCCTGGCCCTGGTGGTGGGCATGGAGCGCGGGGCCAGGCAGCGTTCCCGAGAGCTCGCCGAGCGTCTGCTGGTGCTGGACGACCAGGACGGCCTGGGGCTGCGCGAGCTGGTCCTCGATCAGTTGCTGCGCGAGGGGCGCGATCGCGAGGCCCTCGAGTTGAGCGAGCGGGCCCTCGAGGAGGAGTCGGAGGAGCCCGCCCCGCTGCTGGGGCTGCTGATGGGGCGGGTGCTGGCCCTCTATCGGCTGGCACGCCGCGAGGAGGCCCTGGAGGCCCTGGCGGCGGCCCGCCGCCACAACCCCCATGCCCTGGCCATGCTCTGTGCCGACAACCCGCGGCCGGTGACCACCGGCGGCGACGGTATCGCCGAGCCCGGCTCCCGGGCCGAGGCCTGGCAGTATCGTACCCTGATGCGCGACCAGTGGCGGGCCAGTCCCGGGGCACTGCAGTGGCTGCGGGAGCAGCTGCCCGGCTGATCGCTAGCCTCGCCGGGGCGTTGGTCAGGCCGCCCGGGCGGCGGGGGGGGGCACCAGCTCGCGGTCGCGGCTGATCCAGATCGCCAGGACGATGGCCGGCAGGCCGAGCGCCGTCGCCACGACGAAGAAGGTGGCGTAGCCCTCGGCCGCTACCACGATCCCGCCGAAGCCGCTGAGGAACTTGCCGGGCAGGGTCATCAGCGACGAGAAGAGCGCGTACTGGGTCGCGGTGTAGGCCCGTGACGTCAGGCTCGAGAGGAAGGCGATGAACACCGCGCTGGCCAGGCCGTTGGCGAGGTTGTCGCCGACGATCGCCATCACCAGCATCGGCAGGCTCTGGCCGGCCAACGCCAGGGCGGCGAACAGCAGGTTGGTGAGGGTCGCCGCCACCGCCCCCAGCACCAGGATCGGGCCGATACCGTAGCGGGCGACCAGCAGCCCGCCGAGGATGCCGCCGCAGATGCTCATGGCGATGCCGAAGACATTGGTGACGTTGGCGATGGTGGCCAGCGTAAAGCCCAGGTCGATGTAGAGCGGGTTGGCCATGGAGGCCATCGCCAGGTCACTGATGCGGAACACCGCGATGAACACCAGCAGCCACAATGCCTTGAGCCGATGGCGGCCGATGAAATCCGTGAAAGGGCAGACCACGGCGCCGATCAGCCAGGCGCCCAGGCGCCTGGTCGACTTGGGCTTGCCGCGGCTGGCACGCAGGAAGGCGCGCACCTTCGGCTCGTGGATCAACTGGGTGTTGAGCGACAGGCGGGCGGGCTCGGGGCGCACCAGCACGGTGATCACGCCGACCCCGACCAGGGCGGCCATGGCCAGGTAGGCGGCTTCCCAGGAGAGCGCCGAGGCGACGTACAGCGCTCCCGCGCCGGCGGCCAGCAGCCCCCCGCGATAGCCGATGATATAGGTCGAGGCCATGGCCGCCTGGACATCGTCGGGTGCCGACTCGATGCGGAAGGCGTCGATGGCGATGTCCTGGGTGGCCGAGCCGAAGGCCACCAACAGCGCGAAGGCGGCGACCAGCCCCAGGTGGCCAACCGGGTCGAGGCCGGCGAGCCCGACCAGGCCCGCGGCGATCATCGCCTGGGCCAGCAGCATCCAGCCGCGGCGCTGGCCGAAGGCCCGGGTCAGCAGCGGCAAGGCCAGGCGGTCGACCACCGGTGCCCAGAAGAACTTGATCGAATAGAGGATGCCGATCCACGAGAAGAAGCCGATGGCGGCAACCTCCACCCCGTCGCTGCGCAGCCAGGCCGAGAGCGTGGAGAAGACCAGCAGGAAGGGCAGGCCGGCGGAGAAGCCCAGAAACAGCATGGTGATGACCGGTGCGCGCAGGTAGATGGCCAGGGCGGCGCGCCAGCTGCGATGGGCCGTGGGGGTGAGCATGACGGGGTGCACTCCTTGCGAACCTCGGGCGACGGGGGGCACGCGGCTCGCCCCAACGATGTTAGACTGGAGAGTGACGGCCGGGCCGCTTCCCATGGGATCGATTGTTGCAGAGCCCCGTCAGTGATACCAGCATGCACCCGATCAGGAGTTCCATGAGCGAAGTCGACGCGAGTTCGGAATATGGCGATGACGCCGTACCCCACTGGTACGTGATTCAGTGCAAGGGCGGTGAATCCTTTCGCGCCGCGGAGCATCTGGGCAACCAGGGTTATGAGGTCTTTCATCCGGTACTCGAGGTGCAGAAGAAGCGCCGCGGCAAGCTCGAGTGGATCAACGAACCGCTCTTCCCCCACTACCTCTTCATCCGTCTCGACCGCCTGGTCAGCAACTGGCGGCCCATCCGCTCCACCCGTGGCGTGCTCCGGCTGGTCGGTTTCGGCGACATGCCACTGGCGGTGGACGATGGCCTGGTCGAGACCCTGCGCCACCACGGCGCCGACCGCCAGGACGCCACGGTCAACCTCTACTTCCGGGCCGGCGACGCGGTGGAGATCACCGAGGGGCCGTTCAAGGACCTGCAGGCGGTCTTCGCCAGCCACAAGGGCGAGGAGCGGGCCATCGTGCTGCTCAACATGCTGCACAAGCAGCAGCAACTGGAGATGCCGGTTTCCCAGTTGCGCCGTCGCTGAACGTCCCGCTCACTCCCGCCGCTCGTTCCAGCCTGCACAGGAGAGCCACCATGACGATCGCCCCCCAGCGGGTCGTGACCCTGCACTACATGCTCAGTGACGCCGACGGCAACGTTCTCGACGACTCCCGGGCCCGGCAGACGCCGTTGGAGTACCTCCACGGACACCACAACATCGTTGCCGGCCTCGAGCGTGCCCTGGAGGGGCGGGCTGAGGGCGCCGAGCTCAGCGTGACCCTGATGCCGGCGGAGGCCTATGGCCTGCGCAACGAGGCCCTGGTCCGAGAGGTGGGGCGCTCGGCCTTCCCGGTGGATGATCTGGTGCCGGGCATGCGCTTCCAGACCCCGGGTGACGACGGCCCGCAGGTCGTCACCGTGGTCGAGGTGCGCGACGACAGCGTGCTGATCGACAGCAATCACCCGCTGGCCGGACACACCCTGCGCTATCGTCTCGAGGTACTGGGCGTGCGGGAGGCCACCCGCGCCGAGCTCGCCAAGGGACATCCGCTGCCGCCGGGTACCGATCCCGGCAGCGTGGAAGACAGGAAACTCTCCTAGATCTGACCTGGGTCAAGGGAAAGCCCGTGTCGCCGACCCGCTCGGCGACAAACTTGACTCAGGTCAGAAACTCCCCGGCGGTGACGGACTACAGTCCTCTCAACACATCGAGACGGGAGGACAGCACCATGTATTGGGATGACGCCGTAGTCTTCGGACTGGTCACCGTCGCGATGATGATCGCTTTCCTGGGCGGCTGGATCGGATTCATCATTCGCGACCATCGCCGGAAGAAGCACTGAGCCAGCCGCTCATCGAGTCGTCAGGGGAGGGGGGGCAACCCCCCAGTCGCCGACCCATATGGGTCGGCTTTTTTTTTGCGAATGTGCAGGCCCCGAGGAAATGTCGGGCAAGGGCTGGCCAGGTGCCGTCGTCAGCTGGAGCGAGTCGGGCGCGACGAGTATCATGAACACTGTTCGATAACCAGGAGACAGTGTCATGAAAGCGCAGCGTCACGCTACCCCTCCCGACGAAGGCAAGCGCCTGAGCCGCCGCCGCCTGCTCGCCACCCTGGGCGTCGGCATCGCCGGCGCCTATGTGGCCCCGACCCTCTTCAGCCTGGGCCAGGCCCATGCCTGGCATGACGAGCCGCGCGACCGTCGCTACCGTCGATCCGGTTACAGCCGTCCCAGCCACTCGCGACCCAGCTACAGTCGCCCCAGCTACTCGCGACCGAGCTACAGTCGCCCCAGCGGCGGCTACCATCGCCACATCTACCATTACCATACGCATGACCATCGCCCCGACTACCTCGAGCCGAGTCGCTGGTGATGTCAGTGGGCACGCGGGTGCTTGACCTGGGCTTCGAGGGGCTGGGGGCGGTGCTGCGCCTGAACGACGCCCCCGAGATGCAGCCCCTGCTCGGCGAGGTCACGCCCGGTTGGCGGTCGTTTCCCCTGACGGCTCGCGGGCCGGCACCGGCGATCCGTCTGGCTCGCGACGCGCGGGGCGCCGGACAGGGGTACCATCAGCACTCGCCCGAGCTGCCCCGCGGGCTGCACCTGCCCACCCCGGTGGCCGCGGCCTGCAGCCTGGTCGCCGACCTGGTCGCTGCCTTCTTCACGCGTCATCCCGACCTGATCGGCCTGCACTGCGGTTCGGCGGAGGTCGCCGGCCGGCTGGTGCTTTTCCCCGAGTCGCACCGTGCCGGCAAGAGCACCCTGAGCGCGGCCTTCGCCGCCGCCGGCCACCGCGTCTTCGGCGATGACGTCCTGGCGCTGACACCGGAAGGCGAGGGCATGGCACTGGGTATCGCCCCGCGTCTTCGCCTGCCGCTGCCCCCCCGTCTCGATCCCCGCCTGCACGACTTCGCCGAGCGTCATGCCGGCCCCGAGGATGAGCGCTACCGCTATCTCGCCCTGCCGGCGCCCCTGCTGGCACGGCACGCCGAGCGTCGTCCCCTGGGCGCCATCGTGTTGATCGAGCGCGACGACATGCTGGCCGCGCCCGAGCTCGTCGAGCTGGCGCCCGGCGAGGGGGTGTTGCAGTTGCTGTGCCAGAACTTCGCCCATGGGCAGCCGAGCGAGACACTGATGGCTCGTTTCCTGCCGCTGATGGCCTCGCTGCCCTGCCTGTTGCTGCGCTACGCCGAGCCACTGGCGGCGGCACGCTGCCTGGCCGCACATCTGGCCGATCCGCCGCCCGGCCGAGGCACGGCGGCGGTATCCTTGACCGCTCATCACGCCGTGCCCCGCGCCGGGGCCAGGGTGCCGACCGGCCGGCGCTGGCGGGCACGGGCAGCCGTGCGCGACTACCCGCTCGGTGAGGAGCTGTTCCTGATTCACGGCCCGAGCGGCGCGATCCATCGGCTCAACGCCAGCGGTCGGGCGGTATGGGCCCTGCTGGCCTGCGAGGCGCTGACGGCCGGTGAGATCGCCGACCTGCTGAGTGAGCACTACGGCGGCGTGCCGGCGGAGAGGATCGAAGCCGACGTGTGCGCATTGCTGGGCATGCTGGCCGAGGCGGAGCTGATAGGGCCCGGCTGAGCGCCGGGGTCAGGCGTCGAGGCGGCGCAGGAAGATGTCCTTCGGTTCGGGGCGTGCCAGGTAGTAGCCCTGCATCAGCGTCACGCCCTGTCGACGCAGGAAGTCGGCCTGGTCGGCGGTCTCCACTCCTTCGGCCACCAGGCGCAGGCCCAACGCCCGGGCCAGGGCGATGATCGAACGAGCCAGGGGGGCGTCCTGCCGCAACTTGAGCGGGTCGAGAAAGACCTTGTCGAGCTTGATCTCGTCGACCTCGAGCTCCTGCAGATAGCGCAGCGAGGAGTAGCCGGTGCCGAAATCGTCCAGCGCGATCGACAGGCCCAGGGCGTGCAGGGAGGCGAGGCGCGGCATGACGCCGGGCGTCACCAGCAGCGACTCCACCACCTCCAGCACCAGGCGATGGGGCGGCAGGGCATGGGACTGCAGCAGGGCCTCGACGCGGGCCGGGAAGTCGGGGTCGCGCAGCTGCTGTACCGAGACGTTGACCGCCAGCATCAGGTCGGTGTCCCGTAGCGGGCCGGCCAGCAGCGCCAGGGTCTCTTCCAGGACCCAGTCGCCGATCGGCTGGATCAGTCGGCAGTGCTCGGCCTCGGCGATGAAGTCCCCGGGGCCGAGCAGGCCGCGCTCGGGGTGCATCCAGCGCAGCAGGGCCTCGGCCCCATGCAGCCGGCCGCCGGCTGCGAACTGGGGCTGGAGGTAGAGCCGGAACTCGCGCCGGGAGATGGCGTCGCGCAGCTCACGCTCGAGCCGGCTCTGGTGGCGTTGCCACTGCCCCAGGGCATCGTCGTAGAAGGCCAGTCGGTGACGGGCCTCGCCGCGTGCCCTCTCGAGGGCCAGCTCGGCCCGCTGCAGCAGGCGATCGATGTTCCGTGAATCTCGAGGGTAACCCGCCAGGCCCAGCGAGAAGTGCAGCGAGGCCGGGGCGTTCTCGTTGAGCCAGGGGTGGGCATCGAGCTCGTCGAGCAGGGTTTCCAGGCAGGCATGCAGGCCCGCGCGATCGTCGCCGGGCAGCAGCAGGCAGAGCCGATTGGCCGGAAGACGGGCCGGAACCCCTTGCAGTTCCGGGGTCGCGAGCCGCCGGCGCAACAGCTCGCCGACCTCGTGCAGGGCGGCATCGCCGAAGGCCGTGCCCAGGCTGTCGTTGATCTGGTTGAGTCCCTTGACGTGGAGGATGCCGACCAGGAAGGGGCCCCGTCGCCGCAGCGACTCGATGTGCTCCTCGAGCCCATGCAGGGTCGGCAGGGCAGTGATTTCGTCGTAGTGGAGCTGGCGGCGCAGGGTGCGCTCCACCTCGCGCCGGCGCAACGACTCGGCGAACTGGCAGAGCAGGCCCGAGAAGCTGGTCAGGGCGTTGATCTCGTCGGTGTGCCAGCGTCGTGGTCGGGAGGATTCGCAGCACAGCACGCCGCGCAGCTCGCCGGCCACGAACAGGCCGATATCGAGCATCGACGCGATCTCGTTCCGGCAAAGATAGTCGTGCAGGCCGGTCAGGCGCGGGTCGGCGGGGGCATCATCGGCCACCAGGGCCGGGGTGCGGTGAAGTTCGACCAGGTAGGCCTCGAGTTCCTCGCCGAAGAGCTCCTCGCCGACCGTCTCGGGGACGAGGCTGGCCTGGCAGATCAGACGACCGTCGTCCCCCTCCAGCAGCCAGAGGCTGATCCTGGGAATATCGAGCAGCTGCGAGCTGCATTCGAGCAGGGCGGCGATGAACTCCTCTTCGCTGGCGTCGCGCAGGTGCATGCCGCGCAGGTCATGCCAGGCACGTTGCTGGGCGGCCAGTCGCGACTGGGTCTGGCGCAGTTCCTCGACGGTCGCCAGACTGGCCCGGGCCTGGTGGCGCAGCCGCTGGAACAGCAGCGCGGAGAAGCCTCCCAGGCCCAGCAGGGTGATCAGCAGCCAGGGCATCGACCGACGCAACATCACGCTGCCGGGCTCGGAGGGGGTCCATTCCAGCCAGGCCAGGGGGTCGCCGGCCTGGGTGCGCAGTGGCAGGCGACCGGGTCGTTCGGGAGTGGCGGTGAGGTGCAGGTCGGGCAGGTTGGTGGCCTCGCGGAGTATCCGGGTGAGGCCGTCGTCGACCTCGAAGGCGAAGAGCAGCCGGTGGGGCGAGGGCGCCTGGACGTGATGGCTGCTTTCGGGGAGTACCGGTGCGGTGGCGAACAGCACCGGCCTGTCCTGCCAGAGGGCGAAGCCCGACGTCATGGGGGCCTCGTCGAGGCGACTCTGGGCCAACAGGGGCCCGTGGTCGGTCGTGGGGGGGCGAGGTTCGCCGCGTTGGACCTCATAGAGTACCTCCTGGTCGATTGACACCAGCAGGGCCAGGTCGATGTCCAGGTTGTCATGCAGGTTGGACCCCATCTCGAGCTCCAGCCACGCCAGGTCCGGGCCGTCGTCGGCGTGGATGGCCAGGTGGCTGAGATCCCAGATCGCGTAGTCCAGGACCTGGCCGATCAGTCGACGGCGGATCTGTTCGAGCTGGGTCTCGATCTGCTCGTGGGTGTGGCGGGCATGCTGCAGGTTCTGCTCGCGGGCGGCCCACAGCAGGATGACGAGTATCACCACCACGGCCAGCGCCAGCAGCGCGACGAGGCCCCGCCTGAGACGGCGGTAGTCGCGCTCGGTGCGGCTCAGGGCCCGGGCGATGCTCGAGGTCGGGTCGTCCTGACTCGCTTCCTTGCCGATGGTGTCGGGCATCCTTGTCTCGCCTCGGTCGATCTCAGCGCCGTGCCGCGGCTCGTGAACCGCCATCACCGGGCTGGCGCCAGTGGCGCTGCCAGGCATGCATGACCCGTTCCGGGTACCAGGTCTGTCCCAGGCTGCCGTTGTAGCGCGCCAGCGCCCGGGTCAGATCACCGCGTTCCACGGCCAGGTAGTGGGCGAGGATGGTGCAGCCGTAGCGCAGGTTGCGCCAGGGATCCTTGAGGTCATCGGCGGGCAGGCCCAGTTCGCGGATCCAGAACGGCATGATCTGCATCAGCCCCACGGCACCGGCGGAGGAGACGGCCTCTGCCTGGAAGGCGCTCTCCACCTGGATCACCGCCAGTACCAGCTCCGGGGGCAGGCCGGCCAGGCGTGCTTCCTGGTAGGCACGATGCAGCAGCTCGGTGCGCAGCGCGGGGTCCTTCACGAAGCGGGTCAGGCGAGGCTCCATGTCGGTGAGCCACTGTCGGGCGGCCCAGATCTCGGCCGGCGAGCGGGGGGCCTCCAGCGAGGCGTTCAGGGTGGTGCGCAGCGAGGCGGGGATCTCGGGCAGGGCCCGCACCAGCGGAAGCGGCTCCACCGCCGGAGAGGGCGCCAGGGCGCTCAGGAAGGTGTCGCCATCGCCGGCGTGGGCCAGTGGCAGCCCGGCCACCGCCAGCAAGGCGGCGGCCAGCCGATGCCTAGCGGCCGATGCGGTCACCGAGGAAGTCGAGGATCTGCTCTGCCGGCACCATGGTGGCGTCACTGTCACGGCGTCCCTTGTATTCGAGTTCACCCTTGTCCAGGCCACGATCGCCGACCACCAGGCGATGGGGAACCCCCATCAGTTCATGATCGGCGAACTTGACGCCAGGGCGCAGGTCGCGGTCGTCGAGCAGGACCTCGAAGCCGGCCGCCGTGAGTGCCTGGTAGAGTCGCTCGGACTCCTCGCGCACGCGCTGCGACTTGTGGGCGTTCATCGGCACCAGTGCGATGTGGAAGGGCGCGATGGCATCGGGCCAGATGATGCCGGCATCGTCGTGGTTCTGTTCGATGGCGGCGGCCACGACGCGAGTCACACCGATACCATAGCAGCCCATCCAGGGATGGGTGGCGCGGCCGCTGTCGTCGAGCACGGTGGCATTCAACGCTTCGCTGTACTTGCGACCCAACTGGAAGACGTGGCCGACCTCGATGCCGCGCTTGATGGCGAGCACGCCCTTGCCGTCCGGTGAGGGATCCCCCTCCACCACGTTGCGCAGGTCGGCGACCTTCGGCAGCGCCACGTCGCGCTCCCAGTTGATGCCGAAGTAGTGCTTGCCGTCGATGTTGGCGCCGGCACCGAAGTCGCTCATCAGCGCCACGCTGCGGTCGATGACGATCGGCATCTCGAGGTTCACCGGGCCCAGCGAGCCGGGGCCGGCACCCACCGCGGCGCGGATTTCCTCCTCGGTGGCCATGGTCAGCGGCGTGGCCACCTCGGGCAGGTGCTCGGCCTTGATCTCGTTGAGCTCGTGGTCGCCGCGCACCAGCAGGGCGATCAGGCCGCCCTCGGCGGCGCGAACCATCAGCGTCTTGAGGGTCTTCTCGATAGGCAGGCCGTGCTGCTCGACCAGGGCGGCGATGGTCTTGGCGTTGGGCGTGTCGACCAGGCGCAGCTCCTCGCTCGGCGCGGGGCGCTGGGGATCGCTGCCGGGGGGGGCCGGCAGTGCCTCGGCCTTCTCGATATTGGCGGCGTAGTCGGACTCGGTGGAGAAGACGATGGCGTCCTCGCCGGAGTCGGCCAGCACGTGGAACTCGTGGGAGTCGGTGCCGCCGATGGCGCCGGTGTCGGCCAGTACCGGGCGAAAATCCAGGCCCAGGCGCGTGAAGATGCGCACATAGGCATCGTACATCGCCTGGTAGGTCTCCTGCAGGGAGGCCTGGTCGACATGGAAGGAGTAGGCGTCCTTCATGATGAACTCGCGCGAGCGCATCACCCCGAAGCGCGGGCGGATCTCGTCGCGGAACTTGGTCTGGATCTGGTAGAAGTTGACCGGCAGCTGCTTGTAGCTCGACAGCTCGCGGCGCATCAGGTCGGTGATCACCTCTTCGTGGGTGGGGCCCACGCAGTAGTCGCGATCGTGGCGATCCTTGAGGCGCAGCAGCTCCGGGCCGTACTGCTCCCAGCGGCCGGACTCCTGCCACAGTTCGGCGGGCTGTACCGCCGGCATCAGCACCTCCTGGGCGCCGGCTCGGTCCATCTCCTCGCGCACGATGCGTTCCACCTTGCGCAGGGTGCGCAGGCCGGTCGGCAGCCAGGTGTAGAGGCCGGAAGTGAGGCGGCGGATCATGCCGGCGCGCAGCATCAGCTGATGGCTGATGATTTCGGCGTCGGCGGGGGTTTCCTTGAGGGTGGCGATCAACAGTTGGGTGGCGCGCATGGGTCCGGCGTTTCCTCGGGCTGTTCTTCTGGAGACGTCTTCTTCGGGAGAAGAGCGCAGGCTGGGCCGCAGCGTCGACGGCAATTGGCGCATTGTACGGCCAAGCCGGGGTGGCGGCAAAAGGCGGTGCTCGCCATGGGGCTCATGCCAGCGACTTTAGCCAGAACACCATGGGCTTGTCGGTCTCGGCCGGTTCGCCGATGTCCTTCCAGCGGAAGGTGGTGGCCAGCTCGGGGTGGCGTTCGTAGCCCCGCGAGTGCCAGAAACCGTGCAGCGGCACGTAGCCTTTCGGTTTCCGCGGGTGGTCATCGGGACGCTCGACGGCGCAGAACGCCACCGTCGCAAACCCCTGGCCCGCGGCATGGCGCTCCCGCTCGGTCATGAAGGCCTTGCCGATGCCGCGACCACGGTACTCGGGCAGCAGCACCGACTCGCCGTAGTAGAAGACCGTGGCCGGCTCGATCCCGGCACGCTCGAAGGGGGCGCGGAACGCCTCGACATCCGCGGCCAGCGGCATGCCGGTGGCCGCGCCGACCAGAGCGTCGCCATCGAAGGCGAGCACGAACAGGCTGTCGGCGCACTCGGCATAGCGGCGCAGGTAGTCCGCCTCGTAGTCGAAGTCGCCGTCGTAGAGATAGGGGAAGTCGCGAAACACCCGGATACGCAGGCGGGCCAGGGCCGCCAGATGGGGGGCAATGGCCTGGCCCCGGCAGGTGGTGAGTCGTGTATCGCCCATGCAGACCTCCGTGGAAGGGAAAACGCTCGTACGAACCTCGGCTATGGTAAGCTCTGGCCGATTTTGCCTGCCGATGCGTGTCCGGACAATGTTCGATATCGGCTGCCCGTTCACCCAGGAGGTGTGTGCATGAATCCTGTACTTCGTCGCGGCCTGACCGGCCTGGTTCTCGGTGTGTCGATCACCGCCCTGGCAGGCTGCGGCACCCTGTTCCACCCCGAACGCAAGGGTCAGGTCAGTGGTCGCATCGACCCGGTGGTGGCCATCGCCAACGGCGTGGGGCTGCTGTTCTTCATCGTGCCGGGAGTGATCGCCTATGCGGTCGACTTCTCCAACGGCACCATCTACCTGCCCAGCGACCGCACGTCCGCCGGCGTCGATACCCTCCGCCTCGAAGAGGGCATGGACGTGGCCCGACTGGAGCGGTTGCTCTCCGAGAAGACCGGCAAGCCGGTCAGCCTCGACGACGAGCTGGTGCGGGTCGAGGAGGTCGACTCCCTGGACGAGGCGCTGGCGCTGTTGCGCATGGCGGGCATCGACGACGAGGCGCGTCTGGCGACGATGTGATCCAAGCCTCGTCCGAGGCCGTTCACTCGCCGTGGCGTCGCTCGATGCCATCGAGGTCGGCGGGCCGGTACTTCTCCAGCAGCGCCCAGAGGATCGCCGCGGTCTCGGCGTCCGGCCGGCCGCGGTAGTCGGCGGGACGAAAGCGCATCTGGAAGGCCCGCAACACCGCGCGGGTCTGATGGTCGAGCTCGTCGGTCGCCTCGATCGGGTGGCCCCAGGCCCGCAGCGCCGCCTGGAGGGTGGCGAGTGCCGGCGGATCGGTCGTGAAGTCGGCCTGCCAGCGTGCCACGCTCTCCGCCTGCGGCCAGGCACCGATGCCGGCCTCGTACAGGCGCCGCCAGGGAAAGGCCGGGCCGGGGTCGATCTTGCGCGTCGGGGCGATGTCCGAGTGGGCGACGACATCCGTGGGGCGGATGTCGTGGCGCGCGATGATGTCCCGCGAGAGGGCGATCAGCGCCTCGATCTGCTCCTCGGGATAGGGCGCCCAGGCGATCTCCACGGCGGCATCCGGATTCTCTTCCAGCAGTCGCTCCACCTCCGCATAGGGCCGGTCCGGGCCGGTGTTGACGATCTCGATGCCGATGGAGGTGTCGTTGAGGTTGGTGCGATTCTGCCAGGCGCTGGCCCCGGCGTGCCAGGCGCGGCGTGACTCGTCCACCAACTGGAAGACCAGCGGCTCACCCCGCCGGCGGCGTGCCGGCAGCGGCAGCACATAGTGGGCGCTGACGTGGGGGCCGGTGAGGACGGCCAGCGACGCGGCCTCATCCACGTCGGTGTAATGCATCACCAGATGACGCACCCGGCTGTGGTGAGAGGGCGCGACACGGGAATGATCCACTACGTAGCCGTCGCGCGGCTCCAGCCGGCTCGGCGCGGCACAGGCGCCGAGCAGCAGGGCGAGGAGCAGGATGGCGGCGAGGGGACGCCACATGGTTCAGGTCTCCAGCAGCAGGCGTAGGGTCAGGCCCAGCACCAGGGTCGAGGCGACGCTCACCAGGGTACCCAGCAGCACGTATTCGGTCAGCTTGCGATCCTTGGAGTCGCGCAGGTCGCCGTAGCGCAACACCGACTTGGCGGTGAGCAGGAAACCCACCGCGGTGAGCTGGTCCAGCAGCACCAGGGAGAGCACCAGCAGGCGTTCGAGCATGCCGATGCGTGCACCGGCCTGGGCCAGGGTGCCGGTGTCCTCCAACTGGCTGCTCCAGCGCTTCATCACCATGGCGATGGCGAACGAGAAGGGGCGCGTCACGATCAGGTAGGCCGCGGCCACGCCGAGCACCGTGGGCGAGAGCAGCCAGGCACCGAGTGACTCGAGCGGCGCCAGGCTGCCGAGCCAGGCCAGCCACAACACGCACAGCACCACCAGGTGCAGCGCCTGGTCGAGCAGGAACCAGCGCAGCTTGCCGGGCAGCCTGGCCTTGATGAGATCGATCAGCCAGTGGCTGGCGGCAACCCCCAGGGCACCGGTGAGCACCGCCGGCAGACCGGGCGAGCCTGGCATGAGCTGGGCCGCGACCAGCAGCGTCAGCGCGGTGAGGCAGCCATGCACGGCGATGTGATAGAGCAGGTGGCGCGAGCGGTGCAACCGGCGTACGCGCTCCTCGACCCAGTGGCGCGGCTGCAGCACGAAGTCGCCGATCAGGTGGGCCAGTACCAGCCCCAGCAGCAGGGAGAGTTCGTTCGGGCTCATTGGCGTGCGTCCTTGTCGGCCAGGCGCGTCTCGAGATAGGCGAGGGTATCGCTGAGCAGCGGCCAGCGTGCCGCCCGCAGGCGCTTGTGCACGCTGGGCTGGCGGATGCCGAGCCGCTCGGCCATGGCCTGCTGGGACAGCTCCCGCTCGAGGCTCAGGTGCACCACCTCCGCCGAGTAGTGCGACCAGCTCGCCACCAGGTCGTCCAGGTAGCGCAGCAGCAGCGCCAGGCTACCATCGTCGGGTTCGTCGAGCAGTGTCAACGCGAGATGATCGGCGCATTCGCTCAGGGCGTCCAGGTGGCGACCCGACGCCACGAAGGGCTCGTCGTCGGCCTCGGCCACCCGCAGGTCGGCGTGCCATTCGGCCGGCCCCACCGCCACGGCGATGCGTGCGTCCCAGCGCTGCTCGGGTTCGGAGTGCTCGATCAGTGCGGCGCGCAGGGCGATGGCCGCCGTCATCGCATGCCGAGCGTGGGGCAGGGCGAGCTGGAAACCGTCGCCGCGAAAGCGCTCGGCGCGGCCCCCCTGGCGTTTGGCCAGGGCGGCCAGGGTGTCGTCCAGCACTCGATAGAGGTGTTGTCGATCGCTCACCTTGCGCGAGTCGATCACGTCGCCGGTGAGCACGGCGATGCGTTGGGTCTTGGCGTTTTGCTGGGGCATGCAGGCGCTCCTCGAGCAAGCGCCTTCAGTATAGCCATGCAAGGCTATGTCGCCAATCAATAACCCTTAAAGGCTATAAATAGGAAAAATAGCCTTTAAGGGCTATTTATCCAGTTCCCGCATGGCCATCTCCAGCCCTTCCAGCGTCATCGGGTACATGCGGTCGTCGATCAGCCGGCGGATCAGTTGGGTGGAGTGGGTGAACTCCCAGGCCCGCGGCGGCATGGGATTGAGCCAGGCCAGGCGCGGGAACTTGTCGGCCAGGCGCTTCAACCACACCGCCCCGGGCTCGTCGTTGAAATGTTCCACGCTGCCGCCGGGATGGGTCACTTCGTACGGCGACATGGCGGCGTCGCCGACGATCACCACCTGGTAGTCGCGCCCGTAGGTGTGCAGCACGTCCAGGGTGGGGATGCGCTCGCTGGTGCGGCGATAATTGTTCCGCCACAGCCCCTCATAGACGCAGTTGTGGAAGTAGTAAGGCTCCAGGTGCTTGAACTCCGAGCGCGCCGCCGAGAAGAGCTCCTCGCAGGTGCGGATGTGGTCATCCATGGAGCCGCCCACGTCGAGCAGCAGCAGCACCTTCACCGCGTTGTGGCGTTCGGGGCGCATGCGTACGTTGAGCAGGCCGGCGTCGCGGGCGGTGTCGCGGATGGTGGCGTCGACGTCGAACTCCTCCGCGGCCCCCTGGCGGGCGAACTTGCGCAGCCGCCTCAGGGCCATCTTGATATTGCGGGTACCCAGCTCGAGCGAGTCGTCGTAGTCGCGGAAGCGGCGCTCGTCCCACACCTTCACCGCGCGGCGATGGCGCGAACCGTCCTGGCCGATGCGAATGCCCTCGGGGTTGTAGCCATAGGCGCCGAAGGGGCTGGTGCCGCCGGTGCCGATCCACTTGTTGCCGCCGGCGTGGCGCTCCTGCTGCTCCTCGAGCCGCTCCTTGAAGGTCTCGATCAGTTTCTCCAGCCCGCCCAGCGACTCGATCCGGGCCTTCTCCTGCTCGGAGAGCTGCTTCTCGAACTCGCGGCGCAGCCAGTCGTCGGGAATCAGCGCCTCGATGGCGGCGTCGAGGCTCTCCAGCCCCTCGAACCAGGCGGCGAAGGCGCGATCGAAGCGGTCGAAATGGCGCTCGTCCTTGACCATCACGGTGCGCGCCAGTTGGTAGAAGGCCTCCATGTCGGCGAACACCACGCCTCGCTCCACGACCGCATGCAGGTCGAGCAGTTCGCGCAGCGACACCGGGACGCCGTGGCGCTTGAGGGTCTCGAACAGGCCGATGAACATCGCTCAGCGCCTCTGGTTGCCCTGGCGGCGCATCATGAACGCCAGCCGCTCGAGGAGTTGGGTATCTTGTTCATTCTTCACCAGCGCGCCGGCGAGCGGCGGGATCGCCTTCACCGGATCGCGGTGGTAGAGCGCCTCCCGGGCGAGCTCGTCGCTCATCAAGAGCTTCAGCCAGTCGACCAGCTCCGAGGTGGAGGGCCGCTTCTTCAGGCCCGGCGCCTGGCGCAGCTCGAAGAACACCTCCAGTGCCTCGCCGACCAGCTTCGGCGCGATGTCGGGGAAGTGCACGTCGACGATGGCGGCCATGGTCTGGCGGTCGGGGAACTCGATGTAGTGGAAGAAGCAGCGGCGCAGGAAGGCGTCGGGCAGCTCCTTCTCGTTGTTCGAGGTGATGACGATGATCGGCCGATGACGAGCGGAGATGGTCTCGCCGGTTTCAAAGACATGGAATTCCATGCGATCCAGCTCCTGGAGCAGGTCGTTGGGGAACTCGATGTCGGCCTTGTCGATCTCGTCGATCAGCAGCACCACCCGCTCGTCGGCGGTGAAGGCCTCCCACAGCTTGCCGGGCTTGATGTAGTTGGCCACGTTCTCGACGCCCTCCACGCCCAGTTGGGAGTCGCGCAGGCGGCTCACCGCGTCGTACTCGTAGAGCCCCTGGGCTGCCTTGGTGGTGGACTTGATATGCCAGGTGATCAGCCGGGTGTTAAGCGAGCTGGCCAGCTCCTCGGCGAGCAGGGTCTTGCCGGTGCCGGGCTCGCCCTTGACCAGCAGCGGTCGCTCGAGGGTCACGGCGGCATTCACCGCCTGCTTGAGGGCCTCGGTGGCCACATAGGTGGAAGTGGAATCAAACGCCATGGGTCGCGCCTCGGCTCGGTCGTCGGAAGGAGGATCAGGAAATCAAACGAGTGTACGTAAGGGGGGCGGCGGCGACAAATTACTGCCGCCGCGACGGGCGGTACGCCTCCACCAGGGTCGCCGGGTCGAGCTCGGCATGGCCCTGGTTGGCATGGGCGCGCATCAGCTGGGCGGCCAGGCCGCTCATGGGCGTGGCGCTGCCGCTGCGCTGGCTCTGGGCCACCGCCATGTCGAGATCCTTGAGCAGGGTACGCAGGTGCCAGGCCGGTGCCTCGAAGTCGCTTGCCGCCATGCGCGGCGTGAGGATCCGAAAGGGCTTCGAGTCGGCGAAACCGCCGGCGAGGGCCTCGGTGAGGCGACCGGCGTCGACGCCGCTGGCCTCGGCGAGCGCCACCATCTCGGCGATCACCGCGGCCTGGCAGCCGACGATCATCTGGTTGCACACCTTGGTGACCTGGCCGCTGCCCACCGGCCCCATATGGGTCACCCGGGCGGCGAGTGGGGCGAGAAGGGGGCGAAGGGCCTCGATGTCGTCGTTCTCGCCACCGCAGATGATCGCCAGCGTGCCGGCCTCGGCCCCGGCCACGCCACCCGATACCGGCGCGTCCACCCAGCGCATGCCGGCCTCGCTCTCGAGGCGGGCGGCGAAATCTCGGGTCGCGGCCGGGTCGCTGCTGGAGAAGTCGACCAGCAGCTGGTCGGGTCGGGCGTAGGCGGCCACGCCCTCGGTGCCGAAGACCACCTCGTCCACGACGTCGGTGTCGGCCAGGCAGAGCATCACCACGTCGACGCTCTCCACCAGTTCACCGATATAGTCCGCCACGCGTACGCCGGCGTCGCGCAGGTCATTGGCCTTCTCCGGCGTGCGATTCCACACGGTGACATCGAAATCGGCCTCCAGCAGCCGACGCGTCATGGGATGGCCCATCAGCCCGAGGCCGATGAAGCCGAGGCGAGGCTGGTTCATGTCGAGTCTCCGGTGCAGTCGGGGAGACACCCAGCATGCGCGACCGAGGGCATTTCCAGCAAGTGGCCGACCGCCAGCCTTCGCTGCGTGTCGATCCCCCCGGCGGATGCGCTACCATGACGCGGTGCGGCATCGAAACGGCTTTGCTGTGGTGCAAAAAACCACCGTGGTCACTGTGGAGCGCGGCGGCGGGTGATGATTGTCTCATTAATTATATGATTTAATGGGGATTTATTTCTTCTGGTATGGGGTTGGCATTGTGTAGGATAGACGGATACCGGACGCGGTTAGATCCCGACTCCGGTCTCCACGTCGTTTGCGGTCATGCCACTGTGCCGCAAGGGATGCAACGAGTGAGCTGGCGTGCTCCAACCTGGTCCCCTTCGGGGGGCCTTTTTTATGTGCCTGCCGGCACGGCGATGCTCGTCGGGGAGCCCGCCAGGCGGGTGGCCATGCCGCCATTCGAGCCGATGGGGCCGCTGCCGGCTCAGCGCGGAGGCCGGCAAGCGGTGCTTCTCGTCCCTTCACCGGATTGCCGCCCGAACTGCAGCTCGGCGAGATGACGGTAGAGCGGGCTGGTCTCGAGCAGTTCCGAATGGCGCCCGGCGGCAACCAGACGGCCCCCGTCGAGGACCAGAAGGCGATCGGCGGCGACCACCGTCGCCAGGCGGTGGGCGATCACGATACTGGTGCGCCCCTGCATCAGGCGATCGAGGGCCTGCTGTACCAGGCGTTCGCTCTCGGCGTCCAGGGCGCTGGTGGCCTCGTCGAGCAGCAGTACCCGCGGGTTCTTGAGCAGTGCCCGGGCGATCGCCAGGCGCTGGCGCTGACCGCCGGACAGCTGCACGCCACCGGGCCCCAGGGGGGTGTCGAAGCCGTGGGGCAGGGCCTCGATGAACGCCAGGGCGTTGGCGTCACGAGCCGCGTCGTGGAGTGCGTCCTGGCTCGCCTCGGGGTTGCCGTAACGCAGGTTCTCGGCAGCGGTGCCGGTGAACAGCGTCGGCTCCTGGGAGACCAGCCCCATGGCACGGCGCAGCGAGCGGGGTGCCAGGTCACGCAGGTCGATGCCGTCGAGCCGTAGCGTGCCGCTGTCGGGGTCATGGAATCGCAGCAGCAGGGCGAGCAGGGTGCTCTTGCCGCCGCCCGAGGGGCCGACCAGGGCGATCCGCTCGCCGGGACGGACATGCAGGTCGAGCCGCTGGAGTGCCGGTACCTCGCGGCCCGGATAGGTGAAGCTCACCCCGTCCAGACGAATGTCGCCGGCCACGGGGTCGGGCAGGGGGGTGGGGCTGGCCGGGGCCTGGATGCACGGCCGGGTATCGAGCAGTTCCAGCAGCCGCTCGGCGGCCCCGGCGGCACGCTGCACGTCGCCGGCGACTTCGGCCAGGGCGGCGACGGCCCCGGCGGCCAGCACCGCATAGAAGACGAAGGCGGAGAGCTGGCCGGCGGTCATGCCGCCGGCCAGCACCGCCTGGCCACCCTGCCACAGCATCACGCCGACGGCGGCGAAGACCACCAGCATGGCGATGCCGGTGAGCCAGGCGCGCTGGCGGGTACGCTCGACGGCGCTGGCGAAGGCCTCCTCGACGCGCCTGCCGTAGTCGCGTCGCGCCATGGCCTCGTGGTTGAAGGCCTGCACGGTGCGGATGCCGGCCAGCGACTCACCGGCGTAGCGGCCCAGCTCCGCCACCCGGTCCTGGCTGTAGCGGGAGAGCCGGCGGACCCGCCGACCGAACCAGAGGATCGGCAGCACCGTGGCCGGAATGCCGAGCAGCACGATGGCCGAGAGCCACGGCTGGGTGACCAGCATCAGGCTCACCGCCCCGAGCAGCATCAGCAGGTTGCGCAGGGCCAGCGAGACCGACGAACCGAACAGGCTCTGAAGCACGCTGGTGTCGGCGGTCAGTCGCGCCGAGATCTCGCCGGCTCCCCTGTCCCCATGGAGGGCGCTTTCGAAGAACCCCGGTTCCAGCTCGAGCAAGTGGTCGAAGACCCGGCGGCGCAGATCGGCGGCCAGGCGTTCGCCGATCCAGGTCACCAGGTAGTAGCGCAGCGCCGAGGCGCAGGCCAGTACGGTCACCACGGCGAGCATCATGACGAGCGCCTGGTTGAGTCGGGTGAGATCCTCGGCCAGGAAGCCCTGGTCGATCACCAGGCGCAGCCCCTGGCCGAGCAGCAACACGCTGGAGGCGGCGGCCAGCAGGGCGAGGCCGGCCAGCACCAGGCGCCAACGGTAAGGGCGCAGCAACCCCAGCAGTCGCAGCAGGATGCGCGGATCCGGCGGTAGGCTCATGAGGCGCCTCGAGCGGAGCGGTGGCGGGAAGGGGCACCTTAGCAGTGTCCGCCACGACATGCATGGCGAACCCGGTGGTGGCGCCGGCATCGCCCCCGGCCTCCGCGGGGGGGATGCCTTCGGCTGCAGATGCCGCGATTCGGGCTACCCCAGCAGCCGGCTCCAGCTGCCGTACTCGCCGCGAATCGGCCCGCGGCGCAGGCTGAGCGCGATCACGACCGCACCGCAGGCCAGGCTGTTGACGGTGGCCAGCATGCCGGCCCCGTGCAGGAAGGGCGTGAAGAACAGCATGGCAGCCAGCGGGATCAGCAGCCAGCGTGCCGGACGGGCCGCCTCGGCCATGGCGATGATGGATACGGTGATGATCAAGGCGCCCACCAGGTGGTCCCAGTTGGCCAGGGCGCCCTCGGCACCGAACGTGATACGAGTGACCATCAGCCAGGCACCGATCAGGATGCACAGCGCCAGGTTCCAGGGCAGGTTCACGCCGGTGCCGAGCGCGTCGCCGACGATGGCCCCCGGCTTGCGCTGGAAGTCCTCGTCCGGCGACTCGTCGGGGCCTTCGTCGGTGTCGCCGGTGAAGAAGATCTTGAGCACCGGGGCGCCGGCCTTGTGGCGCCGCTTGAGGAACTCGCCGGTGGCGACGAACTCGTTGAAGGCGTAGGCGATCTGCAGCAGCATCGCACCGGCCTGGATCAGGCACAGGGTGCACCAGGTGCCGATCAGGATCGGCTGGATGATGATGAAGGTCACCGAGACCACGCCGAGCGGCACGATCAGCACGCCGAACGAGGCGACGATCCAGGGCATGGTGCGCCAGCGGTTGGCGGCGCCGATAAAGCCGAGCAGGATCTCGAGCATGTAGACGATGCCGCCCAGCCCGGCATCCGGCACCGGCCAGGCCTCGGAGGCCTCGGAGGTGATGATGTCCTCGGTACCGTTGAGCCCGCCGCGGGTGCCGCCGAAGAACGGGTCCCATATCGCGTCGATGTGGCCGAGCTGGTAGGCGGCAAGATAGCGCGAGACGAAGAAGCCGACGAAGGCCAGCACGATGATCGGCATACGCTGGAACCAGCTCGAGGGGTTGTTGTTCCAGCCGGGCGGCATGGTGGGGCCGGTCATCGCCGCCGTGGGCGAGATCCCCGGCGCCGGTCGCACCAGGGCCGAGAAGCCGATGGCCAGGGTACCGACGATAGTGCCGTTGAGGTAGGCCGCGGCACTCTCGCTCCAGAACACCAGCGGGGCGAACAGCACCCATAGGCCAACGGCAGCGCAGGCAAAGCGTGCCCAGCTCAGCTTCAGCGACAGCGAGAGGGCGCCGAACAGCGCCAGCAGCAACCCAGAGGCCATGTCGCTGAAGGCCATGCCACCGCCGTAGCCCAGCGTGGCGGGGGAGGCCACCAGCCAGGCACCCAGGCCGACGTTGAAGAAGTGGGCCCACAGGAAGCGGTAGTGCTCGCGCTGAGTGTGGGCCTGGTAATCTTCCAGTACCCGCTCCGCATTCACACCTTTTTCCTCGGCCTCCTCGATCCAGTCGGGCGGGGTGATGCCGTTGGCCTCATACCAGTCGTGGGGGTCGGCGAGCAGGTTGTCGACCATGGCGTCGAGCGTGTCGAAGACCTCGTGGCGGGGCGCCCAGCCGAGCTGCTCGCGGGCACGGCGGATGTCGAGCTCGTAGTGGTCGTCGGCCATGTCGATCATGAAGGGCCGGATGAAGGGCTTCTCGCCCTTGTCGAAGTCGTCCGGCACCAGCGGCTCGCTTATTTCCTCGAGCAGCGCGCCGGTCTTGGCCAGCGGCTTGGGCATCACCACTGTCTTCCACGTCTTCTTGCCGTGGATCAGCTCGCCCAGGCGGTTCTGCAGTGCCTCGTAGCTGACGGCATGCTCCTCGCCGACGAGGATCTCGTTGTGCTCGGGCAGCTCGCGGCGCCGATCGATGGTGCGGCGGAAGGCGTCGATCATGTCTTCCTTGTGCACACAGGCCTGGCCGGCGTTGGTGTTGCCCGAGTAGAAGTGGCTCTTGAAGGTGTGCTCGTAGATGCGTGCGATCTGGTGCGACAGGGTGGGTACGCTGGTCTTCTCGTCGTACATGCCGGCCAGGCGCAGCAGCGTATAGGGCATCGTGGCATGTTCGCGGATCACCGCCTCGGTCTTGGCCTTGGATTGCGGGTAGGGCCAGGTCGGGCCGATCGGCGTGTCCTCGCTGACCCGGTGCCCCGGCACCTGCGGCTCGTGGACCAGCATGGTGCTGGAGTAGATGAAGCGCTCGACGCTCATGCCCTCGAGCGCTTCGAGCAGGTTCCGGGTGCCCTGTTCGTTGACTTTCTCGTAGAGCGGAGACTCCTCGCCGGTGAAGTCGAAGTAGGCGGCGAGGTGCACCACGGCGGCGATGTCCCTGCCGTGGCGGTCGCGGATCTTGTCCATCGCCTCCTTGATGGCATCGATGTCGGTCAGGTCGAACTCGTAGCTGTCGTCGGCCGCTTCGGCGAGCTGCATGTCCAGGCCGATGATCCGGTAGTCGCGCTTCAGGCTGCGCGTCAGGGCGGTGCCGATGCCGCCAGCGGCACCGGTAATCATCACCACCGGCCTTTGCCGAGTCGCTCGTTCCTCGTCCTGCATGGCAAGAGATCCTGCTGCCGACATGTGATAAGCCTTCATCACGACGCATGACGGTCTAGCACTCAAGCTAGTTCGAAACACCGTGACCCGGCAACCACAGCCCGGCGTCGCTGCCATCGTTTCAAGGAGAGTGGAAATGCGCCCGAGAATCCTCTCGGACCTGCACCTCGCGCCCGGCGGTTACCCCGGTGAATTCGAGCCGGCACGGTTCGTGCCGGACCGGCTCATCGAGTTCTGAGGCCGCCATCAGGCCTCCATGGCGGACAGCGAGGGGCCGTGGTGGGCGACCACCACACAGTTGCGGCCCCGGGCCTTGCCGTCGTAGAGGGCCTGGTCGGCACGCAGCAGGGCCGGGTCGAGCCGTGTCTCCCCGGGTTCGACCCGGCTGATGCCCACCGTCACCGACAGCGAATGCCGATCGGGCACCATCGGCAGCGACAGGCTGGCGACCCGCTCGCGCAACCGTTCGGCGATGGTCGTGGCGGTATACAGATTGGCCTTGGGCAGGGCGATGACGAATTCCTCGCCGCCATAGCGGCCGATGATGTCGGTCTCGCGCAGTACCGACTGGCAGCAGTCCGCCACGGTCGTCAGCACGATGTCGCCCACCGCATGGCCATGGCGGTCGTTGAGGCTCTTGAACAGGTCGATATCGACCATGCACAGCACCAGGGGGGAGTGGTCGCGCTGCGCGCGACGTAACTCCCGCTCGGCCAGCTCGAAGAAACGGCGGCGGTTGGCGATCCCGGTCAGGTCGTCGGTGCTGGCCATGTAACGCAGCCGCTCCTCCAGCTGGCTGCGTTCCTCGATCTCGGCCTGTAGCTGCCGATTGATGGCGCGCTCTTCCAGCAGCGAGGCGAACTGTTCGCGTTGGAGCCGGTTCAGGCGGAGCACGCTCATCCAGCCCAGCAGGTTGACGAACCCCAGCAGCAGCAGGCTGGTGGCCATCAGTCCGCCGGGAAGGGGATCCCACAGCGGCACGACGATGGAGAAGCCGGTGACCAGGTAGGCATTCCAGAGCAGCATCCAGGGCAGCCGGTTGGGCACGAACAGGTAGAGCGCCATGCTGGCGACCACGATCGAGGCGAGGTGAATACCGTCGGGGGCAGGTCGCAGCGGGATGGTCAGCAGCAGGGTGCTGATGCCGAGCAGGCAGATCAGGTTGATCGGCAGGGGGCGCTGCGCCAGGGCGGTTCGCTTCCTCAACGCGAGGGCCAGCAGGATGCAGGCCAGTGCCACCGATGTTCGCATGGTGATCAGCACGAAGAAGGCGCTGCCGAAGCCCAGCAGGTGGTAGTCGGCCACGCTGAAGGCGAGAAACAGGCCGGCGGCCACCCACAGGGCGTGGCGCATCTGGCAGGCGTCATGTGCCTGCATGGTACGGCGGAAGAGGGCTTCCAGGGCCGAGTCATGAAACTCGGCACGCCAGCTCAGTTCAGTCGAACCCCCAATGTCGGTCTTGCCAGCAGCCATGCGGCACATTCCTTGAGGTCGCGGCATCCACCTGGATCGGCAACGGTGTGCCGGATGCCTTCCGTCGTGTTGTGATCCTGCGGGTTTGGAGGGCGCCGACATCTAACTTGATTGAGGGCGCCGGAACAAGCATGGCCAAGAACGATGCGGTCTGCCAGCGACCCGAGAGGCCACTCGGGCAGAACTTAACGCAGCTTGTAAGAGAATGCCGACAGCCGATGGGTGAGCGGAGTACTAAGCCTTGTTTCTCATTATCGCCCAGCTTTTCCCGTCGGGTTAAACACTTGCGTCATGTGGGTGTGGTGTCCCTCGGATCGGGGTTCGGTAGATCGGGCTCAGACCGAGGATGAAAAAAATCAGGCGTGTCGATGGCCTCACACTTTGGTCCACTGGCGTGGACGTCATCCACCCTGCCGCTTGAGCTGTTCGCGTAACTGCTTGGGCACCTGCTTGATGATCAACCGGTCGGCGGCCTCGTCGTACTCGATGCTGGAACCGAGCAGGTGGGAGTCGAAGCTGATCGAGACGCCACCGGCGCGGCCGGTGAAGCGGCGGAACTGGTTGAGGGTCTTCCTGTCCGGCGGGATCTCCGGCGAAAGCCCGTAATCGGCGTTGCGGATATGGTCGAAGAAGGCCTTCGGCTGCTGCTCGTCGAGCACCTCCGAGAGCTCCTCCAGGGTCATTGGCTCACCGCGGCTGGCCTGGTCGCTGGCGTAGCCGATCAGCGCCTCGGTCTTCTCGCGACTCTGCTCCTCGGGCATGTCCTCGCTCTCGACATAGTCGCTGAAGGCCTTGAGCAGGGTACGGGTCTCGCCGGTGGCGTCGACGCCTTCGGTGGCACCCAGCAGGTCGGCGAAGCCCTCGGCGAGCTTGCGACCGCCGCGGTCGCGGGTCCAGGAGAGGTACTGCTTCGAGGGCGAGGCACCGCGCCACTGGCTCAGGTTGAGCCGCGCGGCCAGGCTCATCTGGGGCAGGTTCAACTGGTGCACCGGGGCGACGGCCAGGTCGTCGCCGATGCCGAAGCCCTCGCGATGGTGCAGCAGTGCCAGGGTCAGGTACTGGGTATCGCCCTGTCGGGTATGGGCCACCAGCAGGTGGCCGGAGAGCGACAGGTGGGCTGCGACCAGGGCGGTGATGCGCTCCCCCAGCTCACGGCTGAAGGCGACGAAGTCCCGTTCGTCATCGAGATAGGCGACCAGTGACGCGGGAAAGACAGAGGATCCGCTTCCGGCGTCTCCCTCGTCACCGTCGGCGAGAAAGTGGCCCCAGGCCTTGGGCTTGGCGTGGTAGGCCTTGTTGATGCCTTCCAGCAGGTCGTCCAGGGCAGGCGAGGGGGGCAGCTCGGCCGTGGCCGGGGCGAGCGTCGCCGGCGTCTCGCCGGTCTCCTTGTCGATGCGATGGACGATGCTGTGCAGAATCGGCATGGGGGCTCCTGGCGGGTTGGCGAGGCGCGATGATACCCGCCCTGGGGCTGTCGTCGAAACCCGGATCAGGGCTCATATCAAGAACCCCCGCGTCAGGGCTTCAGTCGATAGCCGCTCCTGAAGATCCAGGCCACCACCGCCAGGGCGACGCCCAGGAACAGCAGGATCATGCCCAGACTGATCACCGGGCTGACGTCGCTGATGCCGTAGAAGCTCCAGCGGAAGCCGCTGATCAGGTAGACCACCGGATTGAAGAGCGTCACCACCTGCCAGAAGGGCGGCAGCATGTCGATGGAGTAGAAGGTGCCGCCGAGGAAGGTCAGCGGGGTGATCACCAGCAGCGGCACCAGCTGCAGCTTCTCGAAGCCGTCGGCCCAGACCCCGATGATGAAGCCGAGCAGGCTGAAGGTCACCGCCGTGAGCACCAGGAACAGCAGCATCGTGACCGGGTGGTCGATCGAGTAGGGCACGAACAGGCGCGCCGTGACCAGCACGATGGCACCCAGGATCAGCGACTTGGTGGCCGCCGCACCGACATAGCCGATCACCACCTCGAAGTAGGACATCGGCGCCGAGAGGACCTCATAGATGGTGCCCGAGAAGCGTGGGAAGAAGATGCCGAAGGAGGCATTGGCGACGCTCTGGGTCAGCAGCATCAGCATGATCAGGCCGGGCACGATGAAGGCACCGTAGCTCACGCCGTCGACCTCGGTGATGCGCGTGCCGATCGCAGCGCCGAACACCACGAAATAGAGCGAGGTGGAGATCACCGGCGAGACGATGCTCTGCAGCATGGTGCGCAGGCTTCTGGCCATCTCGGCGAGGTAGAGGGTCTTGACGGATTGCAGGTTCATGCGCGCTCCCGGACCAGGCTGACGAAGATGTCCTCCAGCGAACTCTGGCGGGTATGCAGGTCCTTGACCCGCAGCCCCACCGCCTCGAGGTCGGCCAGCAGCCCAGAGATGGTCGAGCCGTCCTCCTGGCTGGCGGCGTCGTAGCTGTAGACCAGCGCATGGCCATCGTCGACGAGTGCCAGGGCATGGCCGGCCAGCGATTCCGGCACGGCGTCCAGCGGCTCGTGCAGGTGCAGGGTCAGCTCCTTGCTGCCCAGTTGGCGCATCAGGGCCCCCTTCTCCTCGACGAGCACGATCTCGCCGCGACGGATCACCCCGATGCGGTCGGCCATCTCCTCGGCCTCCTCGATGTAGTGGGTGGTGAGGATGATGGTCACCCCCTGGTCGCGCAGCCCCCGCACCACCTCCCACATCTCGCGACGCAGCTCCACGTCGACGCCGGCGGTGGGCTCGTCGAGAAA
The DNA here is from genome assembly GCF_002879645.1 of Halomonas heilongjiangensis. GTDB lineage: Bacteria > Pseudomonadota > Gammaproteobacteria > Pseudomonadales > Halomonadaceae > Halomonas > Halomonas heilongjiangensis. The sequence goes on along the minus strand of NZ_PNRE01000065.1, from coordinate 119,210 downwards.
CAGCACCTGGGGCTCGTGGGCCAGCGCCTTGGCGATCAGCACCCGGCGTTTCATGCCGCCGGAGAGCTCCAGCTGGCGGTTGCGACGCTTCTCCCACAGGGTCAGGGACCGCAGCACCTTCTCGATGTGGCCCGGGTCCTTCGGCTTGCCGAACAGCCCGCGGCTGAAGCTCACCGTGTCCCACACCGTGGTGAAGGCCTCGTTGGTCAGCTCCTGGGGGACCAGGCCGATCATCTGGCGGGCGGCACGGTAGTCGAGCACGTTGTCGTGGCCATCCACCAGTACCCGGCCGGCGCTGGCGTTGACCAGCCCGCAGATCACGCTGATCAGGGTGGTCTTGCCCGCGCCGTTGGGGCCGAGCAGGGCGAAGATCTCGCCGCGGCGGATCTCCAGGTCGACACTCTTCAGCGCCTGGAACCCCCCGGCGAAGGTCTTCGATACCCCCTCGACGCGGATCATCGGTGTCTCACTCAAGGGTGATGTCCCCCTCGAACTCGAGATCGAGTTCCAGGCCGGCGACCCTCACCCGCACACTCGCCGGCAGCGATTCGTCACCCTTGAGCCGGCCCTCGGCGAGTGCCTGCTGCACGGCCTGCTCGATCGCCTGCTGGGATCTCACGCCCACGTTCTTCAACAGCTTGCGGATGCTCTGATGGAAGGTATCGTCGTTCATCGGTGAATCCTGTTGGAGTGAGTGGCGAAGCATTCCCATCCTAGCGCGGGATGGTCGGCGATACACTGCCCATTACCCACAACGCCAAACGCCGCGCTGGTCTCCCCGGCGCGGCGTTCGAACGCTGTCGGCAGCGGCGGCTCACGATCGGCTGGTGATCTCCAGCAGGTGGTAGCCGAACTGGGTCTTCACCGGGCCGTGCACCTTGTTGAGCTCACCCGAGAACACTACCTCGTCGAACTCGCGGACCATCTGGCCCGGGCCGAAGCTGCCCAGATCGCCGCCCTGGCGGCTGGAGGGGCAGGTGGAGTTCTCGCGGGCCACTTCGGCGAAGTCGCGACCGCCTTCGATCTCGGCCTTGAGTGCCTGACACTTCTCTTCGCTGTCCACCAGAATATGACGTGCGGTTGCCCTGGCCATGTTGCTCTCCTGAAAGGTCGGCATGGATGCCGGTTGAAGGTCCGGGAAGGATAGCATGACGTTCCCGCCCCGGGTCGACATGCCCGCCCCTGTCTAGTCACCGCTCCCTATCCGTAGCCGCAGCGCCTGCAACCCGTCCAGCTCCATGCGTAGCTCATCGGAGAACAGCGGGTGGCCGGTGAGGCGGAGTTCCACCGTGGCCTCGGCGCCGCGGTAGGTGACGTCGGCCGAGACCGTCGCCCGGGTGCTCAGCGGGGCCAACGGGGTATAGTCGATACGCTCCACCTCGAGGGCGGTGAGGCCGCGGTCGGCCATCGCCTGCTCGACCTCCTGCTTGACGGCCACGCCGTAGTAAACGTAGAGCCCGCCATAGGCCAGGCCGGCGATGATGATGAGAGAGAAGAGTCGTCCCACGGTATGCTCCTTGTGGTGTAAGGGCGTGTCCTTGCGGAGCCGCTCGTTATACCACAACGTGGCGGCCTCCGGGTTGGCGCGGGAACCAGGGACCCTCGCGGATCACGCTGCATCCCGTCACCTCGTGGTTGTAGAGATAGAGCCAGGCGGGCCCGAATGCGGTCGTGTGAATGGCGCGGTCGAAATCGCCGTGCTTCGGATACCTGACGCGGTAGTCTTCCAGCCGGTCGAGCCCGGCCAGTTGCTGGGCCGTGACGCGAAAGACTTCGACCTCGATGCCCCGGGAGGGCTCCGGCTTGGCGCCCGGGAAGGGCCCGAGGTCATAGAGCGTGGCCGTGGTGAGGATATCCTTGCCCAGGAAGTCGGCGCCATGGAGCCAGTGGTGGTTGCGCAGCCCACGCTTCAGCGTGCCATAGACGGCTACCAGCGGCGTTCGGGTGACGGCGATGGCGGGGGTGTTCATGGTCCGGGCCTCCGGGAAGAGAGGGGATGTATCGAGGAATCACAGGGGCCGGCGAGATAGTCGACGTACCAGCGGTGGCGATGTCGATAGGCGGCGCTCAACTGGCCCCGACTATGGCTTCGCGCAGCACCTCGGGGGGCTGGGCACCCGACAGGGCGGTCTGGCCATTGATGATGAACATCGGCACGCCGCCGATGCCGAGCCGGCGGGCGTGGGCCAGCGCGCCACGTACCTCGGTCACCCCCCTCTCTGCTCTCGAGAAACGCTGGCACGTCCACGCCGTACAGGCCTCCGGCATCAGCGGCGTCGGCGAGCACGCGGGCATCGCCGATATCCTCGCCGTTCACGAAATAGCGCGCGAACAGCTCGTCGACCACCGACTGCTGCACGCCATGCCTGCCGGCCAGCCAGATCAGCCGGTGGGCAGCGAAGGTGTTGGGGGTGCGCGTCATGCGCTCGTGGTGGATCTCGATCCCGGCACCGCGGGCGGCCGCCTCCACCTGGGCATCCAGCGCCAGGGAGCGTTCCCAGGAGCCGAACTTGGCGGTGCGGTAGTCACGGCGCGACATGCCGCCCGGTGGCATCGCCGGGTTGAGCTCGAAGGGCTGCCACGCCACGCTGACGGCGATTTCGTCGGGCAAGTCGGCCAGGGCCAGCGCCAGGTGGCGCTTGCCGATGAAACACCAGGGACAGATGGCGTCGGAGATGACCGTGACGTCGACATGGGGCATGGTGGTTACACCTGCGGAGCGTCGTAGTCCACCGGCTCGTCGGTATAGACGCAGACGTTGGCGTCTTCGATGTCGCCGTCGGGGGATTCGAGGTGCACCTCGAAGAACGCGCGGATCTCGCGGCGCTGGCAGTGGGCCTCGAAGGCATCTCGGTTGGCCCAGATCTCGTGGAAGACGATGGGGTAGCTCTGGCCCCGGGCGAAGGGGTTGTCGATATGGCGCGTCACGGTATAGAGCAGGCAGGCGTCCTCGCGGTGGGCGTTGGGTTCCAGCGCCTGCAGCGCCCTGAACACGGCCTCTTCCCTGCCGGGCCTGGGCTTGAAACTGGCGGTGCAGTAGATCTTCTGTGACATGACGCCTCCTGATGGGTGAATGGAGGGGACGATATCACCTCGGTGGGCCGGACCGTAACCGCCGGCCCCTCCTGCCGAGTCCGGGACAACGCGCTATGCTGGTCCGGCGCGGCTACAGCATCGACCGACGGGGAGAACGACGATGTCGCCTGATCAGTGCCTGGGAATCCTGCTTCCCGAGGACGGGCCGACCGATTACGAGTGGTATGGGTTGGGCACGCCAGGGACTTCCGCCGCCGCGGACCTGCCCCGGATCGAGGTGGGAAAGATTCCGAGCGACGGGCACCATGAACCGGCGGCCTTGACGGCGCTGGGGGCGGTGGATCGACTGTCGCCGGTGGGTGAGACACTGGTCCGCCGCTCCGGGGCGCAGGCCGTCGTGTGGGCCTGCACCAGCGGCAGCTTCATCGGCGGGCTCGCGTGGGCCAGGGCCCAGGCAGACGCGCTGGGGAGGGCGCTGGGCGTACCGGTGACCAGTACGGCGCTCGCCTTTCATGAGGCGCTGTCGGCATTGGGCCAGCGCCGTGTGGATCTGCTGAGCCCTTACCCGGAGGACGTGACCCGTCGCCTGGTACAGTTCCTGGGGGAAGGTGGTGTGGACGTCGGGCATCTCGAGGTACTCGACTGCCCCTATGCGGCGGACTCGCATCGGCTCGACATCACCGAAGCGGTGCGCACCTTTGGCCGGGATCATGGGGAGTCCGGTGTGCCGCTGCTGGTTCCCGATACCGCGGTCAACACCCTGCGGTGGCTGGCAACGATGAACCGGCAAGCCGGGCGGGTGGTGCTGACCGCCAACCAGGTGAGCCTCTGGGCGGGCCTGAAGCGTCTGCGGTGGCCCCGAATGCCGGAGCGATACCTGGAGTGCCTGGCCCGGGCATGAGGTAGCCTTGATGTGCGGTGCCAGCGTCACCATCTTGGAGTCGACCTCACTTTCCCGCAGGAGCCGTGCCATGCCCGAATCATTGACCCTCGGATGCCCGCACTGTGGCGCCGTCAACCGCGTCGGTCAGGCACGGTTGCATGACGCCCCGCGGTGTGGCAAATGCAAGCGAGCACTCTTCACCGGTGAGCCGGTCGAGCTGACCGCTGGCAATTTCCGTGCCCTGGTCGAGCGCAGCGGACTGCCGGTAGTGGTGGATTTCTGGGCCAACTGGTGTGGGCCGTGCAAGACGATGGCGCCGATCTTCGCCGCAGCGGCGCGCGAGCTGGAGCCGCGGATCCGTTTCGCCAAGCTGGATACCGAGGCCGAGCCGGCACTGGCCGGGCGCTTCGGCATCCGCAGTATCCCTACGCTGATCGTATTCCGCGAGGGCCACGAGGTGGCTCGCCAGCCGGGCCTGTTGCAGGGGGCGCAGTTGCGACGCTGGCTGGAGCCTCATCTGCTGGCCTAGCCGGCACGGGCCGAGGCAGGCGGGCACCTCGAGCGTCATCGGCCCGACAACCTTCGCTCGGATTGGCTGTCTCGATCGGGTAGCCATCCAGGAGATATTCGATGATCCGATTCGCTCTGAGTGCCCTGGTGCTCACCCTGGGCGTCAACGCGGCATCCGCCCAGCCCGATACCGACGAGCCGGACCCGGGCACGACCGGCGCGATGACGCTGGAAGCGCTCGAGCAGGAGCCGATCACCTTCGAGCTCGACGTGCCCTATGCGCAGACCGACAATCCCCGTCAGCGTCTCGATCTCTACTTGCCGGAAGCCCCGGCCGACGAGCCACTGCCGGTGATCGTGTTCTTCCACGCCGGTGGCTGGTCCCGGGGCGACAAGGCCGATGGCGCCGCCCACGTGATGCCCTTCGTGCGCAGTGGCGAGTATGCCGCGGTATCGGTGGGCCATCGCCTGTCGGACGAGGCCACCTGGCCCGCTCAGCTGCACGATGGCAAGGCGGCGATTCGCTGGATCAAGGCGAATGCCGACGCCCATGGCCTGGACCCCGACCGGCTGGCCGTATGGGGCCGCAGTTCGGGCGGCCATCTCGCCCTGATGCTCGGCATGACCGGCGACGAGCCGAAACTGGAGGGCGATCTCGGCCCCTACGACGAGGTGACCAGCGAGGTCGCGGCGGTGGTGAACTTCTTCGGCGTGACGGACATGCTCGCCCTGATCGATCAGCCCAGCGACGTCGACCGGTCGAGCCCCGAGGCGCCCGAAGCGCTGCTGCTGGGCAGTGCACTGCCGGAGACCGAAGAGCAGGCCGTCGGGGCGTCGCCGGTGACCTATGTGAGCGACGGTGATCCGCCGGTGCTCACCCTGCATGGCGACGAGGACACCGTGGTGCCCTACGATCAGGCCGTTCGCCTGGACGTCGCCTTGACCGATGCCGGCGTGCCCAGCTACTTCATCACCGTGCCGGGCGCCGGCCATGGCGACTTCCCGGAGGAGGCCGGGAAGCGGGTGGCGATCTTCCTGTCCCGGGTACTGCTCGGCGAGGAGGGCGAGATTCCCACCGAACCGCTGGTGACGCAGTCGTCGAACGGCTGAGGCGTCGTCGGCGACATGCCGAGCCGAGATCGCGGAGGTGAGTGCCCGATGAAGAACCTGTTCGCATCGATTCCCGACGACCTCGACGACGAGCTGTTCGAGGAGATTGTGCGTGGCGAGACTGTCCGTGTGGAGCGCATCGTGTCACGCGGGCACCGCTCCCCCGCCGAGGGGTGGCATGACCAGTCATGGCACGAATGGGTGCTGGTGCTCGAGGGCGGGGCCATCCTGGCGTTCGAGGACGGCGAGGAGGTGACGCTCGGGCCCGGCGACCACCTGGAGATAGCGGCTCACCGGAAACACCGGGTCAAGTGGACGGCACCGGAGCGGGCCACCCTATGGTTGGCCGTCCATTATCCGGCATGAGGGCGCCCCCGGAGCGGAGCGCTCGTGCCGACTCTCGTGATCGTTGGAGGTGAATTCATGTTGCTTGAAGGTTCCTGTCACTGCGGTGCGGTACGCTTCAGCGTCGAGTCACCGCATCCCTATCCCTACCAGCGCTGCTACTGTTCGATCTGCCGCAAGACCGCGGGCGGCGGCGGCTATGCCATCAACCTCAGCGGCCGTGCCGACACCCTGAGGATCGAGGGAGCCGTGAACAAGAAGGTCTACCATGCCGTGATCGACGGCGAGGAGAGCCCCGGCGAGCGGCATTTCTGTGCGCACTGTGCCAGTGCGCTCTGGGTCTACGACCCACGCTGGCCGGAGCTGGTGCACCCCTTCGCCTCGGCGGTCGACACCGAGCTGCCGGTACCGCCCGAGCGGGTGCATCTCCTGCTGGAGAGCAAGGCCGGCTGGGTGGAACCCGCGGTGCGTGACGGCGACGAGTGTTTCGACGGCTATCCCGAGGAGAGTATCGCCGAGTGGCATGAGCGGCGCGGGCTGGTCCGCTAGCGGCCCGTCGCTGTGCGACAATGGTGCCGTCCCGGCGCGAGAGGTCGAGTGGTGTCGAGGAGACGAGGAGAGTTGCAGCATGGCGGAGCAGACCCCGGCCCCGGAGGGCATCCCGGTCGGCATCAGTGCCTGCCTGATGGGCGAGCCGGTGCGCTACAACGGCGGGCACAAGCGTTCACGTTACTGCCTGGAGGTGCTGCAGGCGCGCTTCCGCTTCGAACCCTTCTGTCCCGAGCTGGCGGCGGGCTTGGGCGTGCCGCGTGAGCCGATTCGCCTGGTGGGCGTCCCCGGCGAGGCGCCGAGGGTGGTGGGTACCCGGGATCCTGGCCTGGATGTCACCGAGGCCCTGGCCGAGGTGAGCGAGGAGTTCGTTGCCCGGCATCGCCATCTGCGCGGTTTCATCCTGATGAAGGGATCACCGAGCTGCGGGCTGGCGCGGGTCAAGGTCTACCACGCCAACGGCATGCCGAGCCATGCCGACTCGGGCGCCTTCGTGCGTGCCCTGCGCCGCCACTTCCCCGAGCTGCCGCTGGAGGAGGAGGCGCGCATGAACGATGCGGTGCTGCGCGAGAACTTCATCACCCGGGTCTACGCCTTCGACGACTGGAAGCGGCACGTGGAGGCCGACCCCGGCTACCATGCGCTGCTGCAGTTCCACAGCCGCCAGAAGTACCTGCTGATGGCCCACCACATGGAAGCCTACCGCGAACTCGGCCGTTACCTGGCCGGGGCCCATGCGCGACCGCTCGAGGAGGCGATGAGCCACTATCTCGAGCGCTTCATGGCGGCGCTGTCCCGCCCCGCCACCCGCAAGACCCACACCAATGCCCTGATGCATGTGATGGGCTACCTCAAGCAGGCGCTCGATGGTGAAACGCGGCGGGACCTGCTGCGGACGGTGGAGGACTACCGCCTGGGTCATGTGCCCCTGGCGGTGCCCATCCGCCTGATCCATCACTACGTGAAGCGCCACGGCTCGGACTATGTCCGCCGACAGACCTATCTGGACCCGCACCCCTATGAACTGGGCCTGCGCAACGCAATCTAGGAGTTCGAGCTCACGCCGTGCCGATTTCCCACGCCGACCGCCTCACGCGGCTCACAGCGCTGCTCGCCGAGTGGCAGGGTGTCTGGCGGCCGTTGCCGTTCCGGCACCGCCGGCCTCCCTGGGCCGGGCACCTTCCCGGGCTCGAGCAGGCGCTGCTCGCGCTCTCCGATGAGACCTGCGACAGGCTCCAGGCCGACCCCTTCGTGGCATCGCCGCTCTCGTCATGGCTGCCGGTGGTGGAGCTGGGCGAGCTGGTGGCGCTGCCCGAGCTGCCGGCTGGAGATACCGACCTGCCGGGTCCCTGGAGCCAGCATGTGGGCGGGCGCAAGTGGCGGCAGATCGAGGCCTTCGTCTCCCGGCTAGCCTGGTCGCCGGGCCAGTCGCTGGTGGAGTGGTGTGCGGGCAAGGGGCACCTGGCACGGACCCTGGCCCGCTGGCACGGGACCGAGGTCGCGGCGCTGGAGTGGCAGCCGCTACTGTGCGACGAAGGGCAGGCGTTGGCCGACCGCCTGGGCGCGGCGGTGCACCTGCAGCCACAGGATGTCCTGGCGTCGGACGCGGCCCGGTGGCTGACGCCCGACACCCACGTCGTGGCGCTGCATGCCTGCGGCGATCTGCACGTCCGGTTGCTGGAGCTCGCCGCGGAGCACGGTTGTGCGCTGACCCTGGCGCCGTGCTGCTACCAGCGCACCGCGGCCGAGCATTACCGGCCGCTCTCGCGGCTCGGCCGCGACCTGGCCGGCCGCCAGGGCCTCGAAGTTTCCCGTGACGATCTGGCCCTGGCCGTGCAGGAGACCGTGACCGCTCCGCGCCACGTGCGGCGGAGCCGCGAGCGGGCCGGTGCCTGGCGGCTGGGCTTCGATCTGCTGCAGCGGGAGCTGCGCGGTCGCGACGCCTACCTGCCGGTGCCGAGCCTCGCCCATGGCCGCCTGCCCGGGACCTTCGCCGGCTTCTGCCGCTGGGCGGCGGAGCGCAAGGGGCTGACGCTGCCGGCCTCCGTCGACTGGTCAACAGTCGAGCAGGCGGGGTGGCGGCGCCAGGCCGAGGTGCGACGGCTGGAGCTCGTCCGCCACCTGTTCCGTCGTCCGCTGGAGGTGTGGCTGGCCCTCGACCGACTGCACCTGCTGGAGGAGGCCGGCTTCACGGTGGAGCTGGGCACCTTCTGCGAGCGCGACCTGACCCCGCGCAACCTGCTGCTGCGGGCCACGCTACCTGCCAGGACATGCGGCACTCGAACGCCGCCCTCTTGAGCCGCTCAAAAGCGCGACGCCGGCAGCCAGACGTCGGCTCGCGCCCAGGCCTCCTCGAACTGCTCCTCGACGCTGGCGGCCGCTTGCTCCTGTCCCTGGGCGGCGAGGCTCTGCGCCAGGCCCTTCAGCGACCAGCCGTTGTCCGGGTGGATCTCCAGGGCTTCGCGGTAGACCGCCTCGGCCGCCTCGGGCCGATCCGCCTCGAGCAGTACCGCGCCGAGCACATGACGGGCCGGAATCGGCCAGGGCTCGGGCTCCCGATAGGGCAAGCCGTCTTCCAGGACGATCGCGTCGTGCAGCGCTGCCACGGCGTCTTCCTGCCGCCCGTCGGCCGCGGCGATCTCGCCGGCCAGGATGTGCTCGGCGATGCCGAGCAGGGCGCGGCGGTAGGCGGCGTCTTGCGGCGTCTCGTCGCGGACGCGGCGGATCGCCTCCAGCGCCTCCCCGGCCCCGGGTGGGTCGTCCGTGCGCAGGGCGGCAAGCCCACGGGCGAACTGTGCCATGGCGGACGGGAAGTCCTCTTCCGACACGGGCGCCCGCTCGAGCAGCGCCTCCCAGCGGCCGAAGCGGGCGAGTTGCAGCTCGCGGTGGAACGCCATGGCGGGGTGTTCGCGGGCCAGGTCCCGAGCGGCCGACAGGGCCACGCCGCTCTGCCCGTCCATCCAGGCCGCGAAGACCAGCATCGCCGTGTTGTGCGCCGCATAGACGCTGACCGCCTCGCCGTGCCGGGCGGCCTGGTCCATCATCCGCGCCTTCTGGTTGCCGCGCACGGCATCGCCGTAGCGGCCGATGTTCATGTAGATATGCGAGGGCATGTGCTGGATATGGCTCACGCCGGGAATGGCGTCGGCCAGCAAGTCCGCGCAGGCCTCGGCGCGCCGCGGCTCCCAGGCCTCCACCGCGTGGATGTACAGGTGGCAGGCGCCGGGATGCTCGAGGTCTGCCGCCAGAACGGCCTCCAGCTCCGCGATCGCCCTGTGCGCGACGGGATACGGCTGGCCATCCTCGTCAATCAAGTCCCAGGGACGCAGCATCATCAGCGATTCGGCATGGAGGGTGCGCACCTCGGGGTCGTTGCCGTGCGTCGCCGCGGCGGCGGCCATGGCCTCGGCGTAACCCTCGGCCGCCACGTCGTCGTCTGGGTGGTCCGGGTAGCGCGCGGCCATGGCCTCGATCAGCGCCAGTTCCCAGGAGGTGACGCCATCGGCCCGCTCCAGTGCCTGCCGCGCGGCCTGGGCGGCGTCTTCGTGGTCGCCAACGCCGCCGGGATTGTTCTGGTAGGGCCCCAGGGCCCAGGCCTCGCCCCAGTAGCACAGGGCGCAATCCGGATCATGCGCCTGGGCGGCCCGGAACGAGCGAGCGGCCCGTGCGCGGGCGAAACCGTAGGCCAGGCGGAGCCCCTGGTCGAAGTACGCCTGGGCCTGCGCCGACTCGGTGGTCACCGCCCGGCCGTAGTCGCCCCGGCCGACGTGGTGGGGCGCGGCGTCGCCCGCCTGGGCCGGCGGGAACGCACAGCCGGTCGTCGCGACCAGGACGACGCCGGCAACGGCTCCGGTGGTTGAGCGCCGCGTCGAGAAGGCGGTCAGGAATGGCATTGGCATGGTGTGTTCTCCCGCATCGTCGGCTCCTCTCATGGGCTCGGTGCACTGCCGCTCTACTCGCCCTCGCGCGTCGCCAGCCAGTCGCCGAAATAATCGTTGATACGGCCCAGGGTGCGGGCGTACCACGCCTCGTCCTTGGCCAGCGCCCGTTCGGCGTTCAGCGGATGGGTGGGAATGTGCAGGCGCATGTCGACGCCGCTGTCGGGGTGGGTGGTGACCTGGACGGCCGCCGAGCGACGGGCCGGGCCGTAGGGAATGCGCCGTGACAGCTCGGCGAGGCGCTCGGTGGTGGTGGCGAAGCGGATGAAGTCCCGGGCGGCCTCGGGGTAGGGGCTGCCGCGGGGGATCGCCCAGGTCTCGTGCTCCTGGACCTGGCCGTCCCAGAGGATCTCGATCGGCACTCCCCGGTTGACCATGGCATCGAAGAAGCGCCCGTTGTAGCCCGACGCCATGACCACCCGGCCTTCGGCCAGCAGCCGTGGCGGGGTATCGCCGGCCTCCCACCAGTGGATCTCGTCGAGCTCGCCGAGTCGCTCCAGCGCCAGGTTCAGGCCGCGCCGGGTGCTGAGCAGGCCGTAGAGCTCCTCCCGGGGCACGCGATAGGAGAGCAGGGCCCACTCCAGGTTGACCGCCGGGGTGCGTTGCAGGGCCCGGGGCCCGGGAAACTGCTGCTGGTCGAAGAGATCGGCGATGGTGGTGGGGCGCTTGCCGGGGAAGGCGTCACGCCGGTAGGCGACCACCGTGGCGAAGATGGTGTGGGTGATGGCGCAGCGGCCGAAGGAACCGGGCAGGAAGTCCTGCTCCGCCGGGGTGCCATCCGGGGCTGGGGCCAGCAGCGCGGGCGAGAGCGGCCGCAGCAGGCCCTCCTCGCAGGCGGCCATGGCCTCGCTGCGGGTCATGTCGATGACGTCCCAGGGCACCTCGCCGGCCTCGACGGCGCGACGCAGGCCGGCGAGCCCGCCGTCGTACTGCGCCACCTCGACCCGCCGGCCGGTGCTGGCCGTGTAGGGCTCGAAGAGCGCGGCCCGTTGGGCGCGCTCGTAGGCGCCGCCCCAGCTCAGCACGGTCAGGACCTCGTCGTTCGCGGCCTCGGCCGGCGCCGCGAACAACACCGGCCACAGCAGCGCCAGCCACAGCCGCGCCAGCCACGTCAGCGTCGACCCCGGCACACCGGCCGGCCGTCGGTATCGTTCAACCCGTGCCATGTTCCTCCCGTCGCATCTCGTCGCTGTGGCGCAGGTAGGCGCGGGCGATGCTCGCCTCGAAGACCACCCCGAGGAAGGCGTCCTGTGCGGCGGCGTCGACCACCGGCAGGGCCTCGCCGGTGACGTCCTGCAACCGCGCCATGGCGTCCCACAGCGAGGTGTCCGGCCGCAACAGCGGTCGCTGCGCGGCGGTGACCTCGGCCACCGCTTGCGGGCCCCCGCGTGCCTCGCGGGCGGCCTCCAGGTCGGCGAGGGTCACGCAGCCCCGGTAGCGTCCCCCGGCGTCGACCAGATAGGCCTCGCCGTGCCGGGCCTGGCCGAGGACGGTCACCGCCTCGGACACCGGTGTCTCGGGGAGCAGGGTAACGCACTCCCGGGTCAGGTGTTCGATCACCGGGGTGCTGCGCAGCACGGCACGCCCGCGCCCGGCCGAGAGGTCCAGGCCCCGTGTCTCGAGCTGGATGTCGAACAGCGAGCGGCCGAAGAGCTGGGCGGCGATGGGGCTGGCCAGGGTCACGCTGGCCAGGGCAGCGGTGGTCAGCGCATAGCTGCCGGTGAGCTCGAAGACGATCAGCAGCGTCGTCAGCGGTGCACCGATCACCGGTGCCGTCACCGCCACCATGCCGCAGACGGCGTAGAACACGAAGGTCTCCTGGGGCGCGCCGCTGAGCTGGCCGACCAGGCTGCCGCACAGGGCCCCGAACAGGGTGCCGATCACCAAGGCGGGGCTGAACACGCCACCGCTGAAGCCCATGCCCAGGCAGAGCGCCGTGGCGGCGATCTTGAGCCCCAGCACCAGCAGTAGCTCGCCGCTGCCGAAGGCACCGGCGATGGTGGCGAAGCGCAGGGTCTCCTGGCCCATGCCGAGGATGTCGGGCACCCAGAGGGCGGTGAGCCCGAGTAGCGCCCCGGCCAGCGCCGGGCGCAGCGGCGGGGCGAGCGGCAGGGTGCCGGCCAGGCGCGTGACGCCGAGGATCGCGCGCATGTAGGCGCCGGCGACCAGGGCGCCGAGGCCGCCGATGACGAGGAAGACGGCGAACTCCCAGGGCATGGGCACGGCGGTGTCGGCGACATGGAAGAGCGCCCCTCGCTCCAGCACGTTGGTGGCGATCACGTAGCCGACCAGGGCGGCCGCGGCCACCGGGGCGAAGGCACGCAGGGCGTAGTGGCGCAGCACCACCTCGTGGGCGAAGACGATGCCCGCCAGGGGCGCGTTGAAGGCGGTGGCGATGGCCGCGGCGACCCCGCAGGCGATGGCGATGTTGTCGTCCGAACGCCCCAGGCGCAGCAGCCGCGCCCCCAGCGAGCCGAGGGTGGCCCCCAGGTGCACCAGGGGACCGTACTGACCCACCGAGGCCCCCGAGCCCAGCGAGATCAGCGCGCTCAGGGCCGACAGGCCGCCGGCCCTGGCGGGCAGCCGGCCACGCCGGGTCTGGACGGCGGCGATCACGTCGGCGGGCGCGTGGGGGCGCCGTTCGGGGATGGCGAGGTGCAGCAGGCCGACGACCAGGCCGCCGAGCGCCGGGACCGCGACGGTGATGGCCATCAACGCCCCGGCGTGATCGAACATCATGCGGCTGCGCGGCGAGATCAGCAGCAGCTCGTTGAGTTCCAGCACCGCGGTGACGAAACCCACGGCGAACAGGGCGGCGATGGCGCCGATGATGGCTCCCAGGAATACCAGGCCGAGGAAACGGACGACCGCCAGGGGGCCCCGGCCGGGGCCGATGAGTGCCGGAGACGTGTCCATCCTCAAGGTGTAGGCGCGAAGGGCGCGCAGGGCAAGCACCGGCCCGCCGGCGGCCACGGGCCTTGGCTGCCGCTCGCGCCGGGGCTCCGGCGCCGTTCGCGTATCTGTACGTGCGGTCCGGCTGCTACTCTCTGGAACCATGACGCACACCAATGTCCCGCTCGACCCCGAACGCCTGCCCCGGCTGGAAGAGGCACCGCTGACGCCCGTGTCGCCTCGGCTGGCCCCCTGCCAGGCCCTGCAGCAGCTCTGGCGCTGGTGGCTGCTGGCCGTGCTGGCGCGCCTGGTCCCCCTCTCGGAGCCGCCGGTGGCCGACTGGCAGGGGCGGCTGGCCGTCGGCATCGCCGTCCTGGGGCTGGCGATGGCCGTGCTCGCCTGGTTCGAGGCACGGCGTCGCGCCTACGGGCTGCGTGAGCATGACCTCTGCTACCGGCGCGGGCTCTGGGTCCGGCGCACCCAGGTGCTGCCGCTGGTGCGCCTGCAGCACGTGGAGACGCTGAGCACCCCCCTGGAACGGGCCTTCGGCCTGGTGCGCCTGACCTGCTTCACCGCCGGTGGGCGTGGCGCCGACCTGGTCCTCGAGGGCCTGCCCGCCGCGCGTGCCGAGGCGGTCAAGCAGCACCTGCTGGCGCGCCTGGAGGCGGAGCCGGCCGCGCCGGAGGAGCAGGCGCCATGACCCGCGACGCCGCGGGGGAAGACGGGCTGGCCGAGTGGCAGCGCCTCTCGCCCTGGGCCATCGGGCTGACGCTGATGACCACCGGCGTGTCACTGGCCCGCGAGCACCTGCCGCTGCTGCTGGCGGCCGGGGCGGGCCTCGCGGTCAGCGACCGTGTCGGGTTGCGCGAGGCGCTGCTGGGCGGTGGCCTGCTGCTGGTGGTGGCGCTGCTGCTGAGCCTGCTCTACTACCGGCGTTTCCGCTTCCGCTTCGACGCCGACGCGCTGGTGATCCAGAAGGGGCTGTTCGTCCACCGGGAGTTCAAGGTCGCCGCCGGGCATGTGCAGCAGACCAGCGTGCAGCAGCCGGCCTGGATGCGCCCCCTGGGCGTGGTGCAGTGGGAGGTCGAGACCCTGGCCGGCGAGGCGGCGTCCATCTCCCTGCCCGGCATCCGGTGCGAGCTGGCCGAGGCGCTGGAGGCCCGCCTGGGCGGGGCCGCGTCACGCAGCGGCCCGACGACGACAGCGGACGAGCCGCCCGCGCCGCTGGAACGCTTCGCCATCACCCCCGGGGCCCTGGTGCTGCACGGGCTGACCAGCCGCTCGCTGATGGTGATCGCCGCGCTGCTCTCGCCCCTGGTGCGGCCGCTGGAGCGCTGGCTGCACGACCGCCTGCCGCAGCTCGACCTCTGGGCCTGGTTGCCGGCGTCGCCGCCGCTGGCGGTGGGGCTGGGGCTCGTCGCCGCGCTGGCGGCGCTGATGCTGCTCGCGGTGCTGGCCGCCTGGTGGCGCTTCCATGGCTATGTGCTGCGCGACGACGGTGAGCGCCAGGTCCAGATGAGCGGCCTGTTGCACCGCCGCTCGCTGACCCTGACCCTGCGCCGGCTGCAGGTGGTGGAGTGGGTGCAGACCGGGCCCGGTCGGGCCCTGGGGCGGGGCTACCTGGTCTGTCACCAGTTCGGGGCGATGGCGGGCGGCGAGGTCGCCGAGGCCCGGCGTTTCCTGGTCCCCGGCCTGACCGCAGCCCGGGCCGATACGCTGGTGCCATCGCTGTGGCCCGGCCGGGGCGCGTCGCCCTCGCTGACGGCGCCTCTGCAGCGGGTGGCCGGGCTCTATCGCCGGGTGCTGTTCCTGCGCCTGCTGCTGGCCATGGTCGCGGGGCTGGGGCTGCTCGCCGGGGTGGCGGGTGACGGGCTGGCCGGGCTACCGGCCTGGAGCCCGGGGCCGGTGCTGATGGGCCTGGTCGCCCTGGCGGCCGGGCTGGCGCATCTGCGCTGGCGGTCGCTGGGCTGGGCGTGTCGGGGCGACTGGCTGCGGGTGCGCCACGGCCTCTGGGGGCGGCGCACCAGCCTCTTTCCCGCCGCGCACCTGCTGTCGCTGCGGGTTCAGCAGAGCTGGCTGCAGCGCCGTCGCGGGGTGGTGACCCTGCGGCTCTACCTGGCCAGTGGTCGGTTGAGCCTGCCGTTCGTCGAGGAGCGGGTGGCGCTGGCACTGGCCAACCGGCTGCTGGCGAGCGTCGAGGGGGAGGCCACGGCGTGATGGCGGTGGCCGGCCGGAGTCAGGTTTCCCGTTCTCCCCGGGTCGCCCTCAGCAATACCCGGTCCATGCCCCGCGTGGTCAACAGCCGCTTCAGTACCGCGAACAGGTGGGTCGGCACGGTCACGCGGTAGCGCGCCCTGGGGCGCCGGCTCTCCAGGGCATGCAGAAGCTTGCCTACCACGGCATCGGCCCCGAGGGTGAAGGGCGCCGGTGGCCCTCCGCCGGCCAGGCGCGCCTCCACGCTGCGATAGGTTGCGGCGTGGTAGCTGCCGGCGGCATCGATGTTGTCGAGGAAGGCGCGGTAGGCGTTCTCCCGGAAGCGGCTGGTGATGGGGCCCGGCTCGATCAGGCTGACGTGGATGCCGGTGCCGTACAGCTCCTGGCGCAGGGTGTCGGTCAGGCCCTCGAGGGCATACTTGGAGCAGACATAGGCGCCGCGGTAGGGCAGGGCGGCAAAGCCCAGCACCGAGCTGTTCTGCACGATGCGCCCACCGCCCTGTTCGCGCATCGCCGGGATGACGCGGGTGGTGAGCTCATGGGTGCCGAGCAGGTTGGTTTCCAGCTGGGCGCGCAGCACCGCGCGGGAGAGGTCCTCCACGGCGCCCGGCTGGCCGTAGGCGCCGTTGTTGAACAGCGCCTCGAGGCGTCCGCCGGTGCGGCCGAGCACCTCCTCGACGCAGGCGGCGATCGACGCGCTGCAGGCCAGGTCCAGCGGCAGCGCCTCCAGGCCCTCGTCGCCCAGCCTGTGTACGTCGTCCTGGCCGCGGGCGGTGGCGAAGACCCGCCAGCCCCGCTGTCCCAGCGCGTGGGCGGCGGCGTGGCCGATCCCGCTGGAGCAGCCGGTGATGAGCACGCTCGGCGCCGAATCCCTGCGGTGTTCCATGTACTGGCTCCTTCCTCGATACCGGTCGAGGGCACTCTGGCGCTTGTCGCGGCATCGGGCAACCCCTGTCGGCTGTGGCGCCTGACAAGTGAAAGGCCCCGATAGCGTATAGACTGAGAATTGGCCGCATCTCTCATTATCCCTCGGTGGCGAGCTGGCCCCGTCGTGGACGCCGAGGAATCTCCGGATCTGCCGGCGACAGGGAGGGCGGTGCCGCCAGGGGCCGCAGGGAGCCAGTTTCCTATCCAGACGTGAGGAGGAGGCTGTCATGAAACGACTCATCGTAGGGCTTCTGGCGTTGGCCCTTGGGCTCGTGGCGCATCACGCGCTCGCCCAACGTCAGTTCCTGACCATCGGCACCGCCAGTGTGGTGGGCATCTACTACCCCGTCGGCGGGGCGACATCCCAGATCATCAACCAGGCCGATATCGGGCTGAGGGCCACGGTCGAGGCCACCGGCGGCTCGGCCTTCAATGCCCGGGCCCTGGCGGCCGGCGAGCTCGACCTGGCGCTGGCCCAGTCCGACGTGGTGTACCAGGCCTATGAGGGCGAGGCGGGCTTCGAGGGCGAGGCCGTCACCCAGCTGCGTACGGTGATGGGGCTGCATGCCGAGCCGCTGCATCTGGTCTGTGATCGTGACGCGGGGGTGAGCAGCGTACGCGATATCGTCGGCAAGCGGGTCAACATCGGCAACCCCGGATCCGGCATCCGCTTCACCGTGGAGCAGGCCCTGGAGGTGCTGGACATCAGCCTCGATGATTTCGAGGCCCAGAGCCTGACCGCTCCCGAAGGGGTGGACTTCCTGCGTGACGGTCGGGTCGATTGCTTCTTCTACACCATCGGTATCGGTGGGGCGGCCCTGCTGGATATCAGCACGTCCCAGGATGTGGTCTTCGTGCCCATGGACGATCCCGAATTCGAGCCCCTGGTCGAAGAGCTCCCCTACTTCGCCTTCACCGAGGTGCCGGCCGGCACCTATCGCGGCCAGGACGAGCCCGTCACCCTGTTCGGGGTGAAGGCGCTGTTCGTGACCACCACCGATCTCGATGAGGAGGTGGTCTACAACATCACCCGGACGATTCTCGACAACCTGGAGGACTTCACCCAGATCCATCCGGCCCTCAACTTCCTGACCGAGGAAGACTTCCTGAGCGGACTCGGGGCGCCGCTGCATCCCGGTGCCGAACGGGCCTATCAGGAGGCCGGGCTGCTCTAAGGGAGGTCGCCCTGCACGACGCGCATGGCCCGGGGCCGCGACCGGCGGCCCCGGGTCGGTGACGACTTGATCATGGGGGCCAGCATGGTCGAGAACCCTCCACCCCCGGGATCGCCGGATCCCGAGCCGGACGATTCCCGGCACGGGGGCCCCGACGCTCAACGGTCGCGGCTCGATCAGGAGGCCGCGCGCAAGGCGCGTGAACTGGTCGAGGAGCTCGAGACCGGGGCGCGGATGCCCAGCGGTATCCTGCTGTGGGCGATCGTCGCCCTGGCGCTGGCCTGGTCGCTGTTCCAACTGGGGGTGGCCAGCGTGCTGGCGGTCGACGTGGTCATCCAGCGGGCGATCCACGTGTGCTTCGGCATCACCCTGGCCTTCCTGGTCTTTCCCGCCATCCGTGGCCGCCAGCGGCCCACCGTCTTTCAGCGGGTGATGCTCGGCGGGATCAGCCTCGGGGTGGGCGCTACCTTCATGATGCTGATCTCGGTGGTCACACCCCTGAGCGTGCCGGGCTGGCTGGCGATGGGCGTGGGGCTGGCGCTCTGCGCGGTGGTATTGGCATCGCTGCGCCTGGAGCAGGTCCATCGGGTGCCCTGGTTCGACTTCCTGTTTGCCCTGCTGGCGGGGCTGGGCGCGCTCTACCTGGTGTTCGACTACCACGGCCTGCAGATGCGGCAGGGTCTGGCGATCCCCCGCGAGATCTGGATCGGCCTGCTGTTCATGCTGCTGCTGCTGGAGGCGACGCGACGCAGCCTGGGGCCGGCGCTGGCGGTGATCGCGGGGATCTTCTTCCTCTACCAGTTGGTGGGGCCACGCGGCGCCGTTCCCTGGCTGGCCGAGTGGGTGCCCGATCTGCTGGCCCATCGCGGCGCCAGCCTGCAGCGCGCCATCAGCCAGCAGTACGTGACCACCGAGGGCATCTTCGGCGTGCCGGTGGGGGTGTCCACCGCCTTCGTGTTCCTGTTCGTGCTGTTCGGCTCGATGCTCGACAAGGCCGGGGCCGGCAAGTATTTCATCGACGTCGCCAACTCCTTCCTCGGCCATATGCGCGGTGGGCCGGCCAAGGCCGCGGTGGTGGCCTCGGGGATGACCGGCATGGTCTCGGGGTCGTCGCTGGCCAATGTGGTGACCACCGGCACCTTCACCATTCCGCTGATGAAACGCACCGGCTATCCCGACTACAAGGCCGCGGCCTGCGAGGTGGCGGTATCGACCAATGGCCAGCTGATGCCGCCGGTGATGGGGGCGGCGGCCTTCATCATCGCCGAGTTCGTCGGCGTGCCCTATATCGAGGTGGTCCGGGCGGCGGTGATACCGGCCTTCGTGGCCTATTTCGCGCTGTTCTACATCATGCACCTGGAGGCGCTGAAGCTGGGGCTGCACGGCATCCCGCGGGACGAGCTGCCGCCGCGGCTCAAGACCTTCATCGGCGGCATCCACTTCCTGATTCCGGTGGCGGTGCTGGTCTACTACCTGGTGATCGTGCGGCGCACCCCCGGCTATGCGGTAATGGTGGCGATCCTGGCCCTGGCGGTGCTGATGCTGGTGCAGGAGCCGGTCAAGGCCTTCCTGCAGGGGCGCCCGCTGCTGCCGGCGCTAGGACGCGGGGCGGTCACGCTGTTCCACGGCCTGATCGCCGGGGCGCGCAACATGGTGGGTATCGCCGTGGCGGTGGCGGCCGCCGGCATCATCGTCGGCTCGGTCAGTCAGACTGGGGTGGGGCTGCGCCTCACCGAGATCATCCAGATCATCAGCGCGGCCATGGCCGGCGGCATCGGCCTGATCACCCTGCCGGTGGTGGAGTTCTTCGGCGGCAACGTGGGAACCTTCGACACCACCACCCAGTTCGCCATCGTGCTGCTGATCACCGCGGTGGCCAGCCTGATCCTCGGGCTGGGGCTGCCGACCACCGCCAACTACGTGGTAATGGCGACCCTCACCGCGCCGGTGATCTACAACCTGGGCAACGAGTTCGGTTTCGCCATCCCGCTGCTGGCGGCGCACCTGTTCGTGTTCTTCTTCGGCATCCTGGCCGACGACACGCCGCCGGTGGGGCTGGCCGCCTATGCCGCCGCCGGCATCGCCCGCAGCGATCCGATCCGTACCGGGGTGCAGGGCTTCGTCTACGACATGCGCACCGCCATCCTGCCGTTCATGTTCATCTTCAATACCCAACTGCTGCAGATCGATGTCGGCGGCTGGTTCCACATCCTGCATATCTTCGCCAGCGCCCTGGTGGGTATGCTGGCCTTCGCGGCGGGGGTGCAGGGCTTCGTGCGCATCCGCACCCTGATCCCCGAGCGGCTGGTGCTGCTGGGCGTCGCCTTCATGCTGATCCAGCCCAACTGGTTCACCGACATTCTCGGCGTCAGCCTCTACGCCCTGGTCTATCTGTCCCAATGGGTGCGGTTGCGGCTCCGAGCGGGTAGGGCTCGATGAGCGCGGCCGTCGGGAGGTGCCAGTGGCGCGTCAAGCAGGCATGACGGTGGTGGTCGGGCTCGTGGCGGGGTTGCTGGTGCTGGTCCTGCTGACGCTGGGGGGAGGCTACGGGATGATGTTCCAGATGCCAGGGGGTTCCTACCGGGGTACGCCCCCGCCGCTGGACGACGAGGGGCAGGCGCTCCGTGAGCGCCTTCGGGAGCACGTCCGGGTGCTGGCCGATGAGATCGGCGAGCGCCACTACTGGCGCCCTGAAGCGCTTCACGCCGCGGCCGATGCCATCGACCGGGCCTTTCGCGAGGCGGGACACCAGCCGGTGCGGCACGCCGTACCGACCCAGGCTTGGGTCTTCGACAATGTCGAGGTGCGCCTGCCGGGCAGCGGGGCGACGGACGAGATCCTGGTCATCGGTGCCCACTACGACACCGTGCGCGGCACCCCCGGCGCCGACGACAACGCCTCGGGCGTGGCCGTACTGATCGAGCTGGCGCGGTTGCTGGGCGAGGCCGACCTCGAGCGAAGCCTGCACCTGGTCGCCTTCGTCAACGAGGAGGCCCCCTTCTTCGCCAGCGAGGCCATGGGCAGCCTGGCCTACGCCCGCGAGGCCCGGGCGCGGGGCGACGACATCGTCGGCATGCTCTCCCTGGAGATGCTGGGCTACTACGTCGACGCGCCGGGCAGCCAGCGTCACCCGCCACTGCTGGGCCATTTCTATCCTCACCGCGGCGACTTCGTGGCCTTCGTCGGCAACCTGGGCTCACGGAGGCTGGTGCGTGATGCCGTCGGCGCCTTCCGCGAGCACGCCGAGATGCCTTCGGAGGGGCTGGCCGCACCGGAGCTGATCGGCGATATCCGCCGCTCGGATCACTGGGCGTTCTGGGAGGTGGGCTATCCGGCGATCATGCTCACCGACACCGCCAACTTCCGCAATCCCTACTACCACGGCCCCCACGACACCCACGACCGACTGGACTACGAGACCATGGCGCGGCTGACCCTGGCGCTGGCCAAGGCCGTGGAGACCCTGGCGCGGCGTTGAGGGACGGCAAGCGTTGAAAGTGCCGCTCTCGCCTCACGGCCATCTCGCCTACGGTGTGAAAACAGGTAACCGTCCGTGCCGTGGCACGCTCCAGCGGTGACGTGATGCGACGTGTCGTTCCAGTGGCTGCAGCCCTGTTGTTCCTTGCGGTGCTCGCCGTCGCGCTGCGCCCGGCCTCCACGGTCGCACCACGGCAGCCACCGACGCCGGGCGAGGGCATCGACGAAGCCGAGCTCCAGGGGCGGCGCGGTGCCCTCGTGGATCGGGTCGTGTTCACCCGGGAGGCGGACGTGGGCCGGGTCACCGGCCTGATCGAGGCCGGTTCCCATCAGGTCTTCACCCAGGGCATCTCCAGCACCACGGTGTTCAATCGCCTGCGCGACTCGCTGCATACCGCCTATGACCTCGCCTACGGCACCGCCAGCGAACTGACCCTCAACCCCGCCGGCCCGGAGCTGGCCACCGGTGAGCTCAACCCCTTCCATGTGCCGGCCATCCGTGAGGCGCTCAATCGGCTGATCGATCGTCGCTACATCGCCGAGGAGATCTTCGGGGGCCTCGCCGTCCCGCGCTACCTGCCGCTCTCCACCGCCTTTCCCGACTACGCCCGCCTGGCCGACGAGGCCCGTGAGCTGGAGCTGCACTATGCCCATGATCCCGAGGCCGCCCGCGACGTGATCCACCGTGAGATGGAGGCCCTGGGGGCACGCTTCGCCGGGGGGCGATGGTGGTACCGGGATGCCCCCGTGCGCCTGATCGCGCTGATCCGCACCGAGGACGAGCGGCGACGGATCGGCGACTACATCGCCAACCTGATGGAGGACCTCGGCTTCGCCGTCGAGCGGCGCTATCGCACGGCGGAAGAGGCCTCGCGGCTGTGGATCGCCAGCGACCCGCGGGCCGGACACTGGCATTTCTACACCGGCAGCTGGATCACCATCGTGATCCTGCGCGACCAGGCGGAGGGCTTCAGCTTCTACTACACCCCGCGGGGGCGCGCCGAGCCGCTGTGGCAGGCCTATCGGCCGGTCCCGGAGTTCGATGAGCTGGCCGACCGCCTGGAGCGGCGCGACTACCGCACCTGGGTGGAGCGTCAGGCGATGATGACCCGCGCCCTCGAGCTCGCCATGGAGGATTCGGTGCGGGTCTGGCTGGTGGACCAGCTCAATGCCTCGGCGCGGGCCGCCAACGTCGCGGTTGCCGTGGACCTGGCCGGCGGGCTGTCGGGATCGGCGCTGTGGCCCTACACCCTGCGCTACACCGACCGGGTGGGCGGGCAGATGGTGTTCGGCACCCCCAACCTGCTGACCGAGCCGTGGAATCCCGTGGCGGGCAGCAACTGGGCCTCCGACCGGATGATCATGCGCGCGACCGAGGATCCGATGGTGATTCCCGATCCCTTCACCGGGCTCTACCTGCCCCAGCGCATCGAAGGGGCCGAGGTGACCGTGGAGGCGGGGGTGCCGGTCGGTCGCACCCTCGACTGGCTGAGCGTGGAGAGCGCCGAGGAGATCCGGGTCCCCGAGGCGGCCTGGATCGACTGGGATGGCGACGCCGGCCGCTTCGTCACCGTCGGCGAGAAGCACCCGGAGGGCGTCACCGCGCGCACCCGGACGCGGGTGGCATACGAGGAGGCGCTGTTCGAGCGGCGCTGGCACGACGGTTCGACCCTGTCGCTGGCCGATTTCATCCTGCCGTGGATCCTGACCTTCGAGCGGGCCGACGAGGGGAGCCGGCTGTTCGACGTCGCCCACCTGGCCACCTTCGAGGCCTTCCAGCGACACTTCCGCGGCTGGCACATCGTCTCCCGCGACCCGCTGGTCGTCGAGGTCTACAGCGACCAGATCTACCCCGACGCGGAGACCATCGTGGCGGCCCGGGCGCCGGCGCCGATCCCCTGGCATACCCTGGCGCTGGGCATCCTGGCCGAGGGCAGCGACGAGCTGGCGTTCTCGTCGAACAAGGCCGACCAGCGGCGGGTGGACTGGATGAGCCTGGTGGCGGGGCCCAGCGTGCCGATCCTGGAGCGCCAGCTGCGCCGGGCGCGCGAGCGCGGCATCCGGCCCTATCCGGCGGCGCTCGGCGAGCTGCTCGACGCGGAGGAGGTCGCCGCACGCTACCGGGCGCTCGCCGACTGGTACGCCGAACGCGGTCACTTCTGGGTCGGCAATGGCCCCTTCGAGCTGCACTCGGTCCATCCCGTGGCGGGCAGCGTGGTGCTGCGTCGCTTCGCCGAGTTCCCCGACCCGGCCGACAAGTGGCTGCGCTTCTCCCGCCCGGCGATTCCCGAGCTCGACCTCGACGGTCCCCTGGTGGTGGAAGTCGGGGAGGCCGCCGCCTTTCATCTGGCCGTGACCTTCGACGGTGAGCCCTACGCCGCCGAGGACATCGAACAGGTGCAGTTCCTGCTCTTCGACGGCCGCGGCGAGCTGGCCCGACGGGGCGAGGCCGAGGCGCTCGACGACGGCCTGTGGCGCCTGGCGTTGTCGGCGGAGACGGTCGCGGCCCTGGGGGCCGGCGCCAACAGCCTGGAACTGGCGGTGACCAGCCGCCGGGTGGCGCTGCCGGTCTTCGCCTCGCACGTCTTCGCCACGGTACCGGCCGGCGGCAGGGAGGGGGCGCCATGAGCGATTCGCAGCGCATTCCGCCGCCGCGCCGGGCCCTGTGGCGCGACCTGCGCCATCTGCTGGCCTATACCGTCAAGCGGCTGCTGGCGCTGCTGCTCACCGTGCTGGTGAGTGTCTACCTGACCATCGTGATCGCCAACATGGGCGGCCGGGTGGATGAGCTGCGGCTGGTGCAGATCCGCAGCGAGGCCGCCGAGGCGGTGCGTGCCGATCCCGCCTTCCTGGACATGCCCGGCGAGGAGCGCCACGCGCTGATCGAGCGTCGGGTGTCGCTGGAGGTGGAGCGGTTGCGCCTGGACCAGCCCTTCCTCTTGCGCAGCGTCGACTATCTGCAGCGCGCCATGCGCCTGGAGTTGGGGCGTGCCGAGCAGATGCACAGCGACCGCGGCTCGCGGGAGGTCTACGACATCATCGTCGAGCGGTTGCCGGCGACCCTGCTGCTGTTCGGCAGCGCCAACCTGCTGGTGTTCTTCACCTCGGTGTTCGTGGCGCTGACGCTGTCGCGTCGCTACGGCAGCGCGCTCGACCGCGGCGTGATCGCGCTGGCGCCCACCTCGGCGGCCCCGGGCTGGTTCTACGGCATCTTCCTGATCCTGGTGTTCGCCTTCGTGATACCGCTGTTGCCGGCCGGCGGCATGGTCGCCGCGCCGCCCCCCGAGGGGCGCTGGGAGTACGCGGCCAGCGTGCTGCGTCATATGCTGCTGCCGCTCGCGGCGATGTTCCTGTCGTCGATCTTCGTCTCGATCTACTCCTGGCGCACCTTCTTCCTGATCCACTCCAGCGAGGACTACGTGGAGATGGCGCGGGCCAAGGGGCTGCCGTCGCACCTCATCGAGCGGCGCTACATCCTGCGTCCGACCCTGTCGCCGATCGTCACCAGCTTCCTGCTGATGCTGATCGGCCTGTGGAGCGGCGCCATCATCCTCGAGCAGGTGTTCAACTGGCCGGGGCTGGGCTCGCTGCTGTTCCGGGCCATCGGCCATCGCGATACCCCGGTGATCATCGGTGCCGTGGTGATCTTCGCCTACCTGCTGGCGGCGACGGTGTTCCTGCTCGACATCCTCTACGCGCTGCTGGACCCGCGCGTGCGCCTCGAGGGGGGACGGCGATGAACGGCGGACGGTGGCGCGACGGCTGGCGGGAGCTGCGCCGGTATCCGTCGGCCCTGGTGGGGATGGTGATCATCGCCGCGCTGGTGGGGCTGTCGCTCTACACCGTGGTGGCCATCCCGTATCCCGAGGCGCTGGACAAGTGGCGCGGCGGCGAGCCCTGGCGGCTGCACCCGGTGAATGCCGGCCCGGCGTGGGCCGACCGGCTGTCGGGGGGCCGCCAGGCGCGCACCCTGATCGTCGGCCGCGGCGCCGAGGTGGAGGAGGCGCCCTTCGCGGGGGGGCGTCGCCTGCGCATGGCGCTTGCCTTCGACTACGACTTCGACGGCTTTCCCAGCGAGATCAACCTCTTCCTACGTGCCGAGGGGCACGAGCAACGGCCCTTCGCGCGGCTGCTGTGGCAGGCCCCCGACGGGCGCGAGATCTCGCTGGGCGGGCACCGCATCGGCCGCGAGGATCGGGTCTCGATCTCCCAGGACCGTGCCCTGGAGCGTCGGCTGGGGGGGCGGGTGCCGCATATCGGCCTGCTCGCCGAGCCCGATGGCGAGGCCATGCCGCGGGTCCAGAAGGGGCGCCATGTGCTGCTGCTGGATGCCGTGGTGTTCGACGACCGGGCCGGCATCGACGCCGAACTGGTGCTCTACGGCCGCGTCCATGGCATCGCCGGCACCGATCACCAGCGTCGCGACCTCCGCCTGGCGCTGCTGTGGGGCACGCCGGTGGCGCTGGCCTTCGGGCTGCTGGCGGCGGTGGGCACCACCGTCACCACCCTGGTCATCGCCGCGGTGGGGGTCTGGTACCGCGGCTGGATCGACGCCGTCATCCAGCGCCTCACCGAGGTCAACATGATCCTGCCGGTGCTGCCGATCCTGGTGATGGTCGGCACCCTCTATTCCACCAGCATCTGGCTGATGCTCGGGGTGGTGGTGGTGCTCGGCATCTTCAGCGCCAGCATCAAGATGTACCGGGCGATGCTGTTGCCGATCCGCGAGGCGCCCTACATCGAGGCGGCCCAGGCCTACGGCGCGAGCAACCTGCGCATCGTGATGCGCTACATGATCCCGCGCATCCTGCCGGTGCTGATCCCCACCTTCGTCACCCTGATCCCGACCTTCGTGTTCCTGGAGGCGTCGCTGGCGGTGCTGGGGCTGGGCGACCCGGTGTTGCCGACCTGGGGCAAGGTGCTCAACGACGCCCAGTCGCAGAGCGCGCTCTACAACGGCTACTACTACTGGGTGGTGTCGCCGGCGGTGCTGCTGATGCTCACCGGGCTGGGCTTCGCGATGCTCGGCTTCGCCCTGGACCGGGTCTTCAACCCGCGGCTGAGGAGCCTGTGATGAGCGAACCGACCCTGCTGCGCGTGGCGGACCTCGCGCTGCACTATCGAACCCGGCGCGGCGTGGTGCGCGCCGTGGACGGCGTCGGCTTCGATCTCAGGCGCAACGAGGCGCTGGTGGTACTCGGCGAGTCCGGCTGCGGCAAGAGCTCGTTGGCCAGGGCCCTGATGCGGGTGCTGCCGCGCAACGTCCAGCATACCGGCGGGCGGGTCATGCTGGGCGAGACCGAGGTGACGGCGCTGCCCGACGAGCGTTTCCGGCGCGAGGTGCAGTGGTCGCGCATGGCGCTGGTGATGCAGGCCTCGATGAATGCCTTGAACCCGGTGGTGCGGGTGGGCGAGCAGGTCGCCGAGCCGCTGCGGGTGCTGCGCGGCTGGTCGCGGCGGCGGGCACTGGAGCGGGCGGCGGAGGTCTTCGGCCTGGTGGGGGTGTCCACCGACTTCCTGTCGCGCTACCCCTTCGAGCTCTCCGGCGGCATGCGCCAGCGCGCGGTGCTGGCCATGGCGCTGGTCGCCGAGCCGGAGCTGGTGATCCTCGACGAGCCCACCTCGGCGCTGGACGTGCTGACCCAGGCGGGCATCATGAACGCCCTCAAGCGGATCAAGCGTGAGCAGGGCACCAGTTTCATCCTGATCACCCACGACGTGGCGACCTCCAGCGAACTCGCCGACCGGGTGGCGCTGATGTATGCCGGCCAGTTCGTCGAGGTGGCCGACGCCGACGCCTTCTTCAGCCGGCCGGCGCACCCCTATTCGCGGATGCTGATGGCCAGCGTGCCGCGGCTGCGTCAGCGCAGCCGGCCCGAGGCGATCCCCGGCCAGCCGCCCAACCTGTTCGACCCGCCGAGCGGCTGCCGCTTCGCCGCGCGCTGCCCGCATCGCTTCGCCCGCTGCGCCCACGACCCCGAGGCGATCCGTCTCGGTGAGCGGCACCGGGTGCGCTGCTGGCTGCATGACGAGTCCACGCGACGAGGAGGGGCATGATGGCCCAGGCCGTCTTCCACCGGGAGCCTGCCGAGGCGCCGCTGCTCGCGGTCCACGACCTGCACACCTGGTTCGAGCTGCGCCAGTGGGGCTTCTTGCGCGTCGGCGCGGTGCACGCGGTGGATGGCGTGAGCTTCACACTCGCTCGCGGCGAGGCGGTGGCCTTCGTCGGCGAGAGCGGTTGCGGCAAGAGCTCGCTGGCCCGCACCCTGCTCGGGTTGCATCGGCCCACCCGCGGCGAGGTGCGCTTCGACGGGGGCTCGCTGGGCGACCTCGACGCCGGTGGGCTCAAGGCCTATCGCGCCCGGGTGGGCTATGTGCAGCAGGACCCCTATGGTGCACTGCCGCCGTTTCTGGACGTGGGGCGGATCCTCGCCGAGCCGCTGATCATCCATGGGGTCAAGGCGCGTGCCGAGCGCGAGCGGCGCATCCGCGCGGTGCTGGAGGAGGTGCGATTGTCCCCGGCCGAGGAGTACCTGACCAAGTTCCCGCATATGCTCAGCGGTGGCCAGCAGCAGCGGGTGGTGATCGCCCGGGCGCTGATCCTGGCGCCGGCGCTGCTCATCGCCGACGAGCCGGTGTCGATGCTCGACGCCTCGGTGCGCATCGAGATCCTCGACCTGCTGCGCGGCATCCAGGCCAGCCGCGGGCTGACCCTGGCCTTCATCACCCACGACCTCTCCACCGTGCGTCATTTCGCCGAGCGCATCTTCGTGATGTACGCGGGCCGGGTGGTGGAGAGCGCCGCCGTGGACGCCCTGCTCGACCATCCGCAGCACCCCTATACCCAGGCGCTGCTCGCGGCGATCGCCGATCCCGACGCGGCCAACGCCACCCGCCAGCGCGAGGTACCCGGCGGCGAGCCGCCGAGCCTCATTCATCCGCCCGCGGGCTGTCGCTTCCACCCGCGCTGCCCCCATGCCATGGCCGGTCTGTGCGACCACGACGAGCCCCCCGACTTCGAACCACGGCGGCGCCACCTCTCGGCCTGCTGGTTGCATCGGTGACCCGGCGGGCGGTCGCTCAGGGCGTGAGCTCCACTCGCAGCGCCGTGGTGTCGGCCTCCCAGTGTCCGGCGTCCAGGGTGTTGCCCTCGGCGTCCTGCACCAGATAGCTGCGGTGGCCGTGATGACGCAGGGCACGGCTCAGCCGCTCGAGGCCCGGGGCGTCGTCGGCGCTGAGCAGTCCGATCCGGGTGCCCGGCAGCGTCCACAGGCGGGCGTGACCGGCCCGCGCCAGGGAACGCGGCGGGGCCGGCAACTCGCGTTCCACCAGCCAGTCGGCCACCGCCGCCGTGGTGCCGATGACCAGCAGCGGGGCATCGCCGTGGCGATCGCCCGTGAACGCCTCCGCCTCGCGGCCCAGTACCCGCCGGCCCAGGGGGGCGAGGGCGTCGTCCAGCGCCAGCAGCCGGGTCGTCGGGTCCAGGATCAGGGCGCGCAGGATGGCGGGAGGCTCGCTCAGGCGGCGCAACAGATGGTGGTCGGGGTCCACCGCCAGGGCCGTCGGCGGGCGATCGCTGTCGAGCGAGAAGGTCGCGGCGTGACCGTGGAGCCGGAGCGTGGTCTGGATCGGCTCGCCCGCGGTCTCGAGCGTCACCGGCACCTCGAGCGGCCAGGGGGCATGCGCGCCACGCTGGGTCAGCTCTCCGCCGACTCGGAAGCCGGCCCCGCTCGCTTCCAGCGTCACGTCATCCAGCGCCAGCTCCGGTCGCCCCGGGCGGGTCAGCCAGGCGCCGAAGAAGTCCGTCAGGTCGTCGTCGGCGGCCGCCTCGAACGCCGCCTGGAGGTCCTGCCAGGCGGCGGTGCGGAACATCCTGTCGTCGGCGAGGCGGCGTAGCCCCGCAGTGAAGGCGTCGTCGCCGATCCGGCGGCGCAGCATGTGGAAGACCATGGCGCCGTGCTGGTAGCCGATCAGCCGCCCCACCGGATCCGGGCCGCCGCGAAAGCTCGCCAGGGGGCGCTCCTCGGCTGCCGGCAGGGCCGCGAGGTCGGCGAGCCAGCGCCGCCGGGTCTCGCGCGCCTCGCCGCGCGCCTCGTCCAGGGCGTAGTCGGCCAGGTAGGTGGTCAGCGCCTCGGACCAGTTGCCGCTGGCGTGGTCGACGCCCACTCCGGCACCCCACCAGGCGTGCATCAGTTCGTGGGCCAGCGAGGTGTGGGGAATGAAGGGCAGCGGGATGACCCGCTCGCCGAGCAGGGTGAAACCGGGGAAGGCGAGCCCCACCGGCTCGGGGAAGGCGGCCAGGGTGAAGCTGTCGAACGGGTAGGGGCCGAGGCGTTGCTGGAACATCGCCAGGTAGCGGGCCGTGTGCGCCAGGTAGGTGTCGGCGAAACGCTCGTCGAGGGCGGCGGGAAAGAGGGTGCGCAGCCGAATGCCGTCGGCCTCGCGCTCCCGCGGCTGCCAGGGGCCGACGGCGACTTCGATGTCACGGGTGCGAGGGTGCGTGTAGCGCGAGGTCATGCCGTCGCCGCTCGCGTGCTCCTCGACCAGCGAGCCGGTGCCTACCGCACGCTGGCCGTCGGGCAGGTGGATCGTCAGCGCGAGCGGCCTTGGCGGGGGATCGTCGACGCGCGGATACCAGCCGCCGCGGGTCGGCAGCAGGCTGCCCGCCGGCGACACGCGCAGCGGGGTATCGGCCAAGCGCGCCGGCAGGGTGCCGCGCCAGTGGACCGTCACGGCCCCGGCCTCCGGGGGAGAGGCCTCCTCGGGCGAGGGCGGCAGCCGATAGTGCCCCGGAGCCAGTCGAACCGGGGCGACGGGGCGGCCGCCGCGCTCCACCCGCGTCACTTCGAGGCCGTCGAGCAGGTGGAACTCGTCGCCCGAACGCAGCGTCAGCCGCATTTCGCCGCGTAGCTCGCGGCTGGCCGGATCCAGCCACAGCGCCAGCGTGCGGGCCGGCTCGCCGGCGGTGGCACCGCCCCAGGCCAGCAGCAGGGCGAGGGCGATGCACCCGGCGCGGGGGCGTGGCGTCGGGGTCAAGGCGAGGAGGCCGGGAGGCGGGCGAGGAGCTCCCGTACCCGGCCGTCACGCCGGATCTCCAGCGGCAGCAGGGTGCCCGGCACCATGCGCTGCATCAGCCCGGTGAGGTCCCCGGGGGTGACCATGGGGCGGTCGGCGGCCCGCACGATGATGTCACCCTCCTGCAGGCCGGCCTCGGCGGCCACGGAGTCCGGGCCGACGCCATGGATCGCTACGCCGTCGGCGTGGGCGCCGATCAGCACGCCCAGGCGCAGCGCCTCGGGCGGTTCATGGGCCGATTCGTCCCCCAGCAGGTAGTAGGCGTCGGCCAGGCCCGGCTCGGGGGCGCGACAGCCGTCATCCGGCGTCACCGGCAGCAGGGTGCGATGGTCATCCACGCCCAGGTCGTCGAGCTGGTGCGGCACGCCATGACCATGGGTGAGGTGACCCTGGCCGATCAGGCCCACCACCAGGGTACCGTCGTCGGCGCTCTCGGCCAGGGCGGTGGCCATGGCCCGGTCCCAGACCTGCTGGGCGTCGATGAAGCGGGCCAGGTCGTCGCCACCGGGGTGCCGATCATGGATCTCGGCGAGGGACTCGCGGTAGGCCTCGGACGCCGCCGCCGGTGGCGTGATGCCGAAGCGCTGGCCCTCGGGCACGGCGCTCCAGCCCTCTTCCACCAGCCGCCGGCGAAGCTCGGGGCCGACGTTGAGGGCCAGCAGCGGGATCCGCTGCATGCGCGCGAAATGCAGGATGGGGAAGTAGAGCGCCGGATCGAAGCCCCAGGTCTCGTGCCACCGGCTGGCCTCGAGGAAGCCGGCCTCATCGAGCTCGCCGGCCACCCAGGCGTCCAGGGCCGGCTGGGCCTCGCGGGGCAGCATCTCCAGCCCGATCACCAGGCGTGGCCGGTGGGCGTGGAGGCCGGCCAGGGTATGCAGCTGCCAGCGATGATGTGCCAGGCGGTCGTGCCGTTCGCCGAGCAGCACCACCTGGCGCTCGGCCAGCTCGGCCATCAGGGCGTCCGGGGCAACGGGGGCGCCGCCGTCCAGGTACCACTGGCCGGTGGCGAGGCACTCGTCGGCGGTCGCCGGCGGTGCGAGCCAGGCCAGGGCGATGGCGAAGCACGGGGCGAGGCGTCGGGCGCGGTCGAGGCGCGGCATGTCATCTCCAGGCGGCAGGCGACGGTCGTTCGAGCTTACCCCAGGCGAAAAGAGGCCGCGATCGGGGCGATCACGGCCAGGGTAGAGAAAGCGGGGCCGCCCGGGGCTCGGGTCAGTGCCGCCGGCTGATCTGTCCGTGCGGGATCTCGGCCATCAGGCGATCGAACTCGCTGCCGCTCATGTGGACCAGGGTCTCGTGGTCGCCGGCCTCGAAATAGATGTCCGGCTGATGACGCAGCATGTCGTCGAGATAGACCTGCAGGCCGTAGGCCTGGCCTACCGGGGTGGTGGCTCCCGGATCACAGTCGTTGAAGCGGCTCATGATCTCGTCTTCCGAGGCGAGGTCGACCCTCTCGTTGAACAGCTGCGAGAGCTTGTCGAGATCCGCATCGCAGTCGCTCGGCACCACCGCGACATGGTAGCCGGAATCACCGTGCAGCATCACCGCCTTGGCCAGCTGGCTACCGGCGACATGGGCCTGCTGGGCGATGCGGCTGGTCGTCACTTCCCGCGGGTGAGTGACCTCCTCGAAGTCGATATCACAGGCCCGGAGGTACTCGCGTATCGTCATCGGCATGGCCATGACATTTTCTCCTTCGGCCGCGAGGGCCGAAAACGACGGAATTGAAGGTGCCTCCTTTCGCGTCGAACTCCACATCCCAAGCATAGTCCCGTTGGACCGCAGTGGCATCGGGGCCAGCCGGCCATACTCGTGTCGGCCCTCAGGCGCTATCATCGGCCGGTAAAGGGGGGAGATTGCCATGCATTCAGTGAGACGACGACCATTCGCCTGGTCCCGGTGGGGGCTCGCCGCCGCCAGCCTGGCGCTCGCGGCCTGTGGCGACAACGACCGGCTCGTCGAGGTGCCGCTGCCGGTGCTGGCGACGAATCCCGAGGCCCACGACGGTCGCCGGGTGGTGACCGAGGGCGTCGTTCGCCACTTCGAGGATCCGCTGCATTACTGGATCGAGGACGAGGACCTGCATCGGGTCGAGATCTTTCCCCACGAAGAGATCGCGCCCCATCTGGGCGAGGCGGTGCGGGTGGAGGGGCGCTTCCGCTTCTCGACCAGCGAGGGGCGGCGGCTCACGCTGGAGAGCGTCGAGCCGTTGGTCAGCGGCGAGTGATCGGACAGCCAGGGAGGCGGCGCATGCAGGGAAGAGCGGTCATGGTTCGGCTGGGGGCGCCGCCGCTGCTGCCGGCGGGGCAGGGGCGCATCGAGGCGATCGACCTGGCCCGCGGCGTGGCCATCGCGCTGATGATCCTCAGCCATGCGGTCAGCGGGCTGCTGGGCATCCGCCAGGTGCCCGACTGGGGGATGGTGCCGATCCATCTGCTCACCAAGTTCTCCTCGTCGCTGTTCATCACGGTGTTCGGCATCGCCCTGGCGGTGGCCTTCCTGCCGAAGACCGATGCCCCGGACTGGCCGCGCCGGCGCCTCAAGCTGATGCTGCGCGGCCTCGAGGTGCTGTTCTGGTACAAGGCGCTCACCGTCGTCGAGATGCTGCCGCTCTACTCGGCGCAGGATATCCTCGACACCCTGCTCTACCAGCGCTTCCCGATCTGGGTCGAGATCCTCGGTTTCTATGCCATCGCGCTGCTGTGGCTGCCCTGGGTCCTGCCGCTGTGGCGGCGACTGCCGCTCTGGGCGCGCTTGGTGGGCCCGCTGGCGATCGCCTTGCTGTCGGGCTGGCTGGAGCGCCACTTCGACTTCTGGGGCATCGAGCCGCTCAAGGCGATCCTCGTCGAGGACGCGGACCACTACGCCTGGGGCCAGCTCTCGCGGCTGCCGCTGGTGATGGTCGGGCTGCTGATCGGTGAGGCGGTGCTGTGCTGCTACTGGCAACCAGCGGCGCGCCGCCGGCTGGTGCTGGGGCTGGTGGGGGTCGGGGCGGCGCTGCTGCTGGGGTTCGTGGCGGTGTCGCTGCCCGGGCTCGGCGAGGCGCTGGTGGCGGTGGCCTGGAATGTCGGCAAGCACCCGCCGGAGCTCGCCTTCATGCTGTTCAGCCTCGGCGGCGCCCTGGTGATCCTGGCGCTCTGCCTGCTCGCTGGCGAGCGCGGCGCCGCCTGGCTGCGGCCGATCACCACCATCGGCTCCGATGCGCTCATGGCCTTCATCTTCCATATCGTGGTGATCTTCCTGATCCTGCGCTTCCTGTTCGAGGCCTGGCAGGTCTACGCCTATCCGCAGGTGCTGGGCATCGGCCTGGCGCTGATCCTGGCCACCGCGGGCTGGATCGCCCTGATTGGCTGGATCCGGGAGCGACGCTGATGCGTGCGCTGGTCCTGGGGCTCGCCCTGCTGGTGCTGCCGCTCCCGGCGATGGCCGAGCCCGCCTGGTCCGCGCGGCTCGAGGCGAAGCTGGCCGCCCTCGAGGCCGGGTTCGACGGCGAGCTGGGGGTCGTCGTGCGGCCGCTGGGCAGCGACGAGCGCTTCGGCTGGCGGGCCGACGAGTCCTGGTACCTGGCGTCGCTGATCAAGGTGCCGGTGGCCATCGAACTGATGGCGCGGGTCGAAGCGGGAGAGGCGGCACTGGACGAGCGGCTGGTGCTGCACGAGAGCGATTATGTCGACGGTGCCGGGCCCACCAACTGGGCGCCCCCCGGCGCCGAGCTGACGCTGCACCAACTGCTCGTGGCGATGCTCACCGTCAGCGACAACACCGCCAGCGACATGCTGATCCGCCGTCTCGGCCTCGAGGCGGTCAATCGGCGTGCCCAGGCGTTGGCGCCGGGCGGGGAGTCCCTGGGACCGATCACCTCCCTGGTGGACGTGCGCCGACACGTCTATGGCGGGCTGCACCCGCGGGCCGTCTCGCTCTCCGGGCTCGACTTCATCGAGCTGCGAAAGCGCCCCAGCGACGCCGCCCGGCTCGACTGGCTGGCCCGGCGCCTCGAGGTTCCGCACGAGGCGCTGCGATGGCGCTCCCTGGATGATGCCTTCGCGGCCTACTACGCCACCGATCTCAACAGCGGTCGGCTCGATGCCTTCGCCGAGCTGCTCGCCGCACTGGGCGAGGGCAGGGCGCTGGGACCGGCGGCCACCGCCCGCCTGCTGTCGGTGATGGAGCGGACCACCAGCGGCGAGCGGCGTCTCAAGGCGGGTCTCGGCCCTGGCGTGCGCTTCGCCCACAAGACCGGTACCCAGCACCGGCGCAGTTGCGATGCCGGTATCGCGACCCTGGCAGACGGTGCCGGGAGCCACCGGGTGGCGATCGTCGCCTGTGCCCGGGGCGAACTCAACCTGGCCCGCAACGAGCAAGTGCTGGCCGCGGTGGGGCGGGCGATTCGTGAGGTCGGGCCGCTGGCTGCCAGCTTTTAGCCTAAGGTATAAGTCGTCGAGGCGGCATTGTCGTTGACAGTCGCCGGCCCCGCGCCTAGTCTCCTTCATGAGTGTTACCGGTAACATGGCGACATGACACATGGAAAGGTGCCTGGCGCCATCCTGCCGGCCCGACGCTCTATGCCGAGCGAGACGCTCGCAGCAGCGTACGACCCAACAACCTACAAACAGCCTTGGAGGCACACGCCATGACAGCCATCTGGCGCAGCACGCTCACCCTGGCCGGCGCGGCCACCCTGACCCTGGGCATCGCCCAGGCCCAGACGCCCGACCTCTCCGATCCGCCCGCCATCGAGGGCGATGTCGTGGCCGACCACGGCAGTCATACCATCCGCATGGGTATCGGTCTGGCCGAGACCTCGCCACAGTATCTCTCCAGCCAGTATTTCGCCGATATCCTCGAACAGCGCACCGACGGCCGCATCACCGTCAACATCTTCCCCAACAGCCAACTGGGCGACGACGTGCAGATGATGGAGATGCTCCAGACCGGCACCCTGGACATGACCTATCCCTCCACGTCACCGGCCACCACCTACGTGCCGGAACTGGCGGTCTTCGACCTGCCGTTCCTGCTGCCGACCCGCGAGGCGGCCATCGCGGTGATGCAGAGCGACGTCGCCCAGTCGATGCTCGACGCCTTCGACGGCTCCGGCATCAAGGCGCTGACCTTCTCCGAGAATGGCTATCGCCAGCTCTCCAACAGTGCCCGCCCGGTCGAGTCGCCGGAAGACGTCGCCGGCCTCGACGTGCGCGGTCTGACCGTGCGCACCATGGAGAACCCGGTGCACCTCTCGATCTGGGAGACCCTGGGGGCCAACCCCACGCCGATGGCCTTCGGCGAGCTGTTCTCGGCCATGGAGCAGGGCGTGGTCGATGGTCAGGAGAACCCCTGGAGCACCATCCTCACCTCCAACTTCCATGAGGTGCAGGACTACGGCTCCGAGACCCGCCACGTCTACACGCCCTTCATCCTGATGATGTCCGAGCGCACCTGGGAGCGCCTCGATCCTGAATACCAGGAGCTGGTGCAGGAAGCCGCCCGTCAGTCGGCGGAGTACGAGATCCAGCTGGCCACCGAATACGACGACTGGTCGCGCGACCAGCTCGAGGAGCGCGGCATGCAGATCACCCGCCTCGACGACGAGCAGATCGCCGCCTTCCAGGAAGCGGTTCAACCCGTCTACGACGAGTGGGGGCCGCGCATCGGCGAAGACCTGATCGCCGAGATCCAGGCCATCGTCGCCGAGACCACCAACGACTGATCCCCTCCTTTCCACTGACGGGGCAGCGGCAGGGGGCATCGACCCCTTGCCCTGTCGCAGGAGCGCTGCATGTCAACGTCCACACCCCCGCCCGTCGACCCCGGCGTGTTTTTCGACGATCCCAACCGCGAGCCCCTCGAACTCGACATCGAGGCGCGCAAGGGGCCGGCGATCTTCCGCTGGCTGACGGTGATCATGGAGCAACTGATCGCCGTCATCCTGGTCGCGCTGATCGTCTCGGTGTCGGCCAACGTCATCGGCCGCTCGTTGCTCAACCGCTCGCTGCCCTGGGCCGACGAGCTGGCGCGCATGCTGTTCATCTGGCTGATCTTCCTCGGGGCCGCGGCGGCCTTCGCCCGCTTCGAGCACATCGCCGTGGACTTCCTGGTGCGCAAGCTCCAGCCGCGCGGGGCCCATCTGCTCTACATGCTCCAGAACCTGATCATCACCGTGCTGATGGGCATCATCGTCTGGGGCGGCTATCTGGTGATGTCCCGTTCCACCGGGCGTACCGCCATCCTCGGCGTACCCTGGAACCTGATCAATGTCTCGCTGGTGCTGTGCGCCGGTTTCATCGCCGCCGTGGCACTGTGGCGTGCCTGGCAGTGCGTGCGGTTGATCCGCGATCCGTCATCACCCGCACGACGCGGAGGGCACTGAGTCATGCTGTGGATTTTCCTGGGTATCCTGTTTGCCTCCATCGCCATCGGCCTGCCGATCGCCTTCGGTCTCGGCGTCGCGGCGGTGGTCATGGCGGTCATGTCCGATATTCCGCTGTCGATCCTGATCGAACAGTCGATCCGCGGGGTCAACAACTTCCCGCTGCTGGCGATTCCGTTCTTCATCCTGGTCGGTGAGGTGATGAGCGCCGGCGGCATCGCCCGGCGGTTGATGGATCTCGCCGGGGCGCTGGTCGGTTTCGTGCGTGGTGGCCTGGGCCAGGTGGCGATCACCGGCTCGATGTTCTTCGGCGGCATCAGCGGCTCGGCGGTGGCCGACACCGCCGCCACCGGGGCGATGATGATCCCCTCGATGAAGCAGCAGGGCTATTCCGCCCCCCATGCCACCGCCATCAACACGGTGTCGTCGGTGATCGGCATCATCATCCCGCCGTCGATCCCGCTGATCCTGTTCGGTATCGTCACCGAGACCTCGATCAGCCGGCTGTTCATCGCCGGCATCGTGCCGGGGCTCTTGATCGGTTTCGGGCTGATGGTCACGACCTTCATCATGGCCAGCATCGAACACGCCGGGCAGACCCGGAAGTTCCGCCTCGACCTGCTGTGGCAGGCCTTCAAGGCCGCCTGGCTGGCCCTGGTGCTGCCGGTGATCGTGATCGGCGGCATCATCGGCGGGGTCTTCACCGCCACCGAGGCGGCGGTGGCGGCGCTGCTCTACTCGCTGGTCATCTCGCTGCTGGTCTACCGCGAGTTCGCGCTGCGCGAGCTCTGGGGCATGCTGATCCGCACCGCACGCCTGACCGGCATGGTGCTGCTGTTGCTGGCCTTCGCCACCGTGATCGCCTGGTTCCTGACCATCAACATGGTGCCCCAGACCCTGGTGCGCCAGGTGCAGGCGATCACCCAGGAGCCGTTCTGGCTGCTGATGATCGTCGCCGGCCTGCTGCTGCTGGTGGGCTTCGTGATGGACCTGACCCCGGCGATGGTGATCATGGCCCCGATGCTGACCCCGATCGTTACCTCGGTGGGCGTCGATCCGGCCTACTTCGGCGTGCTGATGGCCTTCATCCTCGGGATCGGCCTGCTGACGCCGCCGGTGGGCACCTGCCTCTATGTCGGCTGCGGGGTCGGCAAGGTCTCGATGGAGTCGCTGGTCAAGGCGATGCTCCCCTACTACGCGGCGCTGCTGGTGGTGCTGGTGGTGCTGATCGCCTTCCCGGGCATCGTCACCTGGCTGCCCGACTTCACCGCAGTCCGTGGCAACTGAGTACGGCAACTGACGACTGGAGGTCATGTGAAGGCTGCCACCTATCGTATTCTGGTGATGGGCGTATCGGGCTCGGGCAAGTCTCACGTCGGCCGCCTGCTGGCCAGGCGGCTGGGCGTCGATTTCATCGATGGCGACGACCACCACTCACCGGCCAGCGTCGACAAGATGGCCAACGGCATCCCCCTGGACGACGCGGATCGCGGCGAGTGGCTCGAGACCCTGGCGGGCTTCTTCGCCGACTACCGGCGCCGCGAGGCGTCGGTGGTGATCGCCTGCTCGGCACTGAAGCGTCGCTACCGGGACACCCTGCGCGGGGGCGACGACGGTCTCGCCATCCTGTTTCTCGAGGGCGATCGTGAACGGCTTCGCCAGCGGCTCGGGGGCAGGAAAGAGCACTTCTTCAGGGGCGACGCCATGCTCGACAGCCAGCTCGGCGACCTCGAGCCCCCCGGCCGCGACGAAGCCGTCGTCGTGGATATCAACCAGCCGCCGGAGCAGATCGTCGACGCCTTCCTGCTGGCCCTGAAGGAGCGCTGACGCCGGCCCGTGAATCGTCGCGGAAAGTTGGCTATGGTGGTCGGCTTTCCAGACGCTTCTCCATCGATGGGGCACCGCATGCCGTGAAGAAGAAACGACCGACCCTCCAGGACATCGCCGATCAGGTCGGCGCAACGAAGATGACCGTCAGCCGCTGCCTGCGCAACCCCGAGTCGGTGTCCGAGGGGTTGCGGGAGCGCATCTTCGCCGCGGCCGAGGAGGTCGGCTATATCCCCAACCGGGCGCCGGACCTGTTGTCCAAGGCCACCAGCCGCTCGATCGGCGTGCTGGTGCCCTCCCTGACCAACCAGGTGTTCGCCGACGTCATCGTCGGCATCGAGGCGGTGACCGAGCCGGCCGGCTACCACCTGATGCTCACCCACTACGGCTACAGCGAGGAGCTGGAGGAGCGCAGCCTGGCCTCGCTGCTCTCGTACAACGTCGACGGGATGATCCTCTCCGACAGCCGCCACTCGCCGCGCAGCTGCCGCATGCTGGAGACGGCGGGCATTCCCTGCGTGGAGATCATGGATACCCACCTGCCACCGATTCACCAGGCGGTCGGCTTCGACAACGTGGCCGCCGCCCGCGACATGGTCGCCGAGATGATCCGCCGCGGCCGCCGCCATATCCTCTACCTGGCGGTGCGCCTCGACGAACGCACCCGTCAGCGTGAACTCGGCTATCGACAGGCCATGGAGGCCCACGGACTGGTCCCCTTGACCCTGCAGCGGACCCAGCGCTCGTCCTACAGCGTGGGGGCCGCGCTGATGGCGGAGATCCTCGCCGAGCACCCCGAGACCGACGGCATCTTCTGCACCAACGATGACGTGGCCGTGGGGGCCTACTTCGAATGCCTGCGCCGTGGCGTCTCGGTGCCCGGCCGGCTGGCGATCGCCGGCTTCCACGGCCACGACGTGGGGCAGGTGATGTCACAACGGCTGGCCAGCGTGGTCACCCCGCGCGAGGCGATCGGCGAGCGCGCCGCCCACGAGCTGCTCGCCCGCATCCGCGGCGGGGCAGCGGATGCGCGTGTCATCGACCTGGGGTATCGCATCGAGATCGGCGATACAATCTAGTCTCCCGTCGATATGCGTTCCGGCTATGAGTCCGCTAGCCTATCGCCATTAGCAAGTGGCGCCCAACACGGTAGGCTATGGGGGATATGCCGTGGCGACCCACACCAGCAGGGTCGGCCGGGCTGCCCGTCCCATACAAGGAGTGCCCAAATGTCGTTTGCTCGTCGCCTCGTGTCGCTGCTGGTCCTGACGGCGTTGTTCTGCGTGCCAGCGGTGGCGAAGTCCGACCGCCTGCAACTGGTGGCGACGACGGGGATGATCGCCGACGTCCTGCGCCAGGTCGGTGGCGAGCAGGTCGAGGTGCGTGGCCTGATGGGGGAGGGGGTCGACCCCCACCTCTATCGCCAGACGCGCAGCGATGTCACTGCCATGACGCGGGCCGAGGCGGTGTTCTGGAACGGGCTCTATCTGGAGGCGCAACTGGAGGAGTTTCTCGGTCGCCTGGGGCAGCGCAAGCCGGTGTTCGCCGTGGGCGAGGCGGTGCCGGTGGAGGAGCGCCTGGCCGATGAGGAGTACCCCGACCAGTCCGATCCCCACGTATGGATGGACCCCGGCCGCTGGCGGCACGTGGTGCTGGCCATCCGCGATGCGCTGAGCGAGCTCGCCCCCGAGCACGCCGAGGCCTTCGCCCAGCGTGCCGACGACTACCTGGAGGAGCTCGAGGCGCTGGACGCCTATGCCCGCGAAGTGCTCACCAGCGTGCCGGAGGAGGCCCGGGTGCTGGTGACGGCCCACGACGCCTTCGGCTATTTCGGCGATGCCTACGGTTTCGAGGTGCTGGGTATCCAGGGCTTCTCCACCGAGAGCGAGGCCGGCCTGGCGCGGATCGAGTCGATGGTCAACGTGCTGGTGGAGCGGGAGATCGGCGCCATCTTCGTCGAGTCCTCGGTGTCGGACCGCAACATCCGTGCGCTGATCGAGGGGGCCGCGGCCAAGGGGCATGAGGTGCGCATCGGCGGCGAGCTGTTCTCCGACGCCATGGGGGGCCGCGGTACCTACGAGGGGACCTGGCTCGGCATGATCGACCACAATGTCAGCCTGATCGCCCATTCGCTGGGCGGTGAGGTACCCGAGGGCGGGCGTCAGGGGCGTCTCGCCGCGACCGGGGAGGCACCATGAACCGTGCCGCATGGGTCAGCGAGGAAGTCGCCGCCAGCCCCCTGGCGGTCCAGGGCCTGACCGTCAGCTATGACCACCGCCCGGTGGTCTACTCGGTGGATTTCGTCACGCCGCCGGGCAGCATGACGGCCATCGTCGGGCCCAACGGTGCCGGCAAGTCGACCCTGCTCAAGGCGGCGATGGGCATCACCCGCCGACTGACCGGCGACGTGCGCGTCTTCGGCCGGCCCATCGAGGAGATGTCGCGGCACATCGCCTACGTGCCGCAGCGCAACAGCATCGACTGGGACTTCCCCGCCACGGTGATCGACGTGGTCGCCATGGGGCTGTTCCGCAACCTGCGCTGGTGGCAGTTCACCCGTCGGCGCCACCGCGAACAGGCCATGGAGAGCCTGGCCCGGGTCGGCATGGAGGCCTTCGCCGAGCGGCAGATCGGCCAGCTCTCCGGTGGCCAGCAGCAGCGGGTGTTCCTGGCCCGGGCGCTGACCCAGGAGGCCGAGCTGACCATCCTCGACGAACCCTTCGCCGGCGTGGACGCGGCCACCGAGAAGGCCATCGTCGAGGTGCTCAAGCGGCTGCGCGAGGAGGGCAGGACCCTGCTCTGCGTGCACCACGACCTCGCCACGGTGCGCGACTACTTCGACCATGTGCTGCTGCTCAATGTGCGTCGTATCGCCGCGGGGCCCGTCGAGGAGGTGTTCACCGAGCGTAACCTCCAGGCGACCTACGGCGGTCGCCTGAGTACCGTCCAGCTGACGCGACTGGTCGGCGATCCGGTCGCCGCGGCCCAACGGAGCGAATGATGGAGACCTGGTGGCGCGCCCTGACCTTCACGCTGGGCTACAACACCAGCCTGGTGACCATCGGCAGCATGCTGCTCGGCGCCGCCGGTGGCATGATCGGCAGCTTCGTGCTGCTGCGCAAGCGCTCGCTGGTCAGCGATGCGATCAGCCACGCGACCCTGCCGGGGCTCGCCCTGGCGTTCATTCTCGCCGGCCTGTGGCAGGGCGACGGCCGCTGGCTGCCGGGGCTGCTGCTCGGCGCCGCCCTGAGCGCCGCCGTGGGGCTCTGGGCGGTGCAGACGATCAGCGCGCGGACCCGACTCGGCGAGGATGCCGCCATCGGCGCGGTGCTCTCGTCGTTCTTCGCCTTCGGGGTGGTGTTGATCACCGTCATCCAGTCGATGCAGGTGACCGGGCAGGCGGGGCTGACCGGCTACCTGGTCGGCGCCACCGCCGGCATGCTCGCCTCCGAGGCGCAGCTGATCGCGCTCTGTGCGCTGGGCCTGCTGCTGGCGATCTTCGTGCTGCGCCGCGATTTCCTGCTGGTCTGCTTCGACGCGGAGTTCGCCCGGACCCAGGGGGTGAGCACCGGGCGGGTCGACCTGCTGATGCTGCTGCTGCTGATGGCGGTGGTGGTGATCGGGCTCAAGGTCACCGGGCTGATCCTGATCGTGGCACTGGCCATCATCCCGCCGGTCACCGCACGCTTCTGGACCGACCGGCCATTGCGCATGGTGGCCCTGGCCGCCCTGCTGGGCGCGGCGGCCGGGTATCTCGGCGTGACGCTCTCCAGCGTCCAGGAGGGCTTGCCTACCGGGCCGCTGGTCGTGCTGGCCTCCTTCTCGCTGTTCATGGCCTCCTTCCTGTTCTCGCCGTGGCGTGGGGTGCTCGCCACCCTGCTGGCCTACCAGCGCTTCCGCCGCCGGGTCCACCTGCGCCAGGGGCTGCTCGCGCTGGCCCGGGAGGAGCCGATCTTCGACAACCTGACCCTGAAGTTGCTGCGACGCCAGGGGTATATCCGACGCGACGGTGTGGCGACACTGCCGGGGCAAGCCGCCGCCCGCGACGCCGAGCACGAGGAGCGCCTCTGGTCGCTCTATCGCGAGCGCCATCCGGATGACGCCCTGCAGCAGGAGCACTCCGGGCTCACCCCCATCGCCAGGGTGCTCTCGCCGGATGCGATCATGGCGCTGGAGGCCCAGCTTCCACCGCGGCCGGAGGGCGGGCGATGAGCGATTTCATGATGTTCAGCCTGGTGCCGCTGACGGTGGCGGTGATCATCGGCATGACCTGCGCGCTGCTCGGCAACTTCCTGGTGCTGCGCCGCCAGAGCCTGATCGGCGACGCCATCAGCCATGTGGCGCTGCCCGGCATCGTGGTCAGCTTCCTGCTCACCGGCATGCTCTCCTCCGCGGCGATGATGCTGGGTGCCGGGGTGTCGGCGCTGATCACGGTGGCGATGATCGAGCTGATCCGGCGGCTCGGCCGGGTGGAGATCAGCGCGGCCATGGGCGTGACCTTCACCAGTCTGTTCGCCGTGGGCGTGCTGCTGCTGGAGTGGCACCAGGCCGGCGGGGTGCACCTGGACGTGGAGCACGCCCTCTACGGCAACCTGGAGAGCCTGATCTGGTTCGACGGCACCGGGCCGGCCGCGTTGTTCGACCCCGTGGCCCTGGCGGACCTGCCGCCGCAACTGGCCCGGGTCGCCTGGGTGGGCCTGCTGGTGGTGATCTTCGTGGCGGTGTTCCGCCGTCACCTGGTGCTCGGCAGCTTCGATCCCGACTTTGCCGCCAGCGTCAGGGCGCATCCCGTGCTGGTCGACCTGCTGCTGGTGACCATGGTGGCGGTGGCGGCCATCGCCGCCTTCGAGGCGGTGGGCTCGATCATCGTCATCGCCATGTTCATCTGTCCGGCCGCCGCGGCGCGGCTGATGACCGACCGGCTCGTCGCCCAGATCGCCTGGAGCCAGCTCTTCGCCGTGATCTCGGCGGTGCTTGGCTACCTGCTGGCGGGGCACGGTCCCGGGTGGTTGGGCTTCGATGCCTCGGTGAGCGCCGCCGGCACCATCGCTACCCTGGCCGGGCTGATCCTGCTGCTGGCCTGCCTGTGGGGGCCGCGCCGGCACCGCACCGGTGTCACGGCATCACCCTGATGGGGGGGCTCGGCCGCGATCGCCGCCGGTGATCGCCGCCACGCTGTCGTCACGGCCGCCGTCTCCGCCCAGTGCCGCCAACCAACGTACAGCCTGCCGATTTGCTGAACATGTCGCTGGGGCTCCTTCGAGGTCAGAGGGTACGCCAGGGCCTTGGTGGCGGCTCGTGCAGGGCCTCGGCGACGATCCCCAGCGCCCTGTCCAGGGCCTCGCGGGAGGCGGCGGCACTGAGGCAGAGGCGCAGCGCCTGGGGGGCCGGTTCGCTGCCCACGCAGAAGGGCTCGGCGCTGTTCAGGCGCACCCCGCGCTGCTCGAGCACCTCCAGCAGCGCGGCGCTGCGCAGCTCGCCCGTCAACGGCAGCCAGAGGTTGGCGCCGTGGTCGCGCCCCCGCGGCGAGAAGGCGGCGAGTCGCTCATGGGCGAGCCGCTGACGCGCACCGAGTTCCTCGGTCTGCCAGGCCAGCAGCCGCTCGCCCTCGTCGCTGGCCGCCCAGCGGCAGGCCGCCTCCACCATCAGCGGCGGCACCATCCAGCTCTGGGCGCGCAGGGCGGTGCACAGCCGGTCCTGCAGCGGCGCCGGCACCGTGAGGGTACCGATGCGCATACCGCCGGCGAGCACCTTGGAGGTGCTGAAGATGAACAGGGTGCGTTCCGGTGCCAGCCGGTGGAGCGGCGTGCCCCGTTCGACCTCGGGCAGATATTGGACGCCGTCCTCGAGGATCCAGAAGTCGTGCCGTCGGGCCAGCGTCGCCAGGCGTTCGCGCGATTCCTCTCCGAGCGCTATCCCGGTGGGGTTGTTCTGGTCGGGGGTGACGTAGACCAGGCGAGGAGGCTGCTGGGCGCAGAGCCTGGCGAGGGCGTCGAGGTCCATGCCGGCCTCGGTGAGGGGGACCCCGAGCACCTTGAGGTGCGCCTGGCGGGCCGCGCCGATCAGCCCGGGGTAGGTGAGGGCATCGGCGGCGATGCGCTCGCCCGGGCGGGTCAGCGCCTGGAGCGTCAGGCTGATGCCATGCTGGCCGCCCTGGGTCACCAGCAGGTCCCGTGGATCCGTCGCCATGCCCAGGCGAGCCA
Organism: Halomonas heilongjiangensis; assembly: GCF_002879645.1. Classification (GTDB taxonomy): domain Bacteria; phylum Pseudomonadota; class Gammaproteobacteria; order Pseudomonadales; family Halomonadaceae; genus Halomonas; species Halomonas heilongjiangensis. The sequence continues at coordinate 74,682 of NZ_PNRE01000065.1, read as the reverse complement.
ACCAGGCGGCCAGCTGCTCGCGATGGGCCGGCACGCCACGCTCGGACTGGTACTCCACCGCACGTTGTAACAGCGCGGCATCGGCGGCGATGCCGCGCAGCGCCCGGCCCAGGGCGTCGGCCCGCAGCGGGTGGGGCGGCGGCAGGCTCAGGCTGAGGTCGATCATGCCGTCCTCGACCCGGCGGTCGGCCATGAAGGCGACCCTGCCGGGCGCCGTGTCATCCCGCACATAGGTGCCGCTGCCGACCCGGGCCTCGACCCAACCCTGGCGCTCGGCCTCGGCGTAGCCGCGGGTCACGGTGCCGACGGTCACCCCCAGCGCATCGGCGAGGCGACGCTGGGGCGGCAGGCGCTCGCCGGGGGCGAGGTCGCCGGCGAGCACGGCAGCGGCGATGGCCTCGGCGATGCCACGGTAGCGGGGCCCCCGATCGGTCAGGTGGGGTGTCCAGATTGTCATGGTGACAATAAAACCTTTGACGCCGAAATTGCACCCATTATGCTGAGAAAAGTCCGCAATTCCAATCGATTCAATCAATATTGTATGGGTGCAATGACATGGAAGCCTTGCCATTCCTCGGGCCGGCGGCCCTCTACATGATCTCGATGACCATCACCCCCGGCCCCAACAACGTGATGCTCACCGCCTCGGGTGCCAACTACGGCTTCCTGCGTACCCTGCCGCATATCTTCGGCATCCTCGGCGGCTGCTTCCTGCTCTTCGCCGGCATCGCCCTGGGCCTGGGGCTGGTCTTCGAGCGCTATCCGCTGGTGCAGACGGGGCTGCGCCTGGTCGGCAGCGCCTACCTGCTCTACCTGGCCTGGCGTATCGCCACCGCGCCGCCACCCGACCTGCGGCAGCGGGGCGAGGGGCGACCACTGAGCTTCTGGCAGGCGGCGGCCTTCCAGTTCGCCAACCCCAAGGCCTGGGTGATGGGGCTGGCGCTGATGGCGGGCTTTCTGCCCGAGGGCGGCGACACCGTGGTGAATGCGCTGCTGCTGGCCGGCTTCGCCGAACTGGTGGGATTGCCGTGTATCGCCCTGTGGGCGGGCTTCGGTACCGCTATCGGTCGCTGGCTCGACGGCCCGCGCGCCTGGCGAATCTTCAACGGTGTGATGGGCGGACTCACCGCCGCCTGCGTCTACTTCATCCTCGGCTGAAGGCGGCCACCCGGCGCGCTCGGGCGACCTCAGGACGTGGCGTCACCGGACTCGCCGGGCCGCCTGGCCATCAGGGTGATCTCGACATGAGCGCCGCCGTAGAGGCGCGGCGACTGGGTGCAGGTGCGGGCGGGATAGCGGTGGTCCTCGAAGAACTCGGCATAGACGGCATCCATCATGCGGATCTCGTCGAGGTCGGTGATATGCACGTCGACCCGCACCGCATCCTCCAGGCTGCAGCCCGCCGACGCGAGCATGCGCTGGATACGCCGCATCACCAGCCGCGTCTCCTCGCGGATGTCGCCGAGCACCGTCTCGCCGCCCTGAATATCCTCCGCGGTCAGGCCGGAGAGAAAGACATAATCGTCATCGATCACCAAATGACTGCCCGGGAAGAGCGGCGCGGGCAGGGTGGGGTCGTTGCGATGGTTCGGCATGTAGGCCCCCTCCGTGCGTCGGGATTCACCGTCACTATAGTCGCTCGGGTGCTTGTCCCCCTGCGGCTATACTGGGCAGGTATCGAGCAGGGGGGACATATGATGTCGTCTTCCGAAACGTTTCGTATCCATACGCTCACCGCTGACGACCCGGCCATGATGGAGGCCCTGTTGACGACTTTCGGCGAGGTCTTCGACGAGGTGGAGACCTACGGCCGTGCCCGGCCCAGCGCGGCCTACCTCCGACGGCTGCTCGGCGGTGATCACTTCATCGCGCTCGCCGCGCTGAAGGGCGGCGAGGTGGTGGGCGGGCTCGCCGCCTATGTGTTGCACAAGTTCGAACAGGAGCGCAGCGAGATCTACATCTACGACCTCGCCGTCGCGGCGGCGCACCGGCGACAGGGCATCGCCACGGCCCTGATCCTGACGCTGAAAGAGCTCGCCGCCGCCCGCGGCGCCTACGTCGTCTTCGTGCAGGCGGACCACGGCGACGCCCCGGCCATCGCCCTCTATGCGAAGCTCGGCGAGCGCGAGGACGTGCTGCATTTCGATATCGCCGTCACGCCTGAATAGCCGGCCGCGCCGCTTACATGAGGTCCTCGCCGCGCCGGCAGGGCCGTTCAGTCGGGAATCTTGGCCTCGACCAGCCCGGCCAGGAGCGTCAGCTATTCCTGTCAGCGAGGGGGGAAATCGACACGCCGCGGGGCCCAGGTGGTCCCGATGCCGACCCTTGCGCTCAACTTCTTGGGCGACGTGCCGATGGGGTTAGCAGAGTAGCCATTCCAGGGGACTCTCATTCTCATCGCATGGGGGCGGTTCAATGAGACATCTATCCATCAAGTGGAGCCTGACGGCGGCTCTGGCGGTGCTGGTCGTGATGATCGGCTTGATCAGCGGGCTGGGGTTCTACTCCAATGCCGCCGGCAAGACAGCCTTGCACGACATCGCCGAAACCAACGTCAAGCTGTCCAACCTGGCCAACCGGATCCAGGTGAACGCGCTGCGGGCACAGACGTTCCTGGATCGTTTCGCCAGCCACAGCGCCCAGGGCGACCCCGATAAAGGACGTGAGAATCAGCAGATGGCGGTGGCGGCCGTGGAAGCTGCACAGCAGCGCTTCATCGAGTTCCAACGGGTGACCATCGACCCGACGGATGCCCGGGCTTCCTATGTCGAGGCCATTGGCGAGGCGTACGAGGCGTTCGTCACGGAGGGCCTGGAGCCGCTGCTCGATGCCATGCCATTCCAGGTGCAGCGTAGCCAGGACCGCTTGGCCGAGCTGGGGGCGGGGCTCGACGATGCCATGGAGGCGTTCATCACCTATAGCGAACACCGGGGGGACGCCGCCATCGAGCGGGTGACCGCCCTGGAGCGCAGCGTGGCGGCGATTGCCGTCACCCTGGTGGTGGTGGCCCTGGCGGCCGCGTTCGCGATTCGCCTGGCGATGATACGCGTGGTGGTTTCCCCGCTGCGACAGGCGATCGGGCACTTCGAGCGTATCGCCGATGGTGACCTCACGGCGCGTATCGAGGATCGCGGCAGAAACGAGATCGGCCAGCTCTACAACGCGCTCGGGCGCATGCAGGAGAAGCTCCAGACGTTGGTGGTCTCGCTGCGCAGCAGTAGCGACGGCGTGTTCATCGGCGCCGGTGAGATCGCCTCGGGCAGCCAGGATCTCTCGGCGCGCACCGAACAGCAGGCCTCCGCCCTGCAGGAAACCGCCTCCAGCATGGAGGAGATGGCCGCCACCGTCAGCCGGAACACCGACACGGCCGTCGAGGCCGACCGGCTTTCCGCGTCGGCGTCGCAGACCGCCGAGGCCGGCGGGCAGGAGGTCGAGCGGACCGTCACGCTGATGCGCGAGATCGCCGACAGCGCACGCCGCATCAACGACATCATCGGTGTCATCGACTCCATCGCCTTCCAGACCAACATCCTGGCGCTGAATGCCTCGGTCGAGGCCGCCCGGGCGGGGGAGCAGGGCCGCGGCTTCGCCGTGGTGGCAAGCGAAGTGCGCTCACTGGCCAGTCGCAGTGCAGCGTCGGCCAAGGAGATCCGCACCCTGATCGAGGCGACCACGAGCCAGATCGCCAGTGGTGCCGAGCAGGCCGAGCGCAGTGGTGGGACGATCCGCGAAACCGTCGATTCGATTCGCCGGGTCAGCTCCCTGATGGGGGAGATCTCCACCGCCACGCGAGAGCAGAACGGCGGCATCGAACAGATCAATACCGCGCTGACCGAGATGGACTCGGTGACCCAGCAGAACGCCTCCCTGGTCCAGCAGACCAGTGCCGCTGCCGCCTCGCTGGAGGAGCAGGCCAAGCGCCTGGCCGACCTGATCGCCACCTTCCGGGTCGGTGGCGAGGCAGCAGAGGCGGATCCGGTGCCCGCGCGGCTCGCCCATCGGGCACCCGCGGCCCTGGCTCCTGGCGCCGGCCGGCCGCATGACAAGGTGGCCGCGGAGGAGTGGGGCGAGTTCTAAGCTTTGTCTGAAAAGTCGGCGAGCGCAGGCAGTTTTCAGACAACGCGTAGCGGTGCTACAGGAACGCCTCGAGCTCCTCGCCGCCCAGGTTGCCGCCGGTGATCACCACCACGACATCGCCTTCCGGCGGCAGCGTCACGGCTGCTTCCAGCAGGGCGGCGACGCCCACGGCGGCGCCGGGTTCGGCGGCGAGCTTGGCCCGGTAGAGCAGGTGGTGCATGGCGCGGTGGATGGCGGCCTCGTCCACGGAAGCGAGCGCCTGAACGTTCTGCCGGCTGAGCGGATAGGTGTGCTCGCCGACGATGGAGGCGGCCAGGCTCTTGGCGCAGGTGCTGATTCGCTCGAGCCTCGCCGGGCCACCCTGGGCCCAGGCGTGGGCCATGCTGGCCGCCCCGGCGGGCTCCACACCGATCAGTGAAAGCGATGGCCGCAGGCTGGCGGTGGCCACGCCGATACCGCCGATCAGCCCGCCTCCGCCGACGGGGCAGAGGATGGCGGTGGCCTCCGGGCACTGCTCGAGGATCTCCAGGCCCACGGTGCCCTGGCCGGCCACGATGCGCTCGTCGTCGTAGGGGTGCACCAGGGTGAGGCCGCGCTCCTCGACCAACCGATGCATCAGGTTCCAGGCGTCGTTGATGTCGCCGTGCAGGATCACCTCGGCGCCGAGCTCACGGCTGCCTTCCACCTTGAAGTGGCTGGCGTTCTCGGGCATCACGATGGTCACCGGCACCCCGACCTGGCGCGCCGCCCAGGCCAGGCCCAGGGCGTGGTTGCCGGCGGAGACGGCACCGAGCCCACCCGCGAGCTCCTCGCTGCCGGCGGTGCGCAGCCAGTTCAGGGCGCCGCGCGCCTTGAAGGACCCGGTGCGCTGGAAGAGCTCGCCCTTGAGCCACACCCGCCGTCCCAGCCGCTCGGTGAGGGGGTGGTCGAGCATCAGGGGCGTGGGGGAGAGGGTGTCGGCGATGCGTGCCTGTGCCTGTTGAAGCCGTGCCAGATCGATCATCCTGCCTCCTTCGCCGGGCCGCCCGGCGCGGGTCGGGCGGCCCGGTTTCTCCCTCCAGTGTAACGCTCAGGGCCGGCAGACGAAGTAGTCGTTCATGATGTCGTGCTCGAGCTGGTGGACCCGGATGTCGCGGAAGCCGGCCTCCTCCAGGTAGGCCAGGGCGCGCTCGCGGCCCCACATGGTGCCCAGCCCCTCGCCGCCCTGGGCGAGCGACACCGTCATGCAGTGGCTCAGCGACACGGCGTAGAGCATCGCCCCCAGCGGGTGCTGGCGGTCGAGGTGATGATGGCTGGAGGCGTGGATGTCCTGCACCAGGTAGACGCCGTCCGCGACCAGGGTGCGGTGGATGCCTGCGAGCAGCCGGCGTGGCTGGGCCTGGTCGTGGATGCCGTCGAAGGTGGTGACCAGCTCGAAGGCGCCGGGCGTGGCGGTGGCGTCGAAGTCGCTCAGATCGCGCACCTCGAAGCTCAGGTTGGTCAGCCCGGTGCGTTCGGCCTGCTCCCGGGCCCAGCCGATGGCCTCCTCGGAGAGGTCGTAGCCGACGAAGCGGCTGCTCGGGAAGCGCTCGGCCATGGCGAGCAGGGCCCGGCCGCGACCGCAGGCGCAGTCGAGTACCCGGATGCCGCTCTCCAGGCGTTCGATCAGCCCCGGGGCCAGTGGCAGGATGGCGTCGAACAGCGCCGGCAGCACCGTCTGGCCGCTATCGCTGGCCATCACCTCCTGGAAGCGCGGATAGCGGGAGTAGGGCACGCCGCCGCCTTCGTGGAAGCAGCGCACGACGTCATCCTCCACGTTGCCCAGCAAGGGGATAAACTGGGCGTACACGGCCAGGTTCACCGGCCCCCTGTCGGTGAGCAGCTCGGCGCGCTCGTCCGGCAACCAGTAGCTGGCGCTCTCTGGGTCGGTCTCGACCACCTCGGCGGCCACCATGCCGCCGAGCCACTCGCGCACGTAGCGCTCCTGGAGGCCGGTACGCTCGGCCAGGGCCGGGCTGGTGAGCGGCGACTGACCGGCCAGGGCCTCGAGCAGTCCGGTGCGGTGGCCGATGGAGGTCAGCAGCAGCAGGCCGCTCTCGTTGAGTGCCTGGACCAGCCGGGATTCGAAGTCGCTGGCCCCGGCCTGTTGGGATGTCGTCGTGACGGCGATATCGCACATGATCATGCTCCTCTTGTCGTTGTGGGATGGCGATGGGTCACAGGAGCACGATACGCCTGGCGTGGCGGCGTCACGCAGGCGGATTGCGACGCAATCGGGGGTTTTCTGCCATGACTCAGCTTGTCGGACCTTCCAGCACGGCGGTTACCATTGCGCTTCTGGCCGGACCGGATGCGACCGCCTCTACGCTCTATGGCATGTACGACCTGTTGGGCTCGGCCGGTCGTGACTGGGAACTCCTGACGAACGGCCGGATGGGTGAGCCGCGGCTGAAGCCGGTGATCGTTTCCCGAGATGGCTGCGGCTTCCGAGCCGCCAATGGTGCCTGGATCGAGCCGGATGCCACCCTGGATGAGTGCCTGGCGCCAACGGTCGTGTGTATTCCCGATCTGTTCGTCGCGCCCGAGGCCAGGCTGGAGGGGTATGCGGAGGAGATCGCCTGGCTGCGGACGTGCCGTCGGGACGGGGCCTTGCTCGCCGCGGCATGCACCGGCGCCCTGTTGCTTGCCGAGGCGGGCCTGCTCGACGGCGAGGACGCCACCACCCATTGGGCCTACTGCGACGCCCTGGCGCGTCGCTTTCCACGGGTGCGGGTGCACGCCCACCGCAGCCTGGTGGTCGCCGGGGAAGGGCAGCGGTTGATCATGGCCGGCGGGGGGACTTCCTGGGTCGATCTGGCACTGTTCCTCGTCGCCCGGCTGGTGGGCGTCGACGAGGCCATGCACCTGGCACGGATCCACCTGATCGACTGGCATCAGGACGGCCAGCAGCCCTATGCCGCCCTGACCCGCTCGCGCCAGGTGGCGGACGCCTGCATCGCCCGCTGCCAGGTATGGGTCGCCCAGCACTACGATACCCCCTCGCCGGTGGCCGGCATGGTCAGGCTCAGCGGCCTCTCCGAGCGCTCCTTCAAGCGCCGCTTCAAGGCGGCCACCGGCATGACACCCATGGAGTACGTACACACCCTGCGCCTGGAGGAGGCCAAGCAGATCCTGGAGAGTGGCGACGCCCCCATCGACGAGGTGGCCGAACAGGTGGGCTACTCCGACCCGAGTTTCTTCCGTCGCCTGTTCGGCCGCCGGGTGGGCCTGACGCCCAGCCAGTACCGGCGGCGCTTCCGCGCCATGCGCTTGCGCCTGCAGTGACGGGCCGAGCGAAAAAGTCCCGAGCCCGGTGTCGATTTCCCCGCCCGCCGTTCGACCCAGCAGAGGACACCCCGACATCCCGATCCACAAGGAGGAGAGAACCGAATGAAGTACGTCGCACTGGTCTACTACCAGGAGAGCATCATCAACGCCATGACCGAACAGGAATGGCACGACCTCAACCAGGAGTGCGTGTCCGGTGTGGAGCGTCTGACCCGCCTGGGCCACTACCTCGCAGGCCAGGCCCTGCAGCCGGTGGACACCGCCACCAGCGTGCGGGTACGCGACGGCGAGGTGCTGGTCGCCGACGGCCCCTTCGCCGAGACCAAGGAGCAGCTGGCCGGCTTCTACCTGCTCGACGCTCGGGACCTGGACGAGGCCCTGCAACTGGCCGGCCGGATTCCGCCCGCCCGCTTCGGCACCATCGAGGTGCGCCAGGTGCGAGAACTGCCCCCCAAAGACGAAGGAGAGCCCTCATGACCTATGTAGATGGATTCGTTGCCGCCGTCCCCACCGCCAACCGGGACAAGTACATCCAGCACGCCCGCGACGCCGCGGTCGTCTTCAAGGAGCACGGTGCCCTGAAGGTGGTGGAGTGCTGGGGGGATGACGTGCCCGAGGGCGAGGTCACCTCCTTCCCCATGGCGGTAAAATGCCGGCCGGACGAGACCGTGGTCTTCGCCTGGCTGATCTGGCCCTCCCGCGAGGTGCGCGACCGGGCCATGGCCAAGGTCATGGAGGACCCCCGCCTGCAGCCCGACGTGAACCCCATGCCCTTCGACGGCAAGCGGCTGATCTACGGCGGCTTCGAGGTCATCGTGGAGGAATGAAGCGACGCCGCGGACGGAAGCTAGATCCGGAAGGCCGGCAACCGCACCGTTCTGATGCTGACCTCGCTCAGCCGAGGGCTCTTTGCCTGCGGCGCTGGGTCTTGTCTTCGTACATGCGATGGTCCGCCAGGGCAAGCACCTCCTGGGCGGGGACTTCGGTGGAGCTGGCACTTCCCAGGCTCAAGCGAAGCTCCACCTCCACAGGCTTGCCGTGTTGGGAGGTAATGACGCACCGCTGGCCTTCCAGGTGTGTTCTGATCAGCTCGGCGACACGATTGGGGGCGGCCAGGTCCGCGGAGGGAAACAGGATGACGAATTCGTCACCACCATAGCGCGCGAGGATATCGGTTTCCCGGCACTGCATCTTCAGGCGTTCGGTGACGGTGGTGATGAACTGGTCGCCTGCCACGTGACCATAGTGGTCGTTCACCTTCTTGAGCCCGTCGACATCCATCATCAGCACGGCAAACTCCAGCCCCGGTGGCTGGGTCTTGCCCTCAATGCTCAACTGAAGTACCGATTCAAAGAAGCCCCGGTTGTAGAGTCCGGTCAGGCCGTCGCGCTCCGCCGTCTCCTTCAGCGCCAGGTGGAGCAACTTGTTCTCGGTAGCTGCCGCCAGCTGATCGACGCACAGGGTCAGCATTCGCTCCAGCGCGCCGTCCAGCTTGGGCGCGCTCACGATCAGCCAGCCGTCGTAGCTGCTGAGGCGCCCGGCCATGGGAGTGGCATACAGAGGCTCGCCGACGGCTGTTTCGCTCAGCTCGAGGGTGCCTGCGTCTGTAGGTGGCTCATGCAGTGTGGCCAGCAGGCTGCCCAGGCGGCGCTCATCCTCAGGGTGCAGCCGAAGGCCGGCGACGGCTGCGTAGCGAGTCACCTCGGGGCGGCTGCGCTCCTGCAGGAACACGGCAAACCCGTACTCGGGAAAATCGGCATGCAGATGCTTCAAGGCGTCATCCAGCAGGGTATGGATGTTCGATGCGCGATTGGCGACGACACCGAGGTCGAGCAGGGCGTGAAAGACCCGGTTCTGGTACTTGATCTCGCCCATGCTGCGACCGATCTTGCGATTCTGTCCGTACATCACTTGGGCGATCGCCAGAAAATAGACCACCGCGCCAGCGCCCTGGTAGATATCCACCCCGGCGCTGACGTACGGCCGGAAATCGACCCCCGCCAAAGCGCTCCAGCCCAGGGCACCGCCAGCGAACAGTGCCATTGAAGCGGCCATTCGGCGTGGGCCGCCGACCACCATGTTGTTCATGAAGCAGGCAAGGCCGATGCATAGGGTGGCCAGAACGTAGAAATCCAGCACGCTGCACCAGACGCCGAATAGCAGGCTGTCGCACAGCAGGTTCTTGAACTCGGCGTGTTTCGAGTCCTGGGCCCTGGCAGCGTGGAGGTATGCTACCGCCGGCCATAACAGCAGGAGTAGCCCCGGCAGAATCAGCGACCAGCCGTTGCCGTCCGCCAAGGCGATCCATACCGTGAGCCCGAAAGTATGGCAAAAGGCGAAGGAGCGTGGGGCCAGCGTCGCCAGGGCGAGGCGGTGGGGGGCCTTGAGAGGGAGCCGTGCCCGAGTTGAAAGAGTTTTGATAGTTAGCATGCCCACCTGGGTCGTCTTGCCTGCCGTAGACAGGCAAGACGACATCGACTCGTTAGGGGTATGAGCTGTTTATAACGATCTTGTCAGTAGACTAGCACCGGCAGGGATGGCTAGCATTAACTTGGCCTAATACTGTGGTATCGGAGCCATCAGCTTCTCGTGTGGTACTGCATTGGCCCCAGGGCTGGCTTCGTACCGAGACGGAGCCTTGAGCCGAGAGCGACTTCAGCCTACGCCTGAAAGGGCGCTGATCGTGCATTCCATCGACGGCGGTGATACGGCTCTATCGGGCGTGTTGCCGCACCGACCCGGACGGCAGCAGGAGGAATCACGTTGAAGAAGATCCTGGTGATTACCGGAGGGAGCCGAGGGATCGGCGCGGCCACCGCGCGCCTGGGGGCCGCTAGCGGCTACACCGTGTGCATCAACTATCGGCAGAATGAAGCCGCCGCGCTTGCCGTGGTCGAGCAGATCAACCATGCCGGCGGCGAGGCGATAGCCGTGGCTGGCGATGTCGGTTCCGAGGCCGATGTGCTGAGGCTCTTCGAGCAGGTCGATCAGACACTCGGGCCGGTCACGGCGCTGGTCAATAATGCCGGCATTCTGGAAGGGCAGATGCACGTCGAGCAAATGGATGCCGCGCGCCTGAGCCGGGTTCTTGCCACCAACGTGATCGGCAGCTTCCTCTGCGCACGCGAGGCCATTCGGCGCATGTCGACGCACCACGGCGGGCAAGGGGGAGCGATCGTCAACGTCTCCTCCATCGCCTCACGGCTTGGCGCGCCCAACGAGTACGTCGACTATGCTGCGGCCAAGGGCGCCATCGATTCCTTCACCATAGGCCTGGCCAAGGAAGTCGCTGCGGAGGGCATTCGAGTCAATGCCGTGCGTCCGGGAGTGATCTATACCGAGATTCATACCAGTGGCGGAGAGCCCGATCGAGTCGAACGCGTCAAGGCTTCCGTGCCCATGCAGCGCGGCGGAGAAGCCGAGGAGGTCGCTCGGGCGGTACTCTGGCTGTTATCGGACGACGCTTCCTACTCGACCGGCACCCTGCTTGATGTGACGGGCGGGAGATAGTGTGTTGCTGACCGCTGCTCAGTGCAGCGTACAGTCGATAGGAGAAGCATGGTGTTGAAGACCTATGAAGGTAGCTGCCACTGTGGTGCTGTCCGCTTTGAAGCGGACCTGGATCTTGCGCAGGATTCATTTCGGTGCAACTGCTCGATCTGCCGAAGAAGCCGGTTCTGGCCGGCTGTCGCCAGGGAGGACGGATTTCGTCTTACCGCAGGACAGGAGATGCTGACAGAATATCTCTTCAATACGAAGAAGAACCAGCACTTTTTCTGCAAGGTCTGCGGTATTCGGCCCTTCGGTGTCGGCAATGATACCCAGATCGGCAAGATGTATGGCATCAACATCGGCTGCCTGGAAGGTGTCACCGAGGAAGAGTTGTCAAGGATCCCCATTGTCTACGTGGATGGTATCAACGACCGCTGGCAAGAGGCTCCTCGGCATTGTTCGCACCTTTAGGGAAATGCTGAACAAATCGACGAGCGGCCCCGGCGACCCGGGTGAACCGCAAGGCACGAAGCAATGCAGGTACAGGTAGATCATGACGGATCCACGAAACCCCCTGTTCTGGCGTGACCCGCGTATGCCCCATGTGGAGCTGCGCAGGGTCGAGGACGGCCGCAAGGTCTGCTATGCCCTGCATAGCCATACGCAATGGTCGCTGGGGGCGATTACCGCGGGGGAGAGCACGTTCCGCTACCGGGACGACCGCTACCACGTGAGCGCCGGCACCCTGGTCATGATGAATCCCGACTGGGCGCACGCCTGCAACCCCATCGACAACCGGCCCTGGGCCTACCTGATGCTGTACGTCGATGCCGACTGGCTGACCGAGCTTCGCTACCAGGCCGGGCTACTCGAGGCGCCACGTTGGCAGGACATCGCCACCGCCGTGATCCCGGATCCCGAATGGTACGAGGGGTACTGCCACATGGCGGCCTGCTTGCTGGACCCCCGGCGTGACCTGCTGGACAAGCAGACGCTAGTGGTCGAATACCTTTCCGCCTTGATGCACGAGCTGGCTGACCAGCCGACGCAGCCACTGCCGATGGCGCCGGCCACCCTGCAGGAGCTGGCCGCCTACCTGGACGAGCACGCGGCGCAGGACCTGTCCCTGGACGCCCTGTGCCAGCGCACCGGCTACAGCCCCGGCCACCTCATCCGTGCCTTCAAGCAGCACTTCGGTTTCACGCCCCATGCCTACCTGATCAACCGCCGCATCCAACTGGGCCAACGCGAGCTGAAGGGCGGTACACCCATCGCCGAGGCGGCCCTGAACGCCGGCTTTGCCGACCAGCCGCACTTCCAGCGCACCTTCAAGCGCCTGGTAGCCGCCACGCCCAACCAGTACCGCCAGCCCTCGCGCGAGCAGTAGGTGTGTTTATTAACTTGCCATAACCCGATGTGGCGATCCGTTTCAACAGCCCAGGACTCAGGTGTTACGGCATGTTGAAGTTCGTAAAGTTTGCGGACTTAGCGGTAGCGAGAAAGATACACCGGGCGGGTACTCATCGCCGACGATGTTAACGGAACGTATCGGTAGCCGGTTCAAAAAGGGCGTTACCTTTACCAATGCCTCGTAGTGCCGATGCGTGGCTTCCCCAACACCCTCAACAGTCCATTCCGACACGCCCTGAGCAGTGGATAGATCCGTGCAGCACGACCGGGGCTGGCAAATAGCCGATACATTAGCCGGTTGAACACACCGCTGCGGGTGCCGAGCAGGGTGAGGCGATGCAGGGCTTCGCTACCGTGGTACCAGCGCTTGCCGATCTGCAGGGCGAAGCCCTGGTCGAGGTCGATGCCCAGGGCCGTGAGTTCCTGGCGCGCTTCGCTGTCCTGCCTGGCGTCGATCAACTCGAGTTCGCCGACCTCCTTGCGGATGCGCTGCCAGCGCACGTAGCGTCGGCATATCGGGCATTCGCCGTCGTAAACCAGGCGCAGTCGAGGGGAAGAGGCTATTTCCTGGCTTGCGCCGGTTGCCGATTCCTCGCTGAGCGTCTCGAGTCGGGACAACGCCAGACGGAAGGGGCCATCGCGTCGGTCGGCAATCAGCAGGCCGATCTGCTGGATATCGTCCGGCGCCAGTGGTGGGGCATCCTCCAGCAGGCGGCCACGAAAGACCGGCTCGAAAGCGTTCCAGGGCAGGGCGATGCGCCGCCATTCACCCGCGGGGGGCTGAAAGACGGCACGATAGGCGGCGCCGTCGATCAACTGGTTGTTATACAGGCGCAACTGGTAGCGGCGCCCGTCGCCACACGCCTCGAGGCACAGCCCCGGGTAGTCTGCCAGCCGATGGGAGTGCGGCTCGCGTCGTAGCGAGGCAAAGCCGCCGCCGTCGCTCAGCGAAAGCTCGCCCGAGAAGACGCTGTTGGCCGGCTCCGCGTGCATGGCGCCGTGAGAGACGCCGCCCATCACGCCATCAGTGATGGGGTGCCAGCGTGCGGCCTCATCCGCGGCGTGAAAATCGATCAGTGTTGGCATCGTGCTTCCCGGCCTTCGTCGCGATTCTGCACGCCTCAGCATGACGGTGATAGGGCACCGTTGCCAGGCTGGGCCGTCGTTTCGATGGGGAATGGTCGCTCACGCAAGGCACCTCGAGCCGGCCGAGGCCAATGTTGGCGCATGCGCGGCTGCGCCGGGCAGCGCCGCTTCGCTTTCAGCGGCCGATTGTCAGGTGATACCATCACGCCCCATACGGCGGCAGCCTCACGCCCTTCCCCTGTTCAAGGTTAAACACCCGGTACCCAGTTAATGGAAATCAAAGTCAATTTTCTTGAAAATCTCAGGCTTGAAGCCAAGTTTGACGATTTCACCGTCATCACCGATCAGCCCATTCGCTACAAGGGCGACGGCTCGGCGCCAAGTCCCTTCGACTACTTCCTGGCGTCTTCCGCACTCTGCGCGGCCTATTTCGTTCGAGTGTATTGTCTGGCGCGTAATATTCCCACCGAGAACATTCGCCTGTCGCAGAACAACATCGTCGATCCGGAAAATCGTTATAACCAGATCTTCAAGATCCAGGTCGAGTTGCCGGAAGATATCTCCGCGAAAGATCATGAAGGCATCCTGCGCTCGATCGAGCGTTGCACGGTCAAGAAGGTGGTGCAGACCGGCCCTGAGTTCCAGATCGAAACGGTGGAGAACCTCGACGAGGATGCCCAGGCCCTGCTGATGGTCAAGCCCGACGAGGAGGCCAACACCTGGATCGAGGGCAAGGACCTGCCGCTGGAGCAGACCATCGCCAACATGTCGACCATCCTGGCGGACCTGGGCATGAAGATCGAGATCGCCTCCTGGCGCAACATCGTGCCCCACGTGTGGTCGCTGCACATTCGCGACGCCGCATCAAACATGTGCTTTACCAATGGCAAGGGGGCCACCAAGGAGAGCGCACTCTGTTCGGCGCTGGGCGAGTTCATCGAGCGCCTGAGCTGCAACTTCTTCTACAACGACCAGTTCTTCGGCGAAGAGATCGCCAATAGCGCCTTCGTCCACTACCCCGACGAGGAGTGGTTCAAGCCAGGGCCGAACGACGCGCTGCCCGAAGGCATCCTCGACGCGTACTGCCGGGAGATCTACGACCCGGAGGGCGAGCTGCGCGGCTCGCACCTGATCGATACCAACTCCGGCAAGGCGGAGCGTGGCATCGTCGCCTTGCCCTTCGTGCGCCAGTCGGATGGCGAGGTGGTCTATTTCCCCTCGAACCTGATCGAGAACCTGTACCTCAGCAACGGCATGAGCGCCGGCAACACGCTGCAAGAGGCGCAGGTGCAGTGCCTGTCGGAGATCTTCGAGCGGGCGGTGAAGAGGGAGATCCTCGAGCAGGAACTCGCGCTGCCGGACGTGCCCATGGCGGTGCTGCAGCGCTACCCCGAGATTCTCGAAGGCATCCAGGCGCTGGAGGCGCAGGGCTTCCCGGTGCTGGTCAAGGACGCCTCCCTGGGTGGCCGGTTCCCGGTCATGTGCGTGACCCTGATGAACCCGCGCACCGGCGGCGTGTTCGCCTCCTTCGGCGCGCACCCCAGCTTCGAGGTGGCGCTGGAGCGCAGCCTCACCGAGCTGCTGCAGGGCCGCAGCCTGGAAGGCCTGAACGACTTCCTGCCGCCGACCTTCAACTCGCAGGCCGTTTCGGAGCCGAATAACTTCGTCGAGCACTTCATCGACTCCTCGGGGCTGGTCTCGTGGCGCTTCTTCAGCGCCAGGAGCGATGTCGAGTTCAGCGACTGGGATTTCTCCGGCACCAACGAGGAAGAAGCGGCGACCCTGTTCGGCATCCTGGAAGGGTTGGGCAAGGAAGTGTACATGGCCGTGCATGAGGACCTGGGTGCGCCGGTCTGCCGGATCCTGGTGCCGGGCTACTCCGAGGTGTACCCGGTGGATGACCTGATCTGGGACAACACCAACATGGCCCTGGATTATCGAGAAGACATCCTCAACCTCCACGCCTTGAGTGACGATCGGCTGGCCGACCTGCTGGAGCGCCTGGAAGAGAGCCAGCTCGACGACCACATGGACATCATCACCCTGATCGGCATCGAGTTCGACGAGAACACCGACTGGGGGCAGCTGACCATCCTCGAGCTGAAGCTGTTGATCAACCTCGCCCTGCAACAGCATGAAGAGGCCCTCGAGCGGGTCGAGATGTTCCTGCAGTACAACGACAACACCGTCGAGCGCGGGCTGTTCTACCGTGCGGTGAATGCGGTGCTGGAGATCGTCCTCGATGACGAGCTGGCGCTGGACGACTTCCTCTACAACCTCAGGCGCATGTTTGGCGAAGCGACCATGGAGGCGGTGGTCGGCTCGGTGAGAGGCGAGGTGCGATTCCATGGCCTGACGCCGACCAGCATGCAGCTGGAAGGCCTGGAGAAGCACCAGCGCCTGGTCGAAAGCTACAAGAAGCTGCACGCCGCGCGTGCCGCCAGGGCCGGTGGCGCATAACAGAATGGCGTTATTGCATGATCATTCGCCAAGGGATCGTTTCGCCGTGCCTGAACTTCATGCGATGCAAAGGGAGGACGTGCATGATCTTCGACTTGCCTGCACCGGAAGCGTATGAATCTGATTCGTTGGTTGGCTGGATTGAGCGCCGTCGCAGCATAAGGGAATACTCGAGTGCGTCTGTCTCGATGTCATCATTGTCTCAGCTACTCTGTATCGGGCAGCAGCGTAGTCCTTGACCATGCATGCCCAGCTTGCTTCACGAGAGTGACCGTTCTTCGCGAAGCTCACCCTAAGGCAAAGGAAACTCAGCGAAATGAGCTTCGGCAAGACGACACCGATACTGCGGATCTTCGATGAAGAGAAGGCCAGGGAATTCTACGTTGGTTTCCTGGGCTTCAAGGTGGATTGGGAGCATCGCTTCGCGGAAGGCATGCCGCTGTACATGCAGGTCTCCAGGGACGGCTGCGTTCTGCACCTCTCCGAGCACCACGGCGACTGTAGTCCCGGTGCGGCGCTGCGGATCGAAACCGACGAACTCGGGGCATTCCATCAGCAGCTGCATGCGGCCGACTACAAGTACGCCAAGCCGGGGCTGGAAGAAATGCCGTGGGGCAGCAAGGACATGACCATAGCCGATCCGTTTGGCAACAAGCTGACCTTCACCAATGCGATCAGCACCTGAGCGCGGATTCCCTTGATGGTTGGCCTGACAGGAGTGCTCCATGGACGACTCGACGAAGCGCGAGCTGATACAGCGATACCTCACCGCCTACAACCACTTCGACATCGCAGGGATGCTGGCCGTGCTTGCCCAGGACGTTGGCTTCGAGAACTACTCACATGACCTCGGCCTAACCCGTACTTACTCGACCAGCAGGTAGACGCAGCTGGCGGCGAGCAGTACCGCCAGCGTGCGGTTGATCGTGACCAGCACCGCGGGGCGGTGGACGTAGCGGCGCAGGAAGGCACCGGCGTAGACCCAGCTCCCCAGCGACAGCCAGCAGATGGGCAGATAGAGCAGGGCAAAGATGATGACCTGTTGCAGGTCGCTGCCACTGGTATAGGCGCCGATGCCTGAGGCCGAGGCCAACCAGGCCTTGGGGTTGAGCCACTGCATCAGGGCCCCGCTCAGGAAGCCCGGCGCCTCATGGCTGCCGCCCTCCGGCAGGCGGCCGTCGTCCCGGGCCAACCTAACGCTCAGGTAGAGCAGGAACGCGACCCCGGCCCAGCGCAGCGCTTCCTGAAGCCCCGGCACCACCGCCAGCAGCGAATAGAGCCCCAGCCCCACGGCGATGAACAGGGCGACAAAGCCCAGGGTGGCGCCGGTGACGAACACCAGCCCCTTCGAAAGCGGGTAGCGGGTACCGCTGCTCAGGCACACCAGGTTCACCGGCCCCGGCGAGATCGAGGCCGCAAGGGCAAACGCCGACATCGGCAGCATCAAAGCAAGGCTCATCGTCACTCTCCTGGGTGGCAATGGCCGAAGTGTGCAATGGCGGCTGCGCGCCGTATTGAACGAAATTGAGGTGCCCGTGCAGCCGAAGGGAGTCTCCCCGGTGCGGTTCAGTTGGGCGTTGAGTTTTTCTACTATCTTGGTGGGCGAGACAGGCGCCACGAAACCAGGATGGCTGAGCGATGCGAACCCAATACTACACGGCCGCGAGCCTCGACGGCTTCATCGCCACACCCGAGGACTCGCTCGAGTGGCTGTTCCCGCTGGGGGATATCAACCAGACGGGCTACCCCCAGTTCATCAAGGCGGTAGGGGCCCTGGCGATGGGCTCTACCACCTACGAGTGGATGCTGCGGCACGTCATCAGGCCAGGTTCGGCGAACCCGGGCGAGTGGCCGTACGAACAGCCGGCCTGGGTCTTCTCCAGTCGTGAGCAGCCAGGCATACCCGGCGCCGACATCCGGTTCGTGCAGGGTGATGTTGGCCCCGCGTATGAGCAGATGCGGGCGGCGGCAAATGGGAGGAATCTCTGGCTGGTCGGCGGCGGTGGGCTGGTGGGACAATTCTACGACGCTGGCTTGCTCGATGAGATCATCGTGCAGGTTGGCTCGGTCACGCTGGGGTCCGGCAAGCCGCTGCTACCGCGCAGGATCACCTCGCCCTCCCTCCGGCTGGTTTCGGCCCTGCGGCTCGGTGAGGGCTTCGCGGAACTGCGGTACGAGGTCCCGGGCCGTGAAACGGCAAACACGGGCTCCGACGGGAGCCCATAGGGGCGCCCGATTCGTCAATGATCGGTCGCCCCACCCGCTGTACCGGCAGGGCGGCGCTCATGCTTCGAATGTGGTGGCGAGTGACGCTGCTGCTGAACGGGCTGCTTCGAGAGGCATTCGCTGCATCTCCCAGGGGCTGACGAGGCACTGCAGAACGAAAATGCTTCGCCGGCTACCCCGTCTGCCTCCTTCGAGCAGTAGGCACACGCAGCTGACGGCGAGCAGCACCGCCAGCTCGTCGGTATCAATCCCCTATTCTTCCGTGATCGGACGGTGGTTCGGGTGGGACGCAACTCGCTCCAGCCATCGGCAAACGTTGGGATAGTCCGCCAATGTGAATCCGCCCTCTTGCGCCACATGGGTATAGGCATAAAGGGCGATATCCGCGATGGTGTAGCGATCCGCGACGAACCAGGCCTGTCGCGCCAAGTGATCGTCCATCACCGCCAACGCCGCCCGCCCCAACGCCTGCTTGCCGGCCAGCTGTGCCTTGCGTTCCTCGTTCAGACCAAGATGCGTCAACCAGAAGCGCGGTGTGGCGATGTTGGGCTCGTGACTGTATTGCTCAAAACTCATCCAGCGCAGGACCTGGGCCTGATCCCAGCGGCCCTCCGGCCAATAGTCGGTCCCTTGGGCCAGGTAGTAGAGGATGGCGTTGGATTCGCTGAGAAAGCGGCCATCGTCGAGTTCCAGCACCGGGACCTTGCCGGCCGGATTCTTGCGCAGGAATTCGGGGGTTCGGGTTTCTCCACGAACGATATCGTAATGACGATATTCATAGGGCTGGTCCAGCAGGTCAAGCAACAGGCGCACTTTATAGCCGTTGCCGGAGGGCAGGTAGTCGTGCAAGATCATCGTCGTCTCCAGTGAATTGAACGAGAAGGCAGCCGGTCTGGCATCCAACCCCGAACACCGGACGACAGTGTTCCGTGTTTCCCGAGTATCGACAATCGAATAGAAATAATATCAGCCATAAGTGGGGCTGATGGATAGAGGAGCCCCCGTTACATGGATATCGATCTCCTTCGCACCTACCTCGCCGTCGTCGATACCGGCAGCCTGACCCGGGCCGCCCGCCAGGTGCACCGAACACAGGCCGCACTCAGCATGCAAATGAAGCGCCTGGAAGAGCAGGCAGGCTGCAGCTTGTTCTTCAAGGAAGGCCGCAACCTGGAGCTCACCAACGACGGCAAGCGTCTCGTCAGCTACACCCGCCGCTTGCTGGCCCTGCACGACGAAGCACTCAGCCAACTGAGAACGGACGCCTCTCTGCCTCCGCTGCGCCTCGGCAGTCCGGATGACTACGCCCAGAGCCTGCTTCCCTTGTTGGTGGATACCATTCATGACCAACACCCCAGAGTACAACTGCAGCTGACCTGCGCACCGACCAGCAAACTGAAAAACCTGCTGGATGAGGGAGCACTGGACCTGGCCATCCTGACTCGAGCGATCAACAGTGATGAAGGCCATGTCCTGACGCTCGATAGGGGGATCTGGATACAGCACCCGCAATTCGACTGGCACCGGTACGAAGCCTTGCCCTTGGCCCTGTACGAAGCCGACTGCAAATTCCACAGCTCGGCCCTGGATGGCCTGAACAAGACGCACCGTCCCTATCGCATCAAGGCACTCAGTGCCAACGCCGGTGCCTTGATGGCTCTGGTTCGACAGGGAAACGCCATTACCGCCGCTGCCACGGCCTCCTTGCCGCCTGATTTGATCGAAGTCGATGCCACCCATGAAATGCCGGCGCTGCCCAGCATCGATATCGTGTTGGTCAGTTCCCCCACGGGGCATCCTCTGGTTTCGGTGAATTGGGCGGGTGAGTTGGCAAGAACTCTGGCTCTCAGGCTCGCGTCCGGGCAGCCCTTGTGACGGCGCGAGCACATTCCCTCAGGGGCGGGCCGAGCGTGTCCAACCCCTCGTCGAGTGTCCAGCGGCCTTCAGCAGCGTCAGGAACACTTGCTGACTCCGGAGGGGCTTCCGACACCTGCGAAGCCTTTGCCCAGCAGATGGGGTAGGATCAGTCATGCTGAATGCCGCACAGGAAGTTAGACGGGAAACTCATGCATGTGCTGATTATTGAGGACAACCCGGATATCATCGCGAATCTGTACGGATATCTGGAACCACTTGGCTACACGCTGGACGTGGCGCGCAACGGCAATGCCGGTATCCCCTGCGCAACGGGCTCCTTCCATGATGCGATTGTCCTCGACCTGTCGCTGCCGGGCATGGATGGCGTGGAGGTATGCCGGACGCTGCGCCGGGAGTATCGCCTGGCGACGCCGATCCTGATGCTGACCGCGCGTGACACGGTGCACGACAAACTGACCGGATTCGAGGTCGGCGCCGACGACTACCTGGTCAAACCCTATTCCCTCCCCGAGCTGGACGCGCGTCTGAAGGCGCTGATACGCCGTGCGCGCAACGAGCATGTGCAATCCGTCCTGACCTTCGGCGAGCTTCGGCTGGATACCAGCACCAGCCAGGCCACACGTGCCGGGCAGCCACTCGACCCGACGCCGACGGGTTACAAGATCCTCACCGCACTGATGCGCGCTGCACCGGCGCTGATGCCCCGTGAAGTGCTTGAGCGCGAGGTGTGGGGCGATAACCCGCCGAACAGCGATGCCTTGCGCACCCATATCCATACGCTGCGCCAGGTGCTCGACAAACCGTTTCCCTACCCCATGCTGCTGACTTTGCCGGGCACCGGCTATCGACTGACAGATATCGATGAAACCTAGGCTCTCGCTCAAAAAGCGCATCGCGCTCACCTACATCCTGCTGGCGGTCGCAGTGGCCGGCGCCTTCAGCCTGGTTTCCTATATCTCGGTGAAGGTTATTGAAGAGCAGGTCATCGACGCACGACTCGCCAAGATGGCGGAAAGGCTGATCGAGTTCCATCGGCAGGGCCATATGCCGGATGCACCACCGGAAGTGCGCTTCCTGATCGACGCCAATATCCCGGTCGAGCTGCGGCGGCTGCCCGCCGGCTTCCACGAACTGAAGCTCGGCAATCGGCAGGTTCATGCCCTGCTGCGCGATCATGGCACCAGCCGTTACGCCGTGGTGCAGGAGGTTGACGAACTCGAGCATACGGAGCTGGTCATCCTCCTGTCCCTGGCTATCGGTTTTGCCGTCAGTGTCCTGCTCGCCGCCGTGCTCGGGGTGCTGAGTGCCCGGCGTGTGATCGCGCCGGTAGCGGCGCTTGCCGATGCGGTCTCCCGTAATGCGGGGCCGACGGAGCTGCCTTCTCTTTCCGCGCAAGATGAAATTGGCGTCCTGTCGCGCGCCTTCGCCAAGCGCACCGATGAACTGCAGCAGTTCCTGCAGCGCGAGCAGCTGTTCACCGGCGACGTCAGCCATGAATTACGCACGCCGTTGACCGTCATACTGGGCGCGGCGGAAGTGCTGGCTGCGCAACTGTCGGACCACCCGGCGCAATATGCCACCGCGGAGCGCATCCGGCGCGTGGCTGACGAAACCGCGCAACGGGTCAGTGCGCTGCTCCTGCTCTCCCGCGTTCCGGAATCCCTGGATGCGCCGCGCATCGTGCTCAATACCATCGTCGAGTCGGAAATGGAGCGCTGCCGGCCCCTGCTGGATGGCAAGACGGTCAAATGCAGGTTGGACTGGACCGAACGGGTATCGGCCCAGGTGCGCCCCGAACTGGCCGGAATCGTGATCGGCAACCTGCTACGCAACGCCTGCCGGCATACCGACCAGGGCATGATCCTTGTGCAACTTGCCGCTGGCCGGCTGGTGATCGAAGACACCGGCACGGGCATTCCCCAGAGGGTGCGCGAGCGGCTGTTCGAACGATTCGTCCACGGTGACGATCGGCCGGCACACGAGGGCACGGGCCTGGGCCTGTCGATCGTCAAGCGCGTGGCCGAGCATATCGGCTGGGACGTGCGCCTGGAGATTCCGGAAGTCGGGGGAACCCGCTTCGTCCTGTCCTTTCCCGCCGTGCCACTCCCTTGACGCCCCTTAACGCATCCTTAACGCCCGACGATCTATCTTGTCGATTCCATCAACAAGATATCCAGGAGGAACACCATGAAAGGACCATTGCTTGCCGTGGGGTTGCTGTTGTTTTCGAGCGCCGCATTCTCCAGTGACGGGGCCCCTTGGGACTATAGCGGCGACACGGGGCCTGATCAGTGGGCACAGCTCAGTCCCGAATACGGCGCTTGTGCAGGGAGCAATCAGTCACCCATCAACCTGACGGGGTTCATCGATGCCGAGCTGGAGCCCATTGCTTTCAACTATGAAGCCGGCAGCGAAGAAATTCTTAATAACGGGCACACCGTTCAAGTCAACACGCTTCCCGGTAGCACCATCACCGTTGATGACATCGAGTTCGAACTGAAGCAATTCCACTTTCACGTGCCGAGTGAAAACCTCATACATGGCGAGTCATACCCCATGGAGGGGCATCTCGTACATGCCGACGAGGATGGCAACCTGGCAGTGGTAGCGGTCATGGTGACGGAGGGGCAAGCAAGCGATGCGCTTGAAAAAGCGTGGGCGCAAATGCCGGAAGAAGGCGAAACGCTAGCGCTGTCAACAGATATCTCCCCGCTGGACATCTTGCCTTCAGATCGTGATTACTACCGCTTCAATGGTTCATTGACGACACCGCCTTGCACCGAGGGCGTGCGTTGGCTAGTGATGAAGCAACCAATTTCCGCATCCAAGGAACAGATTGATCAATTCTTGCAGGTGATGGGTCATCACAACAATCGCCCCGTGCAAGCTGTCAACGCACGCCCCGTGCTGGAATGATCGGCATATCACCGGAACAAGCGGGGCCGTTTACAGCGGCCCCTTGATCTCGACGGCCGGGCACCCACTTCCGGTCGGCGCTGGCAGGAATCGGTCTGCCTCGACCTTTCCCGGGTGCTTGGGTTCCACTCGTGCCACCGGCGAACGCCGCCTGTCACCGACCTCAACGACCATCCTCAGCTTTGCATCCAACGTTACATCTGCTTACTCTTGATCGCTAAGGCCGCTGAAGGTGGCCGGCGGCATCGCAGTACACAGTGGAGCGAGGGGACTATCGCATGGATGGCAGGGGGCGTCGCGTCGTGCAGGGTAGGGCGGTAGCGTGCCCGCCCCCTCGAGTTTTACCTACCCCAATGGGCTTCTGGCGCCCGCGAAGCCATTGCCCAGCATGGCTCAAGCGGTTCTCTACACATCCGTCCTGCCTGACCTCTTTGCGTGAGGTCGCTGATCTTCCGAATCCAACCAGCCTAGATCAGATACTTTTTAAAGATATCGCTACTCTGTCTGAGCGCCGGATATGGTTGGATCGCAAGATTATCAACTGGATAGCCGAGCTATCCGAAGGTGATCTGGATTTCGTTCTCAGCTACCACAACACTAAAGGGATTCCTGCCAACAAACGATTTTCGAGCCTGATTCTTCACTTCTTTAACCATCAGACTCACCATCGAGGGCAAGTTTCTACTTTGCTTTCACAGGCGGGGGTGGATATTGGGGTTGCTGACCTATTGGCTCAGATTCCGGAGGGAAATCATGTATAATAAGGCCAGTCACGGCGACGTCTTCTACATTGCGGATTCGCCTTCATTCCGTAGCCGCGCGTGCTAAGCGGCGTTATACGCCACCAGAGAGGAGTAGTTGATGACGACCGCGAATCAACCGATTGCTCGGTGCGCTTGTGGAAGCGTTGAACTCGAAGTAATCGGCTCACCGATTTTGGGTGCAGCTTGTTATTGCGACGATTGCCAGGAAGGCGCTCGTCAGATTGAAGCGCTCCCGAATGCACGTCCGGTTCTGGGGGCGGATGGCGGGACAGAATATCTGCTCTACCGAAAGGACCGCATGAGATGCTCAAAGGGAGGTGATCTCATGCTTGACTACAAGATAAAGACTGAGTCTCCTACGAAAAGGGTCGTCGCGACATGCTGTAATTCAGCCATGTTTCTCGACTTTCAGAAGGGTCACTGGTTCTCGGTGTACCGAGCAAGGTTCGGTGACAATGCCCCACCGTTGCAGATGCGTATCCAAACCAAGTTCAAGCCCGAGAACTGCGACATTCCGAACGACGTGCCCAGCTATGCGACATACCCGTTCAAGTTCGTCGCGAAGCTCATGGCTGCCAGAGTTGCAATGCTGGTCGGTCGATGAAGCGTAGAAGAGTGGCGCATAACAAATGGTTGCAGGTGACGCTGCGCCTGCAGCGCTTCGCACCTGAACCACGGTGTTGAACAACCTCAGGGGATCAGGATGGTGATACGCTACGCTCTCTCACTGTGTGCCCTGATCGTGTTGATGGCGCCTTCCGCTCGTGCGGAGCAGATCATCGCTGCCAGCTATGCCGAGCCGGTCGATCGGTACGGGCATTATGCCCTTGGTCGGCCGCATGAATATGCGCGTTTGGTAGCGACCACCGACGCCGGGCGAGCAGTGGTGCTGGGCTTGCCCATCGATGAGGTGTTCGAAGTCCTTGCGCCGCGCCTCGTGCAAGTGACGGATCAGACGCCGACGGAATTGCTGGTTATCGTCAGTTCGCTTGACAGCGGGTCGCGGCTGGCGCTGGTCGGCCTCGGTGGAAATCGGCTGGAGATCGTGGCGCAGTCGGTCCCGATCGGTATGCCGAACCGTTGGCTCAACCCGGTCGGCGTCGCCGACCTGAGCGGAAACGGGGAGGCGGAGATAGCCGCGGTGACGACACCACACATTGGTGGCGTGCTGAGGGTCTACCGGCGCAGTGGTGAACGCTGGTCCGATACCGATTATGTAAGGAGGCTGCTTTCTGCATCAGGTGTTGGAACCTCTGAAGATGAGGTGCCTTTTTCATCATGGGGCGAACTGCCCGATCTGGCGCTGCTATCGATCAAGCACTATCAGGAAGACGGGAAAGATTTCTGGCATTGGGTCGTTTTCAAAAGAGTAGATGGCCGGCCTCTTGTGCTTGATTCGGCCAGCTATTTGCCGTCCAACATCCGAACAGACTTCGAGAATATGCACCCAAAATGGTTTATTGAGGTCAATATGCATAGCACCTCGATGCATCCGATCGCTGGCGGGTCGGCTGATTGAGGCGTGAAGTCACCTACGCTTTAATCTCGATAATGACAAGGCCCCCGAGTCAGTCACCTGGCTCGGGGGCCTTGCGTTCTGGGGTACGGTTATTTGGCGGCGAGGGCCACCCCGACCTTCGAGCGATTCGGCCGCTTGATGGCCTGGGTGATCCAGGTGCCGGTGGCGGCGAGCGCCTCGAGGTCGATGCCGGTCTCGATGCCGAGGCCGTTGAGCAGGTAGACGACGTCCTCGCTGGCCACGTTGCCGGAAGCGCCCTTGGCATAGGGGCAGCCGCCGAGGCCGGCCACGGAGCTGTCGACCACCGCGATGCCTTCTTCCAGCACGGCGTAGAGGTTGGCGAGCGCCTGGCCGTAGGTGTCGTGGAAGTGGGCGGCGAGCTTGTCCATGGGGATGTCCCTGGCGACCGCCTCGAGCATGCGCTTGGCGGCAAGCGGGGTGCCGGTGCCGATGGTGTCGCCGAGCGAGACCTCGTAGCAGCCCATCTCATACAGGGCCTTGGAGACCTCGGCGACCTTGGCGGGGGCGATCTCGCCCTCGTAGGGGCAGCCGAGCACGCAGGAGACGTAGCCGCGCACGCGCACGCCGGCCTGCTGCGCGCGTTCCAGCACCGGGGCGAAGCGCTCGAGGGACTCGGCCACGGAGCAGTTGATGTTCTTCTGCGAGAAGGCCTCGGAGGCGGCGCCGAACACCGCCACTTCCTCGACGCCGCACTCGAGTGCGGCTTCCAGCCCCTTGAGGTTGGGGGTGAGCGCCGAATAGACCACGCCGTCCAGGCGGACGAGGTTCTGCATCACCTCGCGGTGGTCGGCCATCTGCGGCACCCACTTGGGCGAGACGAAGCTGGCCGCTTCGATGTAGCGGATACCGGCCGCGCCCAGGCGGTCGATCAGTTCGAGCTTGGTGTTGGTGGCGATCGGCTCGGGTTCGTTCTGCAGCCCGTCGCGGGGGCCGACCTCGACCAGGCGCACGTGTTGGGGGAAGGCCATGGGTGTTCTCCAATCCTCTGCTGGCCTGGCCGGGGGAGTCGCCCGCCTTTGGGTCAGACCCCAGCCGAGGTGCCAGCCTGTGGTTGTGTCTTGTCCGAGCGGTGTTACCTCCGCCGGGGTCTGACCCGCAGGCTGCACGGCGCCGTGGATGTATCAGAGGGCGCCTGCGGCGCCAATCGCGCAGAAAATCTGCGCTCCTACAGGGTCCTCGTCAACCTTGCGGTGACTCGTCGGCGGCGAACTCGAGCAGTACGTCGCCCTGGCCGACGGTATCGCCGCCCTGGAAATGGAAGTTTTCCACGTGGCCATCGGCGGGGGCGGTCATGGTGTGCTCCATCTTCATGGCTTCCATGACCATCAGCGGCATGCCTTT
Organism: Halomonas heilongjiangensis; assembly: GCF_002879645.1. Taxonomy (GTDB): domain Bacteria; phylum Pseudomonadota; class Gammaproteobacteria; order Pseudomonadales; family Halomonadaceae; genus Halomonas; species Halomonas heilongjiangensis. The sequence continues at coordinate 48,186 of NZ_PNRE01000065.1, read as the reverse complement.
CTCCACCCTTTGGCCCGGCTCCACCAGCAGCGCCACCACGGTGCCGTGCATGGGCGCGGTGAGGGTCGATTCGGCCTCGTGGTGGCCGTGGTCGATGGCGTCGATGCGGCGCCAGAACAGCCGCGTCTCGCCGCGCGGGTCGACCATCACCACCACATGGCCGTCGCGACGCGCCTGCAGGCGGCGGCGGTGGCCGTTGAGCGTGACCGCCACGGCGTCGCCTTCCAGGTGCTGCAGGCTGGCGGTGAGGGTCTCGCCGCCGATGACAAGGTGCCAGGTGGTATCGGTGCCGCGCTCGCGCCGGCCCTCGACCACCACCACGGCGTCGGAATCGTCGGGATCCTGGGCGTGGGCTGGGTCGCAGAGGGCGATGCGGATGGTGTGCGGGGCATTGAGGCGGAAGCCGTCGTGGCGGTCCCAGGGGGAGTCGCTCTCGCACTCGCGGGCGAGCTGGCTCAGGCCGATCAGCGCGGCGCCGGCGTACTCCTCGATGCTGTACCGGCGCGGGGCGAACAGGGTCGCCTCGTGGCGCTCGATAAAGCGCGTATCCAGTTCGGCGTTCTTGAAGGCCGGATGGGTGGCCAGGCGCTGCAGGAAGGCACGGTTGGTGATCACGCCCTGCACGTCCAGGGCGGCCAGCGCGCGGTTGAGGGTGGCCAGCGCCTGGTCGCGGTCGTCGCCATGCACGATCAACTTGGCGAGCATCGGATCGTAGTGCATCGAGACCACATCGCCGCTCTCCACACCGCTGTCCAGGCGCACGCGCGCGCGGCCCTTTTCAAAAGAGCTAAGGCCGGCGCCTTCCAGGTCCATGGCGAAGTGGGTCAGGGTGCCGGTGGCGGGCAGGAAGTCCTGCTCGGGGTCTTCGGCGTAGAGGCGCGCCTCGAAGCTGTGGCCGGTGATGGTCAGCTCGTCCTGGGCCAGCGGCAGCGGTTCGCCCATGGCCACGCGCAGCTGCCACTCGACCAGGTCCTGGCCGGTGATCATCTCGGTGACCGGGTGCTCCACCTGCAGGCGGGTGTTCATCTCCATGAAGTAGAACGAGCTATCGGCATCCAGCAGGAATTCGACGGTGCCGGCGCCCACGTAGCCGATCTCCTGGGCGGCGCGTACCGCGGCCTCGCCCATGTCGCGGCGCAGCTCGGCGGTCATGCCGGGGGCGGGGGCCTCCTCGAGCACCTTCTGGTGACGGCGCTGCACGCTGCAGTCGCGCTCGAACAGGTAGACGCCGTTGCCATGGGCATCGCAGAACACCTGGACCTCGACGTGGCGCGGCTGGGTCAGGTACTTCTCGATCAGCATGCGCTGGTCGCCGAAGGCGGCCTGGGATTCGCGGCGGCAGCCGTCGAGGGCGGCCTGGAAGCCGGCGTCGGATTCGACCACGCGCATGCCCTTGCCGCCGCCCCCGGCGCTGGCCTTGAGCAGTACCGGGTAGCCGATCTTGTCGGCCTCGGCCTTGAGCAGGGCGTCGTCCTGGTCGTCGCCGTGGTAGCCGGGCACCAGCGGCACGCCGGCGTGGGCCATGCGCGCCTTGGCGGCGGACTTGTCGCCCATGGCGGCAATCGCCGAGGCGGGCGGGCCGACGAAGACGATGCCGGCCTGGTCGAGGGCCTCGACGAAGGCGCCGTTCTCGGAGAGGAAGCCGTAGCCGGGGTGGATGGCGCCGGCGCCGGTGCGCCGGGCGGCCTCGATCACCGCCGCGATGTTCAGGTAGCTCTCGCGAGCCGCGGCGGGGCCCAGGCGCACGGCCTCGTCGGCCTCACGCACGTGGCGAGCATTGGCGTCGGCGTCGGAGTAGACGGCGATGGTGCGCAGGCCCATGGCGCGCGCCGTGCGCATCACCCGGCAGGCGATCTCGCCACGATTGGCGACCAGCAGGGTATCGAACTTGGTCATGAGTTGGGCTCCGAGGCAGGCTTGTCGGGGGCGTTCTGGTCAGGGGCCCAGGTGGGGCGGCGCTTCTCGAAGAAGCTGGCCAGGCCCTCCTGGCCCTCCCGGCTTACGCGCAGCTCAGCGATCACCCGGCAGGTGCGCTCGCGGGTGGCATCGGCATCGGGCTCGCGGGCGACCTCGGCGAGCAGCGCCTTGGTGGCGCGCTGGGCCTGGGGCGAGCCGGACAGCAGGGTGTCGATCATGGTCTCGACCTCGTCATCCAGGTCGTCGTGGCCGACCACCCGGTGAACCAGACCCAGCCCGAGGCCGGTCGCGGCGTCGAGCACCTCGGCGGAAAGCGCGTAGCGGCGCATCTGGCGGGGGCCGAGGGTGCGCTGCACATAGGGGCTGATCACCGCCGGCGACAGGCCGATCTTCACCTCGGAGAGGCAGAACCTGGCCTTCTCGGAGGCGATCACGATGTCGCAGCAGGCGGCCAGGCCCACGGCGCCGCCGAAGGCGGCGCCCTGTACGCGACACACGGTGGGGCAGGGCAGGGTGTCCAGGCCGTGCATCAGCTGGGATAACTTGCGCGAGTCGGCCAGGTTGTCCTCGACATCGTATTCCACCATGCGCTTCATCCAGCCGAGGTCGGCCCCGGCGGAGAAGCTCTTGCCTTCGGAGCCCAGCACCACCACGCGCACCTCGCCGCGGCCGGCGGCCTCACGCAGGCGATCGAGGTGGGCGTTGAGCTCACTGATCAGGCTGTCGTCGAAGGCGTTGTGCACCTCGGGGCGGTTCAGCGTCAGCCGGGCGACGCCGCGATCGTCGATGTTCAGGTTCGAATAAGTCTGTGTGGTCATATCGGTATCCTGCTGGCTTCGAGCTTCGAGCTTCGAGCTTCGAGCTTCGAGCTTCGAGCTTCGAGCGCTCGTGGCGCGTAGCCCGGTGCTCGTGGCTGGCGCGAAGCGCCTACATCCGGAACACGCCGAACTTGGTTTCTTGCACCTCGGCGTTCATCGCCGCAGCGAGCGAGAGCCCCAGCACGTCGCGGGTCTGGGCCGGGTCGATGACGCCGTCGTCCCACAGCCGCGCGCTGGCGTAGTAGGGGTGGCCCTGGTGCTCGTACTGCTCGCGGGTGGGCTGCTTGAAGGCCTCTTCCTCTTCCTTCGACCACTCGCGGCCATCGCGCTCGATCTGCTCGCGCTTGACCTGGGCCAGCACGCCGGCGGCCTGCTCGCCGCCCATCACCGAGATGCGCGCGTTGGGCCACATGAACAGCAGGTTGGGCTCATAGGCGCGGCCGCACATGCCGTAATTGCCGGCGCCGAAGCTGCCGCCGATCAGCACGGTGAACTTGGGCACCCGGGCGCAGGCCACCGCGGTGACCAGCTTGGCGCCGTGCTTGGCGATGCCCTCGTGCTCGTACTTCGAGCCGACCATGAAGCCGGTGATGTTCTGCAGGAACACCAGAGGGATCTTGCGCTGGGCGCAGAGCTCGATGAAGTGCGCGCCCTTGACCGCGGACTCGGAGAACAGCACCCCGTTGTTGGCGACGATGCCCACCGGGAAGCCGTGGATATGGGCGAAGCCGGTGACCAGGGTGTCGCCGTAGTAGCGCTTGAACTCGTCGAAGTCGGAGTCGTCGACGATGCGCCCGATCACCTCGCGCACGTCATAGGGCTTCTTGAGGTCGGTGCCGACGATGCCGTAGAGCTCGGCCGGGTCGAGGCGCGGCGGCGTCGGGGCCTGCATGGCGAGCCGGCCGCGCTTCTGCCAGTTGAGCCGCGACACGCAGCCGCGCGCCAGCTGCAGGGCGTGGGCGTCGTTCTCGGCGTAGTGGTCGGCCACGCCGCTCACCTTGGCGTGCACGTCGGCGCCGCCCAGGTCCTCGGCGCTGATCGACTCGCCGGTGGCGGCCTTCACCAGCGGCGGGCCGCCGAGGAAGATGGTGCCCTGCTGCTTGACGATGATCGACTCGTCGGCCATGGCCGGCACATAGGCGCCGCCGGCGGTGCAGGAGCCCATCACCACGGCGATCTGCGGGATGCCCTCGGCGGAGAGGGTGGCCTGGTTGTAGAAGATGCGCCCGAAGTGGTCGCGGTCGGGGAACACCTCGTCCTGGCGGGGCAGGAAGGCGCCGCCGGAGTCGACCAGGTAGAGGCACGGCAGGCGGTGCTTGCGGGCGATCTCCTGGGCGCGCAGGTGCTTCTTCACGGTGAGCGGGTAGTAGGTGCCGCCCTTGACGGTGGCGTCGTTGGCGACGATGACGCACTCGACCCCCGAGACGCGGCCGATGCCGGTGACGATGCTGGCGGCGGGCACCGCATCGTCGTAGACCTCATGGGCCGCCAGCGCCGAGAACTCCAGGAAGGGCGAGCCCTCGTCGATGAGGTGGTCGATGCGGTCGCGCACGAACAGCTTGCCGCGGGATTCATGGCGGGCGCGGGCCTTCTCGCCGCCGCCCTGGCTGATCGCGGCGGTCAGCTCGCGCAGCTTCATCACCTCGTGGCGCATCGCCGCTTCATTGGCCTGGAAGGTCTCGCTGCGCGGATTGATCTGGGTTTGCAGGATTGCCATGTACCCCTCCGGGGAGCTTTGAGCTGTAAGCCTGAAGCTGTAAGAAAACCCCGTGAAGCAGTTGCTTACAGCTTACAGCTTAGAGCTTGCGGCTTGGGTTAAACGGATTCGTTGAAGATCTCGCGGCCGATCAACATGCGGCGAATCTCACTGGTGCCGGCGCCGATCTCGTAGAGCTTGGCGTCGCGCAGCAGCCGCCCGGTGGGGTACTCGTTGATGTAGCCGTTGCCGCCGAGCAGCTGGATGGCGTCGAGCGCCACCTGGGTCGCCTTCTCGGCGCAGTAGAGGATCACCCCGGCGGCGTCCTTGCGCGAGGTCTGGCCGCGGTCGCAGCCGGCGGCCACGGCGTAGAGATAGGCGCGGCAGGCGTTCAGGGTGGTGTACATGTCAGCGATCTTGCCCTGCACCAGTTGGAATTCACCGATGGCCTGGTCGAACTGCTTACGCTCGTGGATGTAGGGCACTACCACGTCCAGTGCTGCCTGCATGATGCCGATGGGGCCGGCGGCGAGCACGGTGCGCTCATAGTCCAGCCCGCTCATCAGCACCTTGGCGCCACGGTGCACCTCGCCGAGCACGTTCTCGGCCGGCACCTCGCAGTCCTGGAACACCAGCTCGCAGGTGTTGGAGCCGCGCATGCCGAGCTTGTCGAGCTTCTGGGCGGTGGAGAAGCCCTTGAAGTCCTTCTCGATGATGAAGGCGGTGATGCCCTTGGAGCCGGCCTCCGGGTCGGTCTTGGCGTAGACTACCAGCACGTCGGCGTCGGGGCCGTTGGTGATCCACATCTTGTTGCCGTTGAGCACGTAATGGTCGCCGTCCTGGCGGGCGCGCAGCTTCATGGAGACCACGTCGGAACCGGCGCCCGGCTCGGACATGGCCAGCGCGCCCACGTGTTCGCCGCTGATCAGCTTCGGCAGGTACCTGGCCTTCTGCTCGGCATTGGCGTTGATCTTGAGCTGGTTGACGCAGAGGTTGGAGTGCGCGCCGTAGGAGAGGCCCACCGAGGCGCTGGCCCGGGAGATCTCCTCCATGGCGATGCAGTGGGCGAGATAGCCCATGCCGCTGCCGCCGTCCTCGTCCGACACGGTGATGCCGAGCAGGCCCATGTCGCCGAACTTGCGCCACAGGTCGTTGGGGAACTCGTTCTTCGCGTCGATTTCGGCGGCGCGGGGGGCGATCTCGTCGCGGGCGAAGGCGTTGACCTGGTCGCGTAGCATGTTGAGCTCGTCGTCGAGGCCGAAGTCGAGGGGCTTGTAGGGCGTGTACATGGTGGGCTCCGTTCCTGTCAGGGGATGCGTCCGGTGCCATGGGCGGCGACGCAACCGGCGATCTCATGTCTTGTAGCGTGGCAGATGGCACAAGACTAGGCGAGGTTTACGTTAACGTAAAGTGCAGCTTTTGGCGTCTGTGACGAAAGTCGCATAGGGCCGGACGCAGGAAGCAGGAACGCAGGACGACAAGGGAACGGCGACCGGGGAGGTCGCCGTTGCTGTTTCAGCCGGCCAGCCATTGGATCAACTGGTGGTAGAGCGGGATGCCGACGATCACGTTGAGCGGGAAGGTGAAGCCCAGGGCGGCGAGCATCGCCAGGCCGATGTTGGCCTCGGGAATGGCGGTGCGCATGGCGGCGGGTGCGGCGATATAGGAGGCGCTGGCGGCCAGCGCCGTGAGGATCAAGAGCGACCCGGCGGGCAGGCCCAGCGCCAGGCCCACGCCGAGCCCGGCGAGGGCGAGCAGCGGCGGGGCGACCAGGGCGAAGGTGAGCAGCCGCCAGAGGCGCCAGGGCAGGGGGCGCAGGGTCTCGGCGGCGGTCAGGCCCATCTCCAGCAGGAAGATCGCCAGCACGGCATGGAAGGCGCCGGTCAGCAGGTCGGTGACGTTGGCGCCCTCCATGGGGCCGTACATGGCGCCGATCACCACGCCGCCGGCGAGCAGGATGACGCCGCGGTTGGTCAGGGTCTCGTGCCACAGGCCCTGCATGGCGGCCGCGGCCTCGGCACCCCGGTAGCGGCGGTAGAGGGCGATGGCCACCATGATCGCCGGCAACTCCATCATCACCAGATAGAGGGTCACCTCGGCGCCGATGGGCAGGCCGCGGCCCTCGGCGAAGGCCAGCGCCACGGCGAAGGTGCCGGCGCTCACCGAGCCGTAGTGGGCGGCGAGGCTCGCGCTGTCGGCGGCCGAGAGGCGCACCAGCCGGCGCAGCACCGGCATCAGGGCCAGCGGAATCACCGCCCCCAGCGCCGCCACCGCGGCCAGTTCCGGCACGATGGACCAGCCCAAATTGCCGTAGAGCGCCATACCGCCCTTGAGGCCGATGGTCAGCATCAGCAGCAGGCTCAGGGTGTCGTAGGCGGCCTTGGGGATGGTCAGGTCGGACTTCACCAGCCCGGCCAGCAGGCCGAGCAGGAAGAACATCACCACGATATCGGGCATGACGGGTCTCGTGTGGTCAGGGGTGGGGGAGCACCAGGAAACGCTGCGGATTGTGCGGATAATGGAATATTGATACCAATAACACTTTGCATCGCTATGGATTGATGATCATCAATGAACATCCGGCATCTGACCTTCCGCCTGCTGCAGGTCTATGTGGCGGTGGTGCGCTGTGGCTCGGTGAGCGAGGCGGCCCGCCGGCTCCACCTGACCCAGCCGACGGTCTCCCAGCAGCTCAAGCGGCTGGGCGAGGCGGTGGGCGAGCCGCTGTTGATCGTACGGCAGGGGCGGCTGGTGCCCACCGAGGCGGGCCATGAGCTCTATCGGGCCAGCCGCGAGGTGCTGGGGCGCTTCGCCGATTTCGACGACTATCTCGTGGCGCTGCGCGGCGGCGAGCGCGGGCGCTTCAGCATCGCCCTGGTCAATACCGCCCAGTACGTGCTGCCGCGGCTGCTCGGTCCCTACAGCCGCGCCTTTCCCGAGGTCGACGTCACCCTGCACATCGGCAACCGCCGCCAGATGCTGACCCGCTTCGAGCGCCAGGACGACGACCTCTACGTGTTCAGTCATCCGCCCTCGCTGGCCCACGCCGTGGCCGGGCGCTTCCTGCGCAACCCGCTGGTGGCGGTGGCCCCCCACGTCCATCGCCTCGCCGGGCACGAGGCAGTGGCCATGGAGGAGTTGCTGAGGGAGCGCTTCCTGCTGCGCGAGCCGGGCTCCGCCACGCGCATGCTGTTCGAGAGCTGGCTACAGGAGCATGGCCTGACGCTCGGCCCGACCCTGCAGATGGCCAGCAACGAGGCGATCCGTGTCGGCGTGGCCGCGGGGATGGGCCTGGCCGTGCTCTCGGAACACGTGCTGCCCCCGGAGCATCCGGACCTGGTGGTCCTGCCGGTGGCCGGGCTGCCCATCGAGAGCCACTGGCAGTTCATCGTGCGCCGCGATCGGCGCCTGTCCCATGCCGCACTCGGCTTCCTGCGCTTCGCCGCTGGGCATCTCGACGAGTGCGTGGAACCGCGCTTCGTGGCGAATGAGTTGGACGGGCTGTTGGCGGGGTTGGGTACCTAGACAATGGTCGTACGTATGAGGCATGCAAGCTTGGTGACAGGTTGGCCCTCTAGAGTTGGCTCTGTCGGGGCGAGACCCCGAAATAATCCAACAATGAGGATGTACATGCCATGTTCGAACGAATCTCAAAAACCGGCCGGAAGGTGCTCATGACCCGCACCCTGGCGGCCCTGCTGGCGTCGCTGTCGCTGACCGCGCCCGTGGCGGCGGATGACTTCCCGGATCGGCCGGTCGACATGGTGGTCGGCTTCGGTACCGGTGGCAGCGCGGACCGCCTGGCTCGCGCCATGTCCAATTTCTTGTCCGAGGAGCTGGATGTTCCGGTGCGTGTCACCAACCGCCCGGGCGCGGGTACGCAGATTTCCGCCAATTACATCCTGTCGCGGCCGGACGATGGCTACACACTCTATGCTTCCACTTTCGCGCCTTACCTGACCAACACCATCCTGACGGGTGGGGCATCCTACGGCATCGACGACTTCTCCTTCGTCAACTTCCAATGGTTCGACCTCGACCTGATTGCCGCCAACAAGGACAGTGGCTTCGAGGACCTGCCTTCCTTGCTGGAAGAGATCCGTGACAACCCGGGACAAGTGCGCGCCTCCGTTGTGCAGGGCTCCGCCGGCCACCTGATGGTTCGGCTACTGCTCGAAGAGGCGGGCATTCCCCAGGAGAACCTCAACCTGGTGACTTACAACAGCGGAGGGGAGGCCCGTTCCGCCGTGGCAGGTGGGCAGGTGCACTTCACCTCGATCAGCGCCGAGGGCAGCGAGGGCATCCGCGAGTTCCTGACACCGCTGGCGATCGTCAACGATGAGCGCATCGACCAGTGGGACGCACCCACCATCAACGAGGCGCTCGAGCCGATGGATCTCGAGGTGCCGGTGCTGCAGGGCTCGATGCGCGGCTTCGCCGTCAGCAGCGAAATGGAGCGTCAATACCCTGAGCGCTTCGGGGCCCTCACCGAGGCGATCCAGAACACCCTGGCGCGCAAGGATGTCCAGGATCACCTCTCGTCCAACGATATCGGCGGTGTCTGGGTCGGTCCCGAACGCTCCAACGAGTTGATGCGTGAGAACTTCGAAGTCTTCGAACAGTACGCTCACTTGCTGAACTGAATCCTTCCGCATGTTGCGGCCCCGGTCAGCCATGTCTGGGGTCGCCTGGAGTCGTCTCATGTCCACCAACAAACGCGACTGTGGGGACCTGCTGGTCCTCATGGCCCTGGCCGGCTTTACCCTGTGGTACCTGCTGGATGCCATTCGGGTCTCTTCGGCCGTGCAGAATCTCCTTTTGATCCTGCCACTCTCCCTCGTGGTGCTGGTCATCGTGCTGCTGGAAGTGGCGCTACGCCTGAAACAAGGAACCTTGCTCACCCGCCCGGAGGGCGAGGGGGAGCCGCTGCATCGCACCCTGCCGGTAGTGGGTCTCTTCGCGGCCTATGTGGTCTCGCTGGAGACACTGGGTTTCGATGTGGCCACGGTGCTGTTCATTGCGCTGTTTCTGGTCATGAAGGGTGAGCGCAACTGGTTGCTGCTGGGCAGCTACAGCCTGACGTTCGGTTTCGGCGTGGCCTTCTTCTTCGCGCAGATGCTGCCTTATCCCATGCACATGCTGGTCTTACAGGGCTGAGGGAGTGACACCATGATCGATTTTACCGCCGTAGAGCAGGGGTTGGCCCTGCTGTTCTCTAGCTTCGCACCCTGGGTGGTGGTGGTTCCGGGCATCGTCATCGGGCTGATCTTCGGCGCCACGCCGGGCCTGCAGATCTCCATGGCCATGGCGATCTTCCTGCCGATGACGCTGTACATGGATTTCGTGCAGGCGATGTTGTTCTTGACTGCGATCTTCACCGGGGGCTCCTTCGGCAGCGGCATCCCGGCCATCCTGATGAACATACCCGGCACCTCCTCGGCGATCGCTACCGCCTTCGACGGCTACCCCATGGCGCGCCAGGGCAAGCACAACCAGGCGCTGGGGGTAGCGCTGCTCTCCTCGGTGATCGGGGTGCTGATGGGCTACCTGATCCTGTTCGTGATGATCCAGCCGCTGTCGCTCATGGTGCTGAAGCTGGGGCCCGCCGAGATGTTCGCGGTCATCCTGTGGGGCATGACGCTGATCGCCAGTCTCAAGGGCGACCAGGTGCTCAAGGGGCTGCTGGCCGGCTTCGTGGGCCTGCTGATCGGCACCATCGGTTTCAACGAGTTGGGCATGGCGCGAGGTACCATGGGGCAGGCCTACCTGCTCGACGGTGTGCCGGTGATTCCCGCCATGATGGGCATGTTCGCCGCCTCGGAACTGTTCAAGCTGGCCAACAAGGGCTTCATCGTCGAGTCGGAGGCTTCCCGCAAGGTCAAGATCTCGGAGATCTTCCAGGGCTTCAAACTGGCACTGAGCTACCCCTGGGTGATGATCCGCGGTGGACTGATTGGGGTCTTCGTGGGGGCGGTGCCCGGGGTGGGGTCGTCGGTCTCCAACCTGCTCTCCTACGTGGAGACCCAGCGCCGTGACAAGGATCCCTCCTCGTTCGGCAAGGGCAACCCCAAGGGGGTAGTGGCCTCGGAGTCGGCCAACAGCACCTCGGAGGCAGGCTCCATGGCCACCCTGCTGGCACTGGGTATCCCGGGTGGCGGGGCCACGGCGGTAATGCTGGCAGCCTTCGCCATGCACAATATCACCGGCGGCCCGCAGTTCATCCGCCAGCAGACCGATGTGGTCTATGCCATCATCTTTGCCAACTTCGCCCAGGTGTTCCTGCTGATGGTGATTGGCCTGCTGTTCATTCCTCTGCTGGCCAACATCGTCAAGGTGCCGATGCGCTACTTGATTCCCTCGGTGCTGGTGCTGGCGGTGATGGGCTCCTTCGGCCTGACCGGCAACATGACCGGACCGGCGACGGTGCTGGTGTTCGCGGTGGTGGGGTGGCTGCTGCGCCACTACGGCTACTCGGTGCCGGCTGCGGTGATCGGCATGCTGCTGGGGGCAATGGCGGAGAAGTCGCTGCTGCACTCCTACCAGATCAGCGGCGGCAACCTGGCCTATGTGCTGGAGCGCCCGGTAACGCTGATCATCCTGGCGCTGCTGCTGGTATCGCTGTTCGGCCAACGCCTGATGAGCTGGATCAAGCGTCGCCAAAGCCCGGTCGGCGCCTGAGCGATGGCGCATCGCTCCACTTCGACGTTACTGATCGGAGCCCTGGGTGGCGGCATTGCCACCCTTGTCTCCCTGCCCATGGCATGGATGCTCGGGCCCCTCTTCGCGGTGCTGGTCGCTTCGCTCGCCGGCATGCGGACAGGCATCGACAAGCGGTTGCACCGCGGTTCCATCGCCATGCTGGGGCTGTTCATCGGCAACCGGATCGAGCTGGACGAGCTGTCGCATCTGCTGGAGTGGTACCCCAGTGTGTTGGCCATGCTGGCTTACATGGGCGCGATGCTGGCCGGGGGCGCCTGGCTGTTCTCCCTCAGTGGGATGAGCCGGTTGAGCGCCGTGTTTTGCTCCTTCCCGGGTAGCATGAATGCCACGGTCATTCTTGCCGAGCGCCTGGGCGTGGACATTCGCTGGATCGCCATTACCCATGCCATGCGTCTGGTCATCGTGGTCGCCTCCGCTGCCTTCATGGCCAGCCACCTTGCCGGTGGCATCGTGCTAGGCGAGGGAGGCGGTGTCGATTGGCAGGCGATGACCCTGCTAGTGCTGGCCCCCGCATCCTGGTGGCTGGGCAGGCTGTTGCGTTTTCCGCTTCCGGAGTTCCTCGGGCCCATGGCGATAGGGGCAGTGCTGGCTACCCTGGGTCATGGAGTCGCGTTACCCGATATTCTGCTGGTGGCAACGTTCCTGGTGCTTGGCAGCTCGGTGGGGGCGCGCTTTGCTGGTACGCCCTGGCAACGGATCATCTGGGTGGGGCGCTATGGAGTGCTGTTCGCTACCTATGCCGTACTGATGGCGGCGGCTACCGCCTGGCTGCTTTCGACATTTACGTCCCATACCTTCGCGGCGGCGCTGTTGGCGCTTCTGCCGGGAGGCGTCGGGGAGATGGCGGTAATCGCGGTGGCGCTGGATGTCGATCCCGTCTATGTGGTGTCGCACCACGTGCTGCGCCTGCTGCTGTTGATCCTGGCCACACCGGTGGTCATTTCGCTGAGCCGGCGAGGGGGGCGCTAGAGGGGGGGAAGGTCACGGTCACCGAGAGCCCTTGACCGGGTGGGCTATCGAGTTCCATCGAGGCGCCGTGGGCGCGGGCGATCTCGTTGACGATGGCCAGCCCCAACCCGCTGCCTGGCGTCCCGGGGCTGGCGCGGAAGAAGCGTTCGGTCAGTCGGGTGAGTTGTTGCGGGCTCACGCCGCAACCGTCGTCGCTGACCCGCAGCCGTACCGTCTGGGCGCTGTAGGCAACCGCCACGTAGAGGGTGCCGCGATAAGGCTGGCCGCCGCCCGCATGCTGGCTGGCGTTCTCGATCAGGTTCTGGACCAGCCAGCGCAGCATCACGCTGTCGCCCATGATCCGGCAGCCAGTCTCCCGTTCGCAGAACTCGAGCTCCTGGCCGCGCTGATAGATGCGCGAGATCGCTTCGGTGCAGGCTTGCCGGCAGATCTCGGCAAGGTCGACGACGGTCATGGCGGAAGCATCCACCAGTTCATGACGCGCCTTGGCCAGGGTCAGCAGTTGCTGAACCGTGTAGCCGGCGCTTTCCGCAATGCGGCCGATCTCATGCAGGTTATGCCGCGCCCCCGGGTCGGCACACTGCCGAGCGGTAAGTTCCGCCAGGGCGCGAATCTCCGATACGGGAGTGCGCAATTGATGGGAGACGTCGGCATTGAATTGCTGAGTGTTGTGTATGCTCTGGCGCATTCGCATCATCAAGCCGTTGATGCTGGCGACCAGCGTAGAGACTTCCCTTGGCACGTCGGCCGTGATCGGCTCCAGGTCGTTCTGCGAGCGACGGCGAAGCGAGCGGCTGATCGAGCGCAGTGGGGCAAGGCCACGGTGGATGGCCAGCATGGCGATGGTCACGGCCAGCAGGCCGCCGATCGTGATCAGGATCGAGAGTGTGAGCAGGAACTCGTTGATCAGGCTTTCCCGCGCTTCGGTGGACTCGGCCACGATCACTTCGATTTGCCCGCTGCGTGTCGAGCGAACCACGGGGAAGGTGGTGGCAACGGCGCGCAGGGCGTTACCGGCGTAGCGAGTATCGAAGAACAGCGGCTCGTCGAGTGGGCCCGGCGGGTCCTGCAGGCCATCGAAGCCCGCCAGTATGTTGCCCTCGGTATCGCGTATTCGGTAGAAGATCTTGCCATCCCCCCGGCTGCCCAGGGTGCTGATGCTGAAGTAATGCATGTTGATGCGCAGCTCGCCATCTACCGAGTAGATGCGCCGCTCCAGACGCTCCGCGGCGTTGAGCAGCATGTCGTCGAACGTTTCGGTGATCTGGCGAGAGAGCACGTAGTAGCTGGTGACGAGTGTCAGCAGGCCGACCAGGCTAAAAGGCAAGCCGATCCAGAGCAGGAGGCGGGAGCGAATTGAGGCCATATCAGTTGGGCTTGGCATCGAGCAGGTAGCCAAGCCCGCGCACGGTGCGTAGCTGCACGCCATCACCGATCTTCTTGCGCAGGCGCGAGATGTAGGTCTCGACGGCGCTGTGGGTAAGGATGTCGTCCAGGTCGGAGAGGCGGTCGGCGAGCTGCGCCTTGCTCACCAGGCGCCCCTGGTTGATCAGCAGATACTCGAGCACTTCACGCTCGCGGCGATGCAGCGTGACTGGCTGCCCACCTACCAGGACGGCCGGGCTGCCGGAAGGAAGCTCGATGTCACCGCATTGCAGGCTGTTCTCTCCGAACTGCTTGGCCCTGCGTACCAGTGCCTTCGCCCGTGCGACCACCTCCACCAGTGAGAAGGGCTTGGCCAGGTAATCGTCGGCACCTTCCTCCAGGCCCAGCACCCGCTGGTCGAGGGCGTCCCGTGCCGAAATGATCAACACGGGCGTCTTGTCATGCCGGCTGCGCAAGCGGCGGAGCAAATGGATGCCATCCAACTTGGGCAGCCCCAAGTCCAACAGGATCAAATCGAAGGAGAGGGACCGCAGCATGAGCTCGGCACTCCGGCCGTCGCCGCAGGTTTCCACTTGGAACCCGGCTTCCTCGAGAAAGGTGGCGATGGAGTTGGCCAGGTTCGGGTTGTCTTCGATGACCAGTGTTTTCACATGGCATACCGATTCAAGCTTCAGACAAGCGTCGCCTCTGACGCAACGCCTTCCAGAGCTGGGAGAGCAGGACCGCCGCAAGGAGAGCGATGATGCCCAGGGAGATGGGGCGGGTGAACAGGACCGTCCAGTCATTCTGGGAGATCAGCATGGACAGGCGCAGGTTCTGCTCGGCCATGGGGCCCAACAGGACCCCCAGCACCACGGGTGCCAATGGGAAGGCGAGGCGATTGAGCAGGTAGCCGACCAGACCGAAGGCCAGCATGACATAAAGGTCCGTTACGTTGCCGTTGACGGTGTAGATCCCTATGGCCATCAACACCAGGGTGGTGGGCACCAGCAGTGCAGTGGGCATGCGCAGGATCTGGGCGAACAGGCGAGTGGCGACCATGCCGCCGAGCAGCAGGAGCAACATGGCCGTCAGCAGCAGCTGCCACATGAAGCCGAAGACCACATCGGGCGAACGGGTGAAGAGCTGTGGGCCGGGCTGAAGTCCGTGGATCATCAAGGCACCCAGTACCAGGGCGGCGATCAGGTTGCCTGGAATGCCCAGCGTCAGGGAGGGAATCATGGCCGAGGCGTTGTCGGCACTGTTGCCGGATTCGGCCGCGGCGACGCCGACCGGGTTGCCGGTGCCGAAGGTCTCGGGATCGGGGGCTCTTCGCTTGGCCTCGTTGTAGCTGAGCAGCGCCGCGAGGTTGCCGCCGGCACCGGGCAGGATACCGACACAGACGCCGATCACCGAGGAGCGGGTCCAGGTCCGCCAGTAGCGCCGCACCAGGCCCAGGCTACCGTCACCGGCCGTGACGCGAAAGCTGTCGGCATTGAAGTAGGATTCGTTGCGCTTTTCCGCCATCTCCAGCACCGGAGGAACGGCATAGAGCCCGATCAAGACGATCAGCAGCTCGAAGCCGCCCACCAGGTAGAGAGTGCCGAAGGTGTAGCGCTCGGCTCCACTGATGGCGTCGACGCCCACGAGGCCGATGATGACGCCGAGCAAGGCGCTGAGCATGCCTTTGCTGATGTCCTTGCCGACCAGGACGGCAATGCTGACGAGACCGAAGAGGGCCACCCAGAAATACTCCGAGGGGCCGAAGGCCAGGGTCACCTTGGCCAGCATGGGGGCCAGCATCATCAGGGCCAGGGCGCTGACGATACCGCCGATGGCAGATGACCAGCATGCGGTCTTGAGGGCGAGGCCGCCTTGCCCCTTGCGTGTCATCGGATAGCCATCGAAGGTGGTGGCGATGGCGGCCGGCGTACCCGGAATGTTGAGCAGGATGGCCGGGATGGAGCCGCCGTACATGGAGCCGTTGTAGATGCCGGCCACCAGCCCCAGGGCGATGATGGGGTCGAACCCGTAGGTCAGCGGCAGCATCAATGCAATGGCCATGACCGGGTTGAGGCCCGGCAGGGCGCCAATCAGGATGCCGATCAGGGTGCCAACGACCAGGCTGACCAGCGACCCGAGCTGCAGCGCCACCGGGAGTGCATTCAACAGTGATTCGAACATCGGGACACCCTTTCTACGAAGCGAGGAAGAACTCGACGGGCAAGGGGCGCCTCAGCACCATGGCAAACAGGCCGTACAGCAGGGTGATGAAGACCAGGGTGATGCTAAGGACTACCACGGGTCGTCGCTCTCCCAACACTGGGGCCAGCACGATGATGAACAGGGCGCTGGTGGTATAGAAGCCCACGGTCGGCAGGGCCGTGTAATAGACCAGGCAGCAGCCCAGCGTGGCCAGGAAGCGTCCGGGGTGATCCACCAGGGCCGCTACGGGTTGCCTGCTGGCTCGTCCGGCCAGCAGGCTCCGCGAACTTCGCCAGATCAGTGGCAGCGAGAACAGCCCCATCAGGGTTCCTGCCCCGATAGGGATGTAGGCGGCGTCGGCATAGAAACCCTTCCCCATCCAGGCAGTGGTGGTGCCGATGATGAGGAAGGCGATGCCAGAGAAGAAGTCTCTGTAATTCATGGACATGATGGCTCTCTGTGCAGGCACAGGTCAGTGTTGCTTGAGGCCGAGGCTCTCCAGGGTCTCGCCAATGGCCTCCGTCTCCAGCCGCAGCCGATCGCGCAGTTCTTCTCCACGTACCAGATTGAGAGTTTCGCCCTGGGCGGTGAGGAAGTCCCGGAACTCCGGGTGTTCCACGGCACGGGCCACGGCGTCGGCGACCACTTCGGCACGCTCCTCGTCCATGCCTTCCGGGCCCAGCATCATGCGCCAGAGTACGGTCTCCAGCTCCGGGTGGCCCAGGGCCGCGAGCCCGGATGCCTGGGGCAGGGCTTCGTTGTCATCGGCAGAGGTCACCAGCAGGCACTTGGTCTGGTCATCCTCGACATAGGGCAGCACCGGCGTGATGGAGCCACCGTAGATGTCGACGTGGCCACCGAGAAAGTTCTGCAGGGTTTCGCCGGCGCCACCGAAGGGGATGGGGCGGGCGGTGATGTCGAAGGCGTCGAAGATCCGTTCGGCGGCCAGGCGCATGGTGCCGCCGACGCCATCGTTGCCGTAGGTGTATTGGCCGGGGTTGGCCTGCAACTCGGCAAGAAACTCCTCGGCGTTTTCAGCCGGGAAATCAGGCGATACGCAAAGGGTATAGGCACTCTGCGAGGTACTGGTGATCGGGGTCAGCGTCTCGTAGGAGTACTGCACGCGCTGCATGTGCGGCACCGTGGTGATGGGGCTGTTCCAGGTGGAGAGCAGGGTATAGCCATCGGGACGCGACCGGGCCAATTGGTTGACGCCGATGGCGCCACCGCCACCGGCGATGTTGAGCACGGCGGCGGGTTGGCCCAGTTCCTGCTCGAGGTACTGGTTGAGCATTCGGGCGACGTTGTCCGTGCCGCCACCGGCGGGCGCCGGCACGATGATTTCGATAGGGCGGTTGGGGTAGTCGCTTGCCATGACGGGAGTGAAGGCAGCGGCTGAGATGGCGGCGGCGGTGAAGAGCAGCGTGGCTTTCATTTGTTGTACCTGTCGTTTGGGATCGGTGGGGAGGTGGCACAGTGCAAGCACATCAGGTGGGCTGTTCGCCGAGGGTGACGCGATAACGAAACCGCTCGGGGCGGCCGTGCACGCGGCGATACTCGATGACACGACCCACCGGGTTGCGCGCAACGCGCTCGATGACGGCAACCGGTGAATCGGCAGGTAGCGCCAGATGCTTGGCGCTGGCCGAGGTGGCGGTACCGAACGAAAGCTCATCCGTCGCAGACGAGATGAGGATCCCGAATTCCTGCAGGAAAACCGGATAGAGCAGGGGCCCCATCTCCTTGGGATCGAGTGACATCAGTCCATCGAAATCGGGCAGGCGCAGGAATATCTCCTCGAACAGCAAGGGATCTCCGGCCCAGAGACGCACGCGTTCCAACTTGAGGCAGCGTGTGCCAGCGTCGTCGCCGAAGGCTCGCTTGACCTCGGGGGGCAAGTCGACTTCCTGGCGGGTGAGGATCCGGCTTTCGGGAATCACCGGGCCGTCTGGATCTTCTACATCGTGAACGTGGAAGAAGCGGAACAGGTCGGCGCGAAATGCCGGTTGCTTGACGAAGGTGCCGGTGCCCCGGCGCCGTTCCAGCAAGCCTTCGTCCACGAGCTGCTTGAGCCCCATGCGCATGGTGGCCAGCGCGACGCCATACTCCTCGGCGAGGCGGTTCTCGGACGGGATCATGTCGCCGGGTGACCATTCGCCATTGGCGATCCGGGACGCCAACTGATCGCGCAACCGGGCGTAGAGCGGGAGTCGTCCATCGGCACGGGGCATGTTCAGTGCGCTCATATGTGGGTTCTCCAAGCGGGATTCCGCTGTCTGGTTGCTGTCACTAAAGACCAGTGTATACTTCTAGTCAACCAGTTCTCTAGAGAACTAGACTTAAGTTCAAGTCGAAACGCCGGGGACAAGTCCCTGCTCGGATGACGGAGAGGAATCGAGAGTGAAGCGAGGATTCGACTGCCATGCTCACGTCTACGCCCGGGTGGATGAGACCAAGGGGTCCAACTACCGTCCGTCGCGGCCGGCACCGCTCGACGAGTGGCAGGGTCACCTGGATGACCGCAAGCTCCGCGGCGGGGTACTCGTGCAACCCAGCTTCCTGGGCCACGATAACCGCGAGCTGCTGGAGATCCTGGGCAAACTCGATGAGAACTACCGGGGGGTGGTGCAACTGCCCAAGGGTACAAGCCTGGCGGAGATGCGTGAGCTGGATGCCGCCGGTATCGTCGGTGTGCGCTGGAATCTCATCGAACGGCGCTGTGAGCTGCCGGACCTGGACGATTGTCGCTGGATCGATTTCCTGGATCGCCTCAAGGCATTGAACTGGCACCTTGAGCTGCACCTGGAGGGAAGCCGCCTCCCGGAACTCTTTCCGGCGCTGCACCAGCACGGTGTCACCCTGGTCATCGATCATCTGGGGCTACCCGTCGAGGCCGATCCCTTTGCCGACGGCGGCTTCCGCCTGCTGCTGGATGCCGGGCGAGCCGGGCGCACCTGGGTCAAGCTGTCGGCGCCTTATCGCTCCCCCGTACGAGACCTCAGGCCACATGTACGAGCTCTGCTGGAGCATCTCGGTCGAGAGCGGCTGGTATGGGGCAGTGACTGGCCCTGGACCCGGCATGAGGGCAGGCACACCTACCGGGATACCTTCGACTGGCTGGCTGATTGGGTCGGCGATGAAGATGACCGTCGGTACATCCTGGAGGAGGCCCCGCGGGAGCTGTTCCGACTCGGCTGAATGACTGCCAGACGAGGATATCCTCACCCCAGGCGGCACGGACGCGAAGTTATTCGGCGTTGGGAAAGAACAGCTGCTGGCCGTCGACTCGGAAGTCGGCGATGGCCTGTTGGCCGGCCTCGGAGAGCAGCCATTCGTGCCACTGCGCGGCGAGGTCGTGCTTGAGGTGGGGATGGCGCTCGGGGGAGATCCGCACGCTGCCGTACTGGTTGAACAGCGTCTCGTCGCCCTCGAACAGCAGCGCGAGCCCCTGGCGGTTGTCGAAGGCGACCCAGGTGGCGCGGTCGGTCATGGCGTAGGCGTCCATGGCGGCGGCGGTGTTGAGGGTGGCGCCCATGCCGCTGCCGAGCTCGCGGTACCAGGGGGAAGCCGGGGCGATCCCCGCGGCTTCCCAGCGGCGCTGTTCGGCACGGTGGGTGCCGCTGTCGTCACCGCGGGAGGCGAAGGGCGCCTCGGCGGCGGCGATCAGCGCGAAGGCTTCGGCCGCCGTCTCGGCATCGGCGATGGCGGCCGGATCGCCGGCCGGGCCGACGAGCACGTAGTCGTTATACATGACGTCGGCGCGTTCGGTGCCATGGCCGTCGGCGACGAAGCGCGTTTCGCCTTCGGTGTCGTGCACCAGCAGGCTGTCGGCATCGCCGCGGCGGGCGATCTCGAAGGCCTGGCCGGTGCCCACGGCCACTACGCGCACCTCGATGCCGGTGGCCTCGGTGAACGCGGGAATGATGGCGCCGAACAGGCCCGAGTTCTCGGTGGAGGTGGTAGAGGCCAGGGTGATATGGCCGATGTTCTGGGCGGCGGCGTTAAGCGATGGCCCCATCAGGGCGAGTGCGGCGAGGATGAGTCCGGCTTTCGGCATCTCGTCTTCCTTACTGTGGTTGTCATCCGCGCTACCAGATCAGATCGCCGTCGATGAAGGCGCGGGTGGTCGGGGAGGCCGGTGTGGTGAAGAAGCGCTCGGCGTCGCTGTGTTCGATCAGGCGCCCCTCGTGGAGCAGCACGACGTCGTCTGCCAGCCGTTTCGCCTGGTTGAGGTCATGGGTGGTCATCAGGATGCGCGTGCCCCGGGCATGGAAGTCGAGGACCGCCGCTTCCACGGCGCGCATCGAGGCCGGGTCCAGGGCGGCGGTGGGTTCGTCGAGGAACAGCACCTCCGGGGCGAGCAGCCAGGCCCGGGCCAGGGCCAGGCGTTGCTGCTCGCCGCCGGAGAGGACCCGCGCCGGGCGCCTTTCCAGGGGGCTCAGGCCGAAGCGCGCCAGGGCCTCGCGGGCCAGTGGCTTGCGTGCCCGCCAAGGGGTGCCGCTGACGGCCAGGGCGTAGGTGAGGTTGTCCAGGGCGGAGCGCTTGAGCAGCACGGGGCGCTGGAAGACCATCGCCTGGCGCGGTGGCTTGCCTTCCCAGTACACCTGCCCGGCGCTGGGGAGCAGCAGGCCGTGGGCCAGGCGCATCAGCAGGCTCTTGCCGGCCCCGTTGGGCCCCATCACCAGGGTGCGCCGGCAGCCGTCGAGGGAGAGGGTCAGCGGCTGGAGCAGCGTCTGGCTGCGGTGGACCACACTCGCACCTTCGAAGCGCAGGGCCGGGATCGCCAGTTCGGGCAGCTGATGGGCCATTTGGGTCATCCCAGTCGCCTCCGGGCCGTCTCGCCCACCAGGTAGGCGGCACCGTTGATCAGCGTGACCAGGGCGAGCAGCACCAGGCCGAGGCCCAGGGCCAGCGGCAGGTTGCCCTTGCTGGTTTCCAGCACGATCGCCGTGGTCATGACCCGAGTGACGCCGTCGATGTTGCCGCCCACGATCATCACCGCGCCCACCTCGGCGCTGGCGCGACCGAAGCCGGCCAGTATCACCGTCATCAGGCCGAAGCGGGCATCCCACAGCAGGGTGGGGATCCGGCGCAGCCGTGACAGCCCGAGCGACTGCAGCTGTTCCCGGTATTCGGCGTGCAACTCCTCCACCTGCTGGCGGGTCAGGGCGGCGATGATCGGCAGGATCAGCAGGACCTGGGCGACCACCATGGCGCCGGGCGTGAACAGCAGGCCGAACTGCCCCAGCGGGCCGGCCCGAGACAGCAGCAGGTAGACCGCCAGCCCCGCCACCACCGGCGGCAGCCCCATCAGGGCATTGAGCACCACCACGACCGCGCCGCGACCCGGGAAGCGCCACAGCGCCAGGGCGGCGCCCAAGGGAAGACCGATCAGCGCGCCGACCGCTACGGCGGCAAGCGACACCTGAAGCGACAGGGCGACGATCTCCCGCAGGGCCGGGTCGAGGTGCAGCACCAGGCGCAGGGCGGTGGCGAAGGCGTTGTCGGTGGTCGGCATGGCACTCCCCGTGACTTCCTTGCATCATCCGCATGACTAGACGCCGATGCATCCTATGCTGAAATTCATGCAGGATCATGCAGTGAAACGACGAGAGACGATCCGATGGCGACGCCTTACACCTACCTCACGACAGCCGAGGCGGCCGACTACCTACGGCTCAAGGAGCGCAAGATCTACGATCTGGTCGCCCAGGGGGTGATCCCCTGCACCCGGGTCACCGGCAAGCTGCTCTTCCCGCGCCATAGCCTCGACCTGTGGCTGATGCACCATCTGGAGGGGGACCAGGCCAGTCGACGACCGGCGCCGCCGGTGCTGGCCGGTAGCCAGGATCCGTTGCTGGAGTGGGCGGTGCGCGAGAGCGGCTGCGACCTGGCGCTGCTCTGTCACGGCAGCGGCGATGGGGTGCGCCGCCTGGCACAGGGCGAGGCGATGCTCGCCGCGGTGCACCTGATCGACCCGGAGAGCGGTGACTACAATGCCCCGCCGCGTCTCGGCCTGGGCGGCATGCGTGACCTGGTGGGGGTGCGTTGGGTACGGCGCTGCCAGGGGCTGCTGCTCGCGCCGGGCAACCCCCGCGGGCTCACCGGCCTGGCCGATCTCGAGCGGCCGGGGTTGGTGGTGGCGCGCCGTCAGCCGGATGCCGGGGCGGAGCGGCTGCTGCGCCACCTGGTGACCCGGGAGGGCGTGAACCTCCAGGCGTTGACCTTCGCCCCCCATCTGGCGCTGAGCGAGGACGACCTGGCCCTGACGATCCGCGAGGGGGAGGCGGACGTGGGGCTCGGGGTCGAGGCGGCGGCGCGCCGCCAGGGTATCGACTTCCTGCCACTGCATTGGGAGCCCTTCGATCTGCTGCTGCGCCGGCGCGACTATTTCGAGTCGCCGGTGCAGCGCCTGCTGGCCTTCGCCCGGGAGCCGCGCTTCGCCGAGCGGGCCGAGGCGCTCGGCGGCTATGACCTCGGCGAGCAGGGGAAGGTGGTCTATAACGCCTGAGGTGGGCGACTTGACGCCCCGCGCCTGTGGGCGATACTGAAGATTAGACCGGTCGGTCTGAAGGGATGACGTATGACGCATGTGACGAAGGAGCGCTTGCTCGAGGCGGGACTCGCCATGTTGCTGGAGAACGGCTACAACCACCTGGGAATCCAGGCGCTGCTGGAGGCGACGGGGACGCCCAAGGGGTCCTTCTATCATCACTTCCGCAGCAAGGAGGACTTCGCCCTGCAGGTCATCGACCGCTACATGGAGGAGGTCCACCACGGGCTGGATCTGAGCCTGGGCAACGCCAGTCTGCCGCCCCTGGAGCGGGTGCGCCGGTTCTTCGAGCTGTCGCAGGAGAAGTACCGCCAGGAAGGCTACCTGGGCTGCCTGCTCGGCGGGGTCGGCCAGGAGCTGTCGGGGATCAGCGAGACGTTCCGGCGCAAGATCGAGACCTGCTTCGCCGGCATCGCCGTGCGGGTCGCCGACTGCCTGGAGGAGGCACGGCAGCAGGGTGACCTGCCGCCGGACAGCGATCCTCGCCAGATGGCGGACCTGCTGGTGGACTGCTGGGAGGGCGCCGCCTTGCGTAGCCGGTTGCGCCGCGACCCAGGTCCACTCGGGGCCATGCTCGACTTCTACTTCTCGGCCGCCACTAAGTGAGGCCTTTTTGTGTGATCGAGACTGTACCGACTGGTCTGTTCCGGACGGCCCGAGGTCGTCCACCACCAGTGGTGAGGGTCGGCTATCCGGCCGACCCGGGAGGTGTCACATGACAAGTACCAACCTCTACGAACGCCTGGGCGGAGAGCGGGGCATCGCCTCGCTGGTCGACGACATCGTCGAGTCCCATATGCAGAACCCGCGGATCCGGGCCCGCTTCCTGCCCTATCGCGAGGACCCCGATCACCTGGAGGTGGTCAAGGGGCACCTGCGAGACTTCCTCGCCGCCGGGAGCGGCGGCCCCGTGGAGTACCGGGGACGCAGCATGCCGGAGGCGCATCGCGGCATGAATATCAGCGAGGCGGAGTACATGGCCGCCATCGACGATATCCTGGGCGTCCTCGACCGCCATGGCATCGACGCCCAGACGCGTCAGGAGGTGCTCGGCATCGCCTACTCGCTGAAGGGGGAGATCATGCACGTCTGAGGCGTCCAGGCCGGCCCGGCCTCTCGACCGCCCGGGGTGCTCCCCCGGGCGGTCTCATTGCGGTGGCTGCTGGTTGGGCGGCACGATGCCCATGCGCTTCATGCGCCGGTAGATGGTGGGCCGCGACAGCCCGAGTTCGCGGGCCACGGCACTGATGTTCCACTGGTGGCGACACAGCGAGCGATGGAGCAGGTCCTGCTCGGGGCCTCCGCGAGTCGCCGCGGGTGACGTGCCGGTGATGCCCGGCGCCGCCAGGCCGGGGCTGGCACCGGGGTGGGCCAGCTGGCCGTGGGTGCACTCCTCGGGCAGGTCGTTTACCACGATCTCGTCGCCCTCGCAGGTGGCCAGGGCGTAGTGCAGGGCGTTGTGCAGCTCGCGGATGTTGCCCGGCCAGGGGTAGGCGAGCAGGGCGCTCATGGCATCGCCGCGCAGGCGCACCCGGGCGTCACGCTGCTGGTTGAGTTCGTCGAAGATGCGGCGGATCAGGTAGCCCTTGTCGGCCCGCTCGCGCAGCGGCGGCAGGCGCAGGCTGGCGCCGTTGAGGCGGTAGAACAGGTCCTCGCGAAAACGCCCCTCAGCGATCAGCCCGCGCAGGTCGCGGTGGGTGGCGGCCACCACCCGCAGGTCGACCTTGATGGGGCGGCTGGCGCCGATCGGCAGCACCTCCTGCTCGGCGAGTACCCGCAGCAGCCGGGTCTGCAGCTGCAGCGGCATGTCGCCGATCTCGTCGAGGAAGAGGGTGCCGCCGTCGGCCTGGGCGATCAACCCCTTCATGCCCTTGCTGCGGGCACCGGTGAAACTCCCCGGCTCATGGCCGAACAGTTCGCTCTCGATCAGCGATTCGGGCATCGCCGCGCAGTTGATGGCCACGAAGGGCTTGTCGCGGCGTCGGCTCGACTCGTGCAGGGCGCGGGCCATACGCTCCTTGCCGGTACCGGTCTCGCCGATCACCAGGATGTTGATCGGCTCGTTGCGCAGTCGCGCGGCCCGGGTGAGGGTGTCGCGCATCGCCGGGTCGTCGTCGGCCAGCGCCTCCAGTGGCGCCAGGCTCGAGTCGCGCCGCGCGCCGGGGCCGGGCACCGCGCTGGCTCGCCGGGGCGGCTCGATCAGGGTCGCGAAGTGGAGTTCGCGATGGCGGTGGGTGCGGAAGGCGCGCACCCGGTCGTCGCTGTGTTGGGGAATGGCCAGCACCTCGTCGACCCCGGCGTCGAGCAGGTCCTGGATGTTCCAGGCCCGGAAGGGGCGTGCCTCGCCGGCCTCCGGCAGCGGCAGCTCGTGGTGGCGCAGCAGCTTGCGCCCGGCGGTGTTGGCCGCCACCAGGCTGCCGTCCGGTTCCATGGCCAGCAGGTAGCGGCGGTTGATCTGCACGAACTCCCGCGAGCGGTCCAGGCAGACGATGGGATGGTCGGCGTAGCGCTGCAGGAAGTAGGCGTCCTCGATCATCTTGGCGGTGTACTTGACCAGCTGCAGGGCGAAGGTCTGGGAGTGCTTGGACTCCGGCGAGTGGTAGGCGGAGATGTCGAGCACCGCCAGCAGCTGGCCGTGGGGGTCGAAGACCGGCGCCGCGGTACAGGTCAGTTGGATATGGTGGGCGCTGAAGTGGTCGCTGTGGTGGCAGGTCAGGGCGCTGCGCTCGTGGATGCAGGTGCCCACCGCGCAGGTGCCGGCACGGGATTCGCTCCAGTCGGCGCCCAGGTAGAGGCCGGTGCGCTGATGCTCGCGCTGGTCGCGCTTGGCGCCGAGAAACTGCACGGCGATGCCGCGGGCATCGGTGAGCAGCACCACATAGCCCAGCGAGGCGACCTGACGGTAGAGCTGCTCGACCCCGGCCCGGGCCACCTGGAGCAGCGCATCGGCCTGGTCCTGGTGCTCGCGCAGGGTGGCCCCGGGCACGTAGCGCGGCGGCGTCGGGCGCGCCGGGTCGAGGCCGTAGCGGTCGATGCAGCGCCGCCAGGAGCGCTCGATCATCGCCGCCTCGCCCTCGGCACTGGGGCTGGCCAGGGACTGGAGAATGGTGTCGATGTGCTGGCGTTGGCTCAGGGTGGCGGTCATGGCGTGCCTCTGCCGGTCGCGGTCTTGTCGTTGTCATGTGTTCAAGGTAAGGGGCCCGGCCCCGCCCCGAGATACGACCTTCGTCGCCCCCGGTTACAGGTGTAACGAGCGGTGTAAAGCCTGCTGTCACGCCGAGTGTCACGCCTGTGGCCTGGCCGGACGCCGCCCGGTGCCCGGTGAGAAGTTATTTTTCCTCTGCAAATAACCGGTTACCGAAAGCTTCGGCCAACCTGGCATGAATTCCGCCATGGGAAGGGCGTGGCCGCCGTCTTCCGACCTGCGGCCCTCGAACAAGAAGAGATCGAGGAGTCACGCCATGACCGACGCTTCCCGGGCGATGCTCAGCCGTCGCCGCTTCCTCACCCTCACCGGCGCCTTGACCGCCGGCAGCCTGGCGCTGGGCGCCACCGGCCTGTGGCCGCGCTGGGCCCTGGCCGAGCCCGAGCTGGCCAATCGCCTGTTGCGCCTGGGGCGCGACATCTATCCCCACGAGGCGATCGAGGACCGCTACTACCTGGAGCCGCTCACCCCGCTGCTCGAAGAGCAACGCGACATGATCGCCGCCGGCCTCGACGACCTGGACCGCCGTGCCCGGGCCGCCCATGGCCACGCCTACGCCGGGATCGACAGCGGTGCCGAGCGCGAGGCGCTGCTGCGCGAGATCCAGGATGGCGACTTCTTCCAGGCCGTACGCAACACCCTGGTGGTGGGCCTCTACAACGACTCGGAGCTGTGGGAGCCGCACTTCGGTTACCAGGGCTCCTCCTGGGAGCAGGGCGGCTATCTCAACCGTGGCTTCGACGACCTGGTGATCGACTGGCTGTGATGGGCCCCCGAGTACCGCACCCGCGACCAATAACAACCGACAACGAGTGAACGAGAGGAGACACGCCATGAGTACCCGATTCGCCCATGACGATGACGGGGTGGTGGTGATCATCGGCTCCGGGGCCGGCGGCGGCACCCTGGCCCACGCCCTGGCCCGCAAGGGCATCAAGAGCGTGGTGCTGGAGGCCGGCAAGCGCCACGCCCTGGAGGACATCGAGAACGACGAGTGGGCCATGTTCGAGAAGCTCTCCTGGCTCGACGAACGCATCACCGCCGGCCCCCGCCAGCTCACCGAGACCTTTCCCAACCTGCCGGCCTGGATCGTCAAGGGGGTGGGCGGCAGCACCATCCACTGGGCCGGCGTGGCGCTGCGGTTCCAGCCCCACGAGTTCCGCCTGCACAGCGAAGTCGGCGACATCGCCGGGGCCAACCTGCTGGACTGGCCGATCTCCTATGAGGAACTCGAGCCCTACTACGTGAAGGCCGAGCGCCACATGGGGGTGACCGGCGAGTCCACCGGCATGCCGCTGCACGACTGGAACAACAACTTCAAGGTGCTGGCCGAGGGCGCCAGGCGGGTCGGCTACGAAAAGCTGCGCGCCGGTCCCATGGCCATCAACACCCGGCCCTATGACGAGCGGCCCCCCTGCCTGCACGCCGGCTTCTGCATGCAGGGATGCCGGTTCGGCGCCAAGTGGTCGACGATGTACACCGACATTCCCCGCGCCGAGGCCACCGGGCACTGCGAGGTGCGACCCCATGCCATGGCGCTCACGATCGAGCACGACAGCGATGGGCGGGCCACGGCGGTGGTCTATGCCGACGGCGACGGCAACCTGCAGCGCCAGCGGGCCCGCGCGGTCTGCGTGGCGGGCAACTCCATCGAGTCGCCGCGGCTGCTGCTCAACTCCCATTCGTCGCTGTTCCCCGAGGGGCTCGCCAACTCCTCCGGCCAGGTGGGGCGCAACTACATGACCCACGCCACCGCCTGCGTGTTCGCCGAGATGCCGAAACCGGTGAACATGCACCGCGGCACCACCTTCGCCGGGATCATCTCCGACGAGGCGCGCCTCGATCGTTCGCGGGGCTTCGTCGGCGGCTACACCCTGGAGGTGATGTCGCTGGGCATTCCCTTCTTCGCCAAGTTCATGGACCCGGCCAACGGCGGCTGGGGGCGCGACTATGCCGCCATCCTCGAGAAGTACGACCACCTCTCCGGGGTGTGGATCTGCGGCGAGGACCTGCCGGTCGAGCGCAACGGCATCACCCTGCACGACTCCCGCAAGGACCGGTACGGCCTGCCGGTGCCGATCGTCTACAAGGGCGACCACCCCAACGACGAGCGCCTGCGCCGCCACGGCCAGCAGCAGGCCGCCAGGTGCTACGAGGCGGTGGGCGCGGTGCGCGTCTTCGACGTGCCGGACTTTCCCACCAGCCACAACGTCGGCACCAACCGCATGAGCGCCCGGCCCGCCGATGGCGTGGTGAACCAGTGGGGCCAGACCCACGACATCGACAACCTGTTCGTCTCCGACGGCAGCCAGTTCACCTCCAGCGGCGCCGAGAACCCGACCCTGACCATCGTCGCCCTGGCCCTGCGCCAGGCCGACCACATCGCTGAGCGCATGTCGCGCGGCGAGCTCTGAGAGGAGGAACCCCTATGCAACCGACAGTCGACCAGCGGCGCTGGATGTACCGCAACATGGTACTCAGCCGCTACCTCGAGGAGCGCATCGAGGCGCTCTACATGGAGGGCAAGACCCCGGTGTTCAACATGGCCAAGGGGCCGATCCCCGGCGAGATGCACCTCTCCAACGGCCAGGAGCCCTGTGCGGTGGGGGTCTGTGCCCACCTGACCCCGGAGGACATCGTCACCGCTACCCACCGGCCCCACCATATCGCCGTGGCCAAGGGGGTCGACCTCGACGCCATGGTGGCCGAGATCTTCGGCAAGGCCACCGGGCTAGCCGGCGGTCGCGGCGGCCATATGCACCTCTTCGACGCGGCCGTGAACTTCTCCTGCTCGGGGATCATCGGCGAGGGCCTGGGCCCGGCGGTGGGCGCGGCACTGTCGAGGAAGTTGCAAGGAACACCTGGAGTCGCCGTGGCCTTTATGGGCGAAGGGGCCGCCAACCAGGGGGCCTTCCACGAGGCGCTGAACCTGGCGGCGGTGTGGCAACTGCCGGTGGTCTTCGTGATCGAGGACAACGCCTGGGGCATCTCGGTGGCCAAGCAGGCCTCCACCGCGGTGCCGCGCAACGACCGGCGCGCCAGCGCCTACGGCATGCCCGGCCACCACGTGGCCGACAACGACGTGGAGGGCGTGTTCGCCGCCGCCGGCACTGCCATCGCGCGGGCCCGGGAGGGGGCGGGACCGAGCCTGATCGAGATCGAGACCGTGCGGCTCGCCGGCCACTTCATGGGCGACGGCGAGGACTACCGGCCCAAGGGCGAGAAGGAGGGGCTCACGGATCCGATCCCGCGCTATCGCCGGGCGCTGCTCGACGCGGGGGTGCTCGACGAGGCCGGCGACGCCGACTTGGTCGCCGAGGCCCACGAGCGGGTCGAGGCGGCCATCCGCTTCGCCCAGCAGAGCGAGTTCCTGCCGCCCGAGGCGGCGCTGGAAACCGTCTTCGTCTGATCGCCGATCGACACCAACAAACTGGAGACAATGCCATGAGCACCATGCAAGCGGCGGTCTGGTATCGCGCCAGGGACCTTCGCGTGGAAACGGTCGAGGTCCCGACCCTTCGGGATCCTCACCAGGTCAAGGTGAAGGTCGCCGCCTGCGGTATTTGCGGCAGTGACCTTCACGAATACAGTGCCGGCCCCATCTTCATCCCGGTCGATGCGCCGCATCCGCTCAGCCAGCAGCGGGCTCCCATCATCATGGGCCACGAGTTCGCCGGCGAAGTCGTGGAGGTGGGGGAGCGCGTCACCCGGGTCAAGCCCGGGGACCGCGTGGCCATCGAGCCCATCCTCTCGCCCAACCAGGATGGCCACTACCTGATGGAGCGCTACAACCTGACGCCCCTGCTGGGGTTCCACGGGCTCTCGGGCGGCGGCGGCGGCTTCTCGGAGTACACCGTGGTGGGCGAGCACATGGTCCACCCCCTGCCCGATGACCTCTCCTATGAGCAGGGTGCCCTGATCGAACCGGCCGCCGTGGGCCTGCACGCCGTGCGGCAGAGCGCCCTGAAGGCCGGCGACAGCGCCGTCGTCTTCGGGGCGGGCCCCATCGGCCTGATGATCATCGAGGCGCTCAAGGCCGCCGGTGCCGCCAGGATCGTGGCCGTGGAGCCGTCGGACTCGCGTCGGCGCAAGGCGACCGAGCTGGGTGCCCGGGCCGTGGACCCCCGGGAGCAGGACGCGGTGGCCCAGGTCCATGCCTTGACCCAGGGCGGTGCCGACTTCGCCTTCGAGGTGACCGGCCTACCCGCCGTGCTGGACCAGGCCATCAACGCCACCCATGCCGGCGGCGAGACCGTGATCGTCAGCATCTGGGAGACCGAGGCCGCCTTCCAGCCCAACGACCTGGTGATCAAGGAACGCACCCTGAAGGGCATCATCGCCTACCGGCATATCTACCCCGCCGTGATGGCCCTGATGCAGCAGGGCTACTTCCGGGCCGAGGACCTGATCACCGCGCGTATCGCGCTGGACGACGTGGTCGAGGAGGGGTTCGAGGTCCTGCTCAACGACAAGTCGCATATCAAGATCATCGTACGGCCCGGCGAGCCGCTGGGCGAAGGAGTCACGCCATGAGTACTACCACCTCCAGCCGCAAGCTGACCATCGCCCGGGCCATGGCCGAGGCCATGGCCCAGGAGATGCGTGCCGACCCCCGGGTCTTCGTGATGGGCGAGGACATCGGCCCCCTGGGCGGGGTCTTCGGCAACACCCGGGGCCTGTATGACGAGTTCGGCGCCGAGCGGGTGCGCGACACCCCCATCTCGGAGACCGCCTTTATCGGTGCCGCCGTGGGGGCCGCCTCCGACGGCATGCGGCCCATCGTCGAGCTGATGTTCGTCGACTTCTTCGGGGTGTGCATGGACGCCATCTACAACCTGATGGCCAAGAACAGCTACTTCTCCGGCGGCCGGGTCAAGGTGCCCATGGTGCTGATGACCTCCACCGGCGGCGGCTACTCCGATGCCGGCCAGCACTCCCAGTGCCTCTACGCCACCTTCGCCCACCTGCCGGGCATGAAGGTGGTGGTGCCGAGCAACGCCCATGACGCCAAGGGGCTGATGACCGCGGCGATCCGCGACGACAACCCGGTGGTGTTCATGTACCACAAGGCACTGCAGGGCATGGGCTGGCTGGGCACCGAGAAGGGCGCCACCGTGGCGGTGCCCGAGGAACCCTATACCGTGGAGATCGGCAAGGCCGCGGTGGTGCGCGAGGGCCATGACCTGACGCTGGTCAGCCTCGGCGCCGGCGTGCACCACTGCCTGCGCGCCGCCAGGGCGCTGGAGGAGGAGGGGTTCTCCGCCGAGGTGGTCGACCTGCGCAGCCTGGTGCCGCTGGACCGCGACACCGTGCGCGCCTCGGTGGCCAGGACCGGCCGGCTGATCGTGGTCGACGAGGACTACCACAGCTACGGGGTCAGCGGCGAGATCATCGCCAGCGTGGCCGAGCACGCCGCCACCCGGCTCAAGGCCGCGCCCAAGCGGGTGGCCTATCCGGACATTCCGATTCCCTTCGCGCCGACCATGGAGCAGTGGGCGCTGCCCAGTGCCGACAAGATCGTCGCCGCCTTTCACCAGATGCTGAACGAGAGTTGAGGAGAGACCCATATGACGACCGAGATCACCGTACCCGAGGACCTCTGGGAGGGCGACAGCGAGGCCGTGATCACCGCCTGGCTGGTGGACGATGGCGCCGAGGTCGCCCAGGGCGACCTGGTCGCCGAGGTAATGGTGGAAAAGGCCCAGTACGAGATCGAGGCGCCGGTTTCGGGGAAGCTGAGCATCGCCAAGGCCGAGGACGAAGTGGTGACCAAGGGTACAACCATCGCCCGTCTCGAGGCTTGAGGAGACACGCCATGAAACTGGAAACCCATGACACTGCCCCGCCCGCCCCGGAGGAGGCGGGCCCCGACGCCTCAAGGGCGCCGCCGGCGAGAGTGGAGCCGCTGCGCGGGATGCGCGGCATGATCGCCTCGAAGATGCTACAGAGCCTGCAGTCGTCGGCCCAGCTCACTCATCACGCCAGCGCGCGACTCGATGCCCTGCAGGCGCTGCGGGAGCGCTGCCGGGCGACCGGCCGGGCCGCACCCTCGGTGCAGGATCTGCTGCTGCGCCTGGTGGTGCAGACCCTGGCCGACTTCCCGGCGCTCAACGCCACCCTGGAGGAGAACCGCATCACCGAGCACCAGGCGGTGCACCTGGGGCTGGCGATCCCGCTGCCCGGCGACCTGCTGGTGGCCCCGGCGCTGTTCGATGCCCAGGCACTGACCCTGGGCGAACTGCCCGAGGCGCGCCGCGCCCTGGTGGCCAGGGCCCAGGCCGGCAAGCTGAGCGTCGGCGAGCTCACCGGCGCGACCTTCACGGTCTCGAACCTGGGGCGCTCCCGGGTACACCACTTCACGCCGATCCTCAACGTCCCCCAGGTGGCGATCCTCGGCATCGGTGGTGTCGAGACCCGGGCCGTGCCAGTATCGGCTGGCGGGCGGGCGGCCGATGTCATCGGCCTGTCGCTGACCTTCGATCACCGCGCGGTCAATGGCGCCCCGGCGGCGGCCTTCCTCGACACGCTGTGCGAGCGTATCGAGACCCTGGCGCCGCCGGGGTTCGATCACGAACTGGCCGTAGCGGCCGAATAGGGGAGTGGGGCATGAGCGTGGTACCGGCTATCGACGAGGCGAGCCTGCCGCTGCAGCGGCCCACCGTGGGTGACGGCCTGGCCGCGGAGGAGGCGCTGCTGGAGTCGATCTGCCAGGGCGAGAGCGAGTTCGGCTTGCTGGCCTGGTCGCCCACGGATCGGGCCCTGGTGATGCCGCGGCGCCATGAGCGCCTCGAGGGCTTCCCCGCGGCGCGCCGGGCGCTGCGCGAGCGGGGCTGGCCGATCCTGTTCCGCTCCACCGGCGGCACCCCGGTGCCCCAGTCCCCGGCGGTGGTCAACGTGGCGCTGGCGCTGCGCTGCCGGGTCGGCAGCTCCGCGGCGCACCTGGAGTGGGGCTATCGTCGGCTCGGCGACCCCTGGTGCGACTGGCTCGCCTCGCTCGGCGTACAGGATGCCGATCTCGGCTCGGCCCCCGGCGCCTACTGCGATGGCCGCTTCAATGTGCGCATCAAGGGTCGCAAGCTGGTGGGCACCGCCCAGCGTTGGCGCCGGGTGCGCGGCTGTCGCGACATGGCGATGCTGGTGCACGGCGCCATGCAGGTGGGGGAGACCCCCGAGACGCTGGTCGAACTGGTCAACGCCTTCCAGGCCGCCATCGACGACCCGCAGCGTTTCCTGGCCGCCAGCCATGTCGCCCTGATCCAGGCACTGCCCGACCTCGATCTCGAGGCCGCGCTGCCGGCGCTGCTCGAACGCTTGGAAGTGGCGAGCTGAGCTCGTTGCTGATCAGTCCGGTTTCTGGAAACGGCAGTAGAGATACCTCTGCTCCACGCCGCCCGGCGTGACGTGCAGTGCCTGGTGGTGCTCGCGGAGGGTGAGCGAGGCGCCGAGTTCCCGGTGGAGGCCTTCCGGGGTGTAGCGGACCACCGCGAGGCCGCTGCAGGTCGGCGGTGCCTCGGGGGCAAAGGTAGCGATCACGATATGCCCCCCCGCGGTCAGCGCTCGCCATAGCCGGTCGACGTAGCGGGTCCGGTCCTCGGCGTCGGTCAGGAAATGGAAGACCGCCCGGTCGTGCCAGATCGCGTAGTGGTCGTCGGGGAGTATTACGTCGGTGACGTCCCCCTCGATCCAGCGCACCCGGCCGGCACGCTCGCCGAGCCTCGCTCGCGCCTGTGCCAGGGCGGCCGCGGCGATGTCGAGGACGGTGAGATCCTCGAAGCCGGCCTCCAGGAGGTCGTCCACCAGGGTGGACGCGCCGCCTCCCACGTCGATGATCGGGGCCGCCCGGGTGACTCCGGTGCGCCGTATCAGGGCCAGGGAGGTCTGCAGGCTGGGTTCGTACCAGCCGAGCCGATGCGACGGCTTGGTCGCATAGAGGCGTTCCCAATGCGGTTTGGTGGTCATGGCACGCTCCCCACCTCGGCGGCTTCGCAGGAGGATCCTGGGCTCGCGGGCATGGTGACACGGAGATTCCCCGTCTCCTGAGTGTCGCCGGTCGAGCGCGTGCCCGCCAGGGCCGCCCGGCGCCTGCCGTGAGGGCGGCACCGGACGGTGCCGCCGCGCGCCTCCGGCTAGTGGCGCGGATCCCAGAGCCGGCTGCCGGTGTCGGCCTCATAGCCCATGCCATGGGGTGAGCTGACCAGTTCCAGTTGCATGCCCCACGGGGCCATGAAGTACACCCAGGTCAGCCCCTCCATGGGGCCTTCGGTGAAGGTCTTGGGCTCGCCGAGCACCTCCACGT
Organism: Halomonas heilongjiangensis; assembly: GCF_002879645.1. Lineage (GTDB taxonomy): Bacteria > Pseudomonadota > Gammaproteobacteria > Pseudomonadales > Halomonadaceae > Halomonas > Halomonas heilongjiangensis. The sequence continues at coordinate 14,442 of NZ_PNRE01000065.1, read as the reverse complement.
CATGCTGCTCGAGATAGGCCACCGCGCTGTCCATGTCATCCACGTAGAAGGCGATATGGTGTCCGCCGATGTCGCTGTTGCGTGGCTGCTCGGTGCGCTGGTCGGGGGCGGTGTACTCGAAGATCTCCAGGTTGGTGCCATTGCCGCAGCGCACCAGGTGGGCGGCGGGAATGGTGGCCTCGGGGTGGACGTCGAGGTTCACGCCCATCCAGTCGTCATCGAAGGGCCCGAAGGGGCCGATGGTGAAGAAGGCCTCGCAGCCGATCACCTCGACGAAGAAATCCACCGCCGCCTGGCGGTCGGGCACGGTGAAGCCGAAGTGCTGGGTTCCACGCATTCCCGGCAGATCCGCCTGGGCGGCCTGGCTGGCCAGCAACAGGGACAGGAAAAGGGGCGCCGAGAGGGTGGCGCGCTTGAGGGTATCGAACATGGCATATCTCCATCGTTGTGCATTGTTGTCGGCGACGGTTGTCGGTGACGGTTGTCGGTGACGGTGGCCACCGGAACGAAGGAGCAATGCCCATGCCAGCCGCGGGGCATATGGAAAGCCTCGCTAAGCCCATGTTTTTAATGGGCTGATTGGGCCAGGGGGAAGGGTGACAGGTGTCAAGGGCGATACAGCGATGTAACGGTTGTCACGTTACAGGGGCGGGATGCGGCGCCGCTCAGAACGAACCCACCAGGGTGCCCACGGCGATCAGCAGCACCAGCGAGACAAGGGGCGCCACGACGGCGACCATGGCGATATCGAGGTAGGCCTGGCGGTGCGTCAACCCGCAGATGGAGAGTAACGTGATCACCGCACCGTTATGCGGTAGCGCATCCAGTCCGCCGGTGGCCACCGCCGTGACCCGGTGCATCAACTCGGGCGCGATGCCGGCGGCCTGGCCCATGGCCAGGTAGGCGTCACCCAGTGTGGCCAGGGCGATGCTCATGCCGCCCGAGGCCGACCCGGTCATGCCCGCCAGCAGGTTGACCGCGATGGCGAGCGAGATCAGCGGGTTGTCGCCCCCCACCGAGGTTATCCAGGCGCTGATCGTGTCGAAGGCCGCGAGCGAGGCGATCACCGAACCGAAGCCGACCAGGCTGGCGGTGTTGAAGATCGGCAGCAGCGAGGCATTGGCGCCGCTGTCGAGGGTGGTGGTGAGGGTCTTCAGGCGTTGCCGGTTGGTGAGGATGATGACCCCGATGGCGATCACCAGGGCGGCGATCACCGACCAGAGCCCGCGCACCGCCTCGATGCCGGTCGCGCCATACAGCGGCTCGGCCAGGTACCCCGTCTCCATGGCCGGGATCACGACCGTGGTGAACAGCAGGTTCAGCGCGATCACCAGCACGATCGGCAGCAGCGCCAGTGGCAGGGAGGGCAGCGAGCCGAGGGGCTGCCGAGAGGCGACTTCGGCCAGGTCGAAGCCTTCGCCCGCCGCGTGTTCGCGCAGGTTGCCGACCACCTGCGGATCGTCCCGGTATTCGCCGTAGCCTTCTCCGGCCCGCCGGGCCTGACGGGCCCGGTAGTTCAGCCAGGCCTGTCCCGACACCAGCATGACGAGCCCGGTGAGGATGCCGAGCCCCGGCGCGGCGAAGGGGGAGGTGCCGAAATAGGGCATGGGGATGGCGTTCTGGATGGCCGGCGTGCCCGGTAGCGCCGTCATGGTGAAGGTGAAGGCGCCCAGGGCGATGGTGCCGGGGATCAGCCGCTTGGGCAGCCGGGCCTGGCGAAACAGGGCCGCCGCAATCGGGTAGACCGCAAAGGCCACGACGAACAGCGAGACGCCGCCATAGGTCATCACCGCGCAGGAGAGCACCACCGCCAGGAGGGCACGCGTGTCGCCCAGGCGCTCGACGATCGCGCTCGCCAGTACCTCGGCGCTGCCCGAATCTTCCATCAGCTTGCCGAACACCGCCCCCAGCAGGAACAGCGGGAAGTAACGGACGATGAAATCACCCGCGGCGCCCATGAAGACCTGGGTGTAGCTGGCCAGCAGCGGGGTGTCGACCGAGACCAGGGCCACCAGCGCGGCCAGTGCCGGAGCCAGGATCAACAGGCTGAGGCCACGATAGGCGAGATACATCAACAGCAGCAACGCAACGGCAATCGCCAGGATACCGATCATCCCGGATCCTCTTCGCCTTGACTGGCGGGGGAGGCATCGTCTGCCGTCGAGAGCGGGCGGAAGGTGTCGGCGAAGACCGTGCTCAGATCGAAGGTCGAGCACTCGCCAAGGGCGTCGAAGTGCTCATCCAGCCACCGGCCGGCCCAGGCACGGCCCTGGGCATGCAGGCGGGAGAGGAAGTCCCATTCGGCATTCATCTTGCTGGAGGCGCTCAGGGCTTCGGCCTCGTGTTCGGCATGGATCAGGTGCAGGCGCATCGAGCGGTAACTCTCGAGCTCCAGCCCCTCCGCCTCGATCAACTGTTGCAACAACTGAATGCTGCGCAGCTCCTTGATCAGGCTCGAGTTGAAGGTGATTTCATTGATCCGGTTGATGATCTCCCGGGAACTGTCGGGCAGCTTGCGACGCACGAGGGGATTGACCTGGACCACCACCAGGTCACGGCAACCCTGATCGTCGACCAACGGATAGAGCGCCGGGTTGCCGCTGTAGCCGCCGTCCCAGTAGGCCTCGCCATCGATCTCTACCGCCGGGAACATGAAGGGCAGGCAGGCCGATGCCATCACGGTATCGACCGTCAGCTCGGGTTGGCGAAATATCTTCGCTCGCCCGGTGCGCACATTGGTGGCGGTGACGAACAGCTTGACCTTGCGGCAGGCGTTGACCCGCTCGAAATCGACCAACCTGATCACCAGGTCGCGCAGCGGGTTGATGGCGAGGGGGTTGAGCTTGGCCGGGGCGATCAGCTGCGTGAGGCTCTCGAAGAGCAGATAGCTCGGCGAATGGTCGAGGCTGTCGTTACCCATCAGCCGGTCCCAGGGGCTGCGCTGAATGGGCGAAAAGCGTGCCGCATCGCTGACCGCCTTCCAGAAGGCATGCAGTGCCGCACGGGCGCCATCGCGGCCACCCACGTGCAGCCCATCGGCCAGCACCACGGCATTCATGGCGCCCGCGCTGGTGCCGCTGATCCCGTCGATTTCCAGCCGATCCTCTTCCAGCAGGCGATCCAGAACGCCCCAGGTCAAGGCCCCGTGCGAGCCACCGCCCTGCAACGCCAGGTCGATGCGCTTCCTTTCGCCCTTCGCCATGCCATCCCCCGCTCACACATGAATGCTGCAACGCAGTGTAGGCCTCCTGCCGGCGCCTGTCTGCATCCTGTCGCTAGTGTGACGCATCGCCGAGGGGCCGGTAGAAGAAGAACTCGCCGACCTCGATCGTCTTGATGTAGTCCGCGGCCCAGGGGGGCGCCACTGTTCGCTGGTGGAAGTAGAGTGCCCCATCGGTGCGGTCCGGTAGCTGCTGGTTGAGGGCTTGCCGAGCGATCTCCTTGGCGATCTCGTAGCGGTCCTCTTCCATGACCTCATCCGGGCGGCCATCACACCACCACGAGAATTGACAGGCGCCCTGCTCGGAGCCTTGGGTGACGACGTCACAGATCGTATTGGGGAAGCCCTCGTGGCCCAGCCGGTTCATGATGACATTGGCGACCGCCTCCATGTCGGTGGCGGCTTCGCCCTTGGCCTCCCAATAGATGCTGCGGGCGAGGCAGGTGAGCGCATCGTCCAGCGGGGCTTCTCCCGCGGGGTCGACCGCCTGGGCTTCGGGCCTGGTGATGGTCTCGGCGGGCGTCTGACTACTGCTCTCGGGCGCGGCAATCTGTTCGAGTGCTTCGGCCTTGCTCCTGGCGGCTTCCGCCTGCTCCGATCGATCGGCCGCGACGACCTGGCCCGTGAACAGGAGGATGGCCACCCAGGTCGCTATCCATATCCGGCGCATCGGCTGCCTCTCTCGGCTGAAGCTTGCCTGACCCACGCCCGCACGAGCCGCTCAGCGATGTGGACGCTCGATTCCGCTTGTCGAGATAGACGGCCAGGTGGGCGCCGAGTTCCCGAGCGTCGTCGTCGACCCCGTGGATGAAGCTCGACTTGCGCCGGCGCATGAACGGCAGGCCCAGCACGTAGAGCCCCGGGGCGTCGACCACGCCGCCGTGATGCCTGAGCTGCCCCTTGCGGTCGAGCACCGGCACCTGCAGCCACGAATAGTCCGGCCGGAAGCCGGTGGCCCAGACGACGGTGCGGATCACGCCGCTGGCGAGGTCGAGGCCGAGGCGTGGCGAGTCCGGCACCCGGGTCGGCGGCAGGCGTTCCGGCGGCCCCGCCGTGCGATCCAGGCCGCTGTCCCTTGCCCAGCCGTCGATGGCATCGAGCAGCCGCCCCAGCTTGAGGTCCGCCGCGGCGCAACGGGCCGGTAGCGAACCGGAGAACTGCAGCCTGCCATCGCGCAGGCCGGCCAGGCGCCCGACCAGCTCGACGCCGCGGTCGGTCAGCGCATTCAGGTCCAGGGTCGATGGGGCCGCGCTGCCGGCCAACTGCGGCGAGGGCACGCGCCGGGCACGGTCGATGTCGTCCACCTCATCGAAGCGCTGGTCGAGGATGCCGGCCGCCTCCATCCACCACTGGATGTCCCGGCCCCGGTAGTGCCGGGGCAGGCGCACGTGTTCGCCCACGGCCAGCGTCACCGGTCGTCCGGAGCGGTGGATCTCGTCGGCGAGCTGCAGGCCGGTCGCGGAGGCGCCGACCACCAGTACCCCGCCGTCCTCCAACTGGCCCGGGTTGCGGTACTCCCGGGCGGTCACGCTGGCAATGGTCGGTGGCAACTCGGCGGCCAGGGCGGGGACCTGCGGCAGGTTGAAGGCACCGCTGGCGATCACCACCGCCCGGCAGCGCCAGTCGCCTCGGTCGGTGATCACCCGGTAGCCGTCGTCCGCCGGCCGCACCGACAGCACCGTGGTGCCGGTCTGTACCGGGGCCGACAGCCGCCTCGCGTACGCACGCAGGAAGGCAACGACCTCCGGCATCGTCATGAAGCCATCGGCGTCGGGCCCCGCATAGCGGAGCCCGGGTAGCCGACATTGCCAGTTGGGGGTCAGCAGGCGCAGCGAATCCCATCGCTCGTGCCGCCATGAATGGGCCACCTCGCCGCGCTCCAGGAGCACGTGGTCGATGCCGCGTCGGCCGAGGTAGTGGCTCATGGCGAGCCCGGCCTGACCCGCGCCGATGACCACGACGGTCACGGCGCGGGCGGGACCGCGTCGTCGATGGCGAAGGCCGTCGATCATTTCACGCGTACCGAGACGTTGGTGGGGTTGGTGAGGGCGTCGTAGACCGCCGAACGCTTCTGGGACTGGGCGACCAGCGCTTCGATCTCCTCCCGGGTGGCGTCGGCGTCGATCTCGAAGGTGACCCTGATGGCATCGAAGCCGTTGCGCACGTCGCCGTCCATGCCCAGGATGCCCTGGATGTCCATGTCGCCCTCCAGGGTGGCCGTCACCGAGCGCAGCTGGATCTGGCGATTCTGGGCGACGGCGGCGATGCCGGCGGTCAGGCAGCCGGCGAGGCCGACCAGCACGAACTCCACCGGGGTCGGGCCATGGTCCTCCGAGGCGAACACCTCGGGGTGGTCGGCATCGAAGGTGAAGCGGGTCTTGTGCCGCTGCTCCTCGCCGAGGCCATGGTAGCCCTCGATGGTGGCCCGGCTGTGGGTGCCGTTGACCCAGTCGCAACTGGCGCGCCAGGTGAAGCGGGCGGCCGCGGGGGCCTGTGCCAGGGCTTCGCGGGCGCCGAGCAGGGCGGTGACGTTGACGCCGTTGTCGACGGGACGGATGGCGGTCTGCATGGTGGTCTCTCCTCAGGATGTTGTCGTTGTCTGACCGGTGAGTGATCGGTCAGACACGAGAGTGCGCCGGGGCCGTGGGACCCAGCGTGGGAGAGGGCGTGGTTTTTCAGGGGGCGGGCGTGGAAGCGCTGCCGTCCGCGGGAGAAACGAGCTGGAAGGACCAGACGCGATCCATCGGCAGGCCGGCCTGATGCTGGGCCAGGCGCACCGACTCGGCGTCGGGGGCACGGTAGAGGCAGATCATCCGCTTGCCGCTGACTGATAAGAAGGTGCGCACGAAGTGCACCCGGTGGTTCTGCAGGCAGGCCGAGCCGGCATCCTCGAGCGCCTGGATCGCCTCGACGGTGACCGGCTCGTCGAAGGAGCGCTCCACCAGCACGTTGGCGCCGGCCAGGTCCGCGAGGGCGGGCCCCGGGGCATCGTGTACCGTGCCGGCCCACAGCCCGGTGACGTCCGCCCCCGCCTGGCGCAGCCCGATCCGCGCCGCTTCCGCATCCGGGGCGTGGAAGTGGCAGAACAGCCGGTGGCCGTCCTTCGCCAGCAGGCTGCCCTGCCAGGCGATCCGGTGCAGGTCGAAGCACTCCCGCGCCCCCAGCGTCAGTGTCATCACGAGCTCTGCCCCGAGCGGTTCCTCGAAGTACCGCTCGACCAGGACATCGATCATGTTTCCCCCTCCGCTTCCCGGTCGGCCAGCAGCTCGGCGACCCGGTGGCGGGCCCAGCGGGCGACCGGGCCCGGCTCGAGCCTCGCCACCGCGGCCGCATGACGCCGCCGGGCGACGGTGTCGCCGGCGGCGCGATGGGCCTCGGCGAGCACGTAGTGGGCCAGCAGCTGCTCGGTGGCCCGCTCCAGGGTCTGTGCATGGGCAAGCGCTTCCTCGGCGCGGGACCTGGCAGCGGCCGGACGCCCGCGCGCCAGGTCCAGCAGGGCCGCCTGGGTCAGCAGGTACGAGAGCCGGTGCTTGGCGTCGGCATGGCGCAACGCCGGAAGCGCATCCTCGAGCGGCGAGGCATCGTCGTCGAGGGCATAGCGGCAGAACGCCTCCGCGGCTCGGGCGAACGGGGCCTCGCTGCCGTCGCGAAGCCGCTCGCCGATCTCCATGAGGGTGGCGCAGCGTGACCGTGCCGCGGCGAAGCGGGAGCCCTCGACATCGATCATCATCAGGTATTCGTTGGCCTGGAACTCGCCCAGGCGGTCCCCGGTGGCCTTGCACAGGGTGCGTGCGTCCTTGAGGTGCTCATCGGCCTCGGCGAGCCGGTTGTCGTGCCATGCCAGCAGGCCGAGGGCCATGGGGATGGCGGGGTGGCTGATCCGTCGCTGTGCGGCCAGCGCCCGGGCCTGGGCCAGCATGGCGGCCGCCTGGTCCAGATCGCGCTCCAGCATGGCCAGGCACTTGGCCGTCTCCGCCATGGCGACGACCTGGTCATGGTCGTCGGCGCTACGGGTCACCCGCTCGGCCTGCAGCGCCTCCTCGTGTGCCCCCGTCCACTGCCCATGAGCCCAGCGGACCTGGCTCGCCAGCTGGTAGCCGAGGCGGGCGTGGGCGAGGGCGCCATGCTCCAGCGCCCGTTCGGCGAGGGCCACCAGTTCATGGGCGGTGGTCTCCCAGTCTTCCAGCGGGGCGGCACTGAGCATCACGTCACGCAGTTCCAGCATGAGGCAGACGCGCCGGGAGCCGGACAGCCGCTCGGTCAGGGCGAGGCCCTGGCGGGCGAGCCTCACCGCCTCGTCGTTGGCGAAGAAGCGCAGGCACAACCGCCCGGCGGTGACCATGGCCTCGGCCGCCAGCCCCGGGTCACCGCTCGACTGGGCGTGACGCACCAGGTCGGCGGCGTGCTCGAGGTCGAGGGCGGCGTTCTGCCCCAGGAGGTCGGCGACCTGCCGGTGCATGACCTGGCGCCGTGATGGGGTAATCCCCGTGTAGACATCGCGCGCCACCCGCTCGTGGGAAAAACACAGCCCACGCTCGGTGGCCTCGAGGAGCCGTAGCCGCTCGGCCGCGCCGAGGGCCTCGCCGATACGGTTGGCATTCAGCCCGGTGACCCGGCCAAGCATCGCCGGGTCGAGGCAGGGCGCCAGCACCGCGGCCCAGCGCAGCACCTCCCGGGCTTCCGGCTCGAGGCTGGCCAGCGCGGCGTCCACTTCCCCGACTCCGCCAGTGCCGGCAGGCGACGATGCGGGGGGGGCCGGTTCGCCGATGGGGGCGGCGGTCTGGTCGCTGGCGTGAGGGCCTGGCGATGGGGCTGCCACCCGTCCTGCCGTGCCCCGTCGGGCCCGCAGCAGGGCACCGCCGGTGGGGATGCCCGCCTCCTTGAGCAGGCGCATGCCCAACTGGAAGTGCTGCTCGGCCTCCCGGGGACGGTTGAGGATCAGCAGCAGGCGGATCAGCCCGGCGCGGGCGTCTTCGTCGAAGGGGGCCAGCCGGACGAGCGCATGGGCGTGGGCGAGCGCGCGCTCGGGCGTCTCCGCCAGACGCTCGACCAGCGCCGACAGGATCGCCGTCTGGGCGCGCATGGCGCGTTCGCGTTCGGCCAGGCACCAGCTGTGGAAATCGTGGAAGCGCGACAGGTCCAGGCCCTCCAGGAAGGGCCCCCGGTAGCGCATGGCCACGGCCTCGAGCGTATCGATGGGGGCTTGGTGCGGGCCCTGCTCGAAGGCCTCGTGCAGGGCGCTGACGTCGAGGTCGATATCGGAGGTATCGAGCCCCACGCAGAGCCGGTCGGCGATGATGCGGGGGCGCTCGGGATCGTCCGCCAGCCGGCGTAGCTTCGACAGGCTCCAGCGCAGCGACCCGCGGGGATCGTCGGGCAGTTCCCAGAGCAGGTCGCAGAGGTGCTCGCGACTGAAGGTGCGGGGATGCAATGCCAGATAGGCGAGTAGCGCCCGGGTCTTCTTCGATGGGGGGAGTGGCAACGGCTGGCCGTCTCGAAGCACCTCGAGATCACCGAGCAGGTTGAGGGTCAGCGCGTTCATATCGCCCGCCCCGGGTGGGATAACCCTTCCAGTATAGCGCGGCCGCCCATGCCGCCCTCGGCCCGATATCGCCCGGTTGAGCCCGCTGCCGTTCTGGTGCACCGTCACGCCCGGAGCGGCGTCTTCCACGCCGGCCGCTGGAAAAACCACGCTGGCTACCACGGCCACTTCCTCGGGCCCGCCCGATACTCCTGGCAGTGGCAGACACCACCGGTTCCCGAGGAGGCTTGGCATGGCCCGTTACGACAGCATCCTGGACACCATCGGCCGCACGCCGCTGGTCCGGCTCGACACGTTCGCACCCCCTAGGGTGAACCTCTACGCCAAGGTCGAGGCGTTCAACCCCATGGGCTCCGTGAAGGACCGCATGGCGCTCGCGATCATCGAGCAGGCCGAGCGCAGCGGCGAGTTGCGCCCCGGCCAGACGGTGATCGAGGCCACCAGCGGCAATACCGGGATCGGGCTCGCCATGGTGTGTGCCCGCAAGGGTTATCCGCTGGTGGTGACCATGGCCGAGAGCTTCAGCGTGGAGCGGCGCAAGCTGCTGCGCTACCTGGGCGCCCGGGTGGTGCTGACCCCGGCCTCGGAGAAGGGCACCGGCATGCTCGCCAAGGCCATCGAACTGGCCGAGACGCATGGCTACTTCCTGTGTCGCCAGTTCGAGAACGAGGCCAACGCCGAGGTGCACTCCCGAACCACGGCCCGGGAGCTCCTCGACGACTTCCGCGGCGAGGTGCTGGACTGCTGGGTCTCCGGCTTCGGCACCGGTGGCACCCTCAAGGGGGTGGCCCACGCCCTGAAGCAGGCGGACCCGGCGACCCGTGTCGTCGTCGCCGAACCCGACAATGCCCGGCTGCTGGGCAGCGGCCTGGCTCAGCCGCGCCAGGCCGGTGGCGTCCCCACCAGCCACCCGAGCTTTCGCCCCCACCTGATGCAGGGGTGGAGCCCGGACTTCATCTCGCCGCTCACCGAGGCGGCGCTGGCGGCCGGGCTCGTCGACGAACTGGTACCGGTCGCGGGTAGCGAGGCCCTGCGGCTCGCCCGCGAGCTCGCCCGCCGGGAGGGCATCTTCGTCGGCACCTCCAGCGGCGCCACCCTGGCCGCCGCCCTGGACGTGGCCCGGCGCTCGCCCCCGGGCAGCAACATCGTCTGCATGCTGCCGGACACCGGCGAGCGCTACCTCTCCACCCCGCTGTTCGAGGGTATCGGCGAGCAGATGAACGACGAGGAGCTGGCCCTGTCGCGTTCCACGCTGGGCTATCGCTTCGACACCGCGCCCACCGCGGCCCGGCAGCCACCAGCGGCGGGGGGCGAGCGGGCGGCGCTGGATGCGGAGGCCGAACGCTTCGTCGACGAGACCGTGGCGGCGGAACCGGTGGTGATGTTCGCCCTGGAGTGGTGCGAGTTCTGCTGGTCGGTACGCAAGCTCTTCGCCCGGCTGGGCATCGAGTATCGCAGCGTCGACCTCGACTCGGTGGCCTACCAGGCGGACGACCTGGGGGGCAGGATCCGCGCCGTACTGGCCGAACGCACCGGGGCCAGGACCATTCCCCAGGTCTTCATCGGCGGCGAGCATGTCGGCGGCTGTAGCGAGCTGTTCGACGCCTGGCGCGACGGTTCGCTGCGTGGGCGGCTGGAGGCCCGGGGGGTCGCCTACGACCGCGATATCGAGCTCGATCCCTACGACCTGCTGCCCGGCTGGCTGCACCCCCGCACAGCGACGGCGTGACGGACCCCGTGACCCACCCATCCATCGAGGAGACCCTGTCATGTCCTTTATCCAGACCGTGGCACCCGAGCAGGCCTCGGGCGAGGTGCTGGCGATGTACCAGCGCCAGCAGGCCCACTTCGGCTACCTGCCCAACTATGCCAGGGCGTTCAGTCACCGCCCCGAGGTGATGGCGAGTTGGGCGGCGCTGCTGGCGACCATTCGCCGCCATGTCGAGCCCCGGCGGTTCGAACTGGTGACCCTGGCCGCCGCCCAGGCGCTGGGGAATAGCTACTGCTCGCTGGCCCATGGCAAGATGCTGTCGGAACTGCTCGGGGAGGACGAGGCACGGGCGATTGCCGCGGCCGACGGGCGGGACGCGCTGACCGAGGCGGAGCGGGCGATGATGGCCTTCGCCCGTAAGGTGGCGCGGGACGCGAGCAGCGTGAGCCAGGGCGACGTCGACCGGTTGCTGGCACTCGGCTTCGCCGACGAGGAGGTCTTCGACATCGTCACCGTGGCCGCGGCACGGGCCTTCTTCACCAAGGTGCTGGATGGTCTCGGCACCGAGGCGGATGCCGCCTATCGGGAGATGGCGCCCGCGTTGCGCGAGGCGCTTACCGTGGGGCGGGCCATCGCGGCAGCGCCGGGCTGAGGCCGAGAGATCACAACTAGCGGAACAGCCATGAGGCCACCAGGCGCACCACTCGGGGCATGATGGCATAGACCACCAGGGCCACGATGGTGGCGGCGACCAGGCCATGGCGGATGCCCCAGGTGTCGAGGGCCCGGCAATCGCCGGGCCACGCGCGGTTAAGCCCTTCTGGGCGGTGTAGCTCTGGATCAGGTTGGCGTAGGCGGGGAGGTGGCCGGCCAGCAGGCCGCCGAAGCCCTCGATGTCGTTGCGCCAGTCGCGGTGCAGCTCACAGCCGACCCCGAACCAGGTCATCAGCTGGGCGCCGGCCTGGGACATGCGATCCCAGGCGGCCTCGCGGGTGGTCTGGTTGAAGGTGTCGGAGGCGTCGGTGACGACGAACACTTCGTAGCCCTCCTCCAGGGCGGAGAGCATCGGGAAGGCCACGCACACTTCGGTGACCACGCCAGCGATCAGCAGTTGCTGCTTGCCGGTGGCCTTGACGGCCGCCACGAACTCCTCGTTGTCCCAGGCGTTGATCTGCCCGGGGCGGGCGAAGTAGGGGACGTCGGGGAGGGTCTCCTTGAGCTCCGGCACCATGGGCCCGTTGGGGCCGTCCTCGAAGCTGATGGTGAGGATGGTGGGGATCTCGAAGAACCTGGCGATGTCGGCCAGGGCCAGGACGTTGTTCTTGAATTCGTCGGGGCTGAACTCGCGCACCAGCTAGGGCAGGCCGGCCTGATGGTCGACCAGCAGCAGGGCGACGTCGTCCTTGTTGAGGCGGTTGTAGGCATAGGACATCTCATTTCTCCTTGCTTCTTCGGATGGCACGCCCGGCGGGATGCCGGGCGCGGTGGGCAGCGGCAGGCTCCTCACACCTGTACGCAGTCGCTCACTGCCCCCTCCAGCGTGCCCACCACTCGCCTGGTCGATCAGGTCCTCGGCGCCGGCGGCCAGGCGGGCGGCCTCGGGGTCGGGGAACCGACGCGGGGCGACCAGCACCAGGTCGGTCAGGCCCATGGTCTTCATGGCCCGCGCCGAGGCGCCGATATTGCCGGGGTGGAAGGTCTGGACGAGGACGATGCGGATATTCGATAACATAAGATCGAGACGTAAGCTTCGAACCGCAGGCCAGTCGCCAGTGGGCGGTGGCTATCCAGGGAGAGATCGTCGAGCAGTTCATCCGCACCTTTCGGCGGCCGCCGAAGAAGTGCTTGATCCTCGACTTCGACGCCACCGACGACCCGGTGCATGGCGAGCAGCTCGGTCGGCATTTTTCCGGCTTCTACGATGGGTATTGCTTCCTGCCGCTCTACATCTTCTGTGGCCAGCAGTTGCTGGTCAGCTACCTGCGCCCGGCCTATCGCGATGCGGCCCACCATGCCGGGGCCATCCTGGCCCTGCTGGTGCGGCGGCTGCGCCAGGCCTGGCCCGAGGTGAAGCTCGTCTTCCGCGGCGACAGTGGCTTCTGTCGACCGCTGATCCTCGCTTGGTGTGAGCGCCATGGCGTCGAGTACATCGTTGGCCTGGCCACCAAAAGCCGCCTCGAGAAGCTGTCGCTGGATATTCGCTATGAGTCCGCCATCCGCTGGGAGGCCGAGCGTGGAGTTACCCCGATTCAGTGGACGGTACACGGCTTTAGCCTGAGGCTGCCGCCCGAAGGCTACCGTGCTCGGTGTAAGGCACTGAGTTCTATCACGTTATCACGCTCTTTGGTGCTGCTGAACGACTTCGTCGTGGTGTGTCGTCCAGCTTGCGATGCACGGCAGGCTGCCACATATCCTGTAGATGACATTTGACCGTCCTGTATCCTATGTCATATATATAGGTTGTGAGTGGTTAGAGGCCAGACTTGGCCAGGTGCCCTGGCCACCGGGTAGCGCCAACAGGCTTCACGTAACGAGGGGAGACATCGATGAGTATCGATTTCGTGGTACACGATGCCGGCGACAGCGTCGGCGTGGTGGTAGTCGAGGGGGTCGAGGCCGGGCAGAACTTGACCGGTTGGGTGATGCACCAGGACCAAACGATCACCTTTGAGGTGCTGGACCCGATACCGATCGGTCACAAGCTGGCAATTCAGGATCTGTCTGAGGGCGATACCGTGATCAAGTACGGCGTCGACATCGGTCGTGTTGTTCAGCCGATCAAGAAGGGCGAGCACCTTCACGTCCACAACGTCAAAACCAAGAGGTGGTAAGCATGGAACTCAAGGGTCGCAAGTTCATGGGCTATCGTCGCGAGAACGGCCGCGTGGGGGTGCGTAACCACGTGATCGTCTTGCCGGTAGACGACATTTCCAATGCCGCCGCCGAGGCTGTCGCCAACAACATCAAGGGCAGTCTCGCTTTGCCTCACCCCTATGGCCGGTTGCAGTTCGGTGCCGACCTGGATCTGCACTTCCGGACACTGATCGGTACCGGCAGCAATCCCAATGTGGCGGCCGTGGTGGTCATCGGCATCGAGCCGGGCTGGACCAGCAAGGTCGTCGACGGGATCAAGGCCACCGGCAAGCCGGTCACGGGCTTCTGGATCGAGCAGAACGGTGATCACAACACCATCTGCGCAGCATCCAAGATGGTACGCGAATACGTGCAGTATGCCTCCGAGCTGCAACGTGAAGAGTGCGACATCAGTGAGCTCTGGGTCTCGACGAAGTGCGGTGAATCCGACACCACTTCGGGCTGTGGGGCCAACCCCACCGTGGGCAATGCCTTCGACAAGCTGTACGAGGCGGGATGCACCCTGGTGTTCGGCGAGACCTCGGAATTGACCGGGGGTGAACACCTGGTGGCGGAGCGCTGTGCCACGCCAGAAGTTCGCGAGAAGTTCCAGGCCATGTTCGATCGCTACAGTGACATGATCGATCGTCACAAGACCAGCGATCTCTCCGATTCGCAGCCTACCAAGGGGAATATCGAAGGCGGTCTGACGACCATCGAGGAAAAGGCACTGGGCAATATCCAGAAGATCGGCCACCGGTGCCGTGTCGATGGCGTGCTCGACAAGGCCGAGGCGCCGGACAAGCCGGGGCTGTGGTTCATGGATTCCTCCTCGGCAGCGGCGGAGATGGTCACTCTCTGTGCCGCCTCGGGATACGTGGTGCATTTCTTTCCCACCGGCCAGGGCAATGTCGTCGGCAATCCCATTCTTCCGGTGATCAAGATCTGTGCCAACCCTCGGACGGTGCGAACCATGGGGGAGCATATCGACGTCGATGTGGCCGGGCTGCTGGCACGCGAGGTCAACATGGACGAAGCCGGCGATCAGCTGCTCGAGATGATGCTGCGCACCGCCAATGGTCGCCATACGGCCGCCGAGGCGCTGGGGCATCGTGA
>NZ_PNRE01000071.1:7992-16835 GCF_002879645.1 Halomonas heilongjiangensis | reverse complement strand
CCGGAGGAGAAGAAGGCCGCCGAGCACGCTGCCTTCCTGGCCCAGACCAAGCGGCAGGTGACCCTGCTGGGCGTGGGGGGAGCGCTGATGCTGGTGCTGGGCCAGGTGGCGCCGGCGTCCTTCCTGCAGCACTTCATCGTCTTCGCGCTGGCCTGCTTCGTCGGCTTCCAGGTGATCTGGGGCGTCAGTCACTCGTTGCACACACCGCTGATGGCGGTGACCAACGCGATCTCGGGCATCATCATCCTCGGCGCCATCCTGCAGATCGGCTCGGGTAGCTGGATCGTGGGGGTACTGGCGGCGATCTCGGTGCTGATCGCGACCATCAATATCGTGGGTGGCTTCCTGGTGACACGCCGGATGCTGGCCATGTTCCAGAAATCCTGAGCGGCGGAGACAAGATATGTTGGGGCAAGGATTCGTTTCTGCCGCGTCGATCGCGGCGAGTGTACTGTTCATCCTCTCGCTGGGGGGGTTGAGCAATCAGGAGAAGGCCAAGCGCGCGGTCTGGTACGGCATCGTCGGCATGGCCGTGGCGGTGTTCTTCACCGCCTTCGGGCCGGGGATCGGCGGCTACTGGTGGATGATCCCGATGATGATCATCGGTGCGGTGGCCGGCTGGCACGTGGCCAAGCGCGTCGCCATGACCGAGATGCCGCAGCTGGTCGCGGCGCTGCACTCCTTCGTCGGTCTGGCCGCGGTCTTCGTGGCCTGGAACGCCGACCTCGAGCGGCGGCGGGTGCTGGCCGCCCAGGCGCTGGAGGCCGGACAGCAGGAGTTTTCGGCCTTTGCCGCCCTGGTGGCCGAGAAGGCCCCCGATGAACTGCTGTTCCTCCTGCTCGAGGTGGTGCTGGGGATCTTCATCGGTGCGGTGACTCCCGGGAGAGCATCGACAACTTGCTGTCGCTGCTCGACTGAGGGCCTGGACGTTCTCGGGTGGCGGTAATGCCTGGCGGGGGCCAAGCAACGGGCTCCACCAAGGACGTCTGGCCGCGTTGTCCGGCCAAGTCATGGCTTTGGCTGTTGAACCGGAGGCGGGCCGGTGGAGGCCCGCAGGACCAGCGGGGCGTCGATCAGCTGACGGTGGGGCGTGGTCTCGCCACCGATGCGGGCGATCAAGGCATCGGCCACCCGGCGACCGATCTCGGCCGCGGGTACTGCGATCGTGGTCAGCGGCGGGGACATGAAGCGTGCCTGGGGCAGGTCGTCGAAGCCCGTGATGGAGAGCTCCTCCGGTATCCGTATGCCGGCACGCTGGGCGGCCAGCATGACGCCGAAGGCGAGGGTATCGTTGCCGCAGAGGATCGCCGTGGGCGGAGGCTGCTGCCTCATCAGGCTCTCGAACGCCTGACAGCCTTCGGCGATGCCGTACTCGACGGTGACGATCCGCTCCGGCGGCACCGGGCACCCGGTCGCCTCGGCCGCCTGGCGGAAGCCTTCGAGACGGGCGCGGGCGCGATCGTTGCTGTCGACCGGTGCGCTGACCACCGCCAGCTGGCGATGCCCCAGCATCAGCAGGTGCTCGGCCAAGGCGCGTGCCGGGCCGGCATTGTCGAAGCCGATGCAGGGCCAGTCGGGGTCCTCCTCGGCGTGCCAGCAGGTCAGGAAGGGGAGCTGTCGTCGTTGCAGGGTCGTCAAGGCCGCCGGGCGGTGGTCGTGACCGATCAGCACCAGGCCGTCGACGCCTTGTTGAATCAGGGTGCGCAGCGCCTCGAGTTCGTCATCGAGGTCGTAGCGGTAGGTGGCGATCAGCAACCGGCAGTCATGCCGCTTGAGGCGCTGCTCCAGGCTGTCGATCATGGCGCCGAAAATGGGGTTGTCCAGCGTGGGGACCAGGGCGCCGATGGCGCCGATGCGCCGTGAGGCCAGAGCCCGAGCGGTACCATCCGGTACGTAACCCAACCGGTCGATGGCGGCCGTTACCTTCTCGCGCAGCCGCTCGCTGACATTGGGGGCATGATTGAGCACGCGCGACACCGAAGCCGTCGACACACCGGCTTCCCGCGCCACGTCTTCCAGCAGCGTGCGCTGGGTGGCTTTGTGCATGGCTTCTTGCCCCTCGGCGCTGTCATGGACAAAACTATCATCCAGAGAATTTTTCTTCTTGACAAGCCATGGGGTGGGGGCTAGCTTTTAAGCATAATGATGTAAGCGCTTACAATACTGGATTGTTGGCAGCATTTTGGTTGTTAGAAGGACAAGTCACGCAAGGGAGATACTGCTTAATCAAAATTGTAAGCGCTTACATACTGCGGGCAAGGCAAAGCACAATAATCACAGCAAGAGGAAAACAAGATGGCAATCAGCTACTACAAGAAGGCCGAGATGAACGCGTCCACCGGCTACGATCAGACGCAAGAGATCGTGTCCCGGATGCTGGCGGAGCTCGAAGTCGAGGGGGAGGCCAAGGCAAAAGAGTACTGCCGAACCCTGGACGGCTGGGAAGGGGACGTCGTGGTCAGCCGCGAGCAGATCGAGGCGGCCAAGGCCAAGGTTCCCGAGCAGCTCAAGCAGGACATCCACTTCGCCTACGAGCGGGTGAGCCGCTTCGCCGCCGCCCAGCGGGACAGCATTCAGGGCTTCGAGACCGAGCTCTCGCCAGGGCTGTTCGCCGGTCAGAAGCTGATTCCCATGGAGACTGCCGGCTGCTACGTGCCGGGCGGGCGCTACGCCCATATCGCCTCGGCGATCATGAGCGTGGCCACGGCCAAGGTGGCCGGTGTCAAGCACGTGGTGGCCTGTTCGGTGCCGCGCGACGAGCAGGGCATCCACCCGGCGATCCTCTACGCCATGGACCTGGCCGGCGCCGACACCATCCTGCAGATGGGCGGCGTGCAGGGAATCGCCTCCATGGCCTTCGGGCTCTTCACCGGCAAGCCTGCCGATATCCTGGTGGGACCCGGCAACCGCTTCGTGGCAGAGGCCAAGCGTCAGCTCTTCGGCCGCTGTGGTATCGACATGTTCGCAGGCCCCACCGAGATCGGCATCATCGCCGACCATGGCGCGGACCCCGACATCGTCGCCGCCGACCTGGTGGGCCAGGCCGAGCACGGCCCGGATTCCCCGGCCTGGCTGTTCACCACCTCCCGGGAGCTAGCCGATGCCGTCACCGAGCGCATGCCCGGCCTGATCGCCGCGCTGCCCGAGACCCAGCGCAAGGCGGCGGACGCGGCCTGGCGCGACTATGGCGAGATCATTCTTTGCGACACCCGGGAGGAGGTCGTCGAGGTCAGCGACCGCTACGCCTCCGAGCACCTGGAGGTGCAGGCCGAGGATCTGGGCTGGTGGATGGAGCATCTCGGCAGCTACGGTTCGCTGTTCGTCGGCGAGGAGGCCACAGTGGCCTTTGGCGACAAGTGCTCCGGCACCAATCACATCCTGCCGACCAAGGGCGCGGCCCGCTACACCGGCGGGCTGTGCGCCCAGAAGTTCCTCAAGATCGTCACCTACCAGCGCCAGAGCCGCGAGGCGACGCGCAGCGTGGCCGCCGCCGCCGCCCGCTTGTCGCGCTGCGAGGGCATGGAAGGGCACGCCCGCACCGGGGATGTACGCCTGGCCAAGTACTACCCGGACGAGGCCTTCGATCTGGTAATCGCCGAGGAGGTGTGAGATGCATCCTCGCTTCGATCTTGACGGCCGGGTGGCCCTGGTCACCGGCGGCAGCAGCGGCCTGGGGCGCGCCATGGCCGAGGCCCTGGCCGGCGCCGGCGCCCGGGTGGTGGTAGCCGCCCGGCGGCGCGAGGCCCTGGAAGAGAGTGTGGCGGCCATGGCGGCGGAGGGCGGCCAGGCGGCCGCCCTGGTCGCCGACCTCGCCGCTCCCGAGGCCCTGGAGGATATCGCCTGCCGCGCGGCCGAGCCCTTCGGACCGGTGACCATCCTGGTCAATGCGGCCGGCGTCAACCTGCGCCAGCCTATCGAGGAGGTCGACCTGGCCTCCTGGCAGCTGACCCTGCAGCTGCATCTGGGCACCCCCTTCTTCCTGAGCCGGGCCCTGGTGCCCGGCATGCGGGACGCGGGCTATGGGCGCATCCTCAACCTCGCCTCGCTGCAGTCGCAGCGGGCCTTCCCCAACAGCGCGCCCTATGGCGCCGGCAAGGGGGGCATCGTGCAGCTCACCCGGGCCATGGCCGAGGCCTGGTCCCGGCATGGCATCAATGTCAACGCCATCGCCCCGGGCTTCTTCCCCACCGAGCTCACGGCACCGGTGTTCGAGGACCCGGCGTCGGCTGCGGTCCTGGCCGAGCGAACCGCCATCGGCCGTAACGGCACCCTGGCCGATATCGCCGGTCCCACGGTCTTTCTGGCGTCACCGGCCGCCGGCTATGTGACCGGGCAGACGCTCTACGTCGACGGCGGCTTCACCGCCAAGTGAGTCCTTACCCCCGAGGAGACAGCCTCATGCAAGCACTCTATTACATCGGGCCCGAGCGGCTCGAACTGCGCGATACCGAGGAGCCACCCCTGGTGGCGGGCGAGTCGCGGGTCCGCATCCAGGCCACGGGGATCTGCGGTTCCGATCTGCATGCCTATCATGGCCACGATCCGCGTCGCCAGCCGCCGCTGGTACTGGGCCACGAGGCCGCGGGCGAAGTGGTGGAGGGGGCCCTGGCCGGCAAGCGGGTGACCATGAACCCGCTGATCGTCTGCGGCCGCTGCGACTACTGCCTGGAAGGCCGCCACAACCTGTGCAGCAACCGGACCATGATCGGCATGACCCGCCCCGGCACCTTCGCCGAGACACTGACGATTCCCGACCACTGCCTGATCGAG
Source organism: Halomonas heilongjiangensis (assembly GCF_002879645.1). Lineage (GTDB taxonomy): Bacteria > Pseudomonadota > Gammaproteobacteria > Pseudomonadales > Halomonadaceae > Halomonas > Halomonas heilongjiangensis. The sequence continues at coordinate 12,065 of NZ_PNRE01000071.1, read as the reverse complement.
TTGCCCGACTCCCTGCCCGCCGTCACCGCGGCCCTGACGGAGCCGGCGGCCACCGCCTTGCACGGCATCAACCGGCTCGAGCAGGTCTTGTCGCGGCCGCTCTCCGAGAACCGGGTGCTGGTCATCGGCGCCGGTGCGGTCGGTCTGCTGGCGGCCCTGATCCTGCGCTACAAGGGGGTGCGACGCCTCAAGCTCGCCGATACCAATCCGCTGCGTCGCCGTACCGCCGAGCAGGCCGGCCTGGAGGTCTTCGATCCCCGGGATGAAACCCCCGAGGCCGACGCCTTCGGGGCGGTCTTCGATTGCGTGGGCGCCGCGGCGACCCGCGACATGGCGACCCGCGCCGTGCGGCCGGGCGGGGCCATCATGCACCTCGGCCTGCAAGACAACGAGGGCGGGCTCGACGTGCGTGCCATCACCCTCAAGGAAGTGACCTTCCTGGGCGCCTACACCTATACGCCCATGGATCTGCGGGCCACCGTCGAACTGCTGGATTCGGGAGCGCTCGGAGAGACGAACTGGGTCGAGGTCCGGCGGCTCGACGAGGGAGCGGAGGCCTTCGCAGAGTTGGTGGCCGGGCGCATCTCGGCTGCCAAGGTCATTCTTCAGCCTTGATGGTCGCCAAGCCAAGGTGCTGGGCGATTTCGGGGAAAACGAATCGTCTTGGGGCAAAGCGGGAGGTGGGTTTTTCGATTCTGATCGCGAGACAGTAGCAGACATGCCAGGAAGTCGAGCGGTTTCGCATACTACAAACACAAGGGGCAACGTCATGAAACTCGCCATTACTGCCATATTATCAACTTCATTGATGTCTCTCGCCGTCTCCGCCTGGGCGGCTGACTATCCCAACATGACCATTCGGGCGGCCACGGCAAATCCGGAAGGTAGCCTGCATACGGAGGCCATCAATTACTTCAAGGAGATTGTCGAATCCGAGTCGGAAGGCAATATCCGGGTGCAAACCTTTTATGGCGGCTCCATGGGGGATGAGCAGGCCAATGTCAGGCAGCTGCGCACCCAGGAGATTCACTTGGCGGTTCTGGCCGTCGGCAACCTGACGCCCTTCGCATCGAAGGCCAATATCTATTACCTGCCTTACCTGTTCCCGGACATCGAGGATGCCTATACGCTGTTCGAGCATGAGGAATTCAACGCCAAGGTGGCCGATGAAATCGCCCAGCAGAGCGGTACACGGCCACTTTCCTGGCTGATCGGCGGCTATCGCCACTTGACCAACTCGCGGAAGCCGATCGAAACGATCGACGACCTTCAAGGGCTCAGGGTCCGGACACCACCGGTCGAGGTGCAGATGGAAACGTTCCGGGCCTGGGGCGTGGAGCCGCTGCCCCTGGCCTGGACCGAGACCTTCAGCGGTCTTCAACAGGGCGTCATCGACGGTCAGGAAAACCCCCACTCCGTCAACCGCGATCAGAAGTTCTGGGAGGTGCAAAGCCACGTCACCGAGCTGAGCTATCTGCTCTGGGTCGGTCCCGTGCTGGTGGGTGAGGCCTGGTTCCAGGGGCTCGACGAGGCTACACAGGAGCTTGTGTCACGTGCTGCCAGTGAAGCGGCCCGTCATGTCTGGCAATGGTCCGCCGAACAGGAGCAGCTGGCACTCGAAGCCAGCCTCCAGCAGGGCATGCAGCTTAGCGAACTTCAAGATGAGGAGGTATGGCAAGAGCGGGCGCGTTCCATTTGGCCCATGTTCCATGAGCATGTGGGAGGTGAAGCGCTGATCAACGAAGCCCTGGAGATCATGGGGCAGTAAATCATAATGAAAAGCAAAGGCAGGTGGCTATGAAACTTCTCGGTGTCGCCAGAAAAGCATATGGCAATTTTGAAGAGCTGTTCTGTGCATTCTGTATGTCAGTCATGGTCGCCTGCCTGATGCTGCAAGTCGGGTTTCGTTGGGTGGGTGGCACGGGTATGGCATGGACGGAGGAGCTGAGCCGCTATGCCTTCATCTGGACGGTTTTCATCGCAGCCGCACTGGTGGCCAAGCATAATGCGCATGTCAGGATTTCGGCGCAGTATGGCTTGATGCCAGTGAAGGCACGTCTTGCACTACTGATGACAACGGATGCGCTATGGGTGGTCTGTAATCTCTACTTTGCCTGGTTGAGCTGGAACGTCATTCAGAGTGGGTTGTTGTTTCCAGAAATATCCCCGACTCTGCGTATCGCCCGTGGCTATGTGGAAATGATCGTACCTTTCGGTTTTCTGCTGATGAGCTGGCGCATCATCGAGGGCTATCTCAAGCGAATGATTGCCGGGACTTTGCACGAGCTTTTCGACAACACTTACAATCAATGAGGGGGCATCATGGAAATCTCTGTACTTGCGGTTGTCCTGCTCGCATTGACCTTGCTGTTCGCCATCGGCATGCCCATTTTCATGAGTCTGGCCATCGCCTCGGCCGCGGCCCTGATTCATGGTGGCTACCTGCCGATGTCGGTCATACATAACACCATCTTCGATGGCTTGAATATTTTTCCGCTGTTGGCCATTCCTTGTTTCGTGATCGCTGGGACGCTCATGGAGCATGGCAATATCACCGGTCAAATCGTCAACGTGGTCAAGCAACTGGTGGGCCGCACCTATGGCGGTCTGGGTATCACGGCCATCCTGGCCTGTACTTTTTTCGCGGCCATATCCGGTTCGGGGCCGGGGACCGTGGCGGCGGTTGGTACCATTCTGGTGCCTGCCATGCTGCGTAGTGGCTATAGCCGTGAGTATGCGGCTTCCGTGACCTCTTCGGGAGGAACCATCGGCTTGCTGATTCCGCCCAGCAATCCGATGATCATCTATGCCATCTTGAGCAATGTGTCCGTCACTGCCATGTTCACGGCTGGCTTCCTTCCGGGCTTTATCGTGGCCTTCAGCATGTGCCTGACAGCTTGGCTGCTGGCCCGCCGGAATGGTTTCGGTATCAATGAAGATACCCCGAAGTTCAATCTGCTGCACTTTCTGAGGTCGTGCAGGAAGAGCTTCTTTGCCCTGGCTACGCCTTTTGTCATCCTGGGCTCCATCTACACGGGCTTCGCCACTCCCGTTGAAGCCTCCGTGCTGGCGATCGCCTACGCACTTTTCGTGGGCTTCGTGATCAACCGGGCGTTGACCTTGACAGCGGTTTACAAATCCTTGCTGGAAGGAGCCTTGATTAGCGGTGCCGTGTTGTTGATCGTGGGGACCTCGTCACTGTTCGGCCGCATTCTGACACTCGAAGAAGCTCCCCAGCGCTTGGCATCGCTGGTGCTGGGGATTTCCAGTGATCCGTTCATGATTCTGCTGATGATCGTGGCGGTGCTCATCGTCCTGGGGATGTTCATGGAAACCATCTCGACGATCATCATTCTGGTTCCCGTGCTCATGCCCATCATCAATATGGTCGGCATTGACCCGATTCACTTCGGCATCGTGCTGGTGCTGACCAATCAGATAGCCTTGTCGACACCACCGCTCGGGGTCAATCTATTTGTGGCGTCGCGAATCGGTTCGGTGTCTGTCGAACGGCTGTCGGTGGCGGTCATTCCTTATCTCGTGGCCCTCTTTGCTTGTGTGCTGCTTATCGCCTACTTCCCATCCATCTCGACTTGGTTGCCGACTTGGCTGCTGGGATATGGGTTATAGAAAGATGGCATCCCAGGATATTCATTAGAAGGCGAGGAAAAAGTTCCGGACGATTTATCCTAAAATAATTAATGTATTATGAAGAGAAAATGATGTTGTGAGACCATCGAAACGGGTGGCAGCATGTCCACTTGGACTCCCGCTGCAATGGTTAGGTGCGTATCGAGCAGTGCGGTCAGCGAACGATCAACTGAAGTGACCCCCTTCTGAGCTGCACAGGCTATAGTGCAGCCATCAGGAGGACAGGATGAGCGACGACAACCCGATCAAGCGATGGACCGCCAAGCGCAAGGCCGCCGTGGTCATGGTAGGCCTCTCGTGCCGGGCGTGGAGCAAGGGCTCGGCGGCTCTTGCCCCCTGTCCCGAGAGGGGTTGTTTCTCTTCCGTCGGTGAGATTTCCGGGCTAGAACAGGCCCCGTCGAATCAGGTTGCCCCCCAATACG
>NZ_PNRE01000071.1:0-7942 GCF_002879645.1 Halomonas heilongjiangensis | reverse complement strand
TCACGATGCCCCAGCGCCTCGGCGGCCGTATGGCGACCATTGGCGGTGCGCAGCATCATCTCGAGCAGCTGATCGCCGGCTTCGTCCATGTTGACCTCGCGTGCCAGCAGCCCGGCCACATCGACGTCGATATGCTCCCCCATGGTTCGCACCGTCCGAGGGTTGGCACAGATCTTGATCACCGGAAGAATGGGATTGCCGACGACATTGCCCTGGCCGGTGGGAAAGAAATGCACCACGTATCCCGAGGCGGCACAGAGAGTGACCATCTCCGCCGCTGCCGAGGAGGAATCCATGAACCACAGCCCCGGCTTGTCCGGCGCCTCGGCCCCCTCGACCATCACCACGCCGACGCTGTCGCCGGCATCATGCACACTGAAGTCGATGCTCACCTCTTGTATCACTCCGTATAGCGTGTACTTGTCGTTGTGATGCCACAGTGGCTCTGAGAGAGACATCATCACTCGGTACCTCTTCTAGACCCAACTCATGTATAGGATATGTTATATAGGTGTGTCAATGCTTCATCAGCATAGCTGCTGTAACCAGCCATTCCAGCACGTCTTTTCTGGAAACGACCTACCCACCCTACGCTGATCCCGCATCCAACGACGGGGAGTCAGTTCCTATGCAGACAAGACGCCATCCACGCTACCCAGCCGAGCAGTGGCAGGCCTGGATCGAGGAACAGGCCGGCAGCGGTCTGTCGCAGCGGGTGTTCTGTGAGCAGAAGGGCCTATCCACGAGTTCGTTACAGCTCTGGAAGCGCCGACTGGGGCTGGCGGCGCCAGCGGTACAGGCTTCATCTCGACACACTGACGCCGAGACTTCTGTCTTCATCCCGGTGATAGCACCCGATCCCACCTCGAGCGTGGGCTGCACTGCATTCCGGTGAGCCGCCGTTATGCCCAGTTCGGGATTATGCGCAGTTGTTCAAGCATCGTATCCGTAACGCACTGACTGTAAATGGACGTCACAGCCCGCTGGAATGGATCTACAAGGCATAAGATTTGAGCACCACTCGCCACCCTGTCGGGAGGGTACTCATGTCAGACAATCCGTGTGTTCGTGTTCAGCCACCGTAATCGGCACTATCGAGCGCCAACACAGACTTGATCGACCGGTCTGTCGCTCACTTGGAACGACGAGAGCATACTGCCAGCACGAAGAAGGCCTACCGCAACGCAGTGACACATTTCCTGCCATTGCGCCATACCGCAGCCCCCGCGCTTGAAGAGTTTCTCAGCACCGAGACCGTGTGTGATTTCCCGATGAGCATCTGCTGACCTGGCACTGCTTGCCACCCGTTGTCCGCTCGCACAAGTCGGCTCGAGCGGCACTGAATCAGCTTCTGACGATGCATGATCAACCCCGCCGATCCAACGCAACGAGCTACTCCCGACGGCTATCGAGGCCTCGGTCATCGCCTTCGATGCCTATCAGCGTGACATCTACGGCTTGGCTGTACAAACGCGCCGTGGTCGGTGACGTAAGGTACGGTAACCTGCCATTCTAGGGCGTCATTTCTCGAAGCATCCAGATCTACTACGCTGATCCCGTCACTTTCTGACGGAGCATAAATTCCCATGTCTAGCCGACACCACCCTCGCTATCCAGCCGACTGCCATCCACTAGATTTGATTTTAACTCTGTGTATCGACGACATGAGCCTCGACCAGTTGTTGGCACTCGACCAGGTTATTTTCCGCCGGATCGAGGAACTCCGTGCTCGGCAAGAGCTTGACGTGCTGAGCCTTCTGACCCTAGGGCAGGCCATCTCCTTCGAGACCCACGAAGGCCAAATCTTCGGTCGCGTCATCAAGATCAACTGTAAGACGGTAGTCGTACAATCGGAAAACAACCGCCAGTGGAAGGTCTTGGTGGGACTGATCCAGCCATTACGGAATGTGTAACGCAAGCGGTATCTGAGACGCCTTGGAATGACCGGTTACGTTGCCTCGTCGTTGGCCGATGTCTCACCGGGTCCGGGTAAATCGCACTTGTTCCCAGCCACTACTCACGTCCTCGCCGCCTAAGCTAACTGCAGTGAAAGCCGGCTGCATAATTTAGGCAGCCTTCAGGGCATGGTGATGTCCTGACCGGTAAGCCGGCATCAGCCACGTCATCGGCACATCCGGCGCTCATCTACGCTGTCGATCCGCGCACTAGAACAGGCCCCGTCGAATCAGGTTGCCCCCCAATACGATCAACGCGACCAGCAGCACCTTGCGGAACAGCGCCTTGTCGATATGGCTGCGGACGACCTGTCCCGCCCACATGCCGAGGAAGACAGGCAAAAGCGCCATGGAGGAGACGATGAACTCGTCAAAGCCGAAGATCCCAACGCCGATATAGGACAACGCCAGGGGCACTGAACCGAACAGCGCCACCAGACCGTAGGCCTTGACGAAGTCCTCCTTACTGAGCTGGATCCCCACCAGATACATCACCAGGGGCGGCCCGTTAATGGTCGAGATACCGTTAAGCAGGCCGGCCACCACGCCGGTGCAGGGACCGGCCCAGACCTCGTGGCGGGGCGGCACGACCAGCTGCATGCCCCTCAGATTGAACAGCGAGAAGCCGACAACGATCACACCCAGGGAGACGAACAGCAGCGTTTCCTCGATGCTAGCCAGCAGCGCCGCCCCCAGGGCCGTGAACAGTACGAACACCAGTGACATGGGCAACAGCCGGCGGGTGCCCCCGGCAGGCAGCCCGTGTCGGAAGGCCTGCCAGAGGTTGCTCATCACGATCGGTACCACCAGCAGGGCCACCACCAGTGTCGGACTGAGGAAGACGCCGAGGATGGAGAGCACCATCAGCGGCAGCCCGATACCCAGGATCCCCTTCAGCACCCCGCCCAGGAAGAAGGCCAGGCAGATCAGCAGAAGCTCCTGACCGGTCAGTTCGAACATGCCAGTCCGCCCACGATCACTCCTTGATGATGGTCTTGCCCGGTGTCACACGGTTGTGCACGACCGGCTCCTCGGTAACCCTCAGCTCGCCGTCGCCCGACAGCCGCACACAGGTGAAGGTAGATGACTCGAGATCACCGGTATCGGGGAAGTCCTCGCGATAGTGCGCACCGCGGGAGTTCTCTCGCTGCAAAGCCGAGGAGGTGATGGCGCGGCTCACCAACAGCTGGTTCTTGACGTTCAGCCACTCGTGCCAGGTAACGTTATAGCCCAGCTCGTCGGCCCCGCCGATGCCGATGGTGTCCAGCTCGGCCTCGAGCGCGTCGAGTCGGGCATGGACCCCGGACAGCCGCTCCCGGGAGCGGATGATCCCGACATCCTCCCACATCAGATCGCGCAGGGCGCTCTGCACGGCAAAGAGATCCCCCGGTGGATTGTCAAGGGGTGCCCGACAGCGGGCTTCTGCTTGCTCGATCACCGCTTGGTCCGGCTCGCGGAATTCGGCCCCGTTCTTCAGCCAGGCGGCCATGGTGTCCCCGGCGATGCCACCGAACACCGTGGAATTGGCAACGCCGTTACCGCCCAGGCGATTGGCACCGTGCACCCCGCCGGTATCCTCGCCGGCGGCGAAAAGCCCCGGCAGGGAAGTAGAACAGTCCGGCGTGAAGCGCACCCCGCCCATCATGTAGTGGGCAGTGGGCACAACCTCCACCATGCCACCCGCCAGGTCGAAGCCGCAGTCTGCACAGCGCTCCACCATGCCCTTGAACTGCTTGCGGACCTTGTCGACACCCAGATGGGCCATTGAGATATAGACGCCGCCATTGGGGGTAGAGCGACCTTGACGCATCTCTTCGAAGATACCTCGCGAGACGATATCACGCGTGGCCCGCTCGCCTCGCTCATCGTAGTTGAACATGAAACGCTCGCGATCACCGTTGAGCAGGTGGCCACCGGCGCCCCGCAGCCCCTCCTCCAACACGGTACCCGTCATCCGTGTATCGGGACCGGCTAGCAAGCCGGTGGGGTGGAACTGCACCATCTCCATGTCGCGTAGCTCGAGCCCGGCGCGCAGCGCCATGGCCATGCCATCACAAGACTTGTCCCCCGAGGGGGTATGGTAACGATACATGGTAGGGCCACCACCGGTAGCCAGCAGCACCGCCTTGGCATGCACGAAGACTCGCTCACCGCTGCGCATGTCGATCATCACCACACCAGCGATCCCATCGCCATTCCGGGCGGGAATTAGCTCGATTGCGCGATGCTCCTCTAAACGGTTTACGCCGCTGGCCCAGACCCGCTCGGCCAGGCGGTTGATAATCTCGATGCCGGTCAGGTCGCCTTTGTGTACGGTGCGGTCGAAGGTCTGCCCGGCGAAGGCCTTCTGGTGGATGGTGCCATCCGGGTTTCGGTCGAAGAAACAGCCCAGCTCGTTCTCCAGCTCCTGAATCCGCTCGACGGCGGTGGACACCAGCGTCCAGGCCAGATCCTGGTCGGGCAGCCATTTCCCCCCCTCGATAGTGTCCATGAAGTGGCGCTCGACGGAATCGCCGTCGGCCATGGCCACGTTGTAACCACCCTGCACCATGCGGGTACAGCCGCACTTGCCGAGTAGCCCCTTGACGGCCACGGTGACATCGGCATCCGGTGCCGCCGCCTTGGCGTGCACGGCGGCGAATAGGCCGGCGCCGCCGCTACCCATGATGAGAATATCGGTCTTGATCTCGCGCATTTCTTACCCCTTTGCCTTCAGACCCCGCAAGGCTTCCTCGCGATAGGATTGGGCGACTTTCCGGACATTCTCGTATAGGCTGCCGCCGTGGGAATCCATGGCCACCATCAGCGGGCCGAACCCCTTGACCCGAAACTTCCACAGCGACTCCGGGTTAAGGTCATCCAAGTCCACATCCTCGATCGCCTCGACCCAAGTCGTCTCCAGGGCCGCTGCGCCGCCCACGATCGCCAAGTAAACTCCCCCCATCTGCTGGAAGGCTGCCAGAGAATCCTGCAGCAGGCCTCCCTTGCCGATGATCGCCTTCACCCCATACTGCGCCATCAGCGGCTGGGTGAATCGCTCCATACGGGCGCTCGTGGTGGTGCCCACGCAAATGTGGCGATAGCCGGCGGGATACTCATCGGAGGGCTCGACCTTCTGCACGTTGGGTGCGGTGTGGATCACCGCATGGCCGGACAGGTCGAAACGAGTCGTGCGACCCTTGTCGAACATATGGATCTGGTTGGCATCGCGGATGCCGAAGAGGGTGCCATTCAGAGAGACGGTATCGCCGATACGCAGTGAGCGGATAAACTCTTCGCTCATGGGCGTTTGAACATCATGATGTGCCATAATTTCAGAACCCCACGTCTATTCCAACTGGTGTAAAAGTCGCCTTGGCGCGCCGCGCCGAGTGGCACTGCATGTTCACAGCCACTGGATTCATGGTGATATGTGTGGCAGCCAATTCCACATGCACGGCGAAGGCCGTGGCGTTACCACCCAGCCCCTGGGGCCCCACTCCCAGCTTGTTCACCGCCTCGCTGAGCTTCTCCTCCAACTCAGCCCCTTCGGGATCTTCACAGCGCGAGCCCAAGGGACGCGTCGCCGCCTTCTTGGCCAGGTGAACGCAGAGATCACCTGTGCCGCCGATGCCCACACCAACGATGGTCGGCGGACAGGTCTTGGCGCCTGCCTCCAGCACCGAATCGATGACGAATTCGTGAATGGCATTGCGCCCCTCTGCGGGAAGCGCCATCTTCAGCCAGGTATTGTTCTCCGAGCCACTGCCCTTGGGGATCATCTCGATCTCGAGACTCTCCTTGCGGTTCGAGAAGTCGATATTGATCACCGGGACCAGGTGGCCGCAGGAGGTATGCTCATTCTGGCGAGTCAGTGCATGGACTACGGAGGAGCGCAGCGGGTGCTCCTTGGTCGCTCGCTCGCAGCCGCGCCGCAGTGCCTGCTTCAACTCGAAGCCGTCGACTTCCACATCACGGCCTATCGTGACGTTATAGATAGGGATCCCCGTGTCCTGGCAGAGCAGATTGCTGTTCTCTTCGGCCACGGCGATGTTCTTGACCATGGTGCCCAGCACGCTCTTGGCCAGGTCATTGGTCTCGCTCTGTGAAAGCCTGTCGAAACCGGCCTTCACATCATCGGGGAGCACCTTGAGGGCCCGGATATAAAGGTCTCTCGCGACCTCTTCCACCTGTTTCAGGTCAACAATCATTGCAATAACCTCCAGATCAACCCGCCTGTGGATGGATACTCAAAAAACCCGCAAAAGAAAGAAGGTGCCCGCCACTAGGCTGCCGCCGAAGGCGATTGCCACCATGCTCTTCTGCCAGCTCGTCCAGCCTAGCGCCTCCAAGGCCATCACCCTCAGCCCGCAGCCAAGATGCAGCGCAAGCATCAGCACCAGACCCACCTCGGCGATCTTGACCATCGGGTTGTCGGCCCAGCTCAGGAACGAATCCAGCGCCGCCTCACCGTGCAGTGCCTGCGAGAGAGCCAGGAAGTGCAGCGGAAGGAAGGCAGCCAACAGCAGGCCTGACACCCGGTGAAGGATGAAGGCTACATAGGACGGGTGGCTGCGGGCTTTCAAGGCATAGGAACCATTAGTCATGAAAACACCCCCCAAATGGCTCGGGATCCCAAGATCAGCAGCAGTAGGCCAAACAGAGAGACGATGACTTCGACACCACTACCCAACTTCAGGTGTTCCCTGGCGATATGCCTCAGGCCAATCGGTGCATGAATGGCCACGGCTATTACGAACAGGCTGTAGAACAACAACCACGGGATGCTGCCCTGTGTCCTTGCCAGAATCTCCGCGGCAGTCAGCCCACCCTGCACAACGATAATCATGGTAATAAGGTGCACCAGCACACAGAAAGCCAGTACTAGTGCCGATACCCGCTGTGCCAGCCACAGGAACGCGGAATGACGTGGACTCATAGCTCCCCCTTGAGCGCGGCACGGCTCACTTCACGCTTCAGCCCCGAGATGGAATGCGTGGGAGACAGCAGCTTGGGACAGCGCTGGGTACAGCTCATCTGGCTGTGACAGGAGTGGCAACCCGCATCGCCGCTGACCGCCCTTAGTCGATCGAGTCTCCGGGTATCACGTTCGTCCTTGACCAGGGTCCAAGTCCGATTCAGGGCAGCGGGCCCAAGATAGTCGGGCTTCCACTTCACGACATCGCAGGAGGCATAGCAGACCCCACAGCCAATGCACTCGATCGCCTCGTCCACCGCCATCCGCCCGCTGGAGTCGGGCTTAATGAGGGCGACCGAGTCCTCACGGGTGTGGGCACCCAGAAAGGCCCCACCCGCCTTTTTCTGCTTGTCGAAGAAGGTCTGCATGTCACAGACCAGGTCCTTCACCACCGGGAAGTTTTCCAGCGGGCGAAGGTCCAACGCATCACTGTCGCATACCTTGTCGACATGGGTGCGGCATGTCCAGCGTGCCTTGCCGTTCACACTCATCGCACAGGACCCGCACATTCCAACCCGGCACGCATAGCGATAGGAGAGAGTCGGATCCAGATTGCGCTGAATATAGGTCACAACATCGAGTATTGTCTGATTTTCCTTGCGCGGGACATCGAAATATTCCTGCGCGCCTGATCCAGCACTACGCCAAACTGAAACTTTTAACTTGCTCATTTTGACAACTCTTTTGCATTATCACCGACCCAGAGAGTGGCCACGATAGCCCCCAGACAAGGCCACCCCGCCATCAACTGGCGGGGGGCCATTTCCCGTTAACCTTCGTCACCGAGAATCTCGGCATACTCTCCCTTCAGGCGTTCCACCAACTCGGCACTCTCCTCCGGGCCCCAGTTGTGCACGAACATGCCCATGTCCTGCTGCCGTGTCGTAATCTGCTGGTTCACGGCATCGAACCCCTCCGCCAGCGTCGCCACTATGTCGTCCGGAGTGTCAGCCGGCACCAGCACGCCGCGGTAGATCGCCTCGACCACGTCGTAACCCTCTTCCCGGAAGGTCGGCACGTCTTCCAGAAA
>NZ_PNRE01000056.1 GCF_002879645.1 Halomonas heilongjiangensis | reverse complement strand
GGCTCCGCCGAGCGATTGGCGCCGATAGGCGCCCCGGCGGTGGCCTCCAGCGTGGCGGATGCCCACCATCCCCTGTGGGAGCTTGGCTCCGCCGAGTGATTGGCGCCGATAGGCGCCTTGGCGGATGCCGGCAACGGGGGAGACGAGCACCCAGCGCCGCTTCGCGCCGCCATCGCCCCGCAAAGCGTGGCTCCCACAGGGGGCCCCGCCTGTGCCCCTTGGCTATGCTGATGTTGGAATGTCCCATCGCTAGGACGAGGCCATGGAAATGGACCTTCCTCGCAGCCATGCGCTGCGCAAGGGGCGACGATCAATTCCTGGTTACTGCTACTTGATCACTGTCGTGACCAAAGAGCGGTTCCCATGGTTCAGTGACTTCGAATATGCCGCAATGGCTTGCAGGAGTTTCTACAGCGATAGTGTCGTTGCCCAGTCGGATACGTTGGCCCATGTCGTCATGCCGGACCACGTCCATTGGTTGCTCCAGCTCAAGGGCGAATTGAGTGAAGCCGTACGGCTCTACAAGGCTAGCGTCTCGCTGGAGGTCAAGCCCGGCATGTGGCAGCGAGGTTTCCATGATAGGGCGCTGCGATCGGATGAAGACCTCCGTCAGGTGGCGCGTTATATCGTGGCCAATCCATTGCGGGCCGGGCTGGTCGAGGATATCGGCCAATACCCCTACTGGAATGCCGTATGGCTATGAGTCTCTCGTGGCCAAGCTCCCACAGGATGGTAGATTCCCTGACTTGTGGGAGCTAGCCGGCTACCGAACGCTTATCGGTAGCGAAACACCCGCAGGCTCGGCAGGAAGGGCTCGTCTTCCAGGCGTTCGTCGCTGCGCCGCGCGCGGGTGCGGCTCTCGGGGGGCTTCGGCGGGGGCAGGTTGTGGTCGGGCAGGCGGCCGTCGGGCGAGGGCACGAACAGCGGCAGCGCCACGTTCAGCGCCCGGCGGCTGCGACCATCCTCCAGCGGTTCGCGAAAGAACAGGTTGGCGCGCATCAGCGGCGCCTGGCGCTGTACCTGGGCCAGCGGTTCGCCGTCCGGGATGCCGGCCAGCTTGCGCAGCTGGATCCTCACATGGGGCGCCTCGGCGTCGAGCTTGAGCAGCCGCTGCTCGGCCTCGCGCACGCTCAGCCGCTTGATCGAGCGCCCGCTCGAGTACCACGCCAGCCGCACCCGCGCCACCGGCGCCTCGGCCACCGGGATCGCCCGCCAGCACTGCTTGAGGTGCAGCCGCGCCAGCCCCCGGCCGCGCAGGTGGTCGTGGAGCGCCGGGTGGCGGAAGGGCAGCACCGTCTTGACCTCGGGGATCAGCGCCGGCACCTGCTCGCGAATCTGGGCGAGCAGCGCGGCGAAGGCGGCCTTGGCCGCATTCACCTCGGCGACCCGGGCCAGCAGCGCCTCGCCGGCCGCCACCAGCCCGACATGGGCCCGCGTCGCCCGGCCGTCCTGGCCGTCGTGATACCAGAAATCCAGTAGCGCCCGGCGCAGCCACGGCTCGCTCGCCGGCTCCGTGCCGAAGGCCCAGCTCGCTCCCGGTGCCTGGTGGTAAGCGCCCAGCAGCGCCTCGGTGCGCAGGATCAGCGCATCGAAGGCCGCCTCCACCTCGGCCAGCAGGCGATACTCGGGCTTCAGCAGCCCGGGTGGGTGCGACAGGCCGGGCGGGTGCCGATCGGCGGTCACTGCAGGCCACCGTCCCGGTCGGCCTGGGCGAGCAGGGCATCGATATCCATCTCGTCCATGGCCGGCTCACCGGTGATGCGGTGTGACTCGTCGGCCCAGGCGCCCAGGTCCAGCAGCCGGCAGCGCTTGCTGCAGAAGGGACGGTAGGGATTCTGCTCGCTCCACAGCACCTTCTTGCGGCACTGCGGGCAGGCGACTTCCAGGGGGCGATTCGATTGCGGCGACGTCATGACATTCTGTCTCGGGGTTGGGGTCTCGGGGTCGGTCTCGTGTCAGGGCACTGAAGGCGAGCCTGCCAGGTTTCGATAGCGCCGGTCCAGTTCCGCGACCTGGGCGCCCAGGGCCTGCTCGTCCCCCCCATTGTCGATCACGTCGTCGGCCAGGGCCAGGCGTTCGGCGCGCGGCATCTGGGCGGCCACGATGGCCCGTGCCTGGGCCTCGTCGACGTCGTCACGAGCGGCGGTGCGTACGATCTGCAGCGCCTCGGGCACGTCGATCACCAGGCGGCGGTCGACCAGCCGGTGCTGGCCCGACTCGAACAGCAGCGGCGAGACCAGCAGCACATAGGGCGCGCCCCGGGCCTGCAGGCGCGCCAGGTGGGCCAGCAGCCGCTCGCGGATGCGTGGGTGGGTCACCGACTCCAGCCAGCGCCGCTCGGCCTCGTCGGCGAAGACGATCTCGCGCAGCGCCCGGCGGTCGAGCCGGCCGTCGGCCAGCAGCACCCGCCGGCCATGGCGCGCGGCGATCTCCGCCAGCGCCGGCTCGCCGGGCTTGACCACCTCGCGGGCCACGTCGTCGGCATCCACCCAGGGAATGCCCAGCGCCGCGAAGGCCCTGGCCACCGTCGACTTGCCCGAGGCGATCCCGCCGGTCACACCGATGATCAAGCTAAGTCCCCCTTGGGGTCAGACCCCAAAATTCGCTTAGGGGTCTGACCCCAAAGCGCGGTTAATAGAGCAGGCCGAGGTAGGCCGCCATCAGCGGCTCGCCGGCGAGCAGGGCGAGCCAGCCGGCCACCACCAGGTAGGGGCCGAAGGGCATCGGTGCGCCGCGCAGCCGCGGGATCGCCAGCTGCATCAGCACGCCGATCACCGCGCCGGCGCCGGCCGAGAGGATCAGCACCAGCGGCAGGCTCTGCCAGCCCAGCCAGGCGCCCAGCGCGGCGAGCAGCTTGAAGTCACCGTAGCCCATGCCCTCCTTGCCGGTCACCAGCTTGAACAGCCAGTAGAAGCTCCACAGCGCCAGGTAGCCGGCCATGACGCCGATCACCGCCGAGGAGAGCAGCAGCGGCTGGAACAGCAGCTGGTAGAGCAGCCCGGCCCACAGCAGCGGCAGGGTGAGCATGTCGGGCAGCAACTGGGTGCGCAGGTCGATCACCGCCATCGCCAGCAGCGTCAGGCAGGCGCCGAGGATGAACAGGCCCTGCCAGGTCGCGCCGAAGATCGCCACCACCGCCAGCGCCAGCGCGCCACCGGCCAGCTCCACCAGCGGGTATTGCGGGCTGATGCGCGCCCGGCAGCTGGCGCAGCGCCCGCGGCGCTTGAACCAGCCGAGCAGCGGGATGTTGTCGTGCCAGGCGATCGGCGCCTCGCAGGCGGGGCAGATCGAGCGCGGCGTCACCAGGTTGAAGCGCGGCGTCTCCTCGCTGGGCAGCTCCAGCGCCTCGCGGGCCTCGGCCCGCCAGCCCTGCATCAGCATCACCGGCAACCGCGCGATCACCACGTTGAGGAAGCTGCCCAGGCAGAGGCCGACGACGGCGGCCAGCGGCCAGAGCAGGGAAGGGGGTAAATCGAGCAATTGGCAAGAACCTTCTGGCAAAGAGTGGGAAGCGGGGCCAAGGTCATGAAGTTACAAGCTTCAAGCTTCAAGCCGCAAGGAACGCCTTGTGGCTTGCTCCTTGTGGCTGGCCCCTAGATCACGCTGCCCAGCTCGAAGATCGGCAGGTACATCGAGATCACCAGGCCGCCGACCAGCACCCCGAGCACCACGATGATGAACGGCTCGAGCAGCGAGGTGAGGGTGTCGACCTTGTTGTCGACCTCCTCCTCGTAGTAGTCGGCCACCCGGTTGAGCATGGCGTCCAGCGAGCCGGCCTCCTCGCCGATGCCGACCATCTGCACGGCGAGCGGCGGGAACTGCTCGGTCAGGCGCATGGCGAAGTGCAGCTGCTGCCCGGAGGAGACGTCCTCGCGGATCTGCTCGACGGCGCGCTCGTAGACCTTGTTGCCCGAGGCGCCGGCGGCGGTGGTCAGCGCCTCCACCAGGGGCACCCCGGCGCCGAAGGTGGTGGCCAGGGTGCGCGAATAGCGCGCCACGCAGGACTTGTCGAGGATATCGCCGATCACCGGGATCTTCAGCGACAGGGCGTGCATGCGGTAGGCGAACGCCTCGGAGCGCTTCATGCCGGCGCGGATGAAGAAGATGAAGGCCGCCAGGCCCAGCACCGCCCACCACCAGTACTGCTGGGCGAACTCCGACATGGCGATGGTCATGCGGGTCATCGCCGGCAGCTCGGCGCCGAAGCCGTGGAACAGGCTCTCGAACTGCGGCACCACCTTGATCAGCAGCAGCGCGGTGACGCCGAAGCCCACCGCGATCACCGCCGCCGGGTACCACAGCGCCTTCTTGACGCGCCCCTTGAGCGACTCGATCTTCTCCTTGTAGGCCGCCACCCGCTCGAGCATGCGGTCGAGCGAGCCCGACTGCTCGCCGGCCTCGACCAGGTTGGCGAACAGCCGGTCGAAGTGCTGGGGGTGGCGCTTGAGCGCCTCGGAGAAGCTCGAGCCCGCCGCCACGTCGTTCATCAGCTCCTGCACCAGGGCGCTCATCGCCGGCTTCTTGAGGCTCTCGGCGACCACCTGGAAGGCCTGCAGCATCGGCACCCCGGCGCGGATCATGGTCGCCATCTGGCGCGCGAAGAGCATGATGTCGCGGGGCTTGATCTTGCCCATGCCGCCGCCGAGCCCGCCCTTGCGGCGCACGGTCTTGACGACGATGTTCTGGCCCGTGAGCTCCTTTTCCACCTCGGCCTTCCTGGCCGCGATGATCTCGCCGCTCACCTTGCGGCCGTTGGGTCCCTTTCCGCTCCAGCGCCAGCGATAGAGCTTGATCTTTTCCGGCGCGCGCATCGTGCGTGTGGCCATGAATGTTCCCTGCGTCGTTGCTAGTTGTATAGTCTGTTATAGGCCCGGGGGGCTTTATGGTGTTGTTACCGTTTATGGCATTCGTGTTGTCGCGCGTCACGCGCCGCCCGCGGGTGCCAGGCCCGCGGCGGCGCCCCATGAGCCCCTCCCTTCAGTCCTTGGTGACCCGGTTGACCTCGGCCAGGCTGGTCAGCCCCTGCATCACCTTGAGCAGGCCGCTGCGGCGCAGGTCGGGGTGGCCCTCTTCCCGGGCCTGGGTGTCGAAGTCCAGGGAGTCGCCCCGCTTCATGATCAACTGGCTCATGGCGCTCGAGATCGGCACCACCTCGTAGATCCCCACCCGGCCCTTGAAGCCCTGGGTGCAGTGCTTGCAGCCCACCGGTTCGAAGATGGTGGCGCGGTCGACCTCCTCGGCGTTGAAACCCTGCTGCAGCAGCACCTCGCGGGGGATGTCGGCCGGCTGCTTGCAGTGGGGGCACAGCTTGCGCGCCAGGCGCTGGGCGATGATCAGGCTCACCGAGCTGGCGATATTGAACGGCGCCACCCCCATGTTGGCCAGGCGGGTGAGGGTCTCGGCCGCCGAGTTGGTGTGCACCGTCGAGAGCACCAGGTGGCCGGTCTGCGACGCCTTGACCGCGATCTCGGCGGTCTCCAGGTCGCGGATCTCGCCGACCATCACCACGTCGGGGTCCTGGCGCAGGAAGGCGCGCAGGGCGCTGGCGAAGTCCAGGCCGATCTTCGGCAGCACGTTGACCTGGTTGACCCCCGGCACCTTGATCTCCACCGGGTCCTCGGCGGTGCAGATGTTGCGCTCCACCGCGTTGAGCAGGTTGATGCCGGTATAGAGGGTCACCGTCTTGCCGCTGCCGGTGGGGCCGGTGACCAGGATCATGCCCTGGGGGTGGTCGAGCACCGTCTCGTACATGGCGCGCTGCTCCGGCGTGAAGCCGAGCATCTCGATGCCGAGCTGCGCCGAGGCCGGGTCGAGGATCCGCAGCACCACCTTCTCGCCGTACACCGTGGGCAGCGAGTTGACGCGGAAGTCGATGGAGCGGCTCTTGGAGAGCTTGAGCTTGATCGCGCCGTCCTGGGGCAGGCGGCGCTCGGAGATGTCGAGCCGCGACATCACCTTGAGCCGCGCGGCGATCCGCGCGCGCATGGCGAACGGCGGGTGGGCCACGTCGTGGAGGATGCCGTCGATGCGAAAGCGCACCCGGTAGCTGGTCTCGTAGGGCTCGAAGTGGATGTCCGAGGCGCCGCGGCGGATGGCGTCGAGCAGGATCTTGTTGACGAACTTGATGATCGGCGCGTCGTCGCCGGCCTCGGCGTTCACCGCCTGGGAATCGATCGCCTCGCTCTCGCCCTCGTCGTAGGCCAGCTCGCCGATGGCGTCGTCGACCCCCTTGAGCTCGTCGAGCATGCTGTGCTCGCTCTGGGTCAGGTAGTTCTCCAGCGCCGGGCCGAGCTGGTCGACCGGGGCCAGCACCCCCTCGGGGGTGAGGCCGGTGGCGAACTGCAGCTCGTCGAGCTGGGCGAGCGTCGAGGGGAAGGGCACCGCCACGGTCAGCCGGTGGCCGTGGCGCATCAGCGGCAGCACCTTGAGCCGGCGCAGGATCTTCTCGGGGAAGTCGCCCGCCGGCGGCAGGCCGTCGGGGCGCAGGGCGTCGAGGTCGATGATCGGCAGGCCGTACTCCCAGGCCGCGGTCAGGGTGGCCTGGCGGGCCGCCACCAGGCCCGACTCGATCACGTGCTCGAGCAGCGACAGCTCGGCCTCGCGGGCCTCCTGCTCGGCGCGCACCGCGGCGGGCTCGGAGAGCAGCCCGTCCTTCACCAGCCGGCGCGACAGCCCGCGCAGGCCGTCGGGGCCGGAGACCCGGTGCCCCGCCCCGGCCAGCGGCGACTCGGCGGGTTCGACCACCTCGGGCGGCATCTCGGGGGCAGGGGAGCGATAGTCGTTCATGGCGCCTCGCGGGTGCAGCGGAGGGTAGTATCACCCACGATTCTAGCCCCTGCTGACCGCCCCCGCCCAGCAGTTCGCGCCGCCGATTCAACCTTTTCCTTGATCCAGCGTAATGATTCTGCTCCTACGGCCGGGATGAGAAGGCTCAGATTGTCCTTGCAGGGTTGTCATCTGTAATTTATTGTAAGCACTAGGGGCGGGCCGTCGGGCAGGGCGGCTCGCCCGCAAGTGGCGGTGGCGGCGGGTTTCCGCGCCATCCAATGTCATTCCGCACGGGCTGCAGAAGAAGGCAAAGGCCAGACCGGCCACGGCGGACAGGAGCAAGGGGCAGGGCCATGATGAAGCAAAACATGCAGGACATGAGGCGAGTGAAGAGCGGGCAGGGCGGCTTTACCCTGATCGAGCTGCTGATCGTGGTGGCGATCATCGGCATTCTGGCGGCAATTGCGATTCCTAACTATGTAGGTTATCAGCAAAGAGCGCAAGATTCTGCTTGTGAGCAAGAACTGGCTTCAATTCGTACACCTGTCCTTATGGGTGATATTGCTGCTGCGGATGTAGGTGATTATGCACCTAATTGTGCTGGGGCAACTTTGGCTGTGACTATGCCTCCGGCAGATGGGTCTGCAGAAGGTTCTATTGATGCAACAGGTGGTGTAACTGGCGGTACTGGGGATGATGTTTCAGTGGTATTGGGTAGGACTGTTTCAGTGAACTGAGACAACTAAAGAAGTGTAAAGGGAAATGAGGGACAGCCCCCATTCTCCCTCTAGCCTGAATCAACCAGCGGCCGGCAGAAATGCCGGCCGCTGGCGTTTCTGCCGCCAGCAACGCTACAGCCCTGGTGGTAGCACCGCGGCAGGTGCAGCGTCCATGCAACGATCGATGTTGCACTGCACAAAAATCCCTGCTATTGTGCACTGCAGTAGGGCGGGAATCTCCCGTTCCACGGCATTCAGAACCCCGGAGGTTCCCATCATGACCAACGCATTCGCTTTCGACACCAAGTCATTCGACACCGCCCAGCTCGAGTCGCTGTTCTTCGGCCCGGCGCGCGCCTTCGCCGCCCTGTCCATCGACTTCACCGAGCAGCTGGTCACTGCCCAGCTCGACGCCACCAAGGCCTATGCCGATTCCAGCCTGGCGCAGCTGCGCAGCCTGGTGGAGGTCAAGGATGCCGAGGGCCTGAAGAGCTACCTGGAAGGCCAGCAGCAGGTGGCCAAGGACCTGACCGAGCGCCTGAAGGGCGATGCCGACAAGGTCGTGGCCCTGCAGCAGGACTTCATCCAGGAGAGCCAGAAGCTGACCGAGGGCAGCGTCCAGCAGGCCCAGGAAAGCCTGCAGCAGGCCACCGAGACCGCGACCAAGCCGGTCAAGGAAGTCGCTTCCAAGGCCAAGTAAGTCGGGCCCGCCCCGCGGGCCACGATGCCGCCAGACCACGGGCCGCCGATCGACGATCGGCGGCCCGTTTGTGTGGGTAAGGGTAAGGGTAAGGGTAAGGGTAGGGTAAGGGTAGGGTAAGGGAGGCGGCCTGCGGTTCCGCCCCCCCTGTAGGAGCTTGGCTCCGCCGAGCGATCGGCGCCGCAGGCGCCTTGGCGGTGGCCGCCAGCGTGGCCGACAGCCGCCCAGCGCCGCTTCGCGCCGCCATCGCCCCGCAAAGCGTGGCTCCCACAGGGCGGTAGAGCCCCTGCCTCTGGGAGCTTGGCGCCGCCGAGCGATCGGCGCCGCAGGCACCCCCCAGGGGCGGGCCTCGCCGCCATTTCCCGCCTAGCGTGCATCGACCAGCGGCCGGCATTTCTGCCGGCCGCTGGTCGTTGTGCTGCCCGAAACGATAAATCCCTACAGATAGAACCGCGGCAGGCGCCGGGTGCGGCGCTGCCGGGCACGGCCATCGGCGGCGGTGCGGGGCTGGTCCCAGATGGTCAGGAAGCGCTCGGTGGCGATGGCCGCCGGGCGGGCGGGGTGGGGGCGATCGTGGGGCTGGGCCCCGGGGGTCGCAAGGCGTTCGTGGGTCATGGCGTGTCTCGGGCCGGCTTGCCGGGGGCAAGGGGCACGCTCCTCTAAGTGAGTTTGGAAGCATTTTCCGCCATATTCGACTTTAGTTCAAGAAAAACGCCCCGGGTCGATGCCGTTCGGCAGTGGAAGCGCCGTGGCCGGTGTTCTTGCTTGCTGCACATGCCTTGCACATCCGGCGCCTACACTGAGGGGACATGTCCACCGAAAGGAGTTCGCCATGCGCGGGATCGGATCCACCACAGCCCCCCTGCTGCTTGCCGCCTTGCTCGGCCTCACCCTGGCCGCCGGCCCGGTGCTGGCCCAGCCCGCCGACAACCCCGGCCGCGGGCAGGGACAGGGGCAGGGGCAGGGACAGGGGCAGGGGCAGGAGAAGAAGGCCCCCGGCCAGCAGCGCCAGCAGGCCGAATCGCCCCGGCGCGATCGCGACTACTGGCGAGAGCGGGAGCGTGAGAGTCGCGGCGAGGCTGGCGATGACCGGCGCGACGGCCCGCGGATCGACGAGCGCGAGGTGCGGCGGATCTTCGAGCAGCGCCGCGACTGGGTCCGCATCGATGACCGCGACAGCCTGCCGCCGGGCATCCGCATGAACCTGGAGCGCGGCAAGCCGCTGCCCCCGGGCATCGCCAAGAACTTCGACGACCGGATGCTGGGCGAGCTGCCGCGCTACGACGGCTACCGCTGGCGGCGCGTCGGCCCCGACGCGGTGCTGGTCGACGCCACCAACGACGTCATCCACGCGGTGCTGCGCGATATCCTCGACTGAGGGGGCCTTGCCGGTGGCGTCTGTCGGGCAGGGGGGCAGTCCCCAAGGCGGCCGCCGCCGGCGCCGGGGCGATTCCCCCTCGGGGGGCTGACGCCATGGGGGTGGGCCTCGGTGCCTTCTCTGGTGAACGTGCAGCCATCGCCGAGATATTGTCGGGCCAATGAGGGATGGCCTCCATTTCTCGCCTGGCCCGGATCCACCAGCGGCCGGCATATGCCGGCCGCTGGCTTCATGCGGGGAGCGGAGCCCGCCCCCGAGTGACCTCAGCTGTCACCATTACCGCCGACGAATCCTCTCAGCCGGTCCCGAATCGCCTCGATGCGACCCTTGGCGGGCTCGGCGGCGCGCTCCGCGGCCCGGTCGAGCCCAGGCGCCTTCACCTTGCCCTCCGCCTCGACGTCGGCCTCCTCCATATCGGCCTCGGCGTCCGCGTAGGCTTCGGCCTCGGTATCGGCTTCCGCATCGTCCTCGGCATCGGCGTAGGCATCGGTTTCCGAGTCGACGCCGGCATCCGCATCGGTGTCGGCCTCGGCATCGGCGTAGGCATCGGTTTCCGAGTCGACGCCGACATCCGCATCGGCCTCGGTATCGGCGTAGGCATCGGTTTCCGAGTCGACGCCGGCGTCGGCCTCAACATCGGCCTCGGCCTCGGTATCGGCGTAGGCATCGGTTTCCGAGTCGA
>NZ_PNRE01000009.1 GCF_002879645.1 Halomonas heilongjiangensis | reverse complement strand
CCCCTTCCAGAACATCAGCCTTGTCCATTAATGGACAGAGTATGACCAGGTATCGGAACCGCCATCGGCAGTGACTCCTTCGTGGAACACTCGCACAGCAGCTCGCTCCCTTCCAGAAAAACTGCTTTGTCCATTAATGGACAAAGCCTGCTGCCGTCACCAGCCCAGATGCCCACCTTCGAAGGTTGGCCCATCGAGGGCACGTTCGCTCAGCAGCCCGGTCGCGTTCGGTCACGTCCACCTTGTCCATTAATGGACAAAGCCTGCTGCCGTCACCAGCCCAGGTACCCACCTTCGGAGGTTGGCCCATCGAGGGCACGTTCGCTCAACAGCTCGTTCGCGTTCGGTCACGCTTACCTTGTCCATTAATGGACAATGCCAGCTCCCGTCATCAGCCCAGGTGTTCACTTTTGGAGGTTGGCTCATCAAGCGAGCGTCCGATCAGCAGCCCGGTTGCGTTCGGTCACATATACCTTGTCCATTAATGGACAAGGCTAGCGCAACAGGTACTCACCAAATGACGTGACCCTCTTGAGTGTAATGGTGTCTCTACTTATGCATGATGAGCGCTGAGCGGGCTAGCGGCTACTCTGATGGGTTAAGAACACTCAGACATTACCTGCGGTACCATGGAGGTGTAGCAATCCGACGACGACAGGTGCACATCGAGCGCCAATCTCAGCACGCCTCGTCCACGACCCAGCTATCCACGACGTCGTGCCCGTACTCCTCCACCCACTGTTTAATGGGAAATTTTGTCTTTCGCTTCGCCCTAACCGTCTCATTAGTGAATGGGTTGACATAGGTTTTGACCTTTTCCTCATCTCTGATCGCATCAACAACATTCGCAAACCCACGCCTTCTCATCTCTAGTATAGAGATAGCATCGTCATAACTTTTTCGATAGCGTTCGACAATAGACACCAGTCGCAATTCAAATTCAAGCTCCCTTTTTATCTCGCTGTCCTGTTCCAACTCAGCCAGCCTGCGTTGGGCTTCTAGGATCTCTAAATTGGCTTTATAGTATTGCTTTAGTCTTTCTGACATAACCACCTCTATAATTGAATGAACAAACAGGATATATTATAATAAGAAGATGAGTGAACTTCAATACACCCATGCATAAAATAGAACAAAATCAGGCTATGATCACAGCATCATTAAGCCAAAAATAGGGCGCAATTACTCGGTATGTTAGATAGGCGCCTTGCACATTTTTTAGCAAATGTTAATAACAAAGATTTGAGATAAACTAAAGGAGAAAAAATGAAGAACAATCAAAGAAATACCAGCCCTGACAAAGAGACCAATTCGATGAATATAGTCGAGCAAGCTGCTGAGGAGGAGATGGCCATTCAAAAAAAGAAGGCTAAGGAGGCCTCCCTAGAGGAGGAATCCCGTCTCATACGAGAGGCCTTGGTAGAAAAAGCTCGTAATATGGAGCATATAGGTGTCAAGGCTGAGGTGGACCCTCTTCCCAGCGCTGAGATTAGCATTGAGGACATTCAACGCAGTCATGAGCCACAGAAGGGATTCTTGGAGGACGAAAATGACTTTTTGTGGAGTGGCGACTGTATGTCGGCACTGATCACCGTCACGATTGGTGGCAATACCATGAATCTCGGGAGGATGAACTTTACTTACGGCGACCTAGGTAACGGAAAATGGGGAGCAAAAATGCTTTTAGACGAGCATGATCCCACAATGGCTCAACTGCGAGGCCTCCAGGGCTCTGGACGAACCAAGTCGGTCGACAAGTTACTAAAGAAGATCGAGCACGCCCTGAATGAGGCGGTACCTAGAGAGTTCGGCTTTGACCAAGTCGGTGCCGATCATCGCACGAAGGATGGCCGGAACTTAATGCGTCGCCTCATCGAGGGAGAGACACCCAGGCAGATCCAGGACAGCAATGGACCTTCTCTGGAGCAGGAGATCAACAAAGACGAAGAATTGAGCATGTCTCCATGAAATGATTTTGTCTGTGTAGTAGTCCTTTAGCCGGCATTTGCTCGGGGTTTTATAGGTTGCTGTTAATATAAAAAGGATATTTATTTTCGTGACTTTACGTCATTATCTGATAATATAGTAGTTAGGATATGAGAGAATAAAATTTGAGCAGAATAATCAAAGCAGAAGCTCAGAACATAACCAATATCAATAATATTGAGCTTGGCTGGGTAAGTGGCTTCGGAAATTACACAGCAAAGTTTGCCGTGGGTGAAAAAGTGGTGAATGTCGAAAACTTGATCT
The DNA here is from genome assembly GCF_002879645.1 of Halomonas heilongjiangensis. GTDB lineage: Bacteria > Pseudomonadota > Gammaproteobacteria > Pseudomonadales > Halomonadaceae > Halomonas > Halomonas heilongjiangensis. Next base: position 83,531 of record NZ_PNRE01000009.1, on the reverse strand, counting down.
ACCAATACGGTGTTGTCGACCAAGGAGATTCTGTTGGTGTTGAAACTCACTGGGAGTCAGATCATAAAAATAAGAACGATATCAAAATTGAAGCCGCCAAAGCGAATATCAAACTTGATGATGGGAAAGTAAGCAATATTGTTCATCAGCTTGAATCCCAGGTAAAGGAAACCATAGACAAGCGATATGGGATCAATGATATCTATATTAACCTTTCTTTATTAGAAGGCCATCTGACAGTCTCTTTCATCTTAAATGAAAGACCAAAAGGTGAAGCCCTCTATAATGAAATCGAGCGGATAGAAAAGGAAACAGAGAAAGCAGCCGATTTGATACGGATGACGAGTTGATTCCTTACTGGAATAAGCCACAAGGCGGACATTACGGGGAATACAGAATAAGACAAATCGTATATTCTTATTCGTGATTGGCGCGAAATGTTTAAAGATAGGTCAGGAACGGGGCCGCCTGGCCATCTCAACAAAAACAACAAACGCTACAATGGCACCTTCCTCTCCAAGACACAAGGACAAGAAAAGGAGAAGTTTGATGAAAATGATAATGCAGTCACCCAACCGAATACAGTACCGCATGCCACTTGAAAGCGGGATCATTGTACTGTGCAACGTCACCCTTGTGGACATAGATGAGAAACGAGGCTTCTTTGATCTCTACGTAGCCCATGAGAGCCCATCACTATTCGATGGCAACGGAAACTCTATCGTCACGGACGCAAGGCGCATGCTCCTGGCCACGTCACGCTTTGAATTCACAGAATTCAGAAATGACTATGAAGATCCCCTGCTCGCTGGCTGGTGGTGGGTTACCATCAGAGACCTTGCGGAGTTAGGGGTATTGAGCGATCCCGAAGCATGGAAAATTCGCATCATGGATCATGTCGATGAATCGATCTTTCACATGACAACATTATTTTCACCTAAAGCAAGCGTAATGTAACGAGCAATAGTGGAGGCATCCCTCTCTTCCGGCCACGGTATTTGGCCGTTCTTTTTGCGTGCAACATTCCCACTTCCGCTTTGCTGATGTACTTCTCATCCATACCTACATAACAAGGTATATCCCCCTTACCTGCCTGCTCTTACTTACGAAGGCCATTCCCGGGGGTTCATATGACAGTTTTTTGGCTAGGCGAAAGAAGCCGCAAGGAATTCCCAGATGCATGAGCAAATGATTAAAGGTATAATGTAAATATGACAAATGGCCATAAAAAATGAAAATAAGAAAAACATTAATATGGTGCATGCTTTCCCTGTTTTATTTAGTACCTGCAACTGCGTGGTCGCAAGCCTCAGGAATATATGACACCTCGGATAATTTTATATCAGGGTGGATCAGGGAAACATTGGAAGGAAGCTGCACTACCAATGATATGTTCTTCACACTGCTTTATAAGATAATTGGCGACCCTTGCTTTGAGATGGGGGGTAGTGGGAACATAAATATTCTCCAATATGTTTTAGGGTACATTAATATAATCGCGCTGATATTTGTGTTATTAATGATCATGTGGGCATCTTTTGTAGCAGCGATCGATGCGGCAGCTAACGCATCAGTAAAGAAGAATCAATCTGTCCCACTACGTCTTGCAATAGCATTTGCCTTACTTCTCCCAGTGCCACAACTCAATAATTATTCCAACTCTCAAATGATAGTTCTAAAAGTTATTGGATGGGGGGTGGGAAGTTCTGAGTTCCTTACAAAAGCTACCGTTAAAGGGATTAGTGATGGAGTTCCATTGGTTACGGAGATAAGAATACCGCCAAAAATTGTCTTGCATAATGCAGATATATTAAAGAACATGCTATGCTCAGGAGCAATGGTGGTAAGGGATCCTAGTCGTCCATTTGCCAGCTATATAAATGAGGATGGATCTAGCGGCATAATAATGGCCGGAGAAAGCTTTGAGAAAGCTAATAACGCAAGATTAATAGGTTTTGGAGTCACCGGAACAAGCAAGCAAGTCTGTGGATATATAGACTTTACGAAAGATGAGAACTATGATCCAGGTGACAGTGATTATCAAAGAGATAGTCTAGCAATGGCTTATGCTGAGACTCGATCGGCATACATACAGCAAATAGATAAACTTAGCAATCTTGCAAAGAAGTTCTATGATCAAGGTGGAGAGTATAATGTAGGTTCTGTAAACAACTTCATTACAGAAACGTTGGTGTCAAATGAGTCATCTATCAATAGCAAGTTCAACTTAGGTGTAGAAGCATACATAAGGAATATTGGTGACTTTGCTGGAGATATAGAGCAGAAAATGTACAAGGTTAGTGTTTCTTCTAACGATGCTACCAAAGCATATATGGAGAACTTTTCTGGCAATGCTGGTGTGTCAAATATAGTTCTTACATTCTTTAGAGCAAAAAGCTTGACCACTAACGCGAACATGTTAATGAATCGCACTCTTCCAACCATTTCAAATGCAGAAATGCCCTGCACTGTAAAAGAGACTAGTAATGACCATAGCATCTTCCAGTCTTTCTGGAAAACAGAAAAGGTTTGTGATTTCTATGATGGTCTTAATGATCATAGGATGATGGCTGGAAAGATTCATGCTGCTGCTATGGAAAGAGCCAAGTTTGGAGATCTTCCAAATGTTAGCGGCACAGAAAGCTTGGTTGAAGATTTAATAAGTGATCCTTCTTGCGAAGCCGGACAGTGTGATGGACAAGGAATTAAGAAAGCATTTGCATATACTTTCAACACAACAATTCTTAACGCTATCGATACTGTAAGCTTCGGAAGCAATGGAAATACAGGATTCGATTTTACAACCTTAAAAGATCCTATACAAACCACTCAAAATGTTGGCGCTACATTCTTTAGTGCTGGCCTTATACTTTTTGGTCTTATAATGGCAGGCAGTGCCTTAGCGGAAGGTATTGGCTCTAGCCTTGCCGGATTAGTCGGTGGTGCAGCAATATCTGGAGCTATAAGACCCGTCATTAGTGTTACTTGGATCGCTATGGCTTACTTATTCAGCCTATCTCCTGCAATGATTGTTGTAATACCATCATCAATTATTATAACAGTTATGTTTGCGTTAATGGCATATCTGACTAACTGTATTGCTGGTCTTGGAGCGGTTCCTATAGCAACCGCAAGAATGGTTGTCAAAGAAGGTGAAGGGGTTTTAGGGCAACGCAATGAAAGAATGCTCATGATGGCCGCAACACTATTTGTTCAACCATCAACCATTGTTCTGGGTGTCGCTGCATACTTTACAGTGCTTCCATATGCATTTGCTTTCCTTGGATTCAACATGTACCTGGTGTCTCAGATAACATCTGGAGTTTCCAATATACTTGCTACTGTTGTCATGTTCACGATGTGGTTTGCTTTGTGGCATAGAATGAATCTATGGCTCGCAAATTCCTTGGTGTTTATTGGCGACAAAATTCTTGAGATGTTAGGCACTATTCATGCTCTTGCCTCCGAGTCTGAAAAGATAAATGGCATTGTCCAAGAAATGGGAGGAGCGTCTAAGTCTTTTATTCAAAACATAGGAACAATCATGGGAAACAATGCCAACAAGAGTATGGCTAAGGGAATTCAGAGAAACGCCCAGAACAACGTCCAGGTGGGGGTATCTGACGTACAACACAATGGTTAATTACCATATCTCTATAACAACCGTCTCAGAGGTGAGGCGGTTGAGTCTATCCCAAAGTAATCAGCTTGACATTACTTGACAACATGCCATAATGGATTTATAGGACACCTATAAGGAGCAACTTATGGAAAGTATCAATAAAAAAAATGGTTTTATCAGATCACTGTTTTTCAACAAGTCTGGCCAGTTTAGAATCCTTGGCTTTCTGAGAATCCGCACTATCATCGCGACCTTGGTCACCTTCACCTGTGCTTACTCTATCCTCGTCCCCTATATGAACGAGTGGGGTTGGATCTCTTTTGGTCTAGAGAGTGTTATAACCGACTCTGGGCTTCGCTATGGAGATCTCTACTACGGCATAGCAATCATCGCATTTTTCCTGGGTTCGGGCATGCTTGGGCTTATGATTAATGATTGGGTTGCTGATATCTTCGGGCTTCACCCCGATGGCCATTAATAGATTCCATTAAGACCTTCATGCGTTTAACCTCCCCCGTGAAAGCTCACAGGAGATCCTTTAGCTCAGAAATTACCTTATCTGTGCCATGCTTATCTTTCATGAGATATAGCCTGTCGAGTACTTCTATCATTTGAAGTATTTTTTGGTGAGATTCTTCGACAGTATCCAACCCAAAATGATCAGCGACTAGCCTTAACGCCTCGATGCTTTTATAAGCCTCGCTGCTTACCGTCGATGCTTTAGGCCTTTTGCCACGAACACCCACTTCTTTTTGTTTATTGTACTTTGTAGTGTCCCGCAGTGTCTGAATGTCGGCACTATTCTCAAGAAAGTTCAAGCAGTTATCATCAATCCTCATCCCGCGTTGATGACTTCTGGTTTGAACAACACTTTGCGTTGCCACTTTGGCGTTGGGTTCACGTTCAACTTCTTTGTTTCTGCTCATCCGTTTCTCCTAATAATATATATCATGCTGTGACCATGATAACACGTAGCCGCGATATCCGGGTACCTCGTTATCACAGTATCATTGATCGCTAATGCAACCTCATCTCTCCTTGACTGTCTCATGCAGCTTTGTACCCAGGCACTGCCCACCCCTTTCCTGTTCTGACCAAATGTCCCAGCCTCTCCAGCTCCTTGAGCACTATGAGGGCACGAGCATCGGCGATGCGTAGCGCTTTACGTATAGAGGCCTTCTTAGGCTCCACGCCCTCCCGAAGTGCTTCTAGGGCTCGCTCGATCAGCTCTTCCTCGATGGCAGGTCTTTTCTTGGTATCTTGCTCAGGTCGATTAACGCTAAGAATAGCGTAATCAGATGAGTCCTGGACCCTGTGGACGTGGTTCTCACCCGACGGGGCTGCCTTCAACTGGTCGGGCTCAATACCGCTTTCCTCTACTGCCTCAACCGAGGCTTCAGTTCCCTGTTCCTCCTGAGGAATGATTGGCTCATGCGGAGTCGGTTTCAGAGAACCATTGCCTGTTAAGCAGGCAGATCCCTGAGTTCCCACGAAAGGTTCCGTTGGTTCCTCCCCACTGATACGGCTAATGCGCTGTCTGGAAGCATCAAATGGCGGTGCTGTAGTAGGAGAGGGTCTTCCACCCGCCAGGGCAAGGCAAAGCATTCCCACGACATCGATCAGTACAGAAATTGTGGTGAAGGCGATCACTTCCGTTTCTTTTAGCTCAGTGGCTTTCGACTGAGCCTGTCCGAGGCGCTGAAGGAGGTCATTTCGCTCCGCGATCAGCTCACCCCTGGCGGCTAGATACTTGGCGTTCCCGTCTAGAACTCCGACTGATTTCTCTAGGTATGTAATCTCGCGGTACCGCTCGGCGGTGGCATTTTTCTGATCGATGGCGGAATCAAGGCTTGTTATCTGCTGGTCGATACCCTCAATGGATCGCTCGATGGAACGGCTGGTGGCCTCCATGGTGGCAACTTCCCCCTTCTCGCCTATGGCCCCAATCGACAGGAACTGGTAAGTGGTGAACATAGAGATCCCAGAGAGAACCAGGCATACCAAAAGCACACCACTAGCGAACCAGCGACGACCGATCCGAATCAGCTCCAAACCAGCCATCATCAGTACTACCTTACCGAGTTCCAAGAGAGCACCGGCTAGCCATGCGCCGATATCCATAAATGGGAAAAGATCTGGCGCCTGAGTATGTAGCCAAAACGCGGTACAGAGAGTCCCAAGAATCACCAAGCCTAGGCCCGAGACGTAGAGGAAGATACGGTTAAGATTACTCATGACCAGCCTCCTTCAGAAGGTTCTTTTTTTTATTTCGGATTTTGCGTTCCTTCAAGATCTGACGTTTACGACGGTCGTAGCCCTCCGCCGCGACTATCACAAGATTAGGGTCTGGCCTTACAAGCCCAAGATCCATCTTAAACAAGGCCCTAAGCAACAGGCCAATAACAGTCATATTCTGATTTCTGGTGATTTGAACATACGCCTGCTGCTGAAAACCCCAGAGGCAAAAAACAGAAAGCAGAACAATGCTGTAATTGAATTTGGCCGTCCCTGACATGCCACCACCAATAAAATGATGGATAGCCATCATTCCCAACCCACAAATCAATGCGTAAAAGTAAATTTGGCTATTCTTTATCGAATGATACCCTGAAGCCAGTATCATTTCTTTATCTAGCTCTCCGTTCAAAAACCTATCCCATATGGTTAACTTTTTGTCTTTGAGAAAATACCTTCCCTTTGCTTCGCTCAAATCATCTACTGAGCCTTTAAAGGAATCAAGGGTAGGTCCAACCTGGCGGTTGAATAATTTTTTGTTTCTTCTAAACAGGTTTCGATATGCATTAATACCAACTATAAAACCAAGACCCCGCCTTAATACCCCCTTTTTCTCACCCTCCTTTCCGTCAGGTTCAGTCTCACCTATTATCTCAGAAAATGTTAACGCATATCGTTTTGTCCTTTCTAATCCTGACTCTTGTCTAGAATCATTCTTTCTTGTCTTATTCATATTTTCCCTCTCGCTTATCATCTATCCGTTTTATAGTTGTTTTTTCTTCTTAATCAGATAGCGAATGTTGATTAATGCTTTTCTAATGCCTCTTTGATACCCAATGCCCTGCTTAGACATGGAGTACTTGTTTGCAGCGTCAAACAGCAGCATGCCAAGCAATGCATTTCCGACCCAAAACAAAGCCTGAGAGATAAAACCTGGAAGGTGGCTTCCATAACCTGGATATAGCATTAGGTTGAATGAGAATACCCCAGATGCCCAGAACAAAATCCAGCCTTTATATCGTTTTATGTTGGAACTATGGTTCCTGACTGCTTCAGAATCGATTGCTTCCTTAAGATCTAAAATGTTGGAACTGACACCACTCAGATGCCTAAATTCCATATCGCCTTCAAAAGATTTTTTCCCTTCTTTATGAATAAACATAAGGATGTCTCTATTTGGTAGTATAATAAATCGTACGGTTTCGAGAGTCAACAATTCGTTAACTTGGTATCTCGCTTACTTGAGGACGCTGAATAGTTCAACCAATCTATACAATATGTCTGGAACCACCCCTACTTGGTCCGTTCCCGGCAGGGCAATCATCAAAAAAAACCGAGTTCCACGATCCTTCTTCCTTGCCCTAATCTAGCTTCCGGTCAGATCTCCTCTGGTACACTTGCGCGTCGCTCTTAGACCTCCACCCCCGCAACCCGCCAGAGATTCTTTTCCTTGTCGATCATCGGACTAGCTACCCATTCGCTGTGCTCTTTGTACAGCGCTCCTGTCGTCGCTGGTATCCCTCGCCAGGCACTCGCCGGCCTTTGATAACCTCAATTCGTCTATGACCTCAAAGCTTAAGACTTGGGTCTGAGGTCCTATCGGATCATGTCGCTCAAGGCTACGCCTAAGCTGGAGCGCCTCACCGCCGACAGTGTAGCGGCGGCAAATTTATTTTGATGATGCTCTGATTCTAGGGTGGCTCGGACCATTTTGGTGACCGGGACAGCGCTCCCTGTTGAGCAGCTCGGCATGGTCACTCACCGTTTCAACCCGGTTGTCGAGATAAGGCACCACGGACCTACAAGACCAAAGTTCTGACGTATGTAGATCAATCGCTTAGCTTCGCCTGGCTGGGTTGTGTTGCCCGAATTCCAGTCGGCGTCCGCCCGAGTTCGTGGTGCTCACGGCTCTGACTCAGCAGGTCGCCGCACATCTCACTTAAACTCCAGGCTTCCGCTCGTGGATCAGCAGCACGCCTGGTCGGGCTTCCGGTGGCCTGGTTGCATGCTCTCGTGCCTCGATCAGAAGTAGCCACCCTCAACGACTCCTCATCATCATTGCCATTGCACCATAGGCGGCGTAGCTCTCCTGTAGTCGCCTCAAGTGGTCCCTCCTTCCTGGCTCCCGGTAGTGCCATTATGAAGTGGTGATAGCGTCATTTTGACGTATACTGGTACTGTGAAGCACCCCGAGGCTTTGAGGGTGTATGGAGGTAGGTATGGATGTGATCGAGCATGACGATGCCGGGACCAAAGGTAACGGCGTAATGGCTGATCTAATGGCTGATCTGAGCCTTCCTGAAGATGTCTTCACCGACGAGGTGGCGTTCATCAAGCAAGTGCGCCAGGGGATCTCCGGACAGATCGTGAAGCAGGCAATCAAGGCTCTCAACGACCGCGAGCTGTTCGTGATCCTACTGGAGACCAAATCCGGAAACCTGCACCGCTTTTACAAGCGGAAAGCCCTGAGCCGGGTGCAGAGCGAGGAGGTTCTCGACACCCTACGGCTGTACTACCAAGCCTCCAAGCTGTTCGGTGATCCGCGTGTGGCGCGGCAATGGCTGCACTGCGAGATACCGGCGCTGTCCGGTTCCCGCCCTGTCGACCTGGTTGATACCTCCCAGGGCCGTGACTTGGTGCGCCAGGTTCTCGGAAAAATTGAGTTTGGCGAGTTCTCGTGATGGTTCTGTGGGCTGGAACTACGTCACTCGGCGCCTGATATCCCAGACGGCTTCTCCTTCTGAACAGGACGTGACCATGGCCGCTGGCCCAGCCTCATTCTTCCCCGTGACTCCATCGGGTTCCTTGTGTCGTCTGTCCATTAATGGACAGAGTACCTCCAGCGATCATTCACGATTCTTATAAATAAGGTCAGGAACCTAAAAACAAGAAGGAGAACCGCATGCAGCTATTTCGAATTGGACCTGACCGCTATATCAACGACCTCGCCGGAAGGGGTGGCAGCTACAAAAATGGCGCCCGCTGGAACCTGTCTGGCCAGCCGGCGCTGTACTTCGGTACCAGCGCCGCCGTGGCCATGCTAGAAATGGGGAACTACATACCCTCCCCAAAATTGGTGCCTAAGGGCTACGTGCTCGGCACTTTCGACGTGGCCAGCACTGCGATTGAAACCGTGGAACTCACAGACCTGCCCGACGACTGGGACCAGTTCCCGTACCCTAAATGCACTCAACAGCTAGGTTCCGCCTTCCTCGCCCGGAACCAGAACCTCATCCTCCTGGTACCCAGCTGCGCCGCTGCCGGCCTCGATCAGATCGCTGTCGTTAACCCGCTGCACCCCGATATCTCGACAATCACCCTAGTTGACACGAATGACCAGATCTACAACACGCGGCTGTTCAAGGGGCTGGGGAAGGGATGAGTGCAATTGATCCCGCAGTGGCCTGGAAGAACATGCCGAGGAGCTTGGGCCGGGCCTCCAGGGGCACTTGGTCCAGGGCGTGGCTATAGGCTGCCCGGAAAGCCCTCGTGACCTCCTCAAAGTTTTCGTACAGCAGGTCATCGATGATCTGCGCTTCGCCGCAGTACGGTGGGTGGAGGCAGTATACCGTGGCCGTGGTGATGCTGGCCGTGGTGATGGTGACACGGAAGTAAGTGCCGTCTGGCGTTGCTGCATCGAGGCGGGTGACCGTAATGTCCATGTATGCCCTTTTTATGGTTGGTGGCGTACAGGATATCATATGAACCGAACTCGATATCGGGAAACTCTAGCATGAGCAGCCTGGATTTAGCTGTTGGTCATTTGAACACTCCCGTGGGGGAATTAGTGACTGTCGGGGAGTTCGCTTCAGCATTGCGAGCTGGATCATAGGAAATAGATGCTGTGTCACCTCGGTCAGCTGCGATAATCGCTTACGCGTTTATCGAGATAAGCCCTAATTTGATGATGCGGTGCATGATCGAGGCAGGGGCCGATATTTTCTCTGTAAACAACCTGTACAAAGAAACGCTCAAGGACTATGTCCCGAGATCTCTCGAATGGGAGAAAGCCGTGGAGCACTTGGGGTGAGTGCGGGTGGAATTCGAAAACCCTGATTGGGAGCTAGGCGCGTAGTCGGTGGAGATCTAAGATGACTGCGCCTGGCTGAGTGGACAGCACCAGTTGATGGCTGAGTGTGTACGGGCGGAACTAGGACTAGGCGTGTGGGGCGGTGGAACCCTTGTCTGCAAAGCTCGATTCCATGCGCACGTGGTGGTGGAGCTGCTCGGTTTTTTGATGAATTTCCTGCCGGGAGGTGGCTAAGGGGGTAGAGGACTCTGAGGTATATTGTTGATTATTAAAGTATTTTATACGATATCACGTTAACGTGTTATCACGTTAACATTTTCTTGACTCCCAGTTCTGCACGAATTATAATATAACTCAAATAGAGTCCTTAATATGGTTGCACAAAAAGAAGGGAGAAAATTCTGTGAAGGGGATGAATATTATTGATTCGCTTTCTAATGAATCACTTTACGCACTGATATGCGATAGTGCAGGTGAATTGCAAGAAACCCTTATATCGCTTGCTGTACTTTCTGATGTCAGTACACGTTTGATGGAAGATGCTCTCTCGCTTATTGATAAAACTTCTAGTGATGCTGGGGCCGAATGGCATGGTCGTGCAGAGGCAATTCTAGAGAACGCAGAGCGCGTTTTTTCCAGAAAGGCTCGCATTTCTGCCCCTCCTTTACGTGATAATGTTGTGTCTTTGCCTACTCGACCCCGTTGCCCAAGTCCTCTGAGGTGTGATGCTGCCGAAGCTCCGACGGCAAGAGTTAGTAAGGTTGTCTACTTTGAACTCCCTTCAATGGGTGACTAGGCTGGAAGATCAATACCGTTCTAGTCTTTGTTTTGTTCGACCCGGAAAGGCTTATTGAATGTCCATTAATGGACAGGACCCATCCGCTTGAGCAAATGGGCTCTCTTGATTTAGCCTAAAATTGTAGCCCTCCCCTTTAAAAACACAATCGCTGACCAGTGATGATAGTATATATCGCTGGATAGAAGCATGCATCTGAGGAGTAAGTGTCGAATTCCGGTGATTGACTACTCGTTAATAATATAGCTCTTGGTGGTATGCTTATCAGACTTCCATAACCTTAAAAGATGATTTGTGCAATCCACCTGGTCACACAGAGCAATACACTTACATAGACTTACCAGCCACATTTATTTTTAAAATAATAATGCAAAGAAGTAACGACTCTCCCTTGATAAACTTACTAGACGTTGAACATTTATGCAACCAAGATAAATTTCATCCCTTTTTTAAACGGTACATTATGCAAATATGTGGATGCATAAAACTAAACGAGCATACATCATGGCCCACAAGAACTACCGTAGAAATCCAAAATAGGAGCAGTGTACACAGTGATATTTGAATACTACAGGAATGAGCTATAGGAGATGTTCCATATCATGAACAATGCAATCTTGTTGCAGCGAGCCATGAGCGTTCTAGATTTGTGTACTCAGGATTTGGCCCTTAGGCTAAACTCAGATTACATAGATAGTATAACTTCGCAAGACACTGTCCGTCGGTGGGTGAATGGGGCTAGCTCTGTCGAGCCCGCAGCCTTGGCCTGGCTAGCAGAGCTGTTGAGATTTCAAGCGCTAGCATCAACCAAATCAATTATAACCTGGCCATCAAAACAATCCATCACCATTTGTGTTGCAAACATGAAAGGGGGGACTGGGAAAACAACTGTTGCCATAAACCTGGCAGTTGTATCCCAGATAGATTTTGGAATTTATACGACCCATTACAGTAGTGAAGAGTGCGCAGAATATCATGCCATTAGAGACAGTCTAAGCAGAGTCGGTGTAAAAAGTTTGCCACTGAGTCAATGGGGCATGGAAAACCTGTCGAATGCGAGACAAATAAATATTGTGGACATCCCCTTAGAGCAGACTCACAGTGCTCTAATAGAATCTCGTACAAAAGAGAACTGCAAGTTAAGACCAGACATTCTATTGATTCCAGGGGATTATGGACGGCGCTACCACGCAGCAGGAGCGAGACGAACGCTGGGGCTGGACGGGATTGAATCCATTATTCGCTTACTCCACATTCCTGAGCTAATGAACACCGACTTTGCTAATACATGTCTTGAGGCGGGGATAGATGTTACTAGTGAATTGTTCTTGCCATTTTTCATCCCGTGCAGCCCGTTAGGCGGATCGCATATCCCCATCGATAGATCCGCAATATGGCGAAACCCTGAGCAGAAATTTCATTATGAAAAACTACTAGAATATATAATAAACCTTCTTGGCGGATCAATCATGCAACCTGATGAAGCAGCTGAATCTATAAGAGACATGGACATGAAACAACTTTTAGATCATATGGAATAATATTGAGAGGCCAACCTCCTCTACTGATGGGCAGTGAGACTAGAGTCCCTTACAAGATGCTTTATAGTAATTGAGACGATGACAGGAGAAAGCCAGTGATACTAACCCAAGAAGACAGAAAAAAAGAAGAAGATGCCCTCCGCGAGCGTTATCGGGACAAGTACCCCGCTGAGGATCTGGAGCAATTCATTCAGCAGCTTTGCCAGGTTCGCGTCATCCGAGCCAGAGAAACATGGGAAGTTGAGAGTGAGAGCGACAAAAAGGCTTCAGTTGTGCGCGCATGGGAGATCGTCAACGTAATCGACGCCGATACCCCGATGAAATTTTTGTTTAGCGACGAAGTGGTTTCGGATTATAAGTGCCGATTTGCACGCGGCGACTATGTATTTACTAGTCTCATCATTCATTTCGATGAAGAAACAGGCTTGGTCCAGACGGGAAACTCACTTTACTGCCTGTCTGGCGATGGGGAGGAAGTCAATGCCACGCTGAGAGAAGCATATAACATGCGCACGCTGGGACAATCCTTACATATGCTGCGCGCTGTTGAGAGGGATTTGGGCCCGAATTCCGCAATTACCGGGCCTGATAAAGATGACTGAGAACCCCGTTCACCCTGCTTCTCAACCATGAAAGCCAAAGACTTCGCCTGGACGCCGCTCAGGAGCTGCGCAATGCCCCTTGGCGCCGCCTCGGCTATACTTGGATCCACCTGGTGGCGCTCCTGGCGTGCTATGAAGGATATCCCGCGTAGAGGCGAGAACAGTCATGAAAAACAGAGCTGAGGACATCGAAAAGCGGGAGCGTGACCAGGAACGCTGGCAGCAGACCCTAGACGCCATTGAGTCGGCTACCCAGGGGGAAGTTGTTGACGCCAGTGAGGTCCATGATTGGCTGAAAAGCTGGGGTACAGACAAAGAAAAGGATGCGCCACGGTCACCAAGATTCAGGCAGCGCTTAATATAATAATGCCTCCTGCTTCTATACTGTATTTCTTACTAAACATGGCATAATAAGTATTGCCTATCTCTTGCCATCTGTCTAGTTTATATGCATACCCAAGGAGGAGTGAGATGGTGCTAGACCAAAGCGAAAGGCAAAGGCAGGCCGCTCACCTGAGAGAGCAATACCGTGACAAGATACCATCGGGAGAGCTGAATGCGTTCGTCAATAAGCTGTGCGCTTGCCGTACCATAAAGCCGCAGCCTTACTGGGCTATCAACGAAGCTGATATCGGAATGCGGGCAGCGATTGTCGAGAAATGGGAGATCGTCAATGTCATTAATATCGATGAGCCGGTCAGCTTCCTGTTTTCCGACATGCTTATATCGGATTACAAGCACCGTGGCAAGCGCGGGGACTACGTTTTCACAAGCCCAATTGAAAACTTTGACATCGAGCGAGGCTTGGTTCAGACAAGAAACTCACTTTACTGCCTTAGCGGCGAGGGTGAGGAGTTGAACGCGACGCTGCTAGAGATCTGTAAAATGAGCGCGATAAAGCAGCCGTTGCATTTCGTGCGCGCCATCGAGCGAGATATTGGTAGGATTATGGGTAGCGAGGAGTAGCGTTCATGCATAGCCGCCCTGCTCGATGTGATCCAAGATGAAGAAGATGATACGTATTGATGACTATATGTCCTTACGGCTTATTATGTGGAGCTTTCCAAGTCTCGAAGTGATATCGCGAAGAGAAGCTTACGAGCACCTGGCCTCAAAATGGGAGTACGTCCATCTTCGCTCGCTGGAAGATCATGAAATCGAGTTGATCAATGGCTTAATCGATGAGTTTGGTCCACTTGTGCCACAATACCGCACGTTCCAAACATACAGCGCTGATCGACCCTACACGTCAGGCCGCCCTATCGAGCGCGTGTCGCGACCTCGGACACCCAGAACGGCCCACGTGGCTGACTACCCGCAGCTCCACAAAAGCGCCCTTCGCCATGGTGTCAGCGACCAGGAAATGACGTGCAATGAGGCGTTCCTGTGGTACACAGAGCATTGGTACGACATCGATCTCGACTCAATGGGCGATCACGAAAAGCACTTTCTGAACGAGCTGATTTTCGAGTTCGGCCCTATCCTGCCATCTGTTGACCCCGAAGATGAGGATGTGGTCGGAGAGCCCATCATCAGCGTGTAGACCGCTAGCCATCAGCTGGATCGAACGGTCGATGAAATGACTTTACGCTTCCACGCAGCCGCTCTAGGGGTGTCTTGCCCTGGCCCGCGCCGCCTGGCAGCAAGTGCGTCACGATATAGACACCATCGGTCACATACACGTCATTCGCTGACACCTGGACCGGATCAGCGCCCACGAGGCCCGTCTCGCTGATCATCACGTCCAGCTCCAGTGCGTGCCCTGCCCCGCGTCGCGGTGCTCCGTACTGCGCTGTTGGGTAGGTCTCAGAAACCCGTTTTTTGAATTTCTCAATGGCTACCACCTCGGCTTCACTCAGCTGAATCATCGCACCCTCCTCTCTGATCTCGTCACTTCTTTCTTGTGATCCAATACGCAGCAAAAGCGACCGCTGCGGCGATAACGAGAAGCGGCGAGGCCACCAAAATCATTTCCATGTACTCATTCATAAGCGCCCCATCCTTACGTCTGTCCCTTAATCCGGGCGCGGCGTGTGGCAAAATGGGCTTCCACTTCTGCATGGGAGAGGCTTTTCCCAGTGCGCTTAGAGCGTCGAGCGACATCCACTTTGTCACGCAGGTAAGCTTCGTATTCTCTCGTCATCACTGCGACCTCCTACTATAGTGATAATACCGAAGTATATACCACCTAGTTAAGATGATCGAGACTCTATAAATCCATGATGATTAGGATAAAACGAGAGGCCGACGACCTGGAGATACATGCTGGCGGACAGCGCCTGGTGATCCCTGAGCACTACCAACGCCCTCGCCTCTTAACTCTGGATCCCATGCGTAGCCGCTTCTCCAAGCGTCGCAGTACCCTATTTCACCTACAACACCAGCTCCACATGATGACCGGCTGGCTGGGTATGGCTATGCATGCGGAGCGTGTTCTGCATGAAGCCAAGGGCATGAAGGATGGCGACACGAGCGAAATTAAGGTTTAGGCGTCATCACGTGAAATCATCTGGCTTGGTTTTGATGTCTACCTGTAGCGGTTTAAACTCGAAGTCCGAGGTATCCGGCATAGCGAGGGAGTTCGCAATATTCCGACGCTGCTTTGTAACCGGGTGCAGGGTAATGACATCGCCTTCTCGATGGATCTCCAGCTCATCGATGTCTTTATACGACATATCGTCAGGCAGGGGCACTACCTGCCCCCTTGGTGTATTGATGAGAGTTACAGTTCGCATGATATATCCTCTTGGATTAATCTTGCTCATGAAGCGGAAGAGAGACATGCTTTCCATTAGCATCTACAGCCACTAGGCGCGCAGGATTATCAGGATCAACCCCGTAGCGGACAGCGCTTTTTGTTACAATATTTGGAAGAGAACCTGACTTGCGATCCGCTTCGAGAGACGCCAAGATGTCATCGACATCAAAATTTTCAGTGGGATATTCGGGCTTCATTACCGATCTCCAGAGCAGCACCTGCTTACAAGCATAGCAAACCAGCCAAGCTAAAGCCCTAACTGATGCGAGAGGCCGCCATGGAAATCACTGCGAGCATCGATGATGAGCTGTATAGGCAGGCCCTGGAGATGTCTGAGTCGGGACTGGACAATGCCTCAGACCTCTTCCATGAGGTATTGAAGACGTATGTGAGGATCCAGGTGGGGCGACGGCGTGGTGCCTCAGGCGGTGACGCACCAGACATGCAGGATATCCCGCGCGAGGGGTGAGTTTCAGGGCAAGGGAGGCAGTCCCGAGGAAGCAGTGAGTCTATACAAAAATATTCTCAGTTACACTCGATAAAGAAATACTCAAAAGCTACCTCGGAGATAAGCACTCTGCGTCCGATCTACGCGGGTACCGAACATGATTGATCGATAGACGCATACCGTGTAGTGTTCATTATGCTGAACTGGTCAGGTGTCATGCATGAACAAGGAACATTGGCGTAACGAAACGGTCGGTTTTCTCGCTGTCGCATCGATCAAGGGTGTCGGCTTTTGGACGATGCATCACCTTGCAGGCCTTGGCATTGGCTTCAAAAATCTCCTGAAGGACACTCCTTATCAGGAAATGCAAAAGCTTCTGAAGGTGTCGCTACCCGATGAAGAGCAGTGGGAGGAAGACAAGCAGGCGCTTTGGTCGACTGGTCAAGCGACAGCCCGTGACCTGGCCCATCAGGGGATTATGCTGCTGTTTCCGGAGCAAGAAGCATTCCCTGACAAGCTCAAGGCCATCAGTGATCCGCCCCGCTGGCTTTTTGTGCAAGGTTCAATCGCCAGCCTCTTCTCACCATCTGTCGCTATTGTGGGTACCCGCAAGCCGAGCGACGACGGTATCTTTCTCACGAGATATCTGCTCTCACTTCTTGCGAACCAAGGCGTGGTAACTGTCAGTGGGCTTGCGACAGGTATAGATCGCGTTGTTCATGATGAGTCTCTGCGCTACGGGATTCCTACTGTCGCGGTGCTGGGCAACGGATTCAACGTGGACTATCCCAAAGGCTCCCTGGATCTCCGTAAAAGCATTGTTGCGCAAGGAGGTACCGTGGTTTCAGAGTACCTTCCCTCACAAAAAGGAAGCGCAGAAACCTTTGTGCGACGGAACAGGCTTCAGGCCGGTTTGGCTGAAACTGTGATTCCTGTCGAATGGAAAGTGAAGTCCGGGACAGCCCACACCGTCAAATTCTCTTCGCAATACGGAAAGCGCTTGGTCAATATTTACTTGCCTGGCACAACCTCCGTAAGAGAGGAGATTTCATTTTCAGAGAAAGAATATTCAGCAAGCTCCTTCCAGGTGCCATTAGAGTCTTCACGGCTTCTTGATGTTATTCATGGGGAAGATTGCTCAATCTATTCGCCAACGCAAATGGATATGAGTTTTAGCGGGGATGAAAATGACTAAAGTAAAGGGTGTTATCTTAAGCGTAGAGGATGTGATACTTCCGAAAGGAAAGGCCGACGCCGCTATATTTTCAGAAGTAAACAATCTCATTAATTATTTAAAGCTAAAAGGGATTGAATTCGCCGTCTTTACAAATAGATATTGGACCGTAGGGTCTTCTAAATCTTCTCTCGAAATGAAGCTAAAAGAAATATGGGGTGATTTTCCATACTTTTGCCGGGAAACTGATAGAAGCATTCCGCCTAAGCCTAGGGCAAATTCCACTCAGTATGTTATAGATAAAATGGGCTGGAACAGTCAGGAAACCATCTATATCGGTGCATCTGATAATGACATGCAAACTGCTGTCAATGGCAACCTACTCTTTCTCAGGGCCACGTGGTGGGGAGATAAAACAGAGTATGGTTTCGAGTTTGACTCCCCGAAGGATATCGCTAGATACATCGACACGTTTTGTCTGAGGGGTCACTTGTGGTGCCATGAAATTCATGATGGTGATTTCGACTTCTATGCCTTGGCACCTTTCAGTACCTACAAACCTGAATATACACTTTATTCGGAAGATGCAAGGGCCGCTGCGAAGCATGGGCTGGGTCATCCCGACTTTTGGATAGGTGCATTAGTATCAAGCCTTTATTTCAGCGGCCTCCATACCCAAGTTAATCATATTGCCACCTATCCTGGGCATCGCGCAGGAGCTGGAAACCCGATTATGGATGAGGCGGTATCTATTTTTGGGAAATGCTTCAGGAAAAGCTATTTACAGGATCTTGTTATCCGCCATACGACATCCACTAAATCACAAACAGCCAGAAATGCTGGTCTGGCTATCGGACACCTAAACCAGCTAAACACGATTAATCTAAATAAAGCGCCTCTTAAGTCTAATGGCACTAGATACAAGAACCCTCCTCTTGCACGTGGTAAAACAATATTGCTTATTGATGACATTTGCACTCGCGGATACAGTCTTGAGTCTGCAAGGAAGTACATTGAAGCCACAGGAGCAAAAGCAATTTGCGTGTCCTGGCTAAAGACGATAAATTCAGATATTGAAAAACTTGGCGATATTGGTAAGTTCGACCCTTACCAGCCCAATGCATTTATTACCGCGCCGGTATCAAAAACCTATCCCTACCATAGCCATATCGTGGATCACCTTGCTCCAGGTGAGCTAACGACACAGTTTTCTCGCTATGAAAATTGGGATTGGCCGGTCTTACCTTGATCACTTACTGCTAAATGGTATTTTCAATGAGCAAGCTAGACGTTGCCGTGACACACCTGAACGCTCCCTACGGCCCTGTCGTGGCGGTCGAGCATTTCGTGGCCGCCCTGCGAGCTGGATCCTACCAGCTAGACGAAATACCAACCGCTTCGGGCGCAATCATCGCCAGTGCATTCAATGAGCTAACAGCCAATCTTATGCTTAAGTGCATCCGCGAAGCGGGAGCGAGCCTCGAGTCAGCCAACCACCTGTACCTGGAGACCCTTGCCGAGAACTGCCCCCCGTCGCCAGAGTGGGAGGAGGTCGTGGATGGGCTGTCTTAATGCCTGCGTGGTATCATGCGGCAATACCCAGAAAGAGGAAGCTGAATGACCGATCTCCAGGAGCTGGAAGAAGCCCTGCTATCGTCCCGTGATGAATTCATCGGCCAGCACAACCGCAACGTCGAGCGTGCCCAGGAGCAGTTCGGCAAGCGTCGCGTTGCTGCAAAAAAGATCGACCTACCCCAGCAGCAGCCCGACAAGGCGCCCTGCAAGCCGAGCAAGGAAGCATCAGGCGCCGAGGCATACAAGACTGGCCATGTCATCCGTTTAGCAGTCAGAAAGAAAAAGATGAGCCTGCTGGATGAGATCTTCGAGTACCGCTCACCCAAGATCTCGGAGCTTGAGGCCCGTCTCGATGCCGAAAGGGCGGCCAGGGCGGCGGGTTACCCGGTTATCGGCTACGTTCACTCAATCGAAAAGATGTAGGCCACCCCTGGCGGCTTCCCCAAAACATCCGCCGCGTGCAAAGGAGTCATTCATGACGGACAAAGAGAAAGCCGAGCTGGACGCCGTGATCGGTGCCCTGGAGCACCAAATCATGGGGCTGGGGATTACGCTATCCAAAGCGGGCAGCAAGCTGGACGACCTGCAAGGAGAGATCGAGCGGCTTAAGGCGTTGCGCGATGGGAAGCGCTTTGAGCTACAAGCTAGCCTCGACTTTGCCCATGAGCTGCCAGGATTCATCGAATCCATCCCCTACTCTGTGCGTGGCCGCGTGATCAAGCTGGCTCAAGAGTTAGAAGAGACCGGCGACGCCCTGCTGGCCAAGCTATGGCAAGAAACCCGCTCTCTGCTGCTATACGATGCCATTTACGATGATGTTGATAGTGAATATGACCTACCCAGTCCGATGCTGTCCCGCGTCATCAGAGGTTGTGTCGATCACTCGGGCCAAGTGCCAATGGGAGCGGACAGAGATAGTTTACTCAGGGAGTGCCCCGGGATACTGGATGCGATAGAAAGTGCATATCAAAAGCATGCCGTTGGACAGCTCGGGACATAATCATAAAGAACAAAACACATGCTCATGATGTGAATCGACTACCGCCAGCTTGCTACCTCTATTTATATTGCGGGAATGCAGTTCAGTCACGCTCAATGGCCAAGTAAGTTATGTAGCCACTACTATCCAATATCGGGACTGCCTCCAAGCTTTCTCTCAAGTGCTTTCAAAATCCCGTGGTGATTGCAATTCTTGTCGTAACCATTCCTGTACCTCAGCACACACCTCATCGTTGTCTTCGGGCAAAACAATAGCTTGACCCATCCCCGGCTCATCTCGAAAGAAGAAACGTTCAGGGATGGCAATCGAATCGCCTCCATGCAGATAGGCGACGATTGCCCCACTCCAAGAAGGGAGGTAGGCACGCTCGCTTTGCAGGCACTCCAGTGCCTCGCGGAAGGTCTCCAGGGGTTGAGGGAATCGATCCCGCAGATCAAACGCTCGGTAAGCAAAGATACGGTCGAGCGGGTCTTCTGGAGTAGGTGGTGATTGGTGAGTCATGCCTCCCCCCCTTCTGTCACGCGTACTAGCTATCATGTTAGCCGATTGCCCGTGGTAGCGCTGCCTGTTGTGCGCGGATCTGGGATGGATGAAGGCATAGATTCATCCCGCCAGCCATACATCTACAGGAGTTGGTACAACGCTCTATCCGAACATCTGGAAAACCACACATGCCTAGTTACTCGAGGGCACCGCCATGCACGAATACACCCTCCAGACAATAAAAAACCCCACACCGCTGAGAGAGTATGGGGTTTCATGATCGAGCATCAGCAACTACCGACGCGCTGAATCAGTCTTCGGTGCGGACCAGCCAGGACTCGACTGTCTCTTCGCCAAATTCTTCTTTCCATGCTTTCAAGGTTTTTTGATTGCCACCGCGAGTTTCCACCACTTCCCCAGTGTTTGGGTTCTCATAAACCTTCAGCTTGCGCGTGCGACGCTGGCCCTGGGCCTTCAGGCTACTTTCTGCCGCCGGCTCGGGTCGGAGCAGGGCCAGAACATCGGTAGCGCTCTTATCAAATTCCTTCATCATCGCCTCAAGCCTCTCTTTGAACTCAAACTCAGCTTGGAGGCGGGGATCAGCTTTCATTTTCTCAAGCTGCTCCGCGAGCTGCTTCATCTGCTGCTCTTGCAGTGCATAGGTAGCCAGGAGGTTTGACATCGCATACGTCTCTAGTAAGTGAATGTGCGTGAGGCATGATAATTAACGAAGCATAGAAACGCAATGGGATTCTAATCGATGTGGCCATAGCCCTAAGGCGAATGGCATAGAGCGCGTCACACGTGATGCCGTGATGCATTGGCTAGTGGGGCACCTCCAGACAGATGACTGCTATTCATGGACTGTCCAGGCTGAAGAGACGTGTGAGTTTAAGCACCTTGATGGCAGCAAGCTGCCGAGGCTGTGTGAAAACGCTTAAAGCGCCTGGCAGCGGTCAAAAAATGATCAACATTAGTGCTCTCTCGCAAATTCTGAGGCAGCTGCATGGCAAAACCCACTACACATTTAGCTTAAGAACGCTATCTTCAGGAGGGCTCAGGAGTTTTAACACAGCCTGGGCCAAATGCGGACATTCACCACGTACTAATGCACACATAACGCCTAGATACCATCTCTCCTAACCGGCCACAAACCGCCTGATGGGATGTTTGTGGCCGGTTAGGAGAGATGGTATCTAGGCTTTGGTCATGGGAGAACTATGGCAAACTGGTTGCCGGCACCTCCTGGATAACATTAGTAAATTTCCGGATTTTATAAAATCCCTCCCAAGACTTCGGAATTATCTCGGCACGAGCATGCGTTTGTTATGTTACTGGTATGCTCGCTCATATCAGCTTGAATGAAGCCTCTCTAACGCAGTAACAGCCTGGACAGTACTTTCCAGACAATTTCTGAGCTGGATTTCAAGTGATTTCATATTATCCGCTCTCAATTTGATCACTGCGCCAAGATTCTGTTGGGAAGCGGTAGTATTGAATGAGCGATTGCTCTCAATGTATGTCACTAGCATTTTAAGATTGAGTGACAGCAAGCAATCGTTCGAATAACTTCCTTGTCAAGCAATCCGAGACGTGTTGTCGAGTCATCGAATGTGGTAGTGACAATCCATGCACCCAGTTTTAGGTACTTTACCTTTGAGCGAGCCCCTTCTCGTTTTTCCGAGTAGTCGAATGCTTCAACATAGGGTTTTAGAATATTTATGTTCTCTGACAATTCGCCGAGCAAACTCTCAATGAGTGCATTGCGCTCAGATTCACGATTTCGTTTCTCCTCAATGCTATTGGCTTTACCAGTCCACCATAAAGTAATACATACGTCTAGAAATCCGATAAGAGGTGGAATTATTCCTTCATAGCTCATGACTTTCACATGATTGTCAACTGTTTACGCTTCAGTTCGAGTCACATAACGCTTTGCGTAACCGGCGTCATGAAGTTGCGTTGCGAAGCGGCGCAGCTTCATGACGCCCGAGTTGACGCGAATGTTAAGTATTATTCCTCTGGTGGAGGAATGTCAAAACGTGGGCCGTAAACAACAGTACAGTATTTCGTAAAAGACAGCACTGTTGTTTGCTCATAATCCACGACTGCTGCGCGACCTAGATTGGCATTTTGCATGGCTTTTCTAATACTCGCATCACCAAACATTATCAAACCAGGTATTCCAGATGCGCAACTTTTCCCCTTTTTGTTTGGTGAGCGATCTGTCGCATATATCGGGCCCGCAGTATTTGAATACAGGACTCCACCTGGCGGTAACGTGGAGCAGCCTGACAACAAGACAAGCACCGAAAATAGAAACATAGCTGCTTTCATTCTATTACCTAACATCACTCACCTGGAGGCATGATTTCATCTAGCATGGCCACGATCTTAGGTGAGCCGCTTGTATCAACTGCCGTAAACATGCTGGTTGCGTCGTTCCAATTAATGTTTTCAGTTGTTGTAGAACCACGTCCACCGAACCTAAAAGGACCAATTGATATACCGCCGCCACCTTTTACGACTTTTTTGAAGTAGTGATACTCACGACTAGACAACGAAATACTTATAGATGGCTGATAAGCAACAATTACTGTCTTTTGCCTTAAATTAAGGAGACCCCTCTCTCCAAAAAGAGAGTTCCCTTTTTTCAGCCATCTATCTAAATACGAGTTGTCTAACCATGGCCCGCCTGCAAATATCTGGAGAGCTAACGCGCTATACCAAGGCCCAGGTTTTACCGAAAATTGCTCAACATTCTGAAAAGACACCTTACATGAGAAATTTTTCGAGAAACTATCTATTTGCTTACTTTCCCAAGCACCGCCTACATTTATTCGAATAAAACCGCCCCACGATGCTGAACCACCCATTCTTGTCGTAGTTGTGTTTCTATACCCACTACTATGATTAAACGATAAAGTCATAGCAGGTGGTTTGTTTGGATTGTTTCGTATCATTTCCTGTGACGAATCGATAAAGTCTTGTAAGTCAGGAGTGATATCGTAAGACGGATGAGGAATCCTAAGACCAGATGGTGTTTCAGTGGTAATATAATATGCATCATTACGAAATTCTGTAATGAGTTGTGCGAGCCGCGCATCAGCGCCTCGTGCCTTATTAAAATAAACTTGATAGGTGGCTGCCGCAAAAGTGACACGATCTTTGTACTTTGTGAGTCTTGGTGCACCATATCTAGCGTACCATGTATCATAAGTAATACGCCTATGCTCCGGCAAACCCTCCTGAATGTTATTGAATTCGATCCAGTCATATGCTGACTCAAGAAACGCGTCTTCATAGTCTTTAAGTGCTGACACCCATGCCTGAGCAGCGTCTTCCGCATTGCGCTGTTCCTCGGCATTTGGAAGCTCAAGCTTTATTGAATTTAAAATAAAGCCATAATTTTCGTGAAATTTTCTCGAGGAGGATTCCCAGTAAGGAGACCACTTCGGAATGGTATTACCAATATCTTCTAGCGCATAATGCACTCCGTATTGTGGATCATTCCATTGTGCAGCTTTTGGAATAGTCAAGAGCTGTAGCCCACTCCAATCTTCCTCGCCTCGAATTTGTTTTGACATTGCCGTGGCATACATATCCCAAGGCCTATTTATTTTATCTATATCAGCACTTGTTAAACCTAGGTCGGCTGTATAAGTCGCAATCTTTTCGGTGATGCCAAGATCATCTGGGCCAAATGGTAAGACGTTGCCATTCTTAATCTCAAAATCATTGGTATTTGACATTTCGTTTATCCTTTGACGTGAAATTTACATATCATTGTGTCTTAGGTGTTGGCTGTACGAAGTATATTTTAATTATAACCTCCGAAGCCTTATGAAACATAACAGATATTAGACCGCACGCTCTGATATTGAATGAACGCCCATGCACGTTCAACAATGTTATAATGCGCCACCCGCCTCATAACCTTCTGAAACAAATTATATTAAGTATGGTTCGGCCATATAACACCAATCACCGCGCATGCTGCATAACACCGATGATCGAACATGCTGCCTTTGCCGGCCTGGCCGCTTTGGGTCGTCTCCACCCACTCGCCACCTTGTACCCTACCCCCACGGAACATGCATACATTCCTCTTGCAGTCGTCCTGACAATATCGTATACGCAGGCTAGCTCGTGCCCCCTTGCGGATAAGCCCTTCAGCAAGATGATCTCTAATGGCCTTACTGGACCGGCTTCAGTATCACGAAAATGCTTTTCGCTTCTCATTTCGTCTGATCACCTTCCTGAGGTATCCTGTCCGCATATGGATTCATAATGGCTGCCTTTGCCCTATGTATCAAGCCAGACCTAAACTGCACATTGCCCACCAGTAGAGAGCCCCTGCCGTAGAGATTCCCTAGACAGGCAGCGCACACCGAACTATCAAGGAACCGCCATGCAAGACAATCGCAAATTTTGCTCTCTGCGCCGATTCGTAGCCCCGCTTGTTCTCTTGGCCATCGCCTTGTCGCCGCTGCCAGCGGTAGCCGATGTTGTGCTGGGCTCCTGGAATATCCAAAACCTCGGTTGGGACAACGACAAGCGCTACGATAAGGTCGCGCACGTTACAAACCACTTCGACTTCCTGGCTATTCAGGAACTCATGCATGAGGCAGCTCTCGAGCGCCTCGAGACTGAGGTCGAGGCGCTCTCCAACGAATCTTGGTCGTCGATGGCCAGCCATGCGCTCGGACGCTCGTCGTACCGCGAGCACTACGCCTTCCTCTGGAGGGACAGCGCCGTGGAATACGTGGATGGCGCGGTGGTGTTCTTTGATAGTGGCGACACCTTCGCCCGTGAGCCCTATTCAGCGAGATTCCGTAGCATGCACAGCGGGCAAGATTTTGCAGTCGCCAATGTCCACGTGGTCTACGGCAGCAGCGTCGGCGACCGGCTCCCAGAGGTCGAGGCGCTGGCGGACTACTGGGAGTGGCTGGGAGAGGTCTATCCCGACACACCGCGCCTGTTAATGGGCGACTTCAACCTCATGCCCCACCATGACGCCTGGGAGTCCCTGCGCGATCAGGGCGTGATCCCGGCGATCACCCAAGGGGCCACGACGCTGAGTCCCACGGATGGCCGGTATGCTAACCTCTATGACAATATCTGGAAGATCGAAGGCAAGTTGGATGTGTCCGAGCGTGGGATCGTGGAGTTCCCTGCCCTCTTCGGCATTGATCATTCTCTGACGCTCGATGTGGTTTCCGACCATGCCCCGGTGTATCTGGCTCTGGGCAGTGCCGAGTTGACCTTGAAACCGTTCGCGTCAGCCAGCCTCGATAGCTCGCTCCCTGCCGCCAACGATCCGGAGTATTGCGTTGATCTCAACACGAGCGATTTCGAAACCCTGCAAGATCTTCCACACATCGGTCCCGCTAGAGCACAGAAGATTATCAAGGGACGCCCTTGGGAGCGGGCTGAGCAGCTTCAGCGTATCTCGGGAATCGGCGGTGGACGCCTAAACGACATTATCGACAGCGAATTGCTGTGTAATACACGATGAAGTACAGGATCAGTAAGCCTGGAGGCAAGCCGTAGCACATTGTGATAGAGGCAGTGTATTGATGTCTTCCCTTTGGCCTCACAGTTACACCTTGAGCACCTCATCCCACATAGTCGTGTACCTCGGTGTTCTCCTTTCACAGAGCGAACTCAACGAGATCGTCAATTTACTGAACGCACACCCGCGTAAGACCCTGGACTGGCGAACGCCGCTAAAGATCTATGCCGAGGTGCTAGAGAAATCCATCACCGATCCAAGGTTCCTTCAATAGTGTTGCGGTTGAAACTTGAGACCGCCATGGCTAATTCATCAAGAACGGCGAAGACCCCATCCAAATCGTCGCGATACGAAGCTATGTAGTTGGTCGTGACTACGCACCTCTCTTCTACGAGCGGGACGCGTTGGCGAATAAGATCCCGGTGCTGACTCCAATAACGCCCCATCTCCTTCGGATCAAGGCCACCTGGAAGTTCAGCTTTAGACGCAAAGTAGCCCTCCTCATCTCTGCCCGAAAAGAAGCCATTACTCAGATGCGAGAGGCAGTGGTCGAGGAAGAAAATGATGTTGTCCTCATGGAGGTCGGGATTGAAGCATACATCAAATGCATACTCGTTCATCAACTTGGCTATGCCACCACCATCACCAGCCCCACGCTCATCGTAATGCCCGCATCCTATACCGGACCCTTGTGGGGGAAGAGAATTGCTCAGTTGGTAGATCACGAAGGACTTGACTACAGAGCGTGCAGAGGAAATAAGTTGAGCGAACGAAGCATCACTTGTCTCGAATTGATCGTCGCTTGAAGCCTGTCGGTCAAGCTTAGACGAAACTTCGCCGAGAAATGATTCAGCTGAGGTATCATTGACTTCTGCAAAAAAGTTTCGTCGCGAATCAATATATGTCCGCTTAAACAAAGCGAACACCTTTTGCGAAAGCTTCCTCATCCCTATCAGCGCTAGACTGCTGACAGGACCAGACGTCGCAGCATTATTATCCTGATGGACAATAAGCGCTGAATGCAAGTTGAAGAGCTGCCCCTGACGATCTGCGGAGCATTGAAGCCTGAACAACATTAAATCGCTCCAGCCGAGGACACCGCGATCATCGGCGACAAGGCGTTGAAGTATCCCCTTCCCCTTGTAAGAGTGTTCGCCGAAGATCCGCCATGCAATCTTGATGATGTTTTCAGGGGTATTTGGAAGGCGGTGTCCTGATGTCCTCCCCCAACCAGCTTGGTCCAACAGTCGCAGCAGTGAGTAAATTGACCTTATCCGCAATCCCCGATCTTTATGCGCGATCGCCGAGTAGTAAGGCAGATAGTCGACGAGTGTATCGATAGCATCTTCGGAAACAGAGCTGGTGAAGTCATGAGACTGATTGACGAGTACCCTCCAGAACTGATCATGCGCGTGCTCCCCTCGTTCCAATTGAAAGTCAGGTGATGTCAGTACTGAAGAAATCGTTTCCCCCATCCTAACTCGTTCCACGGCCGTCTGGTACAGAACAAATGTCTCCTGAGGTTCTGGCGTCGCAAACCGAACAATGAGCTTGAGGTACCCCTCTAGATTCCTGAACGAGTCCTCATTAAAGCAAGCCCGTGAAGAGAGGACTGCCTCATCTACATCACTTGGTTCCCCAAGCTTTAAAGTTGCCACTTCAAATAACTGTTTCAACAGGAACCCATCATTCTCTCGCGACTCTTCAACAATTTTCAAGAACTCGGATGAGTTCTTGAAGTTTCGTTCTCCGTATTCTCGACGCACCGAGAATATCCCGGAGCGCCCTTCAGTCTCTTCTGCATATATGCGCCTAAACAATCCAGGGTAGTTCAAGTGCAAGAGCATGAGGTTGATGAGGTCGCGTTTATTGAAGTCCGTCCTACCTAAGTCGCTTTTCTCTATTTGCATAAGAAGCATGGCGTTAACGAACCGTTTTACCTTGCGCATATCACCAACAAGTGGCAAATACTTAGCTGCCAACTCACCGTTTAAAATATCTGCCAACTCATTGAGTACTGCGCCTAGCTTTACCATCGTATCGGAAGGAATCGAGCCCAGGTGGTTTTCTGCAAGTTGCCAGTCCCTTCGTAAGAAGTCTCGAATACTGGAGCTATCGACGAACAAGCTCAACTTGACTGTCACAAACTTCTCAAGAAACTCTCGCGCCCTCGCCCCCTCTTCCTCGCTTCCAGCAAGTATCTCGGTGTCGTAGCAGAGGACGTAAGTGGCTTGGGATATCTTGAACGTCCTCTTCGTGGCGAACAAAACGTTGTTCGTGGTTCTTGTGTCCAAACGATCAAGGTCGTCGATGACGATGATCACGCGCCGGCCGATGCGCCGAAGAACTTCATCGATGTCATCAAGTAATTCATCAACGGTCTCCTGCGATGGCTCAAACGAAAGCCTGAAGCCGAGGAACGAAAAGTCAGCTTTTCCCTTTATCAGCCGGGAGTAGCGCGATACCGCCGGCCGAAATTCTGGAGCGAAGACTTTTCGTTGAATCGCGGCAGATAATTCACGAATCAACCGATCTGCAAGGTCGGGCTGTGATGCGTACCGGAGGGGTTCGAATCGACAAACGATAGCCCTGTCTTCTGCGTTTTTCCAGTAACGCTCAGCGAGGTTGATGAAGCTTGTCTTTCCGACACCCCATGGTCCGTCGACCCCAAAGACCAGACCCGGGTGGGCGCCGCTCGCGAGGACAGTCTCCGCGAACGACTTGGCTTGTGTCTCACTCGCAAACAGGTCCTCCTTTTCATCTCTGACTTCTTCGTCCGCAATGAAATAAAGTTGTGGCGCCGATCTCTTATTTCGCGGCCAGGAATGTTGAACAAGGGGCGACAACAGCACAGCGGAAAGAAGAAGTAAGACCACTGTAGCCCAATGAGAATCCGCACCCTTGAGAGCTGAGTGTGCCTTGGCTAGCCAGGGCGAGGCCAACACATTTACCCAGATACCGATGCCTACAGCGATCAGTAGATCGATGCGAAGACTACGACCCACCCGCGCAGCAGCGACGTGTGCACCCCGCTTGAGGGCGTAGGTCACACACAGCAGTGCCACGAACAGTATTAGCCCACACTTTACGTAGAGGTTTAAATCAGCCGATGCCAAGGCGGAATTCGCGCCGAGGTAGTATGAGGCCCGCCAAACCTCCGCACCTAAGAAGCCAACTGCAAGCAACTTAGCAAATACTAAAAACTCAGGCATTTTCATAACGGGCTTGTTAGGTTTCATTGATTTAAGTTCAGTGGTGTGGAGGGATTTTCTCAGGCACGAGCCGATACATAATAATATCGACGGACGCCCGTGGGAGCGGGCTGAGCAGCTTCAGCGTATCTCGGGAATCGGTGGGGGGCGCTTTAACGATATTATCGACTGCAAATTGCTATGTAATAACAGCTAAACAAGGGAATGATCTTACGCAGTAATCGTGGACACCGGGTTACGCGATTTTCCTGGCCTCGAAGGCCTCGGGACTGATCAGTCCAATCGCACTGTGCCGGCGTTGTCAGTTGTAGTCATAGGTCTTGAACATAGTCATGCTGGTTGCTCACTGTTACCTATCCTACTGGCAGTGGGTGGGGGCCTGCTACAGCCTCAACGGCCAAGTTAGTCCGCGAGACCTGAAACAGTCTGGGCCAGGTCACCTCTCCACCGTAAACTCAACATTTTGCCAAGGTTCCGAACTAAGCTCGCCTTCGTTCTTAACAGCAATCTCTGAGTATACGTAGGTTCCCAAGGGAGCCCAGGCGGAGATTGGCTCAGTCCACTTATGCTCCCAAGCACCTGGTTCGATCTCAGTAAATCGCGTCGTCCCTCCGCCGCCGTACAGAGTTCCAGTTGGCCCCTCAAGCACTCGGTCTAGCCAGGTTATCGGAGCATTAGATCGCGCACGCACAGTGATCTCCAACGCACCTCCTCGCCTGATTTTATAAGAACTCGGTCGGACGAATTCAATCTCGGGTGATGCTGACTCTTGATTATTTCTTACGACAAACCCCACCGCTTCCCAGGAGTCCGATGTAATCTCTGCCTCATTCTTGACGGATATCTCGCTGAATCGGTAAGTACCTGACGGCGCCCAGCGAGATATTCTGTGAATCCATTTTGTTTCCCAGATTTCAGGTTCAACTTCATGAAAGTTACTCGTTCCTCCTCCCCCATGAAGGCAAGATATTGGCCCATCAAGTCTATGATTAAACCAATTGACAGGGGCTTTTGACTTAGCGCGAATCGTTACCTCTATTTCACCTCCTTCGGATAGCTCAGTTTCGCTAAGGTCTACACTTTGAATAACTGGCTTATTGCTAAATTCCTTAGGCGGTACGGTCTGTGCTTCCATATAGCTTTGAGATTTCATCGAGTCTGTTCCACTCAAGGTTTGCAGCACTTTGGCAAGCCCTTGGTCATAATCAGGGAACAAGTCAACAAAGTGAAAATCACCTAGCCTTTGGTCTAAGATATCGCAGTCATCTAGCCGAACTGGGATGATGAATATTTCATGCTCTGGATATTCATCCAACACGTCCACCGCTAACTTCAGCTCCTTCTGAACGTATCCTTTCTTTGAAGTCGAGTGTGATGAGATCAAAGCAATGAAGTATCTCGATTCCTTGATAGCTGCCTGAATAGCGACCTTCCATCTTTGGCCAGGAAGTAAACTAACTTCATCGAACCACACCTCAAAGCCGTGGCGTCTAATGTCCTCATACAGACGTCTCGCATCAGATGCATTCTTTTTCGCGTAGCTAATAAATACGGTAGTCACGATATCTGTTACCTTTTTGTATAACTCTTGCTGTAAACGGCGCTTCATAAGCGAACGCAGCGAACGAAAATGCGTCCGCGTTCACAGCATTGTTAGATTTTCTCGTCAGTATTGTCTGACGGAGAAATTGTGACATTGAGCGCGCCTTGACCTTGAATTCAATCGTGTACTTTGAGGTCTTCTTCCCCGTATTCATGGCCGGCATCGTTCACCTCCATAGCGGTTAGCGATGCTTGTCTACTGAAGTGGGGGAAGTCCAGCCGCGAGTGATGCGCCTTGTTAGCCTTGAGCATTAAGTGCAACCTTGCCTTTGCGTTGTAACTGATCACAGCGGTCCGGGTCACTGATTTGCATGTAGTCTATCAGCCGAGACCGTAGGTATTCACGGACACGAAATGCACTACCGGAAGTGTCTCTAATAGAACCTTCGTGCTGAAACCAATTGAACACCTCGAAGGCTTCATGTTCATCGTCGAGCATCCTTTGTAAAGTACGGATGTTGATCTCATCAAGGAAAAGAATGTGCTGAAGCCATTTTTTTTGCTGATCATTCATCCAGCGCGTAGTTCTATCGTGAAACCGCTTAAGCATTATCGCACTTCGGCCACCTGAGGAAAGTTCGTCGGTCCACAGCTGAACGTAAAATGGGTACCCTTGTGTATCTCGCCAAACGCGCTCTTTCTCGTCAGACTCTTGCACTCCATATGACTCAACCAACTCATTCATTTCTGGCTGTGACAATGGCGTCAAAACTATTCGCGGCAGAAGATGTTTCTTAAGGTGCTGATCCCAAGCAGGATCTGTTGCTTCTAGCTGGTCTCTGCCAAGAATAATTACTACAGATTCGAACTCCGCAGATTTCAATCCTGATAGTAGATGACCAACCAATAATACTCCAATCGAATTTTGAAGCTTCTCATAGTCGTCGAGGATAAGAAGAAACCTGTCAATTCCTTTTATCTTAGGGTGAGTAGCCTTGAATGTATCTTTCTTTTGATAACCAGAAAGAATTGTAACAAGGTCTGAAAGCAACGCGCGTGATAGTGCAGCACACGCATTTTTCTTGATTGCATTTCGCAAAGCTGTAGAGTCTCCTAGCCCCAAACGCTCCCAAAACCTCGGGCTTTCATCTTGCAGGCTTTTCATTAATGGAATGGCTTCTTCAACCAGTGGTTGAAGTTTTTTTACCTCTTGAAAGTTTATGTGCTTCTTAGAGCTAGGGAATGCATCGTTGACTTTTTTTCCTGCTGAGAATACCCAGTCTAGGAATTGTTGAAGATCCTCGGTAGCATTTTCATTTTCGTGTTTCTTCTTTAATTCAACAGCAGCCTCACTCCGAATAACTTCGATTTCTTTTACAACCCGCTGCACTGTTGGAAAATAGTATCTAGGCATGTGATTACGAATCGCATTGGCCTTCGCACTATCTATTAAACCTACAACAGCTTGTTCAACCGCATCCGTAGAAAGTGAGTTTCCATCAATCCGTAATGTGAGATAATTGCGGCTTGTCAGATCAACCCCGTCGGCTGCATGATCAAAAAGGCAAGTCTTACCTATGCCCCCCGGTCCTTCAATACTCTGTATTGCAAGATTACCACCTGATTTCTTATCTCCTGTCAGAACAGATTGAAGTTGCTTAACTGCGTTTTTACGCCCGACAAAATGTTCAGTGATCATACTCATATCTCTATTTAGTGCCTAATAGTTATTAAATGGCCGATCTTATAATTGGATGAACGTGCCTGCGGCGTTTTTCTGAGAGACCGTATATAGACTCCTCCTCCTTTGCTAACATCCCACCTCAGACCTCTAAGTATCGATCGCTCACGTATATCTGGCCTCTCACTACGCACCTTGCCGAGGTGCAGGCCACTGATGGGCTATTCGCTTTCATACTCCTAATCACTTGGATGGGCCCGGAAGCCATGGAACTGCTCGGGCTCGTCCATCTCCAGTTTGGCTTATTGGCCATCAGCAACTTGTTCACGACGATGAAATATCCAGTACCGCTAAGGATTTAATCCCTCTCACCAGTGTTATTCGAGATGCCTTGTCGCTGTCCAAACCCAACAACAACACCACCATTCAACAAAGAATCAATATATAGCTGTTGACTGACGCTACAGTCTCTCACACCTTTGTACTCATTGAGTCTGAAGAGGATCTCTCCGAAGCTACCGTCAGTATTTCTGTAGAAAATTCTACGACGACGAGCCAGCCTACCAACATCCATTGCAAGGCGTTCAGCGACAAGCCTGGCATCATGGGCGATTGAGCGACCGCCAGTACCCCGGTCGGCGATGATCACCAAATTATCCGTGACCAACAAAAGGTCGTATTCAGACCTCATTTCCATCAAAGCCCTCCTTAGCCTGAATATTTCACGAGCTTCAGTTGTCGGTGGTTATCTCAGCTTTTTGAGTAGGACAGGCCTACCCTTCAGAACCAATCACTTATTAGCAATGAGGGCCTACGGAGCACAGCAGCGGCCTTGGCAAAGCGAATCGGCGACAAGGCTGTCTGGTGGAGGGACGTCTGGCCTGAAACGGGCTGAAACGGGCTGAAACGGGCTGAAACGGGCTGAAACGGGCTGAAATTATTGATTAGGCCAATTCTTGGGCAGACACTGTCCATTATCGTCAACTATTTTATTCAGCAGCTTAGCCTCTCGATATCGCCACCATGGATCTTTCTCAATCCAATCATGATCTCTGGATCGTTCTACCCTCACTTTACGAAGCTCAGCATCCTCATCCCTTGTTATTATTGCCACCAGTGAACATCGCCTAATTATCTCTTCGAATACCTCCACCTTAGAGTTACCTGGGACATTCAGCAGCTTCTTAACCAATAGACTGATAGGGATAACATGTTCATGGGACAGATATCTTGTGAGGCCATTAAGTCTTCTATCACTCGCTTCGAGCAAGGCCCTTGATTCAACAGACCAGTAAGGATGACCCAGATACTTCCCTTTTCCTAGTGAAGATTCTCCATAATCATGTAACTTCCGAATCGCAATACCAAGGGTTTGAGGTAATAGTTTGTCGCGACAAAGTTCAGGATGCTGAGAACAAAATCGAGCCAATTCCGCTACCGCCCGAAGCTTCGCTGGGTTAAGATTTGTCATAGATAATAGTTCGTCGTCCTAAAAGTGATTAGACCGCACACTCTATTACTGGATGAGCGTGCCAGTATCTTCAAGTCAAAAACGCGCCTACTCGGCCACCGTATCCCACTGCCATCCCTTTACATTAAGCATGCCTCAGCACCCTATTCCCTTTATACATGCGTGCATCGATTGACGTCAGGCCTGCTTGGTTCCTTAGTTCCTTTCACTCGATAGGGCGGCTTTTCGGCTCCCAGCCCAAGAGAGCAGGCACGCTACCGCCAAGGGAACCCAGATGCGCTGACGCCTTCCCTTGCGTGGCTGCCCGAGACGTCGCCATTTGGAGACACACAAACATCAGGCAGATACATACATTCACACTACAGCTTAATCAAACTTTTTTCTAATTGCGAATCGTGGTCCTGAGGTGTGTTGATGGATAGCTGCGGTGGTGAAGGCGTTGGGGATGGTCATGGTTTGGAGAACCGGCCTCAGGAGGCCATGGGCCGAGCTGTGCCGGCTCAAGCGCAGGCCACCAGGGATAGTGCCCTGGTTCACAGGCTCGTGGTCTGAGCTTGCACAGCAGCAGAATTTGTCGATCCAGGCCAGCGGCCTCACATCACGCCAGCCAACGGTGAGCGATCATGCTGAATTCACCCACCAAGCTCGGCACAGTGGCTCATCACTTCACGGAAGCCGATGGCGTTCCAGATCAGCAGCCGCTCAACATGTCCGCAGATGGTCATCGATTATTACTCTATGTTGAAACTTCCTGAAATGCCCTGAACCACTTAACCTCGTGATCCAAAACGAGAAGCCGTTTCAGGGCGTTTCAGAGCTTGTCAGTAAGGTTCAGCCTAACTATCCTCCGGGGAATAGTTACCTGAGGGGCAGTTATTCCCGAGGGATAGTTACCGAGTCCCCCGCCGCGTCCCGACCCTCGACCGTTACGTGGTGCGCCTGGACGACTCGCCGCCGTTCGATCGCAGCGTGTACGCCTTTTTCGACACCGCAAGGGCTGATACAGCTAGGAAACGATGGCCGGTTTTGATACCGGCTCCCGATGAAATGATGTGGCGTGACGAGGCACTGCAAGGCTTCGCGTACCGGCACTATGACCCGGGCGAGATAGCGAGAGAGTTAAAGATTCCGACGACGCTCGACGGCCTACGTGCGCTAGGCGCCATCGACGTACTCTAGGAGGTCTGACTATGCGACCCTTCATTACCCTGGCCGTCGCCCTGCTGGTCGCCGGCAGCGCCCACGCCGCGCCGTCGATGGACCCGCACGACATCTGCAACGACTACTATCTGTTCGCCGAAAGAGTCATGCAGGGTCGCCAAGTCGGCTATCCCTTGCCCGACATGCTCTCGCATGTCGAGGGGCAGCAGGGGCAGCCCCACCTGGAGGAGATCATCGTCTGGGCCTACGACGAACCGCGCTATGAGACACGGGAATTCCGTCTGGAGGCGGTGAGCGAGTTCGCCAATGAGGTGATGCGCGACTGCCTGCGAACCAAGCGCGCCGCGTCACGCGCCCAATGACACTGACCGAGGACACCGACATGACGACACACCCCGACATCACCTCCGGCGCTCTGCGTCGTCGCATGCAACGCATGGCCGTGCGCCCAGTGGGAAGGGGGAGTCCCGGTCGTTCTGGCTGCGCGGCGAGCCCCTGGCGGAACGCGAGATTGAGGCGATTGGCCCGCAGACCCTGCCACCCCCCGAGCTGGGATGAGACCCCCGCACTGCACGACGCCGCCTCCGGGCGGCGTCTTTGCGTCCGAATCCTATGTGTCCCTGTAACCGCCCCTCGATAAATCGACGCCGTCTAGCATGCTGATATACAAGGCCTTTTTTCGGCAGCTTAAATGATCGATTATGACTAACTCGCCTCGCATCACAGCACACTCTAAGGCTTGGCAAAGGTTATCAGCACGGATGCTGCCCCCTCCTTCGGGAGAATCGTTCTCCGCCCCTTGCTTGGGCGGTTTCATGATCGCACAACAGGAAAATCACTCCACCTAGTCGTGTACTCAGGGGATTTGAATTTCTGTCGCATGGCCCAAGGTTTTGTTATCCCTTGGGCGGCAAGAAAAACGGTTCCCCTTCCCTTTCTTTTGTTGATTTCGTCTACCATCACCATGAGTTTATCGGTCTTCTCAGACTGACCTGGCTGAAGGAGGTCGAACTGATGGTGTTTTTTGTCGAATAACTCAATGAGCCCCACGCCAGCTTTGATATAGGCATGCCCGGAGCTGTAGAGCCTTGCTGCCACAGCTCGTGCAAGGCTGACGATCTCTCGTGTGTCGTCGGTCGGGAATGGCAGTTGGGCTATGGTGCTGGCGGAGTGAAAATTAGGCTCGAAGGGGGACGTATGCATGAAAACGTGCATGGTGAGTGCTAGGTGGTG
Source organism: Halomonas heilongjiangensis (assembly GCF_002879645.1). Classification (GTDB taxonomy): domain Bacteria; phylum Pseudomonadota; class Gammaproteobacteria; order Pseudomonadales; family Halomonadaceae; genus Halomonas; species Halomonas heilongjiangensis. The sequence goes on along the minus strand of NZ_PNRE01000009.1, from coordinate 47,452 downwards.
CTGCCTCCTTAGCTTCTCAGTGGCACGCGTGGCGTAGAGGGACACAGCCTCCAGGACGGGCAGCACCGTGGTTGCCCGGCTACCGAACGATCTTGTGCAGTAGATCTGCTTTTTCGCAGGCGGCACCTCCTCTAGAGCAAGGCAAGGTCTCCCGTTTAGCTCCTCAATGGTGCGCTCCAGGTTGATACTGCTCGCACGCCTGACGACCTTGGGGTTGGCGGTGGCCAGATCCCATGCTGTGTAGATCCGTAGGTCTTCAAGGCGCCTAGCTAGCCGCTTGGCGACACCCCACACACCAGTCACAGGGGTTCGCTTCAGAAGCCACTCCCATTTGTGACGCTCATCGAGGACGCAGACGCCTTCGCACTGGGGGATTTTTTTGGCGGCCTTGTTGGCCAATTTGGCCAATGTTTTGCTTGGGGCGATGCCAACACCGACCGGCATTCTCACATGCTCCCATAGGCGGATCTTGATCTCACGCCCCAGAGTCTTGAGGTCATCCTGCATTCCGGCGAGATCGAGGAACATCTCATCGATGCTGTATACCTCGATCCGTGGACTGAAGGTTTGCAACGTCACCATTACCCGATCAGAGATGTCGCCATAAAGCGGGTAGTTGGATGAGAATATGGCGACATTGTGTCTACGCAGCATATGCTCGATTTTGAAGAAAGGCTCCAGGTCCGGGATGCCGATGGCCTTGGCCTCCTTTGATCTTGCTACGATAAAGCCATCGTTGTTCGACAAAACCACTACAGGCTTTCCTCGCAGATCGGGGCGGAAGATCTGATGGCACGATGCGTAGAAGCTGTTGCAATCAACGAGGGCGATCACGGAAGAGTCTCACAGAGCTGATGACCGTCCCTTCGATCTCGAAGCTGGCCCCCTCAGGAATAGGGATCGGAGGGAAGTCCTCATGGGCGGCGAGCAGGCGCCGGTGGTGTATGTCGAGTATTTTACAAGTCATTTCGCCATCGAGGCTGGCCAGAACGACATCGCCGTGACGGGCCTTCTCTGCTCGGTCTACGATGAGTAAGTCACCATCAAAAATCCCGATCCCTTGCATCGACTCACCCTCGGTCCAGCAATAGAAGGTTGCCGCAGGATGCTTGATAAGGTATTCATTTAGATCTATTTTTCGATCCATGTAGTCCTCTGCCGGACTTGGAAAGCCGGCTCGGATACGGGTCAGCAAGCAAGGCGCAGCAAAGGCTGTCTCGGCCTTGCGGCGCGAAACCAAGGTGACGGACATCCTGACAAACCTGGATAGATATACAGGTATAAAGTATGTGCACGAACTACGCGCTCGTCAAGACGTCTGGTGCCGTCCGCCTGGCGGAACGTCTATCCGTAGCTCCTGATGACTTCATCTACAGCCGAAATTTCAAGCCTGGCAGCACGATAAGCGTCGTGACGGGTGCCGAGGGTGGCCACGTCGCGCGTCCGGCTATCTGGTGGCTGTACTTGCGTCAGACCGATCAGGGCTTGAAGCCGCATCGGGACTACTTCTCGGTGAACACCCGCTACGACAAGCTACCCAAGAAGCCTGAGTATCGGCATCGGCGTTGCATCGTCCCTGCAACGGCGTTCGTCGAGAGCCAGGATGGCAAGCATCCTCATCTGCTGGAGCCTGCTGACGGCAGTGCCATTGCCTTTGGCGGCCTGTACAAGAAGTGGACCGAACAGGTGACGGGAGAAATCGTCTATTCCGCTTCGATCATTACCTTGCCAGGGATCAAGGCCTTGGAGGGCATCCACCGGAAGTCAGTGCCGATGTGGTTGCCTGAAGATGCCTATGAAGCATGGTTGTCGCCTGACGTGACCGACACGGCTGAGCTGGACTACCTTCTGGATCCTGCTCTGCGATCTGATTTGAAGGCCACACCGATAGAACGCGCGGGGACGAAAAACCCCATCGGAGATGCATTCTTCATATGCGCATAATATGGCACTGTACAAGCGGAAGATCAGCAGAAACAACGGAATTGCCTCAAGAAGAGGCACCGCGTAGCTGTTGCTGTCATGTGCATTGGAGGGTTAGCCGCTCGACTGATGATTCAAAACGATAGGATTCCAAGCTAGGCATGTTCTTGTAAGATATATTCAACCCCCATTCAGGCTTGCTCTTCAGACCTTCATAGTTGCGTTCAACAAACATAGAGTTGGGAGACATCCATACGGTCGATGGGATCAAGAACAATTGAGGTGATTTTCCTTCACAGAGCAGACCGAGCGCAAGGTGAAGATGCTCATTCAGTGAAAATTTTCTCTTTTGCATGAACACGTAGCCCATTGACCTGAGGGACTTCACCTGCACTTCAATGAATGGGCCGTTGTCTAGCCTTGCTACAAAGTCAATGCCCCTATCGTCAACTTCTGTCGAGTAAACTTGAAACCCAAACATGGTGAGTTCCATCTTGACAAAGTATTCAGTGTAAGCCCCTACCTGCTGTTTATTGAGGCGGCTCCATTGGTACCGTTGCATGCGCTATCTCGGTTTGTGTATAACGCTTTGCTCAGCTGAGCAGCAGTTGCAGTGGATTTTTGTACAGAGTGAGCGCAGCGAATACATAAAAAGGAGCGAAAACCGCTTCGTAAACTGGAACAACTTGTTATAACATTTTGTAGTAGCCATTGTGCGAAAGCTGCAATGTGCGTAAAAGTGGATATTGTTCAGGAATTGCATTTTTGGCAACAATGCCGCACTCCACAACTTTTTGACGTATGTCTGCCATTAATTCGTCAATGGAAACTATTTTACCTCCTGCAAGTTCATCTCTTCCTTTAGGATGTGTGATGAGCACAGCCATTTGTTCGATTTCCATACTGGACTCAAGCCACGTAAATATTTCAGTGAATATATACTTTCTTGCGGCTTTGAACTTTTTGATAAATCTTTCTTCTCGTGTGAACCAAGAATCAGAATCAATTGACGGCTCTATATGAACTAGGTGGTCGGCATGGGGATCAAATGCAATCACATCCAATTCCATCTCCCAGCCCCCGTGACTGAGCTTGCCTACTTTGATATTTTGTTTTACCAAGTAGCCTTTCCAGTCATAGTATTCAGCTATAAGATTTTCTAGATGTGACATGACTTCCTCGAATTATAATAGTGATTAGGTAGCGCGCATGTCTTCTCAGATGAACACTCTTGCTCTTTCAAGTCAGTAAACTCGCCTTCCCGATCACCACTAACACCCTATCTCTCATCATTATTAACTATTCCTCGGAAGCCTATCCCAAATGAACGCACAGGTAAAAATTTTGCACCAAGTCCGCATCACGCCCGGTGGTTGTTAGTCAAGAGCTTTACGGCATCCCGGGCACCAGCCACGCTACCGCCAGAGGAATAGTGGCGCTCAATGTCGCCTTCCCTGGCAATTTCTGCATGATACGTTGCCAAACGGCGACGCCGAGGCATTACGCAGATACATGCTTTTACACTATAACCTAGCCAATCTTTCTTCTATCTGCGTGGGGATTTTTGGGTAATTGTGACGAATAGATGATGAGGCAGGTACCAGAGGCTGTGGCAGAAGCATGGGTCCACGAGGCAAGAAGAGGCCCCTATCCTCTGGACCATCCCGGAGGCGATCTACGCTTTGACCGGGTTGTCACCAAGCGTCAAGCCGACCGGGGCGGTGGTGAAACAAAGTACATCTCCTCTACCGCCTGTCCTCTAGGCCCTGAAGTGGTCTGCTGATGTTGTATTAGTTGAAGTAGCTCTTCAGGTCCCGGTCAAGTGGGCACCGCCCTCGTGCGACCATCAATATACGTTGAACATCAAGGAATTAGGCGTATTTCTCAGCCCTAGCGTCAGCGCATACGGAGACGATGGACTCAGCCATTAAGCGCGGATGGTGCTCACCACCTCCTTCCTCACGTCAGCTTATGTTGCACTGCACAAATATCTTTGCTATTGATGCACTGCATCAGATACGCAGAAGGCAGTGGCAGACAGGCAGGGCCTTCCTCATCCTTAACACCCCCAGGAGGTCAACCATGCAAAATGTCGACATCAAGCAGTTCACTGATCAGCTCGAATCCATGTTCTTCAGCCCAGCCCGCGCCTACGCGGCCCTCTCCGTCGACTATACCGAGAAGCTGGTCTATACCCAGCTCGAGGCCGGTAAGGCCTACACCGACGCCAGCCTGGCGCAGCTGCGCAGCCTGGTGAACGTCCAGGACGCCGAAGGCCTGCGCGCCTATGCCAAAGGCCAGCAGCAGGTCACCAAGTACCTGACCGAGCGCCTGAAGGGCGATCTGGAGAAGGTCGTGGCTCTGCAACAGGACTTCGTCCAGCAGAGCCAAATGCTGACCGAAAGCAACGCCAAGCAGGTCACCGAGGCCGCCGGGAGCAACATCAAGCAGGTCACCGAGACTGCCGAGAGCAACGCCAAGCAGGCTGCCGAGACTGCCGAGGGCAACACCAAGCAGGTCACCGAGGCTGCCGAGGGCAACATCAAGCCGGCTACCGAGACTGCCGAGGGCAACGCCAAGCAGGTTGCCAAAACTACCGGGAGCAACGTCAAGCCGGCTGCCGAGGCTGCCGAGACTGCCGGGAGCAACGTCAAGCCGGCTGCCGAGGCTGCCGAGGGCAACGTCAAGCCGGCTGCCGAGACTGCCGAGGGCAACGCCAAGCCGGTTGCCGAGACTGCCGGGAGCAACACCAAGCAGGCTGCCGAGACTGCCGGGAGCAACGCCAAGCAGGCTGCCGAGACTGCCGAGGGCAACGCCAAGCAGGATACCGAGACTGCCAAGGGCAACATCAAGCCGGCTACCGAGACTGCCGGGAGCAACGCCAAGCAGGCTACCGAGACTGCCGGGAGCAACGCCAAGCAGGCTACCGAGACTGCCGGGAGCAACGCCAAGCAGGCTACCGAGACTGCCGGGAGCAACGCCAAGCCGGCGAAGCCAACTACCAGAAAGACCGGAAAGTAAGCTTTCTGGCCGGCCTTGCGACAGCCATCGCTCTCGCCGACGGGCCGCCGATCAATGATCGGCGGCCCGTCGCGTTGGTGCGCTGATTAGATCCGACTACCACCTTTTGTATCCACCAGGAGCGTCTACCTGACCAGCAAAAGCTACTTGCGCCACACAGCGATACTCTCTTCCTGGTGGAGCCGACGAAGCACTTGTCGTTGTCGCGCGCCTCGAATTCCACTCAGCCGGCATTGCTCTCCAGCAGTGAGAACAGATGTGCCGATCGCTAGAACTCGACTCGCCGTCGATCACAGCATGGTAGGCCTGTGATCTTGCCCAGGAGCATTGGCACAGTCGACCAGGATCTCAGCGGAGCTGACGAAAGCGGCCATGGTCCGGCTTCTTTATGCACGTGCAGCGATCATCGAGGCCCAAACAACCGTCAGCGGTTGCTTTCGGAACACCTCTCAATCCATTTGGTTGATAACTACGTTGACAGATAGGGCCATGCGCTTCTGGATAGAGAGAAGAGTATGAAGTCAATCCCTGGTTGTGGTGTGATTTACCTTTTCGCACACGATGGGCCGCCAGTCTTTCCGGGGACGGCCTATATCACTTCTCAGGTGCAACCACACCATCGTCGGATTGAAATGATAATCATACGTATGCTAGCTCGATACCAATGTTAAGCTCAGCAGCCACTCATTGCTGACGCCACGTAATTCATACTCTTATTTTGAATCACGTATCTTGCGGATTGCCTTCCTTCTGATATGATATAAATCTTATGCTTAGGGTCATACAAAGCACCAAAAAACCATACGCCATACTCAGGGATATCTGAATGTCTATCAAAACCACAATGATCACCGCTACTGCTGCTCTCGCCCTGTCGTTGTCATCTGCGGCCCTGGCCGACGAGGTCTATAGCGAGACCGCTACCGGAATGGCTGAGGCGGCGATTCAAGCCATTTGTGATGGTGATAAAGAACTCCACATTGCCATGCACAATCGCAAGGAACTAAACCTCAGAGAATACGATGATCAGTTCGACGCGTTTCATCAGGCCTGCCAAGACACAGGGATTGCAAGGATAGATACAAAAGCCTACGACTCTGAGGCATATATGCAGCAACATAAACGCCACCACCCTCTCAGTGCAACCATCACCATGAAGGATGGTGTGCAATACAAATATGTTATGGGGGTTGTTTGGGGAACGTATCGCTCGCGACATGGGTCACCAAGTGTTGAGGCATGGAGAATTAGCGGATTCAGCGCGGAAGCTCCCAAGCTTAGCCAATAAATACAGCGCTAGAAAAAACAAAAAGAGGCTCATCGAGCCTCTTTTTGTTTGACTACTATTATCCTTTTATTTAAATTTTCACGACAAGTTGTATAAGAGGAGTGCGCCATGAGCACTGAGCGATTAATTTGTTGGGGCAAAATGTTTAAAATAAATACGGAAATATTGATAATCATGCAATCATTAAAGTGATTGAGGTTGTTGGAATCCAGTTAATCATAAACTAAAAATATCAGAAGGTACATAAAATTCACCATCACCTTCCACGCCCTGGTGGATTGTTACCTCGTCCCTTGCCAGATGGGTTTCCGGTCTTACTAGGCCAGTTTGGGTTCACGGTAAAATCGTCACAAATATCGTCATCACCATAAACCAAGTGCTGAGGGAAATGAGGATGACCATTTGATGTTCTCACTGAGACATAGCTAACATTTGACAACTTTTTTATTCCGTCAACAACCCCATTTATTCTCTTGTGAATGCTATTGGATACTGCCCCCTCCCTAATGCCCCAGTTTGTAACAACTATCTCGAGGTGAGAACCGCTCAAGAGAACTTCAACATCCGTATTAAATCGTCCGCAAGCAGCTACAACCGGCTTTATAGCCTCGGTGATAATTTCTTGCACTTTGCTTTTCACCCAATGATCATGGCTTTCAAAGCATTTTATCTTAGCATCATAGTGTTTTCCTTGCACATCGGCCTCATATATTGAACGCGCAACCATCAAATACTGATTTCGGGGAGAAACACCTTGCACAACAACACTAATGTCAAGGTAGCCATTATCAGCAATCTCTTTAACCTGCGCACCCGGTACTTTCGACTCAATGATGCGCTTTATTTTCTCAAGTATTACATCATTCCCAATACTCATAGCTCAGCCTCCCCTAGTTTTGGCTTTTCCGAAATTGCAGCACTGCGACAGCGATCTTTTCAAGCAAGGTATACTATGGCCATGAAACTTCTGGTCAGTCTGTCATAGTGCGCGCCGATCCACCAAAGTGTATCGCTGATCAATCCTGCCTAAGGAACCGCTGCTCAATTCGTCTCTGAGCGGCTGAAGCGTTCAGCGCGGCACACTCAACGCGTCAGCGGGTTCTGGGCACCGTCCCGCCAGCACCAGATTGCCGAGGGCGAACTGGGTGAACAGCTGCGCCTAGTTCTTGGCCAGCCCTTTGTAGCGAACCTTCCGGTAGCCGAAGGGGGTCTTGATGACATGAAACGGGTGCCCACCCAGTCCAGCTAATTCATGATGGTTCAACTCAGACACTGACGAATCTGGAAAGTCCTTTTGATGGAAGGACAAATCGTTATATATTCGAGTCCATCAGTAGCCTGGATACTTCTCCCACACTCGGTCGTTGTCCGTCCCTCCGTACTCACCGATATCCCAGCGCTGGAAGCTCGCCAGATCCTTAGCTAGCTCGGTTATCACCTCACGCAGCTCAAGGGGCTCCAGCCATTCATCGGGAATGGCCTTCGCACCGTGGAGAACGCCCAACAGATTGCCGGTGATCGCACCGGTGGAATCCGAATCGCCATCGTGATTGACGGCCAACATCACACCATGGCGAAAATCCTTGGCCACCAGCGCACAATAGATCGAGATCGCCAGCGCTTCCTCGGCCACCCAGCCCTGACCCAGCTGCGCGATGGCTGCATGGTGCGGGGTATCGGTGGCCGCCAGCTTTTCGGCCAGCTCGATGGCCCGGTGGGTGTCGTCCCTATCGTCGCGCGCCTCGAGGCATTCCTTGGCGACCTCCAGGGCCTGTCGAATTGTTTGCCCTGCGGCCATCAGGTTGATCATCAGCGCCAGGACGCCCGCCGGAAGCTGACCGGTGGGATGCCCATGGGTGATCGCGGCGGCATCACATCCAAGTTCAAAGACCTCCTGGTGGTGGCCGGCCCGGTGGCCGAACAGGCCGATGGGCGCCACACGCATCACCCCGCCACAGCCCTTGCTGTCGTTCTTGGCAATATCTCCCAGCCCCTTCACGGACCGCAGCGCACTCAGGCAGGTATTGCCGGGCGCACGGCGATCATGCAGCGCCCGCTGCTGGAACAACCAGCCGGAGGATTGTTCGATGCTATCTGCCATGAGCTGTCGCATCTCCGGGGCAGGCTTTTCGCCCTGGGTGAGCAGCCAGCGCATATAGGCATGGCAAATGATGCTGGGATAGTGCGTGATACCCCGTATGGTACTCCGCACCCAGCTGCGCAGCAGGCCTTCGGCGGTGAACAGGGTCATCTGGGTGTCGTCGGTGATCCAACCCAGGCCGCCATAAGACGGGGCATACTCGCTGATCCCCTTCGCCCCGAACCGATCGAGGATCTGCCGGCGGGAGAGGAATTCCACGGGCGCTCCCAACGCATCGCCCACGGCGCCGCCCAACAGGCAGCCGGTAAATCGTTCCTCAATGGTGAGGGTGCCATTCATGACGCGACTCCTTGTTGACCCGCCTACACCGCCTCGCGGGAAGTGATTCATTCGACCCACACGAATTTATCGGCACCCAACTCGGTTTCGCCGTCCCAGCGATAGGCACACAGCTTGCCGTTTCCGCCACCCCCGATGTGGCCGGCAGCAATGCTGTAATCCAGGCAGGCGATGTGGGGGGTCAATGGCTCGGGTGTTCCAGTGAGCCAGTAATGGCCGACGAATAGCGGCTTGTCGGCCTCGTAGCCGGGCAACACATCGTCGGGAATGGGAACATGAGGCATCGCTTCGATGGCCTCGGCGGGCACCATCGCCAAGTCTCGGTAGGTGAACCTCTCCAGCTCCCACCAGCGGGCGCGGACATGACGTCGCACATTGCCGTCCTTGTCAGCGAACTCCGCCCCGCTGGGTAAGGGTATCTCCAACCCCTTGAGCACGGTTTCAAGGGCATCGAAGGCAGCTGTGTCCTCGCGAGCCAGGGACGGCCAGGCATTCGCACGAATGCACTGCCGATCGTCCAGGTAGTCGGACAGGACAGCCAGTGACGGTCGGTGCCAGCACGCATGAATGACGCGTAGGCCTTCGAGGTCGTAATAGAGCGGCAGGGTCTTGAACCAGGCAATATGTGACTGGTGCAGCGCACTGCCCTCCCCCACCTGCTCTAGATAGGCCTGGTGCTGACGATGATTCCTTTCGTTGTGGGCCCGTAGATAGCCGCCTGGATGATCAGGGTCCTCGGTGGCCCAGACCACGGCGTTGAACTCGTGGTTGCCCATGACGGCAAGGGCTTGGCCGGCTTCGACCATGGACCGGGCCATACGGACGGTCTCCACCTGCTCGGGTCCGCGATCGACGAAGTCACCGAGAAAGATCACCTTACGCTCAGGATGAGACCAAACACCACGCTTCTCCTTGTAGCCGAGCTTTTCCAATAGATGTTTGAGGGACGTAGCGTAGCCGTGGATGTCGCCGATGAGATCGTACATATAGACTTCTTGAACGTGGAATTAAGTTTCGATCATAACATGCTCCAGCGAAAACACACCGCACAAACCGCAGCAGCACTCATACACTACCCAAATGGATTCATCGCTTTAATGCGAATGAAAAAAACGACCCTGACTCGTAGTAGTTACTAGTAAGCGCGTACGTTGCCGAAGCTCATTGATGCGCCGGCACTTAAACGTTATTTATTATCGATAACCCTCCAAAAGCACGACGTCACTCGACCATTCCGTAACCATTACGCATTTGTATCTATAGTTGCTCCAAGCACCAAAGCCATTCTGGAGCTTAGCCCTTCCGCTCACTTGTATACGTTTGTAAGGGCTATCCTTATATGGGCCTCCTTGCTTATTAACTCTCTCTACTGAAGTGCTTAACACCTCAGCTTGGTACATTGCTGAAGCTTGTACGTTATCATGGCACCTTGCGGTATATTCCGAATAATCTTGAAGTTCCGCTGACTCGGCACAACCAACTAAGACAAACGCGCTTAACAGGCCTAAAGTTACCGGTTTAAAAAAGAACTTTGTTTTCATATGATACCTGCTATCATAATTTTTAAACTGTGCAATGCTATATCAGATCGCAATCTCCTGAACCTAGCCCCCACATGGAAAATTCGATGGTCTTTTAAAATGCTGTTGGATGGATAGAAAACTCGCCGCTACTTCCGTAACTGATGCGAAATACAGCGGGAGTGGTTCGGTGCACAAGCGCCACAGTTTCCACCAGTCCTCCAATACAGATACCCGCTGACTTAGCAGCAAGCATCTGCTGACCCTCTGGCAAATAAAAGGTAACCTTTTCACCTGGTGCGATGTCTGCAACAGGGCTGCCATTTGCATAAACTCGAGAATTGCATGCCGAAGCAGACAAGCCTTTGTCTCTTTTTATTATTACTTGACCAAGGCCATCTTTATACTCCAGAAAGGTAGAATTAATGATCTTCGTGCTTGAAACTTCACGTGCTGAATCAGTGGGAACCGGGGTAGTGGCACAACCAAGCAAACTGATGAAAAAAGCTGAAACCAGTACATTTTTGGCGTTCATCAACACACCTCCAATCTTTAATTTTATTAATGCAGATAGCTTCAAGATTGAGGCCATAGAACAGAAGCAAATCTATATCCTAAAAAGCCTGATATTCCCAGTACCAAGGAGAACGCAAGCATCCATTACAGCTTAAACTATCTACACGTTGAAAACACCTCAATTCCCCTTAGAAAGCGGTGGGTGAAAGATGAAGACTGCCAGTATTGTCAATTGAAATTCGGTAGCGCACTTCCTCATCTTCCACCAGACTTATTTCGGCTTCCTTCATCCCACTTGAGCAAATACCACGTGTGTTTATCCCAATAAAATGACGGCCCGGAGGGAGAAAGAAGCTAGCGCTTTCGGCGGCTCCGATCTCAGCAGCATGAACACCATTTATAAACGTATTAGTTCTACATCCGGAACCGGTAACTCCTTTATCCCTAGTGATCACAAGTCGTGACGCACCATGGTTAGCATCTTGGAAAGCGACTAGACGGGCTTTGGGCACCGGACTGGCCATTTCTGATGGTAATGGAGAAGTCGCGCAGCCTGCTAACAATACTGCTGCAATAGGCAGAAACTGAATTGCTTTCATTGTTATTACCCCAGTAGTTAAACATAGACGAAGCAGCTCTTCGCTTGACCATGCAGGCCTCATTAAACTCGCCTGAAAGTTCTTCGTCCTACCCATAATACTCCGGCTAACTTCATCGCGCTTTTTCCCATGATGTAGCCAACCACGTGTGACAAAGAATGCTTTGGTGGAATGCTGATGCACATGTGGACATAACCGTGCATCAGTTGGCTTTCCACGATCTGGCACTCCTTCTTCCTTGCTAGCTTATGGAACACTTCCCCAAGGTGCTTGCTTATCCCTTCGAGAATCAATTTCTTTCTCTTTTTTGATATAAAAACAACATGCTACCTGTAATTCCATGTTGTATGGGAAAGACTCTGGCACTCTCTCATTGGGAACATCCCTCCTCTAGGTCGAGACTGGAGATTCCCTTTGACCGCATCACACGGTCAAACCTCGAGAAGTCCTCCGGCAAAACCGGGTAACTACCTTATTTATTTATCGAAAATGCAAGGCCCCGCATGTGCGGGGACCACACAAAATGTCAATCAGGGACCGCCGCAAGGAAACCTTGTATATAGTTCGCTGGGATGCTGATAACTTTCCCTCCAGAGTTCCTTGAATTGTACCTAATATCAAAACCACTGCTGGCTTTCGATTCAATATATCCATGGGGTAGGATCAGAATGGTTTCTTCAAGATGCGTGCATGCTGCTGAAGTGCAACCGAGAACTTTCCGATGAACATCGTAGAGTTCCTTCAGATCACCACCCAGGAAGCTTACACTTTGATAGAAGTCCCACCCGCCTCCTGTGTTCATAAAATCGACTACGAGGATGGTTTCTGAGCTGCCCTCACCCGATCCGATTTTTCGTGCTAGGCGAATGCTCTCAGAGCTTAAAAGATGACTATTAAGGATCTTGGGGCCTACATAGGTCGTACCTTTATCAAAGTCAGAACTCAAAATCTCTACCGCACTAGCCACTGACGAACTGTCTTGCTTTCCGTAATCCGTCGCACATCCCGCCAGGATGATGATAGAGAAGATAAGGATAGATTTTAATTCTTTCATGTCATTCCCCTGCTTGAATCGATGGAGTGTTGTTGGTCTTATATCCCTTGCCAGCATCAGGGTAAAAGCGATTTGATCTAACATCGTGGTCGATAAAGGTCAGTCAGTCCTCAAAAAGGCTGGATGCATGGGTATTTAAGGTAGCCTTGATTCCCTACATGATCCGGATCCATGCGTTTGAGATGGGTTGGCAATCAATGTATAAATATCTGATCTTATGTATTTCTTTGAGCTGGTCCTTTTGATAGCTCTATGGGGTGCGCTGTCGCCCGTTGCCTAAGGCTACAAAGGACCTCGCATCTCCTTTAAGTTTTTGTCTCCTGGCTGGTCATGGCGTCCATGCCTACTCTAGGAGGCGCCGTGTCACGGAGGCCGCGCCGTCGATCCTGGTAGATGTACGTGCTCCATGATGGGGATGAAGTTCCGTGTATCCGAGTCCTGCCCCGGCGAGACACATCACTATTGCCTTTTGTCAGAGGCCTAAGCTCGCTGTATAAAGGTTCAGCACATGGCCTCAAGCTCACGGATCCCCCCACTGACTTTCCCTGCCGCCACGCTACCGCCAGGCGATGTCACGACTGACTCCGCAATTTTGGTCATCTGCGAATGACAACCGTTGCCATATAGGAACGGTATCGATACATTCTGATACATACCATTACAATGGAGCCTAGACAAGAATCCTGAGCTTTGCATAGTCAAATTTAGGGTAACAAGGCAGGAAAAGGTGTGATCAGTGGGGGGCATCACGCGGACCATGTCTATTCCATGCATTTGATTACAAAGGAATTATCCTGTACTGCCTCGTCTGTGAGGGCTAAGGTGTGCATGGGAATGGAAGTAGTAGCGTGAAATAGCCGTGGATTTCTTGGCTATCCAGTCCTACCGGGCTGGAGGATGGCCTCATGGTGCGAGGGTCGCCGTCGTCTGCATTGGGGAGGTTTCACTTCTCCATGTCACAGATCACATGGTTGATCATGACCAGCCACAGATAGCGTATGTCGAGATGTCACCATCAAAAGATAACACCCATAACGCTCATCTCGGAAAGACTATCGTTGGATAGCTATCCCGAGCCAGATGACATCAAGTAATTATAGTATCATTTACACCCTGCATTATTTCAGTGCACAGATTATAGTTTTGATGTAGAGTTTTTGGTGAGAGTATTGGAATGGGAAGAGGTGACGACTTGAGTCAAGTGTACGATCGCAACGAAGCCGTTGATCCTGGCTTACTGGCAGAGCTGAGCCTGCCAAAAGAGGTCTTCACGGACAGCGTCGCGTTCATCAAACAAGTGAGGAAGGGTATCCCCGGCCAGGTGCTGGTCGAAGCCATTGGGGCCTTCGATGGAGATCGAGAGATGTTCGTCAGACTGCTCGAGACTACGCCAGGGAACTTACATCGCTTCTACAAACGCGAAGCTCTGAGCCGCTCTCAGAGCGAAGGGATCCTCGATGCACTTCGTGTCCTTAACTATGCCATCCTCGTATTTGGTGATAGCAAGGTGGCCCATGAGTGGCTGCGGTGCCAAGTGCCAGCGTTGTCGGGGGCCAAGCCAGTCGACCTCCTCGATACTTTTTGTGGTCGTGACTGGATTCGTGATGTGTTGGGGAAGATTGAATACGGCGAGTTCTCGTGAGAAGCGTGAACTCCTCCTTTGTCCCTTACTGAGTAGCTCGCCACGTGATGACCACCCTTCTCCCAGCTTGTCCATCAATGGACATCGAATGGGTTGAGTGCATAAAGAGGGGTAAAGCCTTGTGGGAATGCAAGGACAAAGACCACCAGATCCGAAACGACCAGGAACGGAATGACTGAATTGGTCTCAGCTGAGCAACCAAGCAATGATCGAGCAATTATAACTGGAGATGGCAAGGATCGTTGCCAACGTGCGACTCAGGGACGTGTTTCTGGAGGCCGCTAGCCATCGGTACAGGAATAGTCGTGGTCGTTGCTACCGTCACAGCTTTTGTCGGTCGCCTTTTTAAATCTGGGGTCACCTACTGTCTGAGGTGTGATGGTATCTACCTGACAGTCGGCCGCTGACAGAAAAGCCACGTCCTCGCACATGGCCTGCTTATGCATCTTGCTTTCGAGAGTTTAATATCCCAAAAAATAAATACTGCTGCGACGCTATTACCATGCAATCATTATACACGCTATAAAACCATTGAAAAATTCAATTCATAAATTTCTTTGACATTACTATTGAGCACTGAAAAACTTAATCGGAGAGAGTTGAAGATATTTATACAACATACCTATCAAAAGACATAAACTCACAATACTCAAATAGGCAGAGATATGAGAGAAATTACCATTAGAAAATATGAGGCAATAACATTCAAAGGAGAGACACTTGATTACAATTTTATTAGATGTTGCGTTGAACATGATTCAATGGGTCTGTTCTATTGCGGCAGCCTGATATCATTTGATGTAATGTCCGCAGATATAGGAGATACCCTAGACATCGGAGGAGTAAGACTTATATTTAACAAGGAACACAACAACTTCTTCGTCATTGATACATTCGATAGTTTCGACACGTCATCCCACGAACTTCTGCATCAAATATATGACGAAATTAGCATGACGCAAGTGTTGTTGCCGGAAATGAAAATTTTCTATAACTCAGAACAGAGCTAGCTGCCGGGCCCATGCGATTAATTACCTGCTTGTGAAACAACTCTGGTCGAAGAGTTCCTTCCGGATGAGCCTGTAACTGAAAACAAAATTTCTATCTGAGCACCTGAGCAGACGCATCATCCATACCAAACTCAAAGAATGTGATAACCTTATCTTCACATGAATAGCCAACACAATAATAAGACGTCTTCTTGCCTACGATAATAAAGAGGCAGAAAGGGCTGTGCCCATCCCGAATGACCTTCATCCACCCCTTTAGATCGGTTGATGAAGGCTTGGGGTGATCCTCTGGATGAGTATGCCACTCACCTAGATACCCTACCTCATGATTTGAATGCTCCCAGAGGTATACAGCCGCTTCGTGATGAGTACGATCTTTCCTAACAAAAAGGTGTCGCGATTTTCGGTCTCCAGAAGCAGGAAACGTTACGTTGGACACATCCAAGAAGGGATCCCGAATTCTCCCGAGAATCATACCGCCTGACTCAGGATCTGAAGTCGTAACCTGCTGGTATCTACGCAAGGCGACTAACAATGCACCTGGGATGAGGACGGCCTCTACTGCGCACTCATCCTGAGGAAGGAGTATCACGTCTTGCTGCACGCTAGACACCCCTCCTGTTTCTCTAGGTCACGATTGGAGAAAGCCTCATATACCCTACCTGATCGATGTCCTCCCCGGAAGCGTGGTGATGGCTGCCCTTGGTACCAATCTACAGCTGCCTCACAGGCTAGGGCTGCTGCCTGCATGGCTGCTGTGGCCGCATAGGGCACAATCGTTTTGCAGCCGACATGTCGATAGTTCACCGGCTCATTGCTGTGCGGGAACCTGAGTGCGCGATCTCCATCCTTTCCATGGATGTATAGACACTCCCAGCATGCATGATCATCGAGGCTGTCGACCAGCAACGTGCGCCATGCTGTGCCCTCTCCTTCGAGCCAGGCATAGAGGATAGGAGTATTGCCCCCCTTCATGAGGTGGGACAGATGTTCTCGGTTAAGCCAACGGGAAAATGCTTCCTGCCCAGTGGCGTCAATAATCATGTCATACTCAAAATTGAGATTCTGTTGTGCATCACCAACGATACCATTGATACCTGTATATGGCATTTCTCTTTCGATTTTTTCTTGAAGCGCTTCCGATTTATAGCGATTAAGATCATCAACTCCTAGCACATGGCGAGTCAGATTCCCTATCTCCAAATAATCTTCATCAATAATTGTGATACATCCCTCTTCCAACCCGGCCCCGACCATGGCTAAGGATTCTACCAAGAAACCACCTATTGACCCAGCACCAATAACAAGAATATTTTTACCTTGGAAGGAGGGGCTCCCGTTTCTTGCATATACAGCGTCCACACTTGCGTCCTCAACATTACATCTTATCATAGGGAGCTTAACCAAAGGATTACCATCAACGTAAAGCCTGAAACCACCTAGAGCATGTAGTGAGCCAACGGTCAACTTTTTCGATTCAATGAACTCCATATCCAACTTAAAAATCGCAGCCAAAGAATGATTTTGGGTCTTAAATATCACAGTGGGATAAGCCCGCTCCCAAAATATTGAAAGAGACAAAAGTCTAACTAAACTCAGCAGGCTTTTTGGGCTATTTATCCTCACCCACTCTAAAAACTCTTTTAAGTTTTCAGGAAGCGGGAGCTTTATATCCTTAGGCCAATTCTCTTCACTAGTAATAACAAACGCACCACTAAATGCCGTGAAGCATTCATTCCCATTTGAAAAATACTCATATAAATGATTGTGTTCCTTTCGATTTGGTGAAACTAGCCACACTCCACGCTCTTTCACATTATCAATGTGGAGATGGTAATGAGATTTGACAAGCCCATCAACGGCATAGATTCGACTACGATCATTAGACCAATACGCATTAAACTCGTCACGATAATCAGTCAACAAAGTAGGATCGCACGCATCAAACCGTGATATTAGCCTGGACGCAGTCTCAAGGCAAAGCTCAATTGCACTTTCAGGAGCGAATGCATTTAACACGACCTCTCCTGGTGCGATATAGCATAAACTCCGATCCCAATTAATATGAGCACTTACAGTATTGTAGTACCTCTCGCCCTCTTTCAGATAAATGACTGGATACTTCGATAAAGACCAATCATATATCCATATGAGTACCATGATGGGGTCAATACCTGCCCGATCAAGAACACCCCTGAAGACCCGGCCCCCTTCGGAGCCGGATTTGAGATCAGCAGTAAAGCCACAGCGCAGCAAATATCTTTCTATTGCTATCTGTACTTCCATGTGACATCTATCCTGACGTGACTTCGTGATTCTGGGGCTGAGGGCGTACTCGTGACGGTGTACTAATTATCTCTGGAGCGTCAGGCAGCCAGACAATCAATGACACTTCATCAGGTATGCGATGATCCAGATAGCCTTGGAGCAAGGACAAGTCGCTTGCAGCATTATCGGGTTCTCTATTCATGATAACCCCTTTAAGAGCATGATATAACCCATTCGCCCATTGCTTCACAGCGGCTCTTTCATCAGATGGGATGCGGTTGAGATCCTCTCCCGGATCTATGGAAGGCTCAATTACCGCGCCTTGAAGGCGATCACCTAGCTTCTCCAATACATTCAGTAAGGCGATATCATCTCTATCTGATTGATTTTTCCAATCCCAGGAGGCACATACCATCAGCAGGATGGATGAGGGACCTCCATTTGCAAATCTATGGTCTCTAGCCCCCTTCAAGTACCGGCAGATTCTGCGTAACTGTGCACCATTATCTTGGGAATAACGAGCCTTGAAGTAGTTTGCCACTCTCCTTGGATCAGACAGCTTCCAACCATCATCCCGCGTAGCGAGGGCAATGTGGTTAAGATCGGACCACTCCTGCTCAGAGAATTCCACTGAGGCATCGGCTACATTCAAACTTTTTAGCACAGCACGCTGTTCATATTCCTCCTTGATTTGCTCAAATTCTTTCTTGGGAGCAACATAGAGAGGAACATCAATATGAGCCTTGATGCCGTTATTCAGTTTAAGCCGGACACAGGTAGGCTTGTTGTCAAACGTCCATCCCTCCCGTTTTGCTAATGGCTTTAAGCTCTCTTCCACCATTTTAAAATATATATAAGCCGCTTCAGAAGGAGTGACTTCTTCATCCTCCCAGTTCTCCATTGGGAGATAGACACCGATATCCAGATCCATTTCCTGATGTGGCTGACAAGGAGCATTGCAAGTCTTGTATGCCCACGAACCTTGCGTAAAGAACCTAGGACGCACGCCCTTCCCTGGCCCGAACTTCATTTCCGTCGCAACATGAAGTCCTTCACGCAAAGCCTCACGAACTTTGAATTTCGCTTCCTTAAGCGCCCTTTCGTCTTGCTCGCTTGGATCAAGCTGTTTCAGATAACACTTTGGCTCTGCTTTTTTATGAAATACCTGATTGAGATTTGCCATCTTCAGTTACCCTCGATTGTAGAAAACTGGTTCGACTGCGTTGTGATTCTTCCACTTCTCGATGAGTGGATTATATAGATCCTCCTGAATGACGGTGCGAGCGTTACCTCTGAGCACCTCCTGCGCGTGTTGATCGACGCTATCGAGCCCTACCCTTTTGGACTGTTGCTTCGTTTGTATTCTATCAAGCTTGATAAGGCGGTCTTCGATGACATGACCTGCCATGTAATCCTGCATGTCTTCCTGAGCAGCCATAGGAATTTCAACAAGTTTTATGTTCCACTGCCACAGCCCAGCTCCAAGCTTCATTTTGGGGTCTATCGTCAATCGGCTTCCCATGGTGCCAATTGAGATAGCATGTACTTTCTCAGGAGGCACCTTCAAAATGTAAACAGCTTCATGAATGGCTGCCAGCAAAGGAGAGTTCGCTATCAGCCCCCCATCAGCGTACCGGTTGTCCTCGAACTTGTGAACAGGGAAGTAGGTCGGAGCAGCTGATGAGGCTAGGACAGCCTCCACAACCTGGCGGCGACCATCCTGAGAAAACCTGGGATGGTGTTGAGTTTTAAAATACTGAGGGCCACCCTTGCTCAAATTCACCGTTGGAATGATGAGGCGGTGCTTCAGGTCATCGAAGGTCGTAGAAGATAGGCGGTCTTCATGCTCCAACAGTTCACGTAGCGCATTGGCACGATATCTTGAGGCTAATCCTCCCCATAAGGCACCAAAAAGCTTTCTCCGGTCGAAAATCTCTTTGCCATGCGCAGTGAAGAGTGGCGGTAGATCTTCAGTAGGAATTTCCTTGGCCACAGCGGATGCAAGGATGCTACCAACCGAGGTCCCAGCAATGAGATCGAATTTGTTGGCTAGCGTCTCACCAGCTAGACGCTCAAGCTCCTCCAGAATATCAGCACTGAACAGCCCACGATAACCCCCGCCAGATAGAGAAAGTATCCAAAAGTCTTTCTCCGGGTCCCATGGCACGAGCTTCTGAGAGATGGCATTCTCTGTAGACATAGTGTTCCTTCACAAAAATCGTTCCAACATGGATTGGAGGAAGGGTGGCAAATTGCAACCGACTACATGATCATTCTGACGATCTTTTTGTTTAGAATCAATTTCGATTGTCGTGCGAAATAGCTTCCCACCCAACATCATCCCGTCCTTCCCTGAGACCTGACTCAGGATCCAGTAGATTGAGAAGGTTGTCTATAGAGTAAGTGCGGCTGGCCGGCAGGTGGCCTAAGCCAATCATATGCTATGACCTATGGTATTGGAGTGAGTTCCGTGAGATTTGATAAATCTAATTCTATCATGGAGAGCACCTATGAGTGTAGCAAGTGGAAAAGATTAGCCATCTCTTTAATTTTTCTATCTTTTTTCTCAACTTAGGGATCTGATTACTTACTCGTTCAGCAGCATCTCCGACATCCCGTCCAACCGGCTCTTCACAACCTCCCAGCGAGGCATGGCGTAGCTGAGGAGGTCATAGAAGCGCTGGCTATGATTGTGCTCCTCCAAATGGCATAGCTCATGGAGGATGACGTAATCGATGCACTCAGTCGGCGCCTTCACCAGGTGCGGGTTTAGCAGCACGTCACCCTTGGGCGAACAGCTACCCCACTGAGTCTTCATCTCCAGTAGCCGCCAGTCGGGGCGCTCATCCAGCCAGTGCAGTCGATCTTCCACGTGCTTCAGGCGTCGATGGAAGACCTCTTGGGCTCGATGCCGATACCAAGCTCGCAAATTGGCTTTAACCTGTTCACGGGTCAGGTCAGGTCCAGTCACTTGGATCTGGCCGCGAAGCAGCTTCACGTGATGCTCGGTATCGCTGGTTATCCGCTTCAGCACGTAACGACGGCCCAGATAGAAGAGGGTCTCGCCGCTAACATACTCACGCGACAAGATGTGTCGCCGACGTTCGCGGATTTCGTCCATATGCTCGGTAACCCAGCGTGCGCGCTTGAGCAGCGCCTGCTTGACCTCGGCCAGCGGCGTCTCGGCCGGGGTCTGCACCTCGACCTCACCATTGGGGTGGACGTGGATCACCGCCTTACGTGGCTTCTTCCCTTGTTGCTCCGGTGATTCCACCTGAGTCCAAGTGAACGACAGCGAACGCTGGCCATAGCGGACCGAGTAACGGGCCACCTCCTGCTTGTGCTGGATGTCGCTCATGCGCGCTGACGCCCCACACGGACGATATGGATCACATCGTCGATGATGGCCTTGGCCTGCTCAAGGCCAAACCGCTTGAATAGAGATGGCAAAAGCCCCTTACGAATCCCAGACTCAATACCCTGTGGATTGAGCGTGTTTTCCGCGACCTGCTGATCAACCAGCTTGTCGATGGCAATTGCCTCGTCGACGAGATCCTGATGCTCCTCTTCCGACATCGCCTCAAACGCTTCGTCACCCAGTTGGAGACGGAAGACACCGTAGTAGGCCCGCGCGTGCGGGTTGTCCTTCAGCACTGACGGTATGCCCGGCACCTCGCGCTGCTGCACCTGTTCCTCAACTTCCTTAAGCAGGGCGTACTGCTTGCCGGGGTAGTCGAACAGGGCATCCGCCTCGGCGATAGCCTGCTTCAGCAGCTCGGAGAAGACCATCTGAGCATAGGGGTCGTTACCCAGGTCCTGCTCGATGGTCTTCTTGGTCCGAGTACGGATGCGATCGGCCTCGTTCCGCTTCTTCTCATCGCTCCACTCGTCTTCAGGTTGCTGGCCCAGCTGATCCACGGCATACAGGCCATCCCCCACCTGGATGTCGGTCGCCGTGACGTCGTCATCGACTAACTTGCGAATTTGTTTCTCATAGACCGAGTAGTCGATGGTCTCTTGGGCATCCTGCTTGGCGACCTGACGGAGTTTCACAAACCAGCGAAGGTCTCGCTTGTAGCTGTTGATGGTCGCCTCTGAGAACGACTTGTCCTCGAAGAAGCTCCGCGACGACAAGGCTAGCTTCAGGCACATACCGAACTCGGTCAGTGCTGCGTAGAAATCCTCACGCAGCGCTTGGTTGGCATCGTAGTCGTGCCCATCCCCATCCTGCTCGTAGTGGGGCATCAGCACGCGCCGGAAAGCCTCCTGGTCCCCGGTGTTCTTAACCGATGAGAAAAAGCTCCAAAGGCGTTCGTGCAATGCCGGTAGGCGCTTATACTCGGTGTCGACGTTGGCGTAGAGGCCGTCGATGTCCTCTATGTCATAGCCACCCTGCGTCTGGTCTTCTAGGTCCTGATAGTCCTGAATCGCGGTGTCCAGTTCCTTGAGGATGCCTCGGTAGTCGACCAACAGGCCGAACGGCTTCTCCTCGTGCAGACGGTTCACGCGGGCAATGGCCTGAATCAGGTTGTGCCCCTTGAGCGGCTTGTCGATGTACAACACCGCATTGCGGGGCTCGTCGAAGCCTGTCAGCAGCTTGTCGACGACGATCAGTAGGTCAGGCTCACCTTCAGTACCAAAATCCTCGATAGCCTTCCGCTCGTATGCCTGCGGGTCACCGGGGACGTTGTCTTTCCACCACTTTTGCACCTCCGGCAGCGTCGACTCGTCGATGTCTTCATGGCCTTCTCGAGTGTCCGGAGATGAGATGACTACCCGAGAGGTGACCTTGCCGATCTCATCCAGCTCGCGCTTATAACGGATTGCCGAGAGCTTGCTGTCGCAGGCTAACTGCGCCTTGAGTCCGTTGTCGTATTGCTTGATGTGCTGCTCGAAGTGCAGCGAGATGTCCCACGCGATGAGCTGGATCCGCCGCTTCGCTCCGTAGACGGCGCCGCGTTTGGCATACTTCTTCTTGAGGTCGGCCTTCTGCTTATCTGAGAGCCCCTGGGTGATCTTCTCGAACCACGCGTCGATCGAGGTCTCGTTGACATCCAACTCGGGACGCCGCTCTTCGTATAGCAGGGGCGTCACGGTGCCGTCCTCGACCGCCTTGCGCATGGTGTAGGCATGAACGATCGGGCCAAAGCGCTCTGCCGTGGTGGTCTTGTCGCGCTTGATCAGCGGTGTCCCGGTGAAGGCGATGAACGAGGCACGTGGCAATGCATTGCGCATTCGAACGTGGTTCTCCCCACCGTGACCGCGATGCCCCTCGTCGACCAGGACCAGGAAGTTCTCGCTGGGGTTGTAGCAAGCAGGGTCTTTCACCGCCGAGCGGAACTTGTCGATCAGCGTGAACAGCACGCGCTGGTTGCCTTGGCCGATCTCCCGAGCCAGCTCCTTGCCGCTGCTGGCTCGCGCACGGTTGGCGATCTGGCCACCACCAACACCCTGTAGCCCCAGGGCGCCGCCCTCTGCAAAGGTGTTGGAAAGCTGTTTCTCCAGATCGACTCGGTCAGTGACGACCAGTATCCGACAGGCCTTGAGGGCATCGTGCAGGATGAGCGCCTGGCTGAGAAACACCATGGTGAACGACTTCCCCGATCCCGTGGTGTGCCATACCACACCGCCCTTGCGCGTGCCGTCGGCCTCGAATTGGGTGATCTGCTCGATCAATGCCTCTATGGCAAAGAACTGCGGGTAGCGCGCGACAATCTTGGTGCCCTTGCTGAACAGGATGTAGAACCGGATCATCTTCAACAGTCGATCCGGGCGCAGGAGGCTGACCAACATTCGGTCCTGCTCGGTGGGCAGAACCGACTGCGTCCAAAGGGTTTCAAAGTGCTCGCGGACGCCGGGCTTCTTGTCGGTAAACAGCGCGTCCTTGGTCTTCACCGGAAGCGAGCGGTTTTTGAGCCGCTCGAATTCAGGCTCAGGGAGTTGCTCTTCAATCCAGCGCATCCAGAACTTGGCCGGGGTGCCGGTCGTGGCGTAGCGGCCGTCCGTGAGGCTGATGGCCATCACCAGCTGGCTATAGGCAAACAGCAGCGGGATCTCGTCGACCTTCTGGTTGCGCAGCGTCTGGCTGACGCCCTCTTCGATCATCGACTTGTTGGGATTGCCGGAGGCGGCCTGCTTGGCCTCGATGATCACCACAGGGATACCGTTCAGGAAGCCCACCACATCCGGGCGGCGCGTATGAGTACCGTGCACAGACAGCACCTCGAACTCTTCGGTCACCCGGAAGTCGTTCTCCTGGACGTCATGCCAATCGACCAGCGGCACGGTGACGGCATACTTTTGACCGCTGGGCATAAACTCGGTGACCGTCACCCCCAGTGTCAGGCGATCGTGCAGGCGTTGATTGGCCACCATCAAGCCTTCGCCAAGCCCCAGCGACGTCACCGCGTTGATCACCTGCTGGATACCGTCTGCCGATAGTGGGTACCACTCTCCCCGATACTCGAAGCGGTGCTTCTGGAGCCACCGGTGCAACAACGGCTTGATCACCACCTCCCGATTGGAGCGTCGCAGCTCCGTAACCTGCGACGGTGGCAGATATCCCCAGCCGGCGTTGATCAGAGTGGCCAGTGCTGGGATATGGGAGGCGTACAGCTCCGTGGTATTGGGGGTGAGTCGCGTATGTGACGTCATCGCCTGCTCCTGTTGGCATTGTGGTGTCCAACGGGGCAGCCACACCCCGTTCTGCCGGTTGGCTGGAATCGACTACGCGACCGCCTCTTCTTCCACATTGACCCGTCGCTGACCGGTAAGCAGCTGCTGCATCAGGGCTTTCTTCTCCTGTTTCAGGCAATCGAGCTTATTCTGGAGAGTTTCTATCTCGTTATCTGCGCGTGAAAGCACCTTCGCTATGGCATTTTGTTCATCTATGCCAGGCACTTTTACCTTGATTTCGGCAAAGTACTTGTACTTCAAGTTCCAGGTATCTGATACAAGCCCCTGTGAGTGTTTGTAGAACTCATGAATCATGCGAGGGAATTTAAAAAGATATGCTGCAAACAGGCTTCGCACTTTGCTGGTTGGCGTTATGACCGTGTAGGCAGGACTGATAAGCCCTTCCTTGTCTGACAAGCCAGAGACGCCCTGCCACATGCGCATGGTATTA
Source organism: Halomonas heilongjiangensis (assembly GCF_002879645.1). GTDB lineage: Bacteria > Pseudomonadota > Gammaproteobacteria > Pseudomonadales > Halomonadaceae > Halomonas > Halomonas heilongjiangensis. Next base: position 23,045 of record NZ_PNRE01000009.1, on the reverse strand, counting down.
TATCCTATATCACCCACGCATAGACGCTTGTACTTCCCTTTATCTTCGCTAGAAGTGTCACGCCGAGCCAGGTCGTCGCGATCAATAACGCCTGCGCTACCTGTGACGGCCAGAAGTGGAAGCTCCGTCCATCCACTTTCATTTCTTTCATTAAATAGATCGCCAAGCTTGTGCTCCAGCCACTCTCCTTCAAACCCTGACAGCCGCCGCTTTCCAGTCAGCAGCTGCTGCATCAGGGCGAGCTTCTGCTTCCGACTTGCCTCAATCAGGTGCTCTGTGGTGGTGATGGCCTCATCCCATGTGGAGAGGATGCGGGCGATTTTTTGCTGCTCCACTAATGGAGGAACAGGTACCTTGATGCTTTTCACCAAGGCTCCACTCAAGTTACTTTGTCCAGCAGAGTTGCTGAAATTTCTTATCTGCTGATACTGAGACAAAAGAAAATTATAGTAAAATTCTGGATGAAAGCCCTCACTCAAAATAATTGCCGCACAGTTTTGATTGGTCGTTATTTTAATTTTTGACAAAGCAACTTGGCCTCGTGTTTTACCCTGACCAATCATCGCAAGCAATATAGTTTTTTCTGGAAGAAGCTTTGCGGATGAATTCTTGACACCTTCTTTCGTGAGAAAAACCTCAACATCACCTGAGTTGATGATGCAATTCTGAACCTCAGTAGTCCTTACCCAAGGGATATCCCCCCCCCAATATTCCTCATTTCTTTTAGAGGGGGTTCCTCCTGAGGTTACTTTGGCTATATCTTGAAGATTCTTTTTATCCCACCCCTCAGGAACCATTATCCATCTCCTTATCAATTCCCTGTTCAATCTGCTGCTGCACCAACGCCCGCTCGCGCTTCAGCTCACGCCGTAGCTCCTCTTCGGAGGGCAGATACGGCAGATACTTGGCGGCAAACATCTGTTCGCTGTCAGTGAGCACCGAGTACTTCACCACCGCCTCACTTTTCTGACTGCAAAGGATCAGGCCGATAGTGGGGTTGTCGTTGCTCTCCTTGCGGTACTGGTCGTAAATACGCACGTAGCTGTCCATCTGGCCCACATCTTGATGGGTGAGCTTACCCAGCTTGAGGTCGACTAGCAGGAAGCACTTAAGCTTAAAGTTGTAGAAGACCAGGTCGATGAAGAAGTCTTGGTCCTCGGTGCTGATGCGCTGCTGCCGTGCGACAAAGGCAAACCCCTTACCCAGCTCCAGCAGGAAGGACTGAAGATTGTCGATCAGCCCCCGCTCGAGGTCGGCTTCCAGATAGCGCTCACCGGGCAGGTTCAAAAAGTCGAGCAAGTACGGGTCGCGCAGGTAGTGCTTGGGGTCAGGCCCAGTCAGCTCCTGAGTGCGCTCTTGCGCCTCCTGCTGTACCGCTGGCCGGTCATGGCTGCTCAGTAGCCGCTCGTAGTAGAGCTTGCTGATCTGCCGCTCCAGGGCCCGTGCGCTCCACCCTTGCTCGATGGCTTCCTGTTGGTACCAGCGCCGCGCCTCCTCGCTCTCCACCCGCAACAGGACGCGGTAGTGCGTCCATCTCAATTCGAGACGCACTGCGTCTCGAATGGGAAACGTCTGGTAGAAGCGTCGCATGGTACGCAGGTTGGTGACGTCGAAGCCCTTGCCGAACTCCTCGGTGAGCGTCTGAGAAAGCTGCTGAAGCTGCCGCTTGCCGTATGCCGCGCGCGCCTCTCCCCGCTGTTCGTCCTCGACGATCAGGCAACCGATGTGCCAGTAGGTCTGCACCATCGTGCTGTTGACGGCCTGCACCACCTCACGGCGCGCCGTCTCGACCAGCTGGCGGATATCCGCCACCAGCTGAGGACTCACCTGCCCGCGCGGAGCGCTTCCGCCCGGCTCACGAGACATAGCCCAATTCCTTGAGGTATCCCTCCATCTCGCGGTCCAGCTCATCGAGCCGTGACTTGAGCTTCTGTCGCTCTGCACGAACCGCCATCAGGTCGATCTCTTCCTCTTCCTCGAAGGTGTCGACGTAGCGAGGGATGTTAAGGTTGTAGTCGTTCTCCTGGATGTCCTCCAGGGAGGCCAGGTAGCTGTACTTGTCGACTGTCTCACGCTTTTGGTAAGTGCTCACGACCTTGGCCACGTTCTCGTCGCTGAGCTGGTTCTGGTTCTTACCCGCCACGAAGTCCCTGCTGGCGTCAATGAACAGCACCTTGCTATCGATCTTGTCCTTGCGGAACACCAGGATCGCCGCCGGGATGCCGGTACCATAGAAGAGCTTCTCCGGCAGGCCGATCACCGCATCCAGCAAGCCCTCGTCGATCAGCTCCTTGCGGATCTTGCCCTCACTGGAACCCCTAAACAGCACGCCATGCGGCACCACCACGCCCATGCGCCCGGTACGCGGCTTGAGGGTCTCGATCATGTGGAGGATGAAGGCGTAGTCCCCCTTGGTCTTGGGCGGTACGCCGCGCCGGAATCGGCCATAGGGATCGTGGCTTGCGGCCTCATGTCCCCATTTCTCCAATGAGAACGGCGGATTGGCCACCACCACGTCAAAGTGCATCAGCTTGCCTTCGCCATCGAGCAGCTTGGGGTTGCGCAGGGTATCGCCCCACTCGATCTTGTGGTTGTCGATGCCGTGCAGGAACATGTTCATTTTGGCCAGCGCCCAGGTGCTGCCAATGGCCTCCTGCCCATACAGGGCGAAGCGCTTGGAGCCGTCATAGGCATTGCGAACCTGGTTGGCACACTTCAGCAGCAATGAGGCGGAACCACAGGCAGGATCGCTGATTTCATCACCCTCGATAGGTGCCACCAGCTCGGCAATCAACTCGGACACCTCGGGCGGGGTATAGAACTCACCCGCCTTCTTGCCCGAGGACGCCGCAAACTGCTTGATCAGGTACTCGTAGGCGTTGCCGATGATGTCGAGCTTGCCTACGCGGCTCGGCCGCAGGTTCAGATCATCCTTGGCGAAGTCCTCCAGCAGCGCCTTGAGGATCTCGTTCTTCTGTCTCTCGTCGCCCAGCTTCGTGGAGTTGAAGCTGATGTCCTGGAAGACATCGGCCAGCTTGCCGGTGTTGGCCTCTTCGATGGCGTGAAGGGCCTTGTCGATGCGCTCGCCGTTGCCCGGCTCATGACGGGCTTCATACATCGAGTAGAAATTGGCGTCTGGAGGCAGCACGAAGCGTTCGTTCTGCATCAACTCATGTATCAGCGCGGGGAAGTCGCCGTGCTCGGCCTTGTACTGGTCGTAGTGATCCTGCCAGACATCCGACAGGTACTTCACAAACAGCATGGTCAGCACGTAGTCCTTGTAGATGCTGGGATCGACGGTGCCCCGGAAGGTGTCGCAGGCATTCCAGACGGCCTTGTTGATCCGCTCCTGCTTGATGGCCACGTTGTGAGTAGCGTCGTTGCTCATGGGTGTTCTCCTTAATCAGGGGTGGCCAGCTGCGGCCTGGTCGTTCTGGGCGGGGACGGGAGCCTGTTCGGATGCCCGCGCTTCCGAGAGCACGGCCATGCCCAGGGCGCGCATTTCCTGTTCACGATTGGCGATCAGCGCCCTTAACTGCTCAGCCTCATCCAGCGCGGCACGGTGGAGTGAGGTGACCAGGGACTGTCGATGAAGCGATGGAATGGTCACAGGCAGACCCTTGAGCTGGGACTTGCTGATGCTGTGTTGCAGTGTTCCCTGCCCAAGCCTGGTCAGGTACGACTGCGCTTCATGATGGTTGATCTGCCACGCGAGGAATTCCGGCGTGATGACAGCTTTCCCAGATTCGCTGAGCCGAATCAGGAAAAAGGGCGGGGTGCAGACAGTGTGCTCAGGGATAGCCTGAGGCACCACAGCGGAAAAAAAACGCGCGCCACGAGAGACGAACAGGATGTCACCGGATTGCAGATAATCCGGCTTACGCCGGCCTTCTAAGGTCACACGATCGAGCGAAGCTGCCTGACAGCCCTCACCGAAGCCGTATTCCGGGTCGAGATGGCGTACCTGCACCACGCTTACCTCACCCTTGGGGTCGTGCCTGATTGCCCCTCGGAAGGGATAGCCTGGCTTGATATCCGCCAGGGCCTTCAAGAGAGCTTGATGGGGCTTGGAGGTATTCATCTGGCTCCAATGTGTACGTCATCGCCTATGATGCAGAGACTCTAGCCAAGATAACGCCATGGCGCAAGCTGGAAACTGCATCATCGGCAATGACGCACGGATTCGGTGCCATTGCACTCATCCAGTCCAGCCGCCACTACCCTGCCCTTTGGCTAGAATAGTAGCTACACGAGAGCCATCACCGACTGACGTCACAACCACGCAGCAGAGAAATTTCGCTACGTCAACGAAAATTCTTGCAATCATTACTAATGTAGAGTAAAGTTCTTATCGTTGCTTAATACGAGAGCATGATCCTCGGCTTTGCAACCTATTATTGAATTTTTTATTAGAAGCACAGGGCCGGGTCTGCTGTACCCACAATGCCCTCCCGGATGATCTCCACCGGGACGCTCGTTGCATTGATGCCTCCATGACTTGGCATCGTTAGAAATTAACTCATCCATCAACAGCCACATGCCAACAAGATAGGAGCCTTTCTCATTTGGCATGACAGTTCAGCCTTGGCAGGCTACACAACACAACGAGCAAAGGAGATCGCTCATGCATCCGTCACAGCAAGCGGAGCAGCACACCCTCGTCTCTCATCCTGTAGCGACGACTATTCCCCGTGAATTTTCCACTGGGGATGCCTCGAACGATGCCCTATTCGGGATATATAGCGACCTGCACTTATCGCGGGAACGCCTTCTACTGTTGCTGTACGCCAATCGCGGACTACTCCTGACGCAAGACGAGGAATCTGAACTGATTGCTCTCGACATTGAGTACCGTCGCGTCCGCCGCATTCTTGAGCGCATTGCCTCTGGTCGCCAGGATCAGGCACATGCCAGCGCTATTCGCTGCATGATGAAGCGTCAAAACGTGACTAGGCAAGAGGACCTTCAAGGTTCACTACCTGAAGCTGTAACCGATAAGCGACTGCGGCTGTACAGCCGTTCTGTCGTGTTGGTCGCCGCCATCGAATTCATTATTGGCGATCTAGCAAGCTATCTGGTTGGTTCTAGTCCGAACCAGACTGCGTAAACGCCACCCCAACGACATCGGCAGGCCGCCCTCTTCGGGCAGCCCATATCTTCACGCTTCAGGAGCGACCACATGGCACAACTGATCTCCCTTCTCGACGCCCGGATTATCTCGTTCTTCACTAGAGATGATGACCTCTATCCTGACGAATTCCGCATGTCACTCTCAGAAGGGCCAGAGGACTTGTATGAAGCTATGCGAGAAAACGACCATGCGCATTTATCATGCTACACCAAGGCACAGTTTATAGCGTCATTCAACAGAGTGTGCTTAGCCAACTGGCCTCACCTGACATCCCCTGCTTTTCAGTATGCCATTGGCGAGGATCGGATCATGCTGCCCCACGAGGTAACTGAGGAGCAGCGCGTCCGCATGGCCGGAAGCTGGATCGTACAGGAACAAGATGCCGTTGAACTGACAGCAAAGGATGGGGCCCTTCGTCGCGGGGAGCCCATCCAAAACCTACTCGAAATGAGTGTGGAGACTGCTGTGAATCTATCCGGTGCAGATGCAAGCAATATGCGCTCAGTGCCATCTGTGCAAGAAGCGTCCGAGAAACTCGCTGTCAATCCCTCGGCAGTCGAAGCCTTTCTGGAAGAACCCCATCACGCCCTACGTATGTGCTCAAAATATCTGAAATCCATGCTGGGCCTGAGCCTTGAGCCAAGTTCTCGAGCTATGATTATCCCCTTTCCAGGCAGATGCTCCGAAGCCTAAGGCGAGCTTGCGCGTATATCTAAGAGCCCTGGGACTAACCAGCTAAACTACAGGGCTCACATTACACCAAGATAGTGATGACACCGGACTGATTTAATTTTCGCAATAATAATTATGACAGGTATTTTTTTTGATTCTAGCTTGCCAAGTCTGCCTAGCCTTCTATAGTAAAGCCATACCAACGCATAGTAAGGAAACAGAAATGAGCAAACTACAGTCCGTAAGAATTAACCAATATCTCAATGAATTATCACCATCCCCTAGGGCCTTGAAGGCAAAATACAACACATCATTGGTAGCTGGCGTTAGAGCATTTCATGGAACCAAGAGATACACCATATTTTGTTGCTATGTCAGCATAGAACTTACAGACTCTGATGGAAACATCGAAAGAAGCGGGATGTCCCCATACGCTTTTGTAGAAAGGGGGCAACACAGCCCTATTAGGATAGAGGGTTACGCCAAACCTCTTCTAGCCTATTTAGCACAGAAAGGCATTGACATAAACAGTGTCGATATAAACAAACAGCTTGCTGAATTGGTCGTACTTGCCATACAGCAGTTCATATTATTGAACTCGGAAAACAAGGAGGCCAAGAAATAATCCCCAGCTGGGCAGAACTCTGAATTAATGACACAGAGCCGGAGTATGGCTATAAAGTTTCACTTATAGATAACCACAGCATCCGACTCTGTTCAAATGCAACCCTTTAGGCTCTGAATGCATCTCCTATATCACGATGACTAGGGAATGCTATCTCCACACATGAAATAGAGTCAGTTTTTATGACATACTGATTGGCTTTCTTCACTCAAGCTCTTTCATAGCAAATGGGTACAGTGCTTGATAAGTGAGGACTCTCATTGTTTTTACTCGCTCACGACCACACTGGATATCCTCTATCCTTTTTCTCCACCGTGGCCTAGCCATGATACTCAACCTCGCCTGTAGCGCTGCTTGCTTTATAGCATACTCAAGTGCATTAACAGCAACATCATCACCTAATGCCCCTCGGCGCATCAACATGAAGCAATAATCTAAGCTACATTCACACTTTATACGCGCCTCTTTTAACAGCCCAATAGCATCATATAGCTTTTTAAGCTCCATGGATGTTCTAATTAAATCTTTCGTTAAATTTATTTTCAGCTCACTCACAGAAAGTACCAACTATTTACACCATTATTGCACACTCGCTCAAAAATTTCACGTGGCAATGATCTTGCAATTAACAAAAGGTTTTGGCTGAAAGGTCTGCCGAGCGTAAGCGAGTGTAGGGCGTCAGCCTCGCCAAGAGGAATCCCCCGGCGAGCTGCGGCGAGACCGGGTGGATGACGAATGGCGATGGTGTTAGCGGGTACCATACTCCCACTACCGTGGGAGTATGGCGAGGGGTTAGCTTTAGGAGCTTTTTGTTGACTCAGTTCGAGCGAGCGTAGCGAGTCGAGAATGTGTCAATAAAAAGGGACGACAAGCTACGAGGAATTCAGTGAGCGTCAGCGAGTCTGGCAATTCCGATGACCGAGCCGCGACCGTGAGGGATCTGAACGACGCAGCCCAAGCGGGGTTTTGCGCAGGGCGAGTAAGTGAAGATGCAGAGGGGTCGCTCCCGCCGAGAGCGCTATGCGTAGAAGGTCGCAAGCATAGAGAGTGAAGGTCGGGAGGGTTCGCACTAGCTGGGAGCATATGGCTCAGGATTCACTTTCACCGAGAGCGTGCATGAGAAGGTGTCGCACTACCAGAGTGCGAAAAAGCTAGTATCCATGGGGGATTCCAAAGATTTCAGGATATAAGTGAATTTGTTGGGTCAACTTTTGCCCAATCTGGGTCATTACTGGACCACCCTGGGTCATATCTGCCCCATCTGCTTAAAGGTTTGATTTTAACTTAATGGACCACTGACTTATTCCCTTTTTGCTAGTAACAGCCATGACGATTGTATTTATGATATAATAAATATATAATCCTAAACGACCTATGACTCACACCAGATTTAACGAGAAGTTATTCAAGACTTATAACAAATTCTGCAAGGACCATAAAAAGGACATCTTAAAAGAAACCACATACTACAACTACCTTGGTGATGCGTCAGCGTTTCTGAACAAAGTCATCGTCACGAACATTGCAAGCATAAGGACCAAAAAAGAATTCAAAGCCATGCTTGCCGAGAATCACGCTCTTGTCATGTTGTCATTGAAAGCTACTGCGCATAGTAAAACAAGTGATTCATGGAGAAAGCTACGTAGGGCCTTGACGATCATGTACAAGGCTGCCGGGAAGAGCAAGTACGGTGACGAGATCCGCGCTATAGATAACCCTGCCCCTGTCTCTGAGCGATCTCATAATACGAAGAAGAGTCGTAGACTAGTTAAGGTAACAGATGATGTTATGAGAGTTATCGTCAAGGATAGAATTGAGCATAAGGACCAAGACTCTCTCGATCTCATCGTATTAGGAAAGTCTTTGGGAATTCGTCCAAGTGAGGCAGAACACCTTGAGGTTTTGAGTGCATTCGAAGATGAGGAAATTACTGTCAAGATCAAAGGCAGCAAAAAGACCCTCATTGGCGAGAAGCAAAAATTCAAGGCTCGCGGATTAGACAGAATTTTGACGGTCTCGTACAACAAGTCTCTGCACGATGCCTTGACGAGGTCAAAGGGCCTAGACGAGCTACGTATAAAGGCAGCACAAATGCGTATTCACAGGGCGTCTCGCAAGATGTTCAACAATACTGTGAAGCACTTCTGCCTATACTCTCTTCGCTACACTTTCGGTTCCAATCTTAAGCGTCAGCTATACGAAACCGAGGGCGGCAGGATCATTGCAGCGGCTATAATGGGTCACAAGAATACGTCGAGCATATCAAGCTATGGTCACTTCCGCTCAGGAAATGTCAGTGCTAATATTCCGAGCGTTGACGAAGAAACCATTTCTAAGGTTAAGGATGATATAGGTGAGCGCTTCGGCAAGACAAGAGGTGAAAACTTTGACATCGGACAAGCAATAAGGAACAGAGATTATAATAAAGATCCCGGTATGTCTCTATAGCATCACCACCAACCCTCCTAGCCCTGTCACTATACGGGGCTTTTTATTACCCCAACCAACCCCCTCTCGATGTACACAACTCACATATGCAAACATAATCGTCACCAGCCTTACAAAACCGTCGCTAATTCCCCAAGGTCCAATATGTTTGGTGCGGGGTATGGATAATATGTGCTCATTTCGGTTTTGTGTACATTTTTGATTGTTGTGGGCAATAGAGGCCGATAGATCTCGCCCAGGTTGGTGGCAATGCGTGTTAGGGCATTTCGTATAGCTCATATTCATTATCAAAGTGCGAACAGAATGACTTGACGCAATTGATTACGGGGACTGGATGAATGCCGTAAAGCTTGCTGTTGTCGCGCAGTTCTTCTTGGAATACGAACCATTTTTTGACGATAGCTATTTCTCTCGGAAGTAGCTCCGAAATCGGACGGTCGTTAAAGCCGTACAGAACCTCTACATCGATTTTGAAGCTTTTATTTTTTGTGAGGTTTGTGATAGTAATATTGAGTTCGTATTTCTTTTTTGTGTGACGAAGCTGGTAGCCATCCGTGCTGATCTTGATGATGTGGTTGTTGGGGGCTTCTAGTAGTTGATATTCTACTTTTAGTTCCATGCTCATAACACCCACCTACTCATAGAATGTTAAGGTAACCGCCTTTTTGCATCATTTCATACTTCTTGTACTCATTATCGAAGTGAGCACAGAAATACTGATCACACCACTATAGCGCTTATGAAGTGCTGCATAAATCCCGCCACAGCTGCCTGGCAGCCACTGGCGGGGTAGATGGCCCTCCTACCACTGTCTGACCAAGGCCATCCGATGAAGCAAATCTCGTTTGCCCAGGCTGAGCACCAGAACAAAAAGAAGATCACCCGCTGCGAGCGGTTCCTGGCCCAGATGGAGACCCTGGTGCTTTGGCAACGGCTGATCGACGCGCTGTCGCCGTTCTACTTTCCGAATGCCGCCAGTAAGCGGGGCAGACCGCCATTCCGCCTGGAGCGCATGCTGCGCCTCTACTTCCTCCAGCAGTGGTAAGCCCTAGCCGATGAAGCGCTGGAGAATGCTATCTACGTCAGCCGGGCGATGCACGACTTCGTGGGTATCGATCTTGCCATCGAGATCATGTAGGACGCGACCACGCTGCTGCGCTTCCGCCACCTGCTGGAAAAGCATGCGCTGACCCAGCGGATCCTCGAGGAGATCAACGCCAGCCTGGTTGAGCAGGGCCTGTCATGCGCGCGGGCATCATCGTCGACTCCACCAGCGGTAGCGTGCAGCTCACCGACAGCGCCGCAGCGAGCTATCGCGTTATCTACGCCCTGTGGGGCAACGTCTCGGAATGGACCGACGGGCTGCGACACACCGATGAACTCATCGAGCGGTGCGGCTACGACGGCATGTGGGGCAGCACCGGCATCAATCGCCCGAACACCTCGCTTGTCTACATGGATACGGTGAGGGCCGATGCCGCCATTGCTGATCTGTTAGTCGCCTCGACCTGGCAGGGTTCGGAGGCGGGTGCCACTGTGCCGGATTTCCACCTCTGGAACGGCAGCGGTGAACGTGTCGACCATTGCGGTGGCGTCTGTTCCAACGGCAGCGATGCCGGGCTGTGGTATCTGAACCTGGACGGTGCCGCTACGACTACGGACAGCCTCGTCAGGTCTCGTCTTGCGAGGGTGATATGAGTCGCTCCCTTGGCATCAGTGATTTCTCACATGAAGCAGCGGCGTTCTCGTCGGGCTCCGCCGATCGCTGGAGGCTACGCCGGGAGGGTGACGTCGCACACAGCATGCCCAACGGGAACGCCGCCCGGATGGCACCACGCGTCACGCAGGGAGCGGATCGGCCATGGAAGGTTACCCTCTGCACCGACCAACCTGAGATGCCTCGTCGGCCCCCCGCTGGGCGTTTTGTGCATCGTTTGTCATTCACTAAAGGAGCGGCGTGGAGCGGCTATAGTGTTAGTCCAACCCAGCGGAGGATCGATCCCATGAACACCATCAATTCGGCCACCCGGATCTCTGAAGCCAAGCTCTCCACCATTGACCCCTCCAGCTATAACGTCATCGGCGTCATCGCGCGATGTCAGGTGTTGGAGTCGGACCCCACCTACGTCGAGGTGAAGCCGGATAGGAGGTTGCCGCCTATTGTCTCCCGCGATCATCCCGGTACCGACATGACCCCGGCGATCCTGCTGATCGAGGTCGACGACCCGGAAAATCAAGCGACCCTTGAGCGGCTCAAGGCGGAACTCGGTCTCTGACAGGGCAAGGAGGTGGGTGTGGAGTTATCCGAGGATGAGTGGAGAAGCGTCGCCGTTGAGTCGGAGGGGAGCGGCCTAAAGGTCGTGTTTCGCAATACCCGTACTCACCACCTGGTCCGCAAGTATTACAGGCTCCCACCCTCCGCGCTCAGGGAGGCGATGAAGGATGGCCGGTACCTAGGTATGAGGCCCGGCACCTTCCATACCATGGAGTCGCTCCACGCTGGAGGGGACGGGCAGGGTCGTAATGGAGGTTAAATGCCTCTTCTCGGTTGGCGCAAACTACGCGAACCGCCGGCGCAAGTTGAGCGACGCGCTACAGCTAGGCACAGTTGGTGGCTTGGATGGGATAGTGAGGAAGAAAGGGGTTTGAAGAAATCTGCTTACACGAGGCTTACATCAAATCTCATGGAGAGAGACAACAAGTCATTAATGCTATATAACTTACTGATTTCATTGGTGGGCCCAGCTGGACTCGAACCAGCGACCAAAGGATTATGAGTCCCCTGCTCTAACCAACTGAGCTATAGGCCCTTCCGGAAAGCGCTGAACAGCGCTGCCGTATGATAGCGAATGCCGATGCGCGAGGCCAGAACCTCGGTGCCGTGGCCGCCCTTCTCGCCCCCTTCGGGCACTTCCGGCCAGTTCCCGTGTCTTCATGCCAGGACATGGCCCCTCTGGAGATTTGCTGGTGACGAAACGACTTCTTGGCCTCGGCATGGGGCTCGGTGCGGTATTGCTGCTGGCGCTGCCGGCCGTGGCGGCGTGGGAGCTGGACCCGGCGCAGTCGCGGGTGGCAGCGACGGTGGTGCAGATCGGCCCCGACGGGCCGGTCCCCCGCCATCACGAGGTGCGCCGGCTGGCCGGCAGCGCCGATGCCAGCGGCGCCCTGGAGCTGCCGCTGCGGCTGAACCAGAGCGACGTGATCGAGAAGCTCGGCCCGCTGCCGCCCTGGCTCTCGGGCCTCACCGAACGCCCCATGGCCACCCTGACCACCCGCTTTCCGCCCGAGCGCCTGGAGCAGCTGGCCGTGGGCGAGTCGCTGGTGGAGGTGCTCGAGCTCTCGGTGCAGTCGGGCAATGCCACGCGCATGGAGCCGCTGGCGGTGCGCTTCACCCGGGAATCCGCCAACCGGATCCGGGTGACCAACGCCGAGCGGGTGGCGCTGGACGGCCAGGAGCTGATGGCCGACCCCACTCTGCGCTCGGTGCTGCTGCTGCTCGGCTACGAGCGGATCGGCGACGAGGTACCGGTCAGTCTCGATGCCATGCTGGTTCGGCAATAGCTTCCTCGAGCCTGCGGCCTTCCCACGAATATCTCGATGATGGCGGCACGTCGCTGCAAGAGACGCCGAGGCCTGCCCCTATGGGACCCGAATATCTCGATGATGGCGGCACGTTCGCAGAAAATGACGCCGAGGCCTGCCCCTATGGGGTCAGACCCCGGCCGAGTTGTCGGGCCTGTCATAGGCACGGGGCGAGCGGATTCGACACCGCCGGGGTCTGACCCCACAGGGCCTCAAAGAGCCGCCTCCCCCACCTCCAGCGCGCCGGTCTGCACCCGCCACTGGGCGGCGTAGCGACCATCCCGGGCGAGCAGGGCGGCGTGGGTGCCCTGCTCCACCACCCGGCCGGCGTCGATCACCACGATCTCGTCGGCGTGCACGATGGTCGAGAGCCGGTGGGCGATCATGATCACCGTGCGGCCGTGGCCGATCTTGCGCAGCGAGCGCTGGATCGCCGCCTCGGTCTCGTTGTCCACGGCGCTGGTGGCCTCGTCGAGCACCAGGATCGGCGGGTCCTTGAGCAGCGCCCGGGCCAGCGACAGACGCTGGCGCTGGCCGCCGGAGAGGCGCACGCCGCGCTCGCCCACCGGAGTGTCGAGCCCCTGGGGCAGCGCCTGGATAAACTCCCACGCCTCGGCGGTCCTGGCCGCCTCGACGATCTCGGCTTCGCCGGCGTCCGGTCGCCCATAGGCGATGTTGTCGCGGATCGAGCCCTCGAACAGGTAGACGTCCTGGCTGACCAGGCCGATGGCCCCGCGCAGCGAGACCAGGCTCACCTCATCGATCGGCTGGCCGTCGATGCACACCCGCCCCGCGCTCGGGTCGTAGAAGCGCAGCAACAGCTTGATCAGCGTCGACTTGCCGGAGCCGGTGGCGCCCACCAGCGCCAGGGTATGGCCCGCCGGCACCCGCAGGCTGACATCGTCGACCCCCACCCCGCTGGCCGCATAGTGGAAGCGCACCGCCTCGAAGCTCACCTCGCCGCGCACCGGCGCCGCGAGCGACCGGCCGTGGTTGTCGCGCACGGTGATCGGTACCGCCAGCAGGTCGAGAATGCGCCGGGTACTGGCCATGGCGCGCTCGAAGAGGTCGATCACCTCGGCCAGGCCCGTCAGCGGCCACAGCAGGCGCTGGGTGAGGAACACCAGCACGCCGTAGGCGCCGACATTGAGGTCGCCGCGCAGCGCCAGCATGCCGCCCACGGTGAAGGTGGCGAGGAAGCCGGCGAGGATCGCCATGCGGATCACCGGGATGAAGGCCGAGCTGACCCGGATCGCGCGGCGGTTGGCCTCCACGTAGGCCTCGCTGGTGGCGCGCAGCCGCTCGGCCTCGCGGGCCTCGCTGGTGAAACTCTTGATGGTGGCGATGCCGGCCAGGTTGTTGGAGAGCCGGCTGGCGAGATCGCCGACCTTCTCGCGCACGTCGGCGTAGAGCGGCCCCGCCTTGCGCTGGAAGAAGAAGGCGCCCCAGATGATCAGCGGGATCGGCGTGAAGGCGAGCAGCGCGATCAGCGGCGAGATGACGAAGAACACCGCGCCCACCGCCACCACGGTGACCCCCACCTGGATCAGCGAGTTGGCCCCGCCGTCGAGGAAGCGCTCGAGCTGGTTGACGTCGTCGTTCATGGTGGCGACGAGCTGTCCGGAACTCTTCGACTCGAAGAAGGCCATGTCGAGGCGCTGGGCGTGCTCGTAGGTGTCCAGGCGCATGTCGGCCTGCAGCCGCTGGGCCAGGTTGCGCCACAGGATCTTGTAGAGGTATTCGAAGATCGATTCGCCGGCCCAGATAAAGAAGGTGAGCACGGCCAGGATCAGGATCTGCTCCTGGGGCGTGTCGAAACCGAGCCGGGCGACGAAGCTGCGCTCCTGGTTGACCACCACGTCGATGGCCACCCCGATGAGGATCTCCGGAGCGATGTCGAAGAGCTTGTTGATGATCGAGCAGGTCGTCGCCGCGACGATGCGACGACGGTAACCCCGGGCATAGCGCAACAGGCGCACCAGCGCCTGGAAGCTGTTGGCGGAAGCGGTAGAGGGCATGAATGTTTCCTTGTCGACAAGGAGACCAGCTTACCGGAGAGTCGCCCGCCTCCACCAATGCCGCGCGCCGCTTCGGCTTCCGGGCGCGGCCCGGCGCTTGCATCGCCACTCGCCGATTCACGACAATGATGGGCTTCCCCCTCTCGCAAGGACGCTCGATGCTCGCCGAACTCTTTGCCGTCATGGCCCCCGTACTGGCCGGTGCCGGCCTGGGTTTCACCTGGATCCGTCTCGGGCAGCCCTATCCGGTGGAGTTCGTCACCCGGCTGGTCTTCAACATCGGCACCCCGGCCCTGGTGCTCGCCTCGCTCTCCGGTGCCGAGGTCGATGCCGGCAGCTTCGGCCGCATCATGCTGGCCACGGCCCTGGTCCTCATCGTCATGGCGGGCGCGGCCTTCGTGCTGGCGAAGCTGCTCAGGCGCGACTGGCGGGTGCTGCTGGCGCCCACCATGTACCCCAATACCGGCAACATGGGCCTGCCGGTGGTGCTCTACGCCTTCGGCAGCGCCGGCTTCGCCTTCGGCATCGCGGTCATGGTCACCGTCTCGCTGTTCCAGTTCACCGTCGGCAGCATGCTCGCCAGCCACGGCAACCCGCTGAAGGTGCTGGTCAGGACGCCTACGGTCTACGCCATCCTGATCTCGCTGGGCCTGCTGATCACCGACACCGCGCTGCCACTGTGGCTCGACAACAGCGTCGACCTGATCTCCGGCTTCACGGTGCCGCTGATGTTGATCACCCTCGGGGTCTCGCTGGCCAGCATCCAGGTGAAGGGGCTGAAATCGGGCATCGGCTTCAGCCTGATCCGCATTCCCGTCGCCGCCCTGGTGGCCTGGGGCATCGGCACGCTGCTCGGCCTGCCGCCGCTGGCCCAGAGCATCCTGATCCTGCAGATGAGCATGCCGGTGGCGGTGTTCAACTACCTCTTCGCGCTGCGCGCCGGCCAGGGGGCCGCCTATACCGCCAGCCTGGTGTTCTGCTCGACCCTGCTCTCGCTGCTCTATCTGCCGGCCCTGCTGGCGCTGCTGATGTACTAAGCGCGAAAACGGCCCGACCGGGCACCCGAGGCCGCCGGAGACCTGAGCGCCCATGCGCCGCCCGGCAGCCTCAACCCTGGCGGCGGGCCAGGTGGGCGAGAAGCGCGCGCACCCCGAAGGTCCAGGGCGGCAGCCGATCGCTGCGATCGACGACGTTGACCAGGGCGCCGAGGCTCGGGGTGGCGATGGTCACCCGATCGTGCAGATGGTGGGTGAAGCCCTGCCCCCGGCCATCGCGGTCCTCGATCGGCGAGAACATGGTGCCGAGGAACAGCATGAGGCCGTCCGGGTACTGATGGTGGGCGCCGATGGTCTGTTCGACCAATTCCAGGGGGTCGCGGCTGATCTCGCGCATGTCGCTGGCGTCCTCGAGCACGAAGCCGTCGTCGGCGCCCTCGATGCGTAGCGCGACCCGCGCCTGGCGCACGCTGTCGAGGGTGAAATGGTCGTCGAACAGGCGGATGAAGGGGCCGATGGCGCAGGAGGCGTTGTTGTCCTTGGCCTTGCCCAGCAGCAGGGCGCTGCGCCCCTCGATATCGCGCAGGTTGACGTCGTTGCCGAGGCTGGCACCACGCGGCGTGCCGCCGGGGTCCACCGCCAGCACGATCTCCGGCTCGGGGTTGTTCCATTGTGATGCCGGGTGCAGGCCGACCCGGTCGCCGAGGCCCATGGACGAGAGCGGCTGGGCCTTGGAGAACACCTCGGCATCGGGCCCGATGCCCACCTCCATGTACTGGGACCAGGCCCCCTTGGCCTGCAGCTCGGCCTTGAGCGCCATGGCCTCCGGCGAGCCGGGACGGATCTGCGACAGGTCGCCGCCGATCAGCGCCTGGATCTCCTGGCGGAGCTCATGGGCGCGCCGGGGGCTGCCGGCGGCCTGCTCCTCGATCACGCGCTCGAGCAGGCTGACGGCGAACGTCACCCCGCAGGCCTTGATCGCCTGGAGGTCACAGGGGGCCAGCAGCCGGGGGGCGCTCCTGGGTTCGGCCAGGGAGTTGGCCAGCAGGGTCTCGACCGGCCCCAGGTCCTCGCCTTCGGCTCCGGCGGCGAAGGCGGCGGCGTCGTCACGGTCGAGCAGGTCCGCCATGGTGGCGACGCGGGCCGAGATGTCATGCACCCGACCGTCGCGGACCACCACGATGGCCGGCCCGGGGGTGGGGGTGTCGCGCCACACCCGGCCGACCAGCAGGGCGCGGTCGAGGTCCTCGGGCAGGCAGTCGCGCGGGGTGATGGCTTGCATGGTGGCTCCTGTCATGACGGTGGAAGGGAGAGCATCCCGGCCAGGTTCACGGGCCACCCGACGGCGACGCTCGTCGAGCAGCGTGCCACAACTTTCGAGTGGAGGGTTATCACCCCTCCCTTCTAGGCTGTCACCATGACGCCACCACCAAGGAAGCCAACCGCGATGACTTCGATCACCCGCCTGGACGTACAGGACATCCGTTTCCCCACCTCACGCTCGCTGGACGGGTCGGATGCCATGAACGCGGCCCCCGACTACTCCGCCACCTACGTCACGCTGCACACCGAGGCAGGCCTCGAGGGCCATGGCCTCACCTTCACCATCGGCCGCGGCAACGAGATCTGCGTCAAGGCGGTGGAGTCGCTGGCGCCGCTGATCGAGGGGCGCACCCTGGCCTCGATCACGCGGGACATGGGGGACTTCTGGCACCACCTGACCAGCGGCGACAGCCAGCTGCGCTGGATCGGCCCCGAGAAGGGAGCCATCCACCTGGCCACGGCGGCCATCGTCAATGCCATCTGGGACCTGTGGGCCAAGTCGGAAGGCAAGCCGGTCTGGAAGCTGCTCGTCGACATGTCGCCCGAGCAGCTGGTGAGCTGCCTCGACTTCAGCTTCGTCACCGACGCCCTGACACCGGGCGAGGCCCTGGCCCTGCTCAGGCGCCATGCCGCCGGCAAGGCAGCGCGGGAGCGGGAGATGCTCGAGCATGGCTACCCCGCCTACACCACCTCGGCCGGCTGGCTCGGCTACCCCGACGACAAGGTCCGGCGCCTGGCCCGCGAGGCCCTGGCGGAGGGCTGGACCCACTTCAAGCAGAAGGTGGGAGGCGACCTCGAGGAGGACCGCCGTCGCGCTCGAATCCTGCGCGAGGAGATCGGCTGGGAACGCCCGCTGATGATGGACGCCAACCAGGTGTGGGACGTCGACGAGGCGATCGCCAACATGCGCGAGCTGGCCGAGTTCGACCCGCTGTGGATCGAGGAGCCGACCAGCCCGGACGACATCCTGGGACACGCCGAGATCCGCCGCCGGCTGGCGCCGATCGGCGTCGCCACCGGGGAGCACTGCCACAACCGGGTGATGTTCAAGCAGCTGCTGCAGGCGGGTGCCATCGACTACTGCCAGATCGACGCCGCCCGCCTGGGCGGGCTCAACGAGGTCATCGTGGTGCTGCTGATGGCGGCCAAGTATCGCGTGCCGGTCTGCCCTCATGCCGGCGGCGTGGGCCTGTGCGAGTACGTGCAGCATGTCTCGCTGTTCGACTACATCGCCGTCTCCGGCTCCCTGGAGGGGCGGATCCTCGAGTACGTCGACCACCTGCACGAGCACTTCGTGGATCCCGTGGTGATCCACAACGGCCGCTACCAGGCCCCGCGAGCCCCCGGCTACGGCATCACCATGCACCCGGAGTCGCTCTCGCGCCACGCCTATCCCGGTGGCGCCGCCTGGGCCCGGTAGTCGCTGTTCGGCTCGGCGGTGAAGCGCGCCCGGCGGACCCGGCTCCGCCGCTCGACGGCAGCCGGGAACACCACGCCCCCAAGGGAGTCCCTATGCTGGTAGGGGCACGCCGCGCTGCCATGGAAATCACGCAAAGGGAGAACGGAATGGAGAGGTCAGTGAAGCCGCCGCGGAGCTTGTTGCCGTCGACCACATCACTGTCGGCCGCCCTGCTGCTATCCGGCGCCCTGCTGGCCGCCCCGGCCCAGGCCGTCGAGGTGCTCGAGGAGCGCATCGCCACCGACCACCATGACCTGCGCCTGGAGCGTATCGCCTCCGGCCTCGAACACCCCTGGGCCATGGCGATGCTGCCCGATGGCCGCTACCTGGTCAGCGAACGCCCCGGTCGCCTGGCGCTGATCGACGAGGACGGCGAGATCACCCACCTCGACGGCGTCCCCGAGGTCAATGCCCATGGCCAGGGCGGGCTGCTGGACGTGGTGCTGCATCCGCAGTACGGGGATGGCGATCATGACTGGATCTACTTCACCTGGAGCCAGGCCGGCGACGGCGGCACCGCCACCACCCTGAGTCGTGCCAGGCTCGATGGCGAGGCACTGGCCGAGGTCGAGGAGCTGTTCGTCCAGAGCCGCTATTCCGGCCCGGGCCGCCACTATGGCTCGCGGCTCGCCTGGCTCTCCGACGGCACCCTGTTGATGAGCATCGGCGATCGAGGCAGTGAGCCGCCCAGGGCCCAGCACGGCAGCGACCATGCCGGCAGCATACTGCGCCTGACCGAGACCGGAGGCGTACCCGGGGACAACCCCTTCGTCGACGACGACGAAACCCTCGACGAGCTCTACACCCTGGGCAATCGCAACCCCCAGGGGTTGACGGTGGCCGCCGACGGCACCATCTGGTCGACGGAACATGGTCCACTCACCGGCGACGAGCTCAACCTGATCGAGCCCGGGGAGAATTACGGCTGGCCCGAGGTGAGCCGCGGGGTCGACTATGCCACCCGCGCCCCCATCGGTGAGGACTCGCTGCCCGGCATGCGCGATCCGGTGCATGTCTTCGAGGGACGTTTCGCGCCGTCCGGGCTGGCCGAGGTAACCGGTGATGCCTTTCCCGTGTGGCAGGGCGACCTGCTGGCCGGCGGCCTGCTCAGCGAACGGCTCATCCGCCTCGATCTGGAAGAGGGCGCCGTCACCGGCAGCGAGGTAATCCTGGACGGCCGTATCGGCCGCATCCGCGACGTGCGCCAGGGTCATGATGGCTATCTCTACCTGCTCGAGGACGATCCGCGCGGCGGCCTCTACCGGCTGGTGCCTGCCGACTGACCATCGACGTACCGCTAGCCTGCCCGCCGGCATCCGCGCGCCCCGCTCCCGCCCACTCGATCGGAAACTGCCATGCGCCTGCGCAACATCATCATCCTCACGGTCATCGTGCCGCTGTTCTTCATTCTGGTCGTCTTCAGCCTGGTAGCGATCAAGTCACTGGAGGACAACGTACGCTCCAAGCTGCAGACCGAGGTCCAGATCATCACCCACGCCATCGGTACCTCGCTGGGCTATGCCATGGAACGCGACACCCCGGAATCACTGCAGGAGTCGCTGCACTCGGCCTTCTCCTTCCACCGCATCTACGGCGCCTATGTCTTCGACATCGAGGGCGAGGAGATCTATGGCCTGGGCCTCGGCCGGGCACTGTTCGACGCCGAGGACATCCGCGCCGTGGTCGACTCCGGCGAGCTCTCCGGCCACTACCGCCAGCACGAAGGCTGGACCTACTACTCGGCCCTGCTGCCATTGACCACGCCCAACGGCGAAATCCGCGGCGTGTTGCAGGTCAACCGGCTCAACACCGGCATCGAGAACTATACTGGCTTCATCAGCCTGCTGGCGGTGCTGGTCTTCATCATCGGTGCCGCCGGTATCGTGTTCAGCATCTGGTGGGGCTTCCGCCACCATATCGAGCAACCCCTCAACCGTCTGCTGGCGGTGATGGCCCGGGTCGAGGAAGGCGACCGCAGCCAGCGGGCCGTGATCGGCGGCCCCCAGGAGTACCGTCGCCTGGCCGGCGCCCTCAACGGCATGCTCGATGCCATGGCCGAGAAGGACACCGATATCGAGGCGCGCCGGCTCAAGGAGATCGAACTCGAGAAGCGGCTGCGCAAGTCCCGCAAGCTCGCCGAGCTGGGCGTGCTGGCCGCCGGTGTGGCCCACGAGATCGGCGCCCCGCTCACCGTGATCAATGGCCAGGCCCAGCGCCTCGCGCGCCACGAGGCGATCGGCGACGACGAGCGTACCCGTCTCGATCGCATCCGCGGCGAAGTGGACCGCATCGTCGAGATCGTGCGTCAACTGATGGAGCTCGGGCGTCGCCACAACGTCGAGAAGGAGCGCCTGCCGCTGGATGCCCTGATCGAGTCGGCGCGGGAGCTGGTCGAGGAGGATCTGGAAAGACGGGCCATTCGCCTGGAGGTGGACCTGCCGGAGCCCACGCCGCAGTTGCTGGTCAACGGCCAGCAGCTGATCCAGGTGCTGACCAACCTGCTTCGCAATGCGACCCAGGCCGACGAAGTCCACCGGGTGTGGCTTCGCGCTCGGGTGGAAGGCGATGAGCTGCGCCTGTGGCTCGAAGACGATGGCCCCGGCATCCTCGATACCGACAAGTCGAAGGTGTTCGATCCCTTCTTCACCACCAAGCCGGTGGGCCAGGGCAGCGGGCTCGGGCTCTCCATGGTCCATCGAATCATCAACGACCATGGCGGTACCATTGGCGTATTCGACAGCGAACTGGGCGGTGCCGGTTTCGAGATCGGCCTGCCGCTGGACGACACCATGCACAGCGAGACCACCGAACGAGGAAGTGTGACGTGACGCGGAAGGACGCCTCTCCCCCCCCGGTCCCCATCCTGATCGTCGAGGACGATCCGGCAATCCTCGAGCTGCTCGAGGAAGAGTTACAGGACGCCGGTCATCCGACCCTCGGCGCAGGCAGCGCCGAAGAGGCCATCGCCACCCTCAGCCACAGTGAGGTGGCCCTGGTGATCAGCGACGTGCGCCTGCCCGGCATGAGCGGCATGCAGTTGCTGGAGCAGTTACGGGCGGACGGCAACCCAGTGGGCTTCATCGTGATCACCGCCTTCGGCACCATCGACCAGGCGGTAGAGGCACTGAAGATCGGCGCCGACGATTTCCTGACCAAGCCGCTCGACCTGGAGGGGGTGCGCGAGGCGGTCTACCGGGTACTCGAGCATCGCCGACTGGCCGCCCGCTTCCGTCAGGATGCTCCCCCCGACCACTTCCACGGCATCGTCGGCGAGAGCGAGACGATGCAGACGCTGTTTCACGACGCCGCCCGCCTGGCCAGAAGCGATGCCCCCATCCTGATACTCGGCGAGAGCGGCACCGGCAAGGAGCTGCTGGCCCGGGCCATCCATGCCGAGAGCCCCCGCGCCGATGCCCCCTTCATCGGGGTGAACTGTGCCAGCATCCCCGCGGAACTGATGGAGAGCGAGTTCTTCGGCCATGTGAAGGGCGCCTTCACTGGTGCCGGCGACTCCCGCCAGGGGCTGTTCCAGGCCGCCCATGGCGGCAGCCTGTTCCTCGACGAGATCGGCGAGATGTCACCCGGGCTGCAGGCCAAGCTGCTGCGCGCCCTGCAGGAGAAGACCGTACGCCCGGTGGGCGCCGAGCGGGAGGAGCCGGTGGACGTACGCATCATCGCCGCCACCCACCGCAACCTCGAGCAGGAGATCGAGGACGGCAACTTCAGAAGCGACCTCTTCTACCGCCTGGAAACCTTCTCGCTGCGCATCCCGCCGCTGCGTGAGCGCAACGGCGACATCGATCGCCTGGTCGCGGCGCTGATCGACAAGCATGCCGAGGCCCAGGGCAAGACCATCGACAAGGTCGACCCCACCGCGCTCCAGGCGCTGCTCTCCTACCCCTACCCGGGCAATGTGCGCGAGCTGGAGAACGCCATCATGCGCGCCGTGACACTCGCCGAAGGTGGCCGGCTCAGCCACGCCGACCTGCCCGAACGCATCCGTGGCCATGGCGCAGAGCAGCGCCGCAGCGCCAGCGAGGCCCAGGCCAGCCAGGCCCTGGCCCCGAGCGCCGCGCAACAGGGCTGGCCGAGCCTGGAAGACGTCGAGAAGCGCTATATCCGCAAGGTGCTCGAGGCCACCGGCGGCAACAAGCGCCGCACGGCCGATATCCTCGGCATCGCCCGGCGCACCCTCTATCGCCGCCTGGAAGAGGAAGAGTAAGACGGCCGGCCCGCGTGGTGCCTGCCCGCCCGGAACCAAAAAAGGCCCTTGCGGGGAGCAAGGGCCGACAGGGGCGTCAACTCGGTCAGCGGTTGGCTGAGGGGATTGCGGCGGGACCGCCGACCGCGCCATGCGACGCCAAGAGGTTTCGTCAAGAAAAGCCTCTTCCCTGAAGCCTCCTTCCCTGGAGTGCCCCGGTGGCGACCACCGGGGCGTGCTCCCTACAGCCGCTTACCAGTTACCAGCTGCTGTCCTCGTCATCCTCTGCGGGGTTTTCCCACTCCTCTTCCTCGTTCTCTTCCTCGATCATCGGATCGTTCGCGGGATCGCTCTGCGCGCCGGCATCGGGACTCGGCATGGGCTCGCCGCCATCGCCGAAGCCGGGCTCATCGGACGGTGCGGCCTCCCCCGGTGCGGCCGGATCGGCCGGGGCAGTCGGATCCATGCTCGGATCGGCCGGTGCCCCCGGGTCTGCCGGATCGGCGGGTGCCGCCGGGTCTGCCGGGGCGGCAGGATCGGCCGGGGTGGCAGGATCGGCCGGGGCAGTCGGATCCATGCTCGGATCGGCCG
>NZ_PNRE01000100.1 GCF_002879645.1 Halomonas heilongjiangensis | reverse complement strand
CCGGCGCCACCACCTCGAGCACCACCTTGTCGGTCTCGATATCGGCCAGCACCTCGTCTCGCTTGACCGCCTCGCCGACCTGCTTGTGCCAGGTGGCCACGGTGCCCTCCTGGATCGACTCGGGGAAGGTCGGCGCCTTCACCTCGTGCTGCTTGCCGCCGCCGGCGGGCTTGACGTCGCTCTTCTGCTCGGCCTTGGCATTGACCTTCTGCTCGACCGCTTGCTCGCCGCCCTTGGCCGCGCCTTTGCCGATGCGCCCCAGTACCTGCTCGGACGCCACGGTGTCGCCCTCCTCGGCCAGCACCTCGGAGAGGGTGCCGGCTTCCGGCGCCACCACCTCGAGCACCACCTTGTCGGTCTCGATCTCGACGATCAACTCGTCACGCTCGACGCTGTCGCCCGGCTTCTTGTGCCAGGCGGCCACGCTGCCTTCGGCAACGGATTCCGGAAAGGTGGGTGCCTTGATCTCGGTAGCCATGTCGTATCCCTTGTATGTTCTCTCTCGTCCCGGTGGTCGCTTCAGGCGTTGAAGGCGTCTTCCACCAGTTGGCGCTGCTGTTCGGTGTGCACGGACATGTAGCCCGCCGCGGGTGCCGCCGATGCCGGGCGTCCGGCGAACTTCAGCTCCCGTCCCAGGCCGTCACGGAGCATGTCGACGACCGCACGCATGTGGTGCTGGCTCGAGTACCAGGCCCCCTGGTTGAGCGGCTCCTCCTGACACCACACCACGTCGGTGACGTTGGTGTAGGCCTTGATCGCCTCGAAGAGCTCCTCCTTGGGGAAGGGGTAGAGCTGCTCGAGCCGCAGGAGGGCGACGTCGTCGCGGGCGAACTCCTCGCGCCAGTTGGCCAGGTCGTAGTAGACCTTGCCGGCACACAGCACGATGCGCTCGACCTTGCCGGCCTCGAGCTTGCCCTGGTCGGGCAGCACCATCTGGAAGCGGCCGTAGGCCAGCTCCTCGAGGGTCGAGGTCGCCTCCTTGTGGCGCAGCAGGCTCTTGGGCGACATCACCACCAGCGGCTTTCTCAGCGGGCGGATCACCTGGCGACGCAGCAGGTGGAAGATCTGCGCCGGGGTGGTGGGCACGCAGACCTGCATGTTGTGCTCGGCACACAGCTGCAGGAAGCGCTCGAGACGCGCCGAGGAGTGCTCGGGGCCCTGGCCCTCGTAGCCATGGGGCAGCAGCATGGTCAGGCCGCACAGCCGGCCCCACTTGGTCTCGCCGGAGGAGATGAACTGGTCGACCACCACCTGGGCGCCATTGAAGAAGTCACCGAACTGGGCTTCCCAGACGATCAGGGCGTTGGGCATGGTGGTCGCGTAGCCGTACTCGAAGGCCAGCACGGCCTCTTCCGAGAGGAAGGAGTCGTGGATGGTGAAGCACGGCTGGCCATCGGCCATGTGCTGCAACGGCACGTAGGCACTGCCGTCCTTCTGGTTGTGCACCACGGCGTGACGGTGGGAGAAGGTGCCGCGACCCACGTCCTGGCCGGTGATGCGCACCGGGTGGCCCTGATCGAGCAGGGTGGCGTAGGCCAGGGTCTCGGCGAAGCCCCAGTTCAGCGCCAGGCCACCGGCCTGCATCCTGCGGCGATCATCGTAGATCTTGGCCACCTGGCGCTGTACCTCGACCCCGTCGGGAATCTCGCACATCCTCGCCGCCAGCTGCTGCAGGCGCTTCATGTCGAAGGTGGTGTCGGCATCGCCGGTCCACTCGTGGCCCAGGTAGGGCTTCCAGTCGACGAACAGCGAGGTGTTGGGCTCCTGCACCAGGGCGTTGGCCACGTGATTGCCGGCCACCAGGTCATCGCGATAGGTCTCGACCATCGCCTTGACGCCATCCTCGCTGACCACCCCCTGCTCGACCAGGCGCTGGGCGTAGAGCGTCCGGGACGAGGGATGCTGCTTGATCTTGCTGTACATCATCGGCTGGGTGCCGGAGGGCTCGTCGGCCTCGTTGTGGCCGCGCCGACGGTAGCAGACCAGGTCGATGACCACGTCACGCTTGAACTGCTGGCGGTAGTCCAGCGCCACCTGGGTGGCGTGCAGCACCGCATCGGCGTCGTCGCCGTTGACGTGGAAGATCGGCGCCTGAACCATCTTGGCGATGTCGGTGCAGTACTCGGTGGAGCGGGCGTCCAGCGGGTTGGAGGTGGTGAAACCGACCTGGTTGTTGATGACGATGTGCAGCGTGCCGCCGGTCTTGTAGGCACGGGTCTGGGACATCTGGAAGGTCTCCATGACCACGCCCTGGCCGGCGAAGGCCGCATCGCCA
Source organism: Halomonas heilongjiangensis (assembly GCF_002879645.1). Classification (GTDB taxonomy): domain Bacteria; phylum Pseudomonadota; class Gammaproteobacteria; order Pseudomonadales; family Halomonadaceae; genus Halomonas; species Halomonas heilongjiangensis. The sequence goes on along the minus strand of NZ_PNRE01000100.1, from coordinate 173,012 downwards.
TGCACGTTGATCGGCAGCACCTTGGTACCCTCGGGGTCGTCACGGCGGTCCTGGCGGGCGCGCACCGAGCCCTCGACCACCGGAGAGACGATCTCCAGGTGAGAGGGGTTGAACGACAGCGCCAGGTGCACCTCGCCACCGGGGGTCATGACGTTGGAGCTGAAGCCCTGGTGGTACTTGACGTCGCCGGAGCCGCGCTCGATGACCTTCTTGCCGTCGAACTCGTCGATCAGCTCGGAAGGGTTCTTGCCGAGGATGTTGACCAGCAGGTTGAGGCGTCCGCGGTGGGCCATGCCGATGACCACTTCCTTGGTGCCGTAGCCGCCGGCGCGCTGGATCAGCTCGTCCATCATCGGGATGAAGGCTTCGCCGCCCTCCAGGCCGAAGCGCTTGGTGCCCGGGTACTTGGAGGCCAGGTAGCTCTCCAGGCCCTCGGCGGCGGTCAGCCGCTCGAGCACGTGCTTGCGCACCTCGTCGCTGAACCTGGGCGCCGAGCGCACCGACTCGAAACGCTGCTGCAGCCAGCGCTTCTCCTCGGTGTCGACGATGTGCATGATCTCGCAGCCGATGGAGCGGCAGTAGGTCTGCTCCAGCGCCTCGACGATCTCCTTGAGCGGTGCCTTGTCCAGGCCCATGAAGAAGGAGCCGGTCTGGAATTCGGTATCCAGGTCGGCCTTCGAGAGCTGGTGGAATGAGAGGTCGAGGTCGGGGACGGGGGTCGGGCTGCGCAGGCCAAGGGGGTCGATGTCGGCCTTCTGGTGCCCGCGGAAGCGATAGGCGTTGATCAGCTGGAGAACCTTGACCTGTTTCTTGTTCTCCCCGCTGTCGGCGGCGGTGCCGGCCTGGGCGGTGCGTCGTGCTCGGCCTAGCTGGTAGAACTGGTCGCGGATCGGGGCAAGCGGAACGTCATGTGAGGCGCTGCCTTCGGGACGCGGCAATTGGTCGAAATAATTGCGCCATTCGTCGGGGACAGCATCGGGGTCTTCGAGGTACTGCTCGTAGAGCGCTTCCACATAGTGGGCATTGCCGCCACTGACGTGGGAGGAGCGCCACATCAACTCCATTATGCCTTGTTGCATCTCTCGGTCACCCTGCACTGATGGGGTGTAGTCGGCGTCGCCAGCAGATGGGCATGGCGACATCGGTGGTGCCCTGCCGGTGGGGCGTCTTCGTCTCCGGCTGTTCCGGCCGGAAGCCGGAAACCCTGAATTTCGATGGTCAAGAGCCGGTGCCCAGGGCACCGGCTCTTCACGCTACTGTACCGGCTTCCGACTGCGACGATGGGTCGCAGCCGAAAAGCGTGGCACATGATAACAAGCCGGGCGCCATGATTTAAGTGGCATTGGCCAGCAACATCTCGCGGATCTTGCCGATCGCCCGCGTCGGGTTGAGCCCCTTGGGGCACACCGCGACGCAGTTCATGATGCCGCGGCAGCGGAACACGCTGAACGGATCCTCGAGCTCGGCCAGGCGCTCGCGAGTGGCGGTATCGCGGGAGTCGGCCAGGAAGCGGTAGGCCTGCAGCAGGCCGGCCGGGCCGACGAACTTGTCCGGGTTCCACCAGAACGACGGGCAGGAGGTCGAGCAGCAGGCGCACAGGATGCACTCGTAGAGGCCGTCGAGCTTGTCGCGTTCCTCCGGCGACTGCAGGCGCTCGATGGCCGGCGCCGGGGTGTCGTTCTGCAGGTACGGCTGGATGCGCTCGTACTGCTTGTAGAACAGCCCCATGTCGACCACCAGGTCGCGAATGACCGGCAGGCCCGGCAGCGGGCGCAGCGCCAGCTTGCCGTGCTTGACCACCTCGGAGAGCGGCGTGATGCAGGCCAGGCCGTTCTTGCCGTTCATGTTCATGCCGTCGGAGCCGCACACCCCTTCGCGGCAGCTGCGACGGTAGGCCAGGCCGTTGTCCTGCTCCTTCATCAGGTGCAGCACGTCGAGCACCATCAGGTCACGGCCCTGGGTGTCGACCTGGAACTCCTGCATGTAGGGTGCGGAGTCGGTTTCCGGGTTGTAGCGGTAAATGGATACCTGAAGCGTGGACATCGTGACTCCCCTCTCAGTAGGTGCGGACTTTCGGCTCGAAGGTATCGACCGTCCTGGGCGCGAAGTTGACGTCGCGCTTGCCGACGCGCTTCTCGGTCGGGAAGTAGAGCGAGTGCTTCAGCCAGTTGACGTCGTCGCGATCCGGGTAGTCGTAGCGCGAGTGCGCACCGCGGCTCTCCTTGCGGTCCAGCGCCGCGATGGCGGTCGCCTCGGCGACTTCCATCAGGTTGTCCAGCTCCAGGGCCTCGACACGGGCGGTGTTGAAGGCGTTGGACTTGTCGGGCAGGTGCGCCTTGGCGATGCGCTCGCGCAGCTCCGCCAACTGACCCACGCCCTTCTGCATGTTCGCTTCCTCGCGGAACACGCCGAAGGAGTTCTGCATGATGTTCTGCAGCTCGCGCTTGAGCTCGGGCACGGTCTCGCCCTCGCCGGACTCGTTCCAGCGGTTCATGCGCGCCATGGCCGAGGCGATGTCGGACTCGGACGCCTCGAGGTAGTCGATCCCCTCGTTGAGCGCGCCCTCGATGAACATGCCGGCCGCACGGCCGAACACCACCAGGTCGAGCAGCGAGTTACCGCCCAGGCGGTTGGCGCCGTGCACCGAGACGCAGGCCGCTTCGCCGCAGGCGAACAGCCCACCCACGATCTGGTCGTTGCCGTCGGCGTCCTGCATGATCGCCTGGCCGTGCACGTTGGTCGGGATCCCGCCCATCATGTAGTGGCAGGTCGGCACCACCGGGATCGGTTCCTTGGCCGGGTCCACGTGGGCGAAGGTCTTGGACAGCTCGACGATGCCGGGCAGGCGCTTGCCGAGGACTTCCTCGCCCAGGTGGTCCAGCTTGAGGAAGACATGGTCGCCGTGCTCGCCGCAGCCACGACCCTCGAGGATCTCCATGACCATGGAGCGCGCGACCACGTCGCGACCGGCCAGGTCCTTGGCGTTGGGCGCATAGCGCTCCATGAAACGCTCGCCGTCCTTGTTGACCAGGTAGCCACCCTCGCCGCGGCAGCCTTCGGTCACCAGGGTGCCGGCGCCGTAGATGCCGGTCGGGTGGAACTGCCACATCTCCATGTCCTGCATCGGGAAGCCGGCACGCAGCGCCATGCCGATGCCGTCGCCGGTATTGATCAGGGCGTTGGTGGTCGAGGCGTAGATACGCCCGGCGCCGCCGGTGGCCAGCACGGTGGCCTTGGACTTGACGTGAACCACCTCGCCGGTCTCGATGTCCATGGCGATGCAGCCCACCACGTCACCGTTGGCGTTCTTGACTAAGTCGACGGCGTACCACTCGTTGAGGAAGGTGGTATTGTTCTTCAGGTTGTTCTGGTAGAGGGTGTGCAGCAGGGCGTGCCCGGTACGGTCGGCCGCGGCACAGGTGCGGGCCGCCTGGCCGCCCTCGCCGAAGTTCTTGGACTGGCCACCGAAGGGGCGCTGATAGATGCGACCATTGTCGAAACGCGAGAACGGCAGCCCCATGTGCTCGAGCTCGAACACCGCCTTCGGGCCTTCGGAACACATGTACTCGGCCGCATCCTGGTCGGCGATGTAGTCGCCCCCCTTGACGGTGTCGTACATGTGCCAGCGCCAGTCGTCATTGGGGTCGGCGGAGGCGATGGCGCAGGTGATACCGCCCTGGGCGGAGACGGTGTGCGAGCGGGTCGGGAAGACCTTGGACAGCACGGCGGTCCTCTTGCCGGACTTGGCCAGCTCGAGGGCGGCCCGCAGGCCGGAGCCGCCACCACCGATGATGATGGCGTCGAAAGACAGGCTACGCATGTTGGACATGAATCAGGCTCCCCACAGAATCTGAATGCCCCAGACCAGGAACACGAAGATGGCCAGGATGATGATGGTCTGGATGCCGACACGCAGGCCGGTCGGCTTGAGGTAGTCGGTGGTCACGGTCCACAGCCCGATCCAGGCATGGGCGGCAATGGAAACGAAGGCCAGCAGCGAGAAGATGCGCACCCAGGTCTGGGCGAACAGGCCGCTCCAGGTGGCATAGTCGAGGCCCGGGTTGAGCAGCAGGTAAGCGACGATGAAGAGAGTGTAGAGCGCGAGGATGATCGCCGAGACGCGCTGAACCAGCCAGTCGGACAGGCCGCTGCGCCCGAAGTTCGTGATGTTGGTTACCATACCCAGACTCCAGCCAGAATGATCAGAACGGCGCTCACCACCACGGTGATCTGTGCCTTCTTGACGCCACCCTCGAGGGTCACGCCGATGTCGATATCCATCAACAGATGCTTGATGCCGGCCACGAAGTGGAAGGCCAGGGCCGACAGCAGACCCCAGGCGATCAGCTTGACCAGGAAGTTGGTGGCCAGGGCGTCACGCACCGCCTCGAATCCCGCCGGGGACGACAGGGACTTGTCGAGCGCCCAGAAGGCGAAGATCAGGCCGATGAAGAGGATGACGCCGGTAATGCGGTGAGCGATCGACGTCAGGGCGGGGAGGGGAAACTGTATCGTGGAAAGATCCAGATTTACGGGTCGTTTGCTATTCACGGCTCTATACACACTCTCTTGGCCCGCTCTGTGCTCTAGGCATGGCGGCCCGAGCGGGCGGTGGTTTCGGGAAGGGGCTCGGCCGTTGCCAAGTGTGGCAAGACCACCTGTTCCTGCCAGTCGCGCGGGGTGGATTATAGGGACATGGCTGTCCCATGACAAATGGACACCGACGCGACTCGACCATGGTGCTAGCCCGTCGCGCGCTTTCCACGAGCCGCCTTGCACGCTCTGCGTGCGGCACCTGCGCCGCAATGGTGCAAAGCACCAATTTTTATACAAAACCTATTTATAACGATCAGAAAGTACAAGTAAAGCCCCGCCATGGGCTAATTGACAATCGCTGGGACGCTTCTATAGTGGGCGAACCTTTTCGCCGGCAACTTCAGCGAATTCACGACATTTCGTCCCACCATGCACTCGAGAGGAGGCCAGATATGGCTGACAGGAAAGCGACACTGACGGTAGACGGTCTGGAGAAGACGATCGAGCTGCCGATCTACTCAGGCACCCTGGGGCCTGACGTGGTCGATGTCCGCGGCCTGGGCGCGGAAGGCCTCTTCACCTACGACCCCGGCTTCATGGCCACCTCCTCCTGCCAGTCGGCCATCACCTACATCGATGGCGAAAAGGGCGTGCTGCTGCATCGCGGCTACCCGATCGACCAGCTGGCCAAAGAGTCCAACTTCGTCGAGACCTGCTACCTGCTGCTGTTCGGCGAGCTGCCCAGCGACGAGCAGTATGCGGACTTCGAGTCGCGGGTCCGCAACCACACCATGGTCCACGACCAGATCAACAACTTCTTCAAGGGCTTCCGCCGCGACGCTCACCCGATGTCGATCCTGTGTGGCGTGGTCGGCGGCCTGGCGGCCTTCTACCACGACCACATGGACATCACCCAGGAAGAGGACCGCCAGATCAGTGCGATCCGCCTGATCGCCAAGATGCCGACCCTCGCCGCGATGTCCTACAAGTACAACGTCGGCCAGCCGTTCAACTATCCGCGCAACAACCTGAGCTATGCAGAGAACTTCCTCTACATGATGTTCAGCAACCCCTGCGAGGAGTACCGGATCAACCCGGTCTACGCCAAGGCCATGGACCGCATCTTCATGCTCCACGCCGACCACGAGCAGAACGCCTCCACCTCCACGGTGCGCCTGGCCGGCTCCACCGGCGCCAACCCCTTCGCCTGCATCAGCGCCGGCATCGCCGCGCTGTGGGGCCCGGCCCACGGCGGCGCCAACGAGGCGGTGCTGAAGATGCTCGACGAGATCGGCGACGACTCCGAGGAGAACATCCAGCGTTTCGTCGATCGCGCCAAGGACAAGGACGACCCGTTCAAGCTGATGGGCTTCGGTCACCGCGTCTACCGCAACTTCGACCCGCGCGCCAAGGTGATGAAGGAGACCTGCGACGAGGTGCTGGCCGAGCTCGGCATGGCCGACGACCCCCAGCTCAAGATCGCCAAGCGCCTGGAGCAGATCGCCCTCGAGGACGAGTACTTCATCGAGCGCCAGCTCTACCCGAATGTCGACTTCTACTCCGGCATCATTCTCAAGGCCATGGGCATCCCGACCAACATGTTCACGGTGATCTTCGCCGTGTCGCGCACCATCGGCTGGATCTCCCACTGGCACGAGATGCTCAGCGACAGCTACAAGATCGGTCGCCCGCGCCAGCTCTACACCGGCCATACCCAACGCGACTATCCTGCCAAGGACTATTCTGCCAAGTAAGTCGGCAGGCAGCGGCCCCGGCCGCGACGTGACGGAAAGCCGCCCTCGGGCGGCTTTCTGCGTCATGCAACACCCAAAGAAGGAGCATCAGGATGAGCAGCAGCATCTCGACAGTGGCCTTTATCGGCCTGGGCGTGATGGGCTCTCCCATGGCCGGCCATCTGGCCCGTCAGGGGCTGAGCGTGCGCGTCTACAACCGCACCGTCGCCAAGGCCGAGGCCTGGGTCGCCGAGCACGGCGGCAGCCACCACCCCACTCCGCGCGCCGCCGCCGACGGCGCCGACCTGGTACTGGTCTGCGTGGGCAACGACGATGACGTGCGCCATGTGACCACCGGCGAGGATGGCGCCCTGCACGGCATGGCCCCGGGCAGCCTGCTGGTGGACCACACCACCGCCACGGCAGACCTGGCCTGCGAGCTCGACGCCACCTGCCGCGAGCAGGGCATCGGCTTCATCGACGCCCCGGTCTCCGGCGGCCAGCAGGGCGCCGAGAACGGCGCCCTGACCATCATGTGCGGCGGCACCGAGGACGACTTCGAGCGTGCCCGCCCCACCCTCGCCCACTACGGTCGCGCGGTAACCCTGATGGGCGCCGCCGGCAGCGGCCAACTGACCAAGATGGTCAACCAGATCTGCATCGCCGGCCTGGTCCAGGGCCTGGCCGAAGGACTGCACTTCGCCGAACAGGCCGGCCTCGACCGGCAGCGGGTCGTCGACGTCATCGCCCAGGGGGCCGCCGGCTCCTGGCAGATGGACAACCGCCACAAGACCATGATCGGCGACGAGTACGAGCATGGCTTCGCGGTGAACTGGATGCGCAAGGATCTCGGCATCTGCCTCGAGCAGGCCCGACGCCTGCAGGCCCGCCTGCCGGTGACGGCCCTGGTCGACCAGTTCTACGGCGACCTACAGGTCATGGGCGGCGGCCGCTGGGACACCTCCTCGCTGCTGCGCCGCCTGCGCGCCTTCGGCCAGCCGTGACCCGGCCCGGTTGTCGCGGCCCCCTGGTGACCGCGGCATCCCCCGCTTCTCCACGAGTATCAGAATTCTCATACCGACACACGATTACAACCATGCCCACCGGGGTTCGCCCCACCCCCGGGACTGGGCGACGTGTTTTCCACACATTCTGTGGATAAGCCTGTTCACAACCACTCGAAAAGGCCGTCGAATCGCCATGAAATGGGGAACCACCTTAGATTGATCAATTTTTGATCTTTTGTAACTAGATGATTTTAAAGGGAATAAAAGAAAACCCCACAACCATGCGGGTTTGCGCCGAAGCTGTGCACAGACGATCTCGCGGCCGCCGGCAAAGTGGACAAGTGAAGGCCCATGTCAAGCCCTAAACGCCGCAATGTAACGAGATGTCGGACCCTTGACAACGGAAGGTAACGGGGTGTTAAGCCTTGAGAGGCTGATGCCATCTGGTACTTGTGGCCAAGCCCACCGGGGGGTGGAAACGAAGAAAAGACGCCTCGAGGCGTCCACACTTGTCGACATCGAAGGGCGATGGAGGGCAGTTAGAAGTGGCGTCCCATAGGGGGTTCGAACCCCTGTTCCCGCCGTGAAAGGGCGGTGTCCTGGACCACTAGACGAATGGGACGCAGTGCTTCCGATCGAGATGTCGTGGTGGAGCCTAGCGGGATCGAACCGCTGACCTCAACACTGCCAGTGTTGCGCTCTCCCAGCTGAGCTAAGGCCCCGCATCTCGTGAAGACGAGGCGTATAGTACTGATTCGCCTCGTCTTCGTCAACAGGAAAAGCGCCGATTTATCGTCCCCTGTGGGAGCTTGGCTCCGCCGAGCGATTGGCGCCGCCAGGCGCCTTGGCGGTGGCCGCCAACCTGGCCGATGACCGCCCAGCGCCGCTTCGCGGCGAATCGCTCCGCAGCGCGTAGCTCCCACAGCGCCGATTCCAGCAACTCAGGAAAGCTCGCGGTACTCCTTCTCGAAGCGCTTGGCCTGCTTCTTGGAGACACCGCCGAGTACCTCGATGGCGTGGCGCAGCCGCGCCCGGGTCATGTCGGAGCCGAGGATCGCCATGGCATCCATCACCGAGGTGCTCGACGACGAGCCGGTGATGGCGATGAACACCGGCGCCAGGAAGGCCTTCATCTTCAGCTCGAAGTGCTCGGCCAGCGCCTTGACCTCGGCCAGCAGCGCCGCCTTGTGCCAGGCCGGCACGGCCTCGAGGCGCCACACCAGGAACTGCAGCAGCCGGAGCAGCTCCTCGCGGCCGAGCTTGACGTCGTCGAAGCTCGCCTCGTCGATCGCCGGCAGGCCCGAGAAGAAGTGGCCGGCCAGCGGCACCACCTGAGAGAGCGTCTCGACCCGCGGGCGTACCTGGGGCAGGATCTCGCGCACGTACTCCTCGTTGAAGGCCCACTTCATCAGGGCCTCGAGGAAGGCCTGGTCGTCGAGCTCCTCGCGGATGTAGACGCCGTTGAGCCAGGTCAGCTTCTCCAGGTCGAACACCGGCCCACCCAGCGATACCCGTTGGATGTCGAAGTGCGCCATCATCTCGTCGAGCGAGAATTTCTCGCGCTCGTCGGGCATCGACCAGCCCATGCGACCCAGGTAGTTGATCACCGCCTGGGGCAGGAAGCCCATGCGCCGGTAGTAGTTGATGGAGGTGGGGTTCTTGCGCTTGGAGAGCTTCGACTTGTCGGGGTTGCGCAGCAGGGGCATGTGGCAGAGCGCCGGCATCTCCCAGCCGAAATACTCGTAGAGCAGCTGATGTTTGGGCGCCGAGTTGATCCACTCCTCGCCGCGCAGCACGTGGGTGATGCCCATCAGGTGGTCGTCGACCACGTTGGCCAGGTGATAGGTGGGCATGCCGTCGGACTTGAGCAGCACCTGGGCATCGACCTGCGCCCAATCCACCTCGATGGTACCGCGCAGCATGTCCTGGATCACGCAGGTGCCGTCACTGGGCACCTTCATGCGCACCACATGAGGCCATCCCTCCCGCTCGCGGCGAGCCACCTCCTCGGCGGGCAGCGCCAGATCGGCGGGCTTGAGCGCCAGTTGCATGCCGGCGGCCTTGCGCGACTCGCGCAGCTCGTCGAGCTCCTCCGCGGTGCGATAGCACTTGAAGGCATGACCCGAGGCGATCAACTGACGGGCATACTCGCCATAGATGTCACCGCGCTCGCTCTGGCGGTAGGGCCCGTGGGGGCCGCCCACGTCGGGGCCCTCGTCCCACTCCAGCCCCAACCAGCGCAGCGAGTCGAGGATCATCTGCTCGGATTCGGCGGTGGAGCGCACGCGGTCGGTGTCCTCGATTCGCAGGATGAACTGGCCACCATGCTGGCGCGCGAAGCAGAGGTTGAACAGGGCGATATAGGCGGTGCCCACGTGGGGATCGCCGGTGGGTGACGGCGCGATACGGGTGCGTACGGTCATGTCGTCCTTGGTCCTGGCAATGGAAATGACCCCTGCGAACAGGGCAATGGCCGCATTATACGCGCCTGACTCGCACCCGGCAGCCGTGTGTCGGGGGAATCATTCCTCCCTGGCGTGGTCCATGCCTGAGTCTCTCGTCAACCTCGGCACCATCGCCCGGCCAACAGGATGTGTCACCCCGCCTTGCGACTCGCGCCCCTGAAGGGCACAGTCTGAGGGCACTCGCCGGCGCTCGTCGCGGGCCCGCTCGGTTCGAGCCGGCGCCGAGGCACCCGTGAGCAGCCGAGGGAGACGCGAGCGAGCCCTGACCGATGCGGGGCTTCGGCGGCACCGTGATGCCGACTAGCGTTGATGCGCGGTATTGCACAGTCGTGAGCGATCGCAGATGATCGCAATCCCATTAATCGTCGACAGGATGGAGAAATGGATTCACTAGGCCCTCGTATCAAGGAACTCCGGCTGGAGGCCAACCTCAACAAGGCAGCTCTTGCCCGCAGGGTCGGTGTATCCGACGTCACGATTTCCTATTGGGAATCCGGCGCCATCAAGCAGATCGGCCACGAACGGCTGGTCGCCCTGGCCCAGGCCCTCGGCTGCCCCTTGTCGCGGCTCATCGAGAGCGAGGAACGGGGCCGCGCCTCGCCCCTCTATCTGCGTCGCCTGCCGCCGGCGCCCTGGCAGGATCCCGGAGCCCGCGCCATCGAGTTGCCCTTCGAGCTGGTGCCCTCGCAACGCTGGGAGGGCGAGTGCTACCTGCTGACCCCGGCGCCCGGGGAACCGTTCGACTTCCTCGACCAGGGCGACCTGGTCGCCATCGCCCCCACCGAGGTGTTCCGCCAGCCCGGGCTCTATCTGGTCGAACTGGCCGGTGCTCAGTGTGTGCGACGGGTGAGCCAGGGCCCCACCGGCGAGCTGCAGTTCGAACGCCAGACCAGCGACGAGATCACGCCCTACACACCCGACTGCCGGCTGCTCGGCAAGCTGGTGGCCCGTTGGCAGGCCAACCCGCTCTGACCCCGGACGGCCCGGCGGGACTCACTCGACGCCCAGCACCTCGACCTGGTCGGTGGTGCGTCGGGGCTCACTGCCGACCAGGAAACGACGTGAACTGCTCGCCACCTGACCCAGCCCGTGCCGCGACGTACTGACCAGTGGCCCGCTCAGGTGTTCGCCCTGCTCGCCGATGCGCTGCCTCACGGACAGCGGCTGCACGCTGGCTTCGGGCAGGTTCACGGTGATGCGATAGCCGCCATCCGGCAACCCGCTGCCGGGACCGAAGGGGCCCGCGGCGAAGCGCCCCTCCTCCAGACCGACACGTGACTGCCAGCGCACGCCGCTGAGCTCACGCTCGACCACGATCAGCAGTCGAGTCGAGTCGGGCAGATTGCTCTCTCCCTCGACCATCAGGCGCCGGTCGCTGCGCAGCGTGGCCTCGAAATCGATCTCCACCGGCTCACTGAAGGGCTCCACCTGCGGCTCGGGAGGAGGTGCCGGCGCCTCCTCGGCCACCTCCTCGACCGCCTCGTCCTCGATCTCCCCGGGGGCCTCCGTGCCGTCGTCGTTCCCCCCGCAGCCCGCCAGCAACAGCAGGAGCAGTCCCATGCCGGACAGTCGACACCACGCCTTCATGCACGCCCTCCAGCCCAGTTGATTGACCCTCAGCCTACCACCGCGCCTCCATCCGCGTCCCGCCCGAATCGGCCATGCCGCACGGTCTGGGCTCGCCAGCCATGGGCGGCTCGCCGCCGGGCAGGGGGCGGGGCGATCGGATTGCTGGGGATGGCGTGATGGCTCAACGGGGCTCGGCACAGGCCCGACAGAGAGTGGTGAAAGGCAGCGCCTTGAGTCGCGCCGGCGAGATCGGCTCTTCGCACACCTCGCACGTCTCGCCCTTCCCGGCCTCGATGCGGGCCAAGGCATGCATCACCTGGCGCAGCTCCGCCTCGGCCTCGTCTTCCAGGGAGTCGATCACGTCGTCGTTCTGCACCTCGACGGCCTGTTCCTCCATGTCCTTGTCCAGCGGGCCGCCCCTGTGTTCCTTGTGCGCCCGGTAGCGATCCAGCCGATCGATCAGCTCGTCGCGCAACGCATCCAGTTCCACCTTCCGATCCGCCATGAGATCACCTCGTGCAGGTCGCGGAATCACGAGCGGGGACACCGCTCTCCTCCCTACTTCATAGCACACGCCATACGATGGCGATGCCAGGATGGGATGCAGCAAGGCACGCGCAACCGGGCAGGGACCAAGGGGATCAAAAAAAACCCGCCGGAAGCGGGCAAAGACAAGGACTCACACACCTGACATCTGGATGAGATGGGCCATGCATACCCTCACTCTAGCCTCCTCTCCTCGGTATCGCCGTAATCCCTGGCGGCGATGTCTGTAAGCCATTGCCCACATCACGCAACAGGCTGGTAGAATGTGCGCCTCCCTGCCCTACCCCTTGTGATGCCGATGCCCCAGCTCGACCGCACCTTCTCCATCGCGCCGATGATGGACTGGACCACGAGAGACTACAGAGTCTTCGCCCGGACCCTGACCCGGCGTGCGCTGCTCTATACCGAGATGGTCACCACCGGCGCCATCCTGCATGGCAGCCCGCGCAGCCGATTCCTCGGCCATGACGAGGTGGAGCATCCCGTGGCGCTGCAGCTGGGTGGCAGCGATGCCGGCGAGCTCGCCGAGTGTGCGGCGATTGCCGAGGCGTGGGGCTACGACGAGGTGAACCTCAACGTCGGTTGCCCCAGCGACCGGGTGCAGAACAACCTGATCGGGGCCTGCCTGATGGGCCACCCGGGGAAGGTCGCCGCGGCGGTGCGCGCCATGCGAGAGGCGGTGACGATTCCGGTCACGGTGAAGTGCCGCATCGGCATCGACGACCAGGACGAGGACGCCGACCTCGAGCGCTTCATCTCGCAAGTGGCTGATGCGGGATGTAACGTCTTTATCGTCCACGCCCGCAAGGCCTGGCTGCAGGGGCTCTCGCCCAAGGAGAACCGCGACGTGCCGCCGCTCAACTATCCGCGCGTGCACCGCCTCAAGGCGAGCCGGCCGGAGCTGCATATCGGCATCAACGGCGGGATCAGGACGCTCGACGAGTGCCGGGCGCAGCTCGCGCATGTCGACAGCGTGATGGTCGGCCGCGAGGCCTACCAGAACCCCTGGCTGCTGGCGAGCGTCGACCAGGCGCTCTACGGCGAGCCGGGCCCGGCAGCCAGCCGCCACGCCGCGGCCCGCGCCCTGCGCCCCTACATCGCCCGGCGGCTCGAGGAAGGCGCCAAGCTCAACCACATCACCCGCCATCTGCTCGGCCTGTTCCAGGGCCAGCCGGGGGGCAGGCGTTTCCGCCGCCACCTCTCCGAGCACGGTCACCTGGACGGCGCCTGCCTGCGGGTCTTCGACGACGCCCTCGGCCTGGTGCCCGAGCACGAACCGGCCCTCGAGACCGCCTGAGGCTCAATAGAGCGAATCGGGCGGCGGCTCCAGGCTCGACTGGAAGCTCTCCACGGCACTCTCTGCCTCCTCGATGGCGTCGAAGCGGGCGACATGGAACAGCGCCTCGCCCTCGTTGGCCAGCGGCAGCCGGCTCATGCCGATGACGATGCCGTCGGCCATCGATCTCACCTCGCCCTCGGCGTTGCCGAAGGGATCGGCCACCTTGCCCAGCAGCTCGCCCTTGGCTACCCGCGCCCCCAGGCGCACCTGGGGGCGCAGGATGCCGTCGATGGGCGCCCGCGCCCAGCTCGAGCCGTTGGCCAGCTCCGCCGGCGGCGGCGGGCGACGGCGGTGTTCGCCGGTCAGCATGCCGATCCGCCGCATCACCCGCAGCACGCCACGCACCCCCGGGGCGATCGCCCACTCGTCGAAGCGCAGCGCCTCGCCGGCCTCGTAGGTGAGCACCGGCATGCCACGGCTCTGGGCATAGTGGCGCAGGCTGCCCTCGCGCAGCTCGGCATTGAGGATCACCGGGGCGCCGAAGGCGTTGGCCATGCGCTCGGTCTCGCTGCCCGGGCTCAGCTGGGCGCGGATCTGCGGCAGGTTGGTGCGATGAATGGCGCCGGTGTGCAGATCGATGATGTGGGTGGCGTGATCGACGATCTGCTCGCGGAACAGCGCCGCCACCCGGCCGCCCAGCGAGCCCGACTCGCTGCCGGGGAAACAGCGGTTGAGGTCGCGCCGGTCGGGCAGGTAGCGGCTGTGCTGCACGAAGCCGAAGACATTGACGATGGGGGCGGCGATCAGGGTCCCGCGCACGCTCTGCAGCTGCCGCGAGCGCAGCAGCCGCCGCACGATCTCGACGCTGTTGATCTCGTCGCCGTGGATGCCGCCACAGACCAGCAGCACCGGGCCGTGCTGGCGACCATGTACCACTTCCACCGGGATGTGCAGCGGGGCATGGGTGTAGAGCCGGGCGACGGGCACGTCGATCTGGGTGCGGGACCCCGCCGCCACCCGGACGCCGGCGAGTTCGAAGGGAGCACGAGCCATGGGACCATCCTTGCACGACGACAACGCTGTTCTTCATGTATTCCTTATACGCTCAGGATCCCTGCAGGACGAGCCTCCCATCCATACACCCATGAATGTAAAATCCGGCCGACTCGGGTAGAATACGGCTATCCCGTCATCTTCGGAGATCCCTCCCCATGGCCAGACGTACCAAGGCCGAGGCCGCCGCTACCCGTGAAGCCCTGCTCGATGCCGCCGAGGAGGTCTTCCTGGAGAAGGGCGTGGCGCGTACCTCACTGGAGCAGATCGCCCGCCATGCGGGCATGACCCGGGGTGCCGTCTACTGGCACTTCAAGAACAAGGCCGATCTCTTCCGCGCCCTGCTCGAGCGGGTCCGCATGCCCTTCGAGGAACTGGTCGAGGAGATCGATGACCCCGGCCTCGCCGACGCCCCCCTGGAAGCCGTTCGTCTGGCATGCCGGCTGGGGTTCATCCGCCTCGAGCAGCCGCGCTATCGCCGCGTGCACGCCATCCTGATCCATCACTGCGAGGTATTCGGCGACATCGACCCCCTCGCCATGCAGAACGAGATGGCCGAGGAGTCCTGTGGCGCCCTCCAGGAGTACTTCACCAACGCCGCCAGGCTCGGCCAACTGCGACCCGACATTCCCCCGGAGGTGGCGGCGCAGTTGCTGCAGTCCTGCCTCGGCGGACTCTTCCACGACTGGCTGCGCAACTACGAGCAATTCTCGATCCTCGAGCGCGGCATGGAATTGGTGAATACCCTGCTGCGCCTGGTCAGCGCCCCCTGATCCCGCGGGCAGCAGCCCTGGCACGCTCAATGGGGGACGGCCTCGCCTCCCCCCCGCCGCCGTCCCCGTAGGCGACTCAGGCGGGTCCGTGCCTCCAGGTAGTCGCGCTGGAGCACGCTGCGATAGCTTCCCTCGCCAGCCAGGTACTTGACCAGCACCCGCCGTTCGCCGCGGGCGGGCATGGCGTCGGCCTTGCCGTGCAGGCGCACCCGGCACTCCGGGTCATCCGTCAGGGTCGCCATGGCGCAACCGTCCTCACCGGGATTCTCGCTCACCACCACCGTCTCGCCCAGCAGGCAACGCCGCGGCGAATGGCGATGGAACCAGCGATGCAAACGATGGCAGAGCGATGCGGCCAGCGGCGAGGCGAGCACGAAGGCCCCCCACAGCACCGCCACCCCGACCGGTATCCGGAACAGCCCCAGCGGCAGCCAGCGCAGCACGACGAACTCCACGGCCAGGGTGATGACGCTCGCCAACCCCAGCAGCACCGTCAGCGAGAAGGACGCCGGCACGCCGGCGAAGCCCAGGGCGACCAGGGTGCTGGCCAGGTGATCGCCCTTGAGGCTGTCGTGCTCGAAGAGCTCCACCGACACCAGGCGTAGCGCTACCAGCAACCAGTAGAGCATCACGAGCGCCAGCAGCACGGTGAAGACCACCAGCGGAAAGCTCAGGGCCGACTGCAGAACGGTTGCCATGGCGCGCTCCTCCTGCCGGTACCGAGTCGAAGAAACGGGCCGGCATATGGGTTGTCTCCTTCAGCGTAGACTACCCCGGTGGGGAGCCACCCGGCTTCGGGCCGACCGGCGACGCGCCCCTCGACGGCACCACCGGGGCAAAGAAAAAGGGCACCACCCCGCCAGGAGTGGTGCCCCGTCGCCGGAGACGAAAGGCGATCAGCGCCGATCGCTCTCCAGTGCCGGCTGGTGCTCGGAGGCCTCATGGCCGCCCAGCTTGTGCCTCAGCCAGTCGGTGACATGGGCGATCATCGCGTAGAAGGTCGGCACGAAGAAGCTGCCCAGTATCGCCACCGCGGCCATGCCCACCGCCACCGTAGTGCCGATATGGTGGCTGCTGGTGTCGCTGGCCCCGGTGGCCAGGGCCAGCGGCAGGGTGCCGAAGATGAACGCCAACGAGGTCATGACGATCGGCCGGAAGCGCAGCTCCGCGGCGGTCACCGCCGCCTCGCGGATCGTCTTGCCGAGTTCCTTGCGCTGGAGTTCGGCGAACTCCACGATCAGGATGGCGTTCTTGGCCGCCAGCCCCACCACCACCAGCATGCCGATCTGCACATAGACGCTGGTATCCAGGCCGCGCAACACGATCCCGCCGATCCCGCCGAGGAAGGCGAAGGGGGTCGCCGTGAGCACCGCCAGGGGCAACGACCAGCTCTCGTACTGGGCCGCCAGGATCAGGAACACCATCAGCAGGCCGAAGACGATGGCCAGCGTGGCGGTGTTGCCGATGTTGCTCTCCTGGTAGGCCGTGCCGGTCCAGCCCATGCCCCAGTTGCCCCCCAGGGTCTCCGCGACGACCTGCTCCATGGCCTCGATGGCCTGGCCGGAGCTGTAGCCCGGCGCCGGGCTCCCCTGGAACTGGGCGCCGAGATAGACCCCGAAGCGCGAGACCACCGCCGGGCCGGCCTGGCGCTCGAGCTCGACGAACTCGGAGAGCGGGATCCGCTCGCCGTTGCCGCCCCGCACATAGACGTTGCCGATGTCGTCCGGCGTCTTGCGGAACTCGTCCTCGTTCTGCAGGTAGACCTGGAAGTTGCGGTTCTGGTAGCTGAAGTAGTTGACGAAGCCGTTGCCGAAGGTGTTCGACAGGGTGGCATTGAGATCCTCCAGCGCCACGCCATAGCTCAGCGCCTTCTGCTGATCGATCTCGGCCCGGTAGCCCGGCACGTTGACGTTGAAGGTGGTGAACACCTGGTTCAGCGCGGGGTGCTGGTTGGCCGCCTGCATCACCTGCAGCGAAGCCTGGTAGAGCTCCTGGGACGAGGCCCCCTCGAAGGACTGCAGGTAGCCGGTGAAGCCGCCGGTGGTGGAGAGCCCCATGATCGGCGGCACGTTGAAGGCCATGGCCGAGCCGCCCTCGATCTGCGCCCCCAGTTGCATGATGCGGCCCACCAGCTCGTCGGCGGTCAGCTCGCGCTCGTCCCAGGGGTCCATGTTGATGAACATGATGCCCCGCGCCGTGTTCACCGCGCTGGAGAGGATGTCATACCCCGCCACCGCCGAGGAGTAGCGCACTCCCGGGATCGCCTCGATCTGCTCGCTGAGCCTGGCCATGTAGGCGCTGGTGCGGTCCAGCGAGGCCGAGTCGGGCAGCGAGATGCTGGCCAGCACGATGCCCTGGTCGGTCTCGGGCACCAGGGTCGAGGGAGTGCGCTCGTAGAGCCACCAGGAGCCGGCGCCGACCGCCGCGGTCAGCAGCAGGGCGACCCCCCAGTACCTCACCAGCCCCCTCACCACCCACATGTAGACGGCGGTAATCCCGGCGAAGAGCCGGTCGAACAGGCGCAGCGGCGTGTTGATCGCCCGCCTCAGCTTCGACTCGCCGAGCCGCGGCTTGTGCTTGATGAAGATCGCACTCAGGGCCGGCGTGAAGGTCAGCGCCATCAACGCCGAGAAGGCCACCGAGATGGCCACGGTCAGGGCGAACTGCTGGTAGATCTGCCCGGTGAAGCCGCCGAGGAAGGCCACCGGCACGAAGACCGCGGCCATGATCAGCGAGGTGGCGATGACCGGCCCCCCCACCTCCCGCATGGCACGGATGGTGGCGTCCCGCACCGAGATCGACTCGTCCTCGCCGAGCACCCGCTCGACGTTCTCCACCACCAGGATGGCGTCATCCACCACGATGCCGATCGACAGCACCAGGGCGAACAGCGTCAGCAGGTTGATCGAGAAGCCGAACATGTAGAAGCCGGCGAAGGTGGCCAGCACCGAGACCGGCACCACCGACATGGCGATCACCGTGAAGCGCCAGTTCTGCAGGAAGATGAACAGGATGACGCCGACGATCAGGAAGGCCTCGATGAACACCTTGGTGACGGTATTCACCGAGGCGTCGATGAACAGCGTGGTGTCATAGGGCACCACGTACTCCAGCCCGGGCGGGAAGCGCCCTTCCAGCTCCTCCATGGTGGCCTCGACCGCCTTGGCCGTCTCCAGCGCGTTGGCCCCGGGTTGCTGGTTGATGATGATCGGCGTCATGGTGGCGCCGTTGAGCCGCGCCTCGACCCCGTAGAAGGACGCCCCCAGCTCGATCCGCGCCACATCGGAGAGTCGCAGGGCGGAGCCATCGGGGTTGGTGCGCAGGAAGATATCGCGGAAGTCGTCGGCGTCGGAGAGTCGCCCGCCCGCGGTGATGGTGTAGGTATAGGCGCGCGGCTCGCCCTGGGGCGTGGCCGCCAGGTTACCCGCCGGCACCTCGGTGTTCTGGGCGCGGATGGCACTGGCCACCTCGGTGGGCGTCAGGTCGTACTGGGCCAGCTTGTCCGGGTCCATCCAGACGCGCATGGCGAATTCGCCGCCACCGAGCACCTCGGCGTTACCCACCCCCGGCACCTGGCGCAGCTCGTCGAGGATATTGAGGGTGGCGTAGTTCTGCATGAAGACGTTGTTGTAGTCGCCTTCCGGCGAGATCAGCGCCACCAGCATCAGGATCGAGCTGGAGCGCAGTTCCACGGTCACCCCCTGGGACTGCACCGCCTCGGGCAGCTGCGAGAGCGCGCCCTGCACCCGGTTGTTGACGTTGATGGTGTTGATGTCCCCGTCGGTGCCGATGTCGAAGGCGACATCGAGGCTCATGGAGCCGTTGTCGGCACTGTTCGAGGTCATGTAGAGCATGTTCTCGACGCCGTTGATCGCCTCGGCCAGCGGGGCGGCCACCGTCTGGGCGACGGTCTCGGCATTGGCGCCGGGAAACGTGGCCTGGACCGACACCGTGGGCGGTACCACGCTGGGGTACTGCTCGATGGGCAGCACCCGCATGCTCACCACCCCGACCAGGGTCAGGATGATGGCCAGCACCGTGGCAAAGATGGGGCGCTTGATGAAGAAGTTGGAAAAGCTCATTGATCCCCTTCCTCTTCATTCGGCGCCGAGGCCTGGCCCTCCTCCATGGCCGTCGCCGCGGCTTCCTGGGCCTCTTCCCGGGCCTCGGCCTCGGCCTCCTCGACCGCGTCGACGATCTCGCCGGCATCCCCCCCGAAGGGCAGCGGGTCGATGGGCGTACCGGGCTCGATGCCGGCCGGATCACCGACCACGACCCGGTCACCGGGCTCCAGCCCCTCACGAATGATCTGCCAGGGCCCGGCCACTTCGCCCAGGGCCACGGTACGGGAACGGGCGACGTTGTCCTCGTCCAGCACGAACACCTGGGGGCCCATCAGCCCCTGGGTCACCGCGATCTCGGGCACCGCCAGCACATCGAAGCGCTTCATGCCCTCGAGGCGCACTCGCACGAACTGGCCGGGCAGCACCTGAGCATCGGGGTTGGCGAAGGTGGCCGAAGCCTGCACGGTACTGGTGCCCTCGTCGACCCGCGACCCCAGGAAGGTCAGGCTCCCTTGCAGGTGCCCTGTCGCGTTGCCCTCCAGAACCGGCGTCTGCAGGCTGGCACCGACCGCCGACAGGGGCTGGTCATCGAGCTGACGGCGCAGCTCGAAGGCATCGCGCTGGGGCAACTGGAAGCGCACCTCCAGCGGATCCAGCGGGGTGATGGTGGCGAGCTCGGTACCGGCGCTGACCAGGTTGCCCACGTTGACCTGGCCGAGGCCGATCATGCCGGCCACCGGCGCCGTCACCTCGGCATAGCCGAGATCGATGTTGGCGCTCGCCAGGGCCGCCTCGGCCTGGGCGACGCTGGCCTGGGCGACGCCCAGCTCGGTTCTCGCCTGGTCATACTGCTGGCGGCTCACCGAGTTCTGGCTCAACAGCTGCTCGAAGCGGTCGGCATCCCGCTGGGCGCGGGACAGCTCGGCACGGGCGCTCTGCAGGTCGGCCTCACGCTGGCTGGCCGCCGCCTGGTAGAGGTCCGGCTCGATGGTATAGAGACGCTGTCCGGCCTCCACCAGCTGACCGGGCTCGAAGTGCCTGGCCTCGAGGAAGCCGGTGACCCGGGCCACCAGGGTGACCTCGTCATCACTGCGCAACAACGAGGGATAGGACTTGTCCAGCGGGATATCCTGCCGGGCCATCTGCCCCACCTCCACCGACCGCGGAGGCCGTTCCTGGCCACCGGCCGCCTGCTGCTGTGGTGTCTCGTCCTGACCACAGGCCGCCAGCAACAGGCCTGCGGCCAGCACCAGCAGAACGGCCCGGCCACTACGGATCATCGTTCTCATGACTTCTCTCAACCCGTTGAGTAGATCGGTAAGTGGACGAATTTTACATTCATCCATGTATGGATGTAAATGTTAGATGACTAACCACCCTCGTCAGGGGCGTGGCGCTCACCGATCTGCATGGCCTCGTCGAAGCGCTCGCCCTCCCGGGGCAACATGAAGGAGACGCTGTCGCCGTCGAGCCAACCGTTCAGCTCCTCGATGACCGCGACATCCAGCGCCCCCGCCTGCTGCCGCAGTGACAGGAGGTTGATCACGTAGTCGTAACGGGCCTGGGCGTAGTCGGCGACGGCATCGTAGAGGTTCTGTTCGGCATTGAGCACATCGACGATGTTACGCGTGCCCACCTCGTAGCCCGAGCGGGTGGCCTCCAGGGCGCTCTCGTTGGAGACGATGGCCTGGGCCCGGGCTTCCACCGTCGAGACGTCGTTACTCACCTGGGTATAGAGCGAACGCACCTGCTGGATGGTATCGCGCCGCTGTGCCTCGAAGTCGTACTGGCTGGACTCCAGCAGGTAGGTGCTCTGTCGGATGCCGGCACTGGTGCTGCCGCCGGTGTAGAGCGGCAGGCTGACGGAGAGACCGACCTGGCTGGACGAGTCATGGCCCTCAATGGCATCGCTGTCGCTGTCGGCACGCTGATAGTTGGCAAAGGCCCCGACCACCGGCAGTCGCTGCGCCCTCGACACCCCGACGGCGCTGCGCGAGACCTCGACGCCGGCCTGCTGGGCCAGCACCAGGGGGTTGTGCCCCAGCGCCAGCTCCACCCAGTGGTCGCGGCCACCTGGACTCGGCGGCACGATGGGCATCTCCTCGTTCAAGGCATCGATGTCAGGGTAGCGCTGACCGGTCAGGCGCTCCAGCGCCTCGAAGCTGACCTGGAGGTTGCTCTCGGCGACGATGCGCTCGGCCCGCGACTGGTCGAATCTCGCCTGGGCCTCCTCCACTTCGGTGATCGCGATCAGCCCCACCTCGAACTGTTCGCGGGCCTGCTCGAGCTGGCGGCCGATGGCACGCTCCTGGGCACGGCGCGCGCCGAGTATCTCGTGGGCACGCAGGATATCGAAGTAGGCGCCGGCGACGTCGAGCAGCACCTGCTGCTCGGTGGCCGCCAACCGATAGGTCTGCTGGTCGATCTGTCGCTCGGCCTGCTCCACCTCGCGGCGGTTGCGGGCATCGAAGAGCGCCTGGCTGGCTTCCAGCACCACGCCGGCGCTGTTGAAGCGGTCGTCGAGCCCGACCCCGGTCTGGAATCCCCCCGTCTGGCTCTCGTACTGGCGGTTGTGCGTCACGTTGCCCGAGACATTGACCTGGGGCAGCAGATCCCCCCGCTGTACGTCCCGGCCGGCCTCCACGCTGCCGAACCGGGAACGTGCCGAGGCCAGCTCGGCATTGTTGTCCAGGGCGTCCCGGGTGATGGTCAGCAGGTCGGCGGCCTGCAGCGGCCCGGCGCAGGCCGACGCGATCAGGGCCGGCAGCAGGGCGCGGCGGGCCAGCCAGCCGCCGGTTCGAGATGAATGACGGGAGGTGCGGAGAGGCATCATCGGCTCATCCTTGATCTGGGAGCGAGAACATACATACATTCTCGCATGTTTTTATGACGAATCAATCGCACCCAGGCGGCGAAATGTGGAACTTTTCCGCAACGCAAGAAAGTCCGCTATGCTGCCATGCAGCATGATCCTTCGATGGAGGCAGCGATGGAGGCACTGGAACTGGTCCGGGTACGGGAACTCGACGTGGCCGTGCGCATCTGGCACCCCGGGGCGCCGAGGACCGTGATCGCCTGGCATGGCCTGGCGCGCCACGGTGGCGATTTCGCCGGTTTCGCCCGCGAGCTCGGCCCCGGGTGGCGGGTGCTGGCGCCGGACACGCCCGGGCGCGGGCTATCGAGCTGGTCGCTCTACCCCGCCCATGACTATCTCTATTCCCACTACATGACGGTGGCCGTGGCGGTACTCGACCACTTCGGCCTGGAGCGGGTGCCCTGGGTGGGCACCTCCATGGGGGGCCTGCTGGGCATGCTGCTGGCCGCCGAGGCCGACACCGCCGGGCGCATCGAGCGGTTGGTGCTCAACGACGTGGGCCCCGAGCTCGACCCGGACGGCCTGGCCTCACTGGCCACCTACTTCGGCGTGCCCCACCGCTTCTCTCGCTTCGGCGAACTGGAGGCGGAACTGCGCCGCCACTACGGCGGTTTCGGCATCACGGGCGACGATGCCTGGCGCCGCCTGGCACTGGACAGCGCCCGCCGCCTGCCCGACGGCAGCTGGACCTACCACTACGATCCACGCATCGGCGAGCAATTCATCCACGACACCCCCCGCGACACCTGGGCCGACTGGCAGGCGATCCGCTGCCCGCTGATGGTGATCCGCGGCGCGACCTCGCCGCTGCTGCGCGCCGACAGCGTGACGCGCATGGCCGAGGTCCATCCCGGCCTGGTCCGCCTCGAGGTACCCGGTTGCGGCCACGCCCCGATGCTCGACCGGGCGAGCCAGGTCGCCCCCATCGCCGACTTCCTCACTCGCCCCCGGCGCGACCTGCTGCCGGCCACCGACCGCCACCACGGAGTGCCCTGGTGGCGGCGGGGACTCGCCTGGCTGAGGCGGAAGCGCGCCGGCTGATCAGGCCGCCTCCAGCCGCGCCACCGTGCGCTCCACCCCACTGCGGTAGGCACCGCCGAACAGCAGCAGGTGGTTGAGCAGCGGATAGAGCTGGAACAGCGCCTCGCGCCTCGGCCAGTCGGCCGGGGCCTCGCCGTTCCAGTAGGCCGTGAAGAAGGCCTCGCCCGGAGACCCGAACAGCGTCAGCATCGCCAGGTCCACCTCCGGATAGTGGCGGTACACCGCGGGGTCGATGAGCGCCGGCCCCTGCCGAGTGAAGAGCACGTTGCCCGACCACAGATCGCCATGGACCAGGCTCGCCGGGGCATCGGGCAACCACGCATCGAGCCCCTCGGCGATGGCCTCGAGCCGCGAGCGCAGGCGGCCATCGAGCAGGCCCCGGGCGTGGCAGGCCGTGGCGAGCGGCAGCAGCCGCCGCTCGCGCTGGAAGGCCCGACCATCGGCGAGCGGTGCATTGGGCTGGGGGGTGCTGCCGCAGGCATTGTCCCGTGGCCAGCCGTGTTCGGCGCCGGTACAGGCATGCAGTTCGCGCAGCCCGGCGCCCAGGGTGGCCCCGTCGGCCGCGGACCGGGCGGTCGTCTCCAGCGCCTCCATCACCAGCCAGCCGTTGCCTTCCGCCAGCACGGCGGGCACGACCAGCCGGGTACCGGCCTCGCGCAGGACTCGCAGCCCCTCGGCCTCACCGGCCAGACGCGGCGGTTCGTCGCGCTTGACCACCACCGCTCCCTGGTCGGTCGTCAGGCGGTAGACCGCGGCGATATCGCCGCCGCCCAGCGGGCGAAGCTCGCCCTGCGGCCTCAGCCCGCAGCTCTCCAGCAGCTCCACGAGATCGGCTTGCATGCATTTCTCCTCGGCCCGACTGCCACAGACTCGCCATTCCTGGGGTCCAACTCAGCATACGCTGCCATGGCGCCCCGGGACAGGGCGTCCCAGGGGTGGCCCCTCATGAACTCCGGCCGGCCCCTGGAGTCGTCACTGCATGCCCGGAATGATCCGGGTAACAGGCTGGCCAGCCGCGAGGTAACCGATGGCCCGATCCAACGAGACCCGCCCCCCCCAGGAAGCCGAAGCGCTGCAGCGGCGGCTGCTCGAGGTGATCGATGCCCTGGTGCGCGAGACGCGGCCTCACCAGGCCGGGACCCGCCGGCCGACCCTGGAGACCCGGCTGGACCGCGACCTCGGCCTCGACAGCATGGCCCGCTCCGAGCTGCTGCTGAGGCTCGAGGATGCCTTCGCTGTCACGCTCCCCGAGAACGTACTGATGGCAGACACGCCGGCGGAGCTGCTGGAGATCCTGCTGGCCACCCCGGGCACGAGTCGCGAGACGTCGCCCGTCGCGCCCGCGGCAGACAGCGCGCCGGTGGAGGGCGCCCCCGGCGCCGCCGAAAGCCTCAATGCCGTGCTGGACTGGCACCTGGCACGCCACCCCGATCGTGTCCACCTGCACATCTACGCCGGCGACGACACGCCACGAACGCTGAGCTATGCCGACCTCGAGCGGGGCGCCCGGGGCATCGCCGCGGCCCTGCGCAGGCGCGGCCTGCCAGCCGGGAGCCGTGTCGCGCTGATGCTGCCCACCGAACCGGACTACTTCATCGCCTTCTTCGGCATCCTGCGTGCCGGCGCCGTGCCCGTGCCCATCTATCCTCCCGCCCGGCCGGCCCAGTTCGAGGAGCACCTGCGACGCCACGGGCGCATCCTGACCAATGCCGGCGTGGAGATCCTGATCACCGTCCCCGAGGCCCGCCGCGTGGCGCGCCTGCTGCGGGCCGAGGCGCCGCGACTCGCGGCCATCGTCACGGTGGCGGAACTCGATGCCTCGACGACTGCCGGCATCGCGGACGCCGAATCGCCCACCGCGTCGAGCCTGGCACTGCTGCAGTACACCTCGGGCAGCACCGGCGACCCCAAGGGCGTCACGCTGACCCATGGCCAGTTGCTGGCGAACATCCGCGCCATGGGCGAGCGGCTGGAGGTGACCTCCCGGGACGTCTTCGTCAGCTGGCTGCCGCTCTACCATGACATGGGCCTGATCGGCGCCTGGCTCGGCAGCCTCTACCACGCCATCCCGCTGGTGGTGATGTCGCCGCTCGCCTTCCTCGCCCGCCCGCTGCGCTGGCTCGAGCTGATCCATCACCACCGGGCCAGCCTCTCCGGCGGCCCCAACTTCGGCTACGAGCTCTGCCTGCGCTCGCTGACGCCCGAGCGGCTCCAGGGGCTGGACCTGAGCAGCTGGCGGATCGCCTTCAACGGCGCCGAGCCGGTCAGTGCCCGCACCATGCAGCGCTTCGCCGAGGCCCTGGCGCCCTGTGGCCTACGCCCCGGTGCGCTGATGCCGGTCTACGGGCTGGCCGAGGCGGCGGTGGGCCTGTGCATCTCCCCGCCCGGCCGCGGCCTCGTGCTCGACCGGGTCGAGCGCGCGGCCTTCACGGGGAAGCAACAGGCGCGTCCGGTCCATGGCCGCGAACCGCCCCTGACCTTCGTCAACTGCGGTCCACCGCTGCCCGGCTACGCGGTCCACATCGTCGATCGCGATGGCCGCGAGCTGGCGGAGCGACACGAGGGCGACATCGAGTTCCGCGGCCCCTCGGCCACCGCGGGCTACTATGACAACCCGACGGCCTCCCGCGAGCTCTTCGATGGCGAGTGGCTGCGCACCGGCGACCGCGGCTACCTCGCCGATGGCGACCTCTACATCAGCGGACGGGTCAAGGATGTGCTGGTGCGCGGCGGACGCAACCTCTACCCCTACGACCTCGAGGAGGCCATCGGCCGCGTCGAGGGGGTCAGGAAGGGATGCGTGGCGGTGTTCGGTGACCCCGATCCGGAGAGCGGCATCGAGGCGCTGGTTGTGGTGGCCGAAACCCAGGTCGACGAACCGGCCCGACGCCATGCGATCACCCAGGCGATCCGCGATGTCACGGTCGACATCGTCAACGTCCCGGCCGATGCCATCCGCCTGGTCCCGCCCCATAGCGTGCTGAAGACCTCCAGCGGCAAGCTCCGCCGTGCGGCCACCGCCGAGCTCTACCGCAGCGGTCGCCTCGGCCAGGGCGGCGCGCCCGTCTGGCGCCAGGCGCTCGGCCTGGCGGCGAGGGCCGGCACGCAACGCGCCCGGCTGTGGCTGGCACGACTCGGTGAACGGCTCTATGCCGCCTACGCCTGGGGCGTCTTCGGGCTGGGGGCCGCCCTGCTGTGCATGCTCGCCATGCCGCTGCCGCGGCTCGCCTGGCGCTGGCGCGTCGCGCATCATGTCGCCCGCCTGGCCGCGGAGCTCGCCGGCCTTTCCATCGAACGGCACGGCGTGGATCGGTTGCCCCGCCGGGCGCCCTGCGTGCTGGTGGCCAACCATGCCAGCTACCTCGACGCCCTGGTGCTGACGGCGGCGCTACCCCGCGGCTTCCGCTACCTGGCCAAGGCCGAGCTCCAGCGCCGCTGGTTCTCTCGCCTGGTGCTGACGCGCATGGGGGTGCTGTTCGTGGAGCGCTTCGACCCCCGCCAGGCCACCCGCGACACGCAACGGATCTTCGCCGCCGTCGAGGGCGACGACTCCCTGGCGTTCTTTCCCGAGGGCACCTTCCACTCGCAGGCCGGGGTCGGGGCCTTCCACATGGGGGCCTTCGTCATCGCCGTGCAGAGCGGCGTGCCGGTGCTGCCGGTGGCCCTGCAGGGTACCCGGGACGCGCTGCGCGGTCGCGAGTGGCTGCCCCACCCCGGCAAGGTGCGGGTCAGCGTCGGTGAGGCGATCCAACCGACGACCACCGGCTGGGCGGAAGCGGTCAGGCTGCGCGACGCCGCCCGATCGTTCATCCTTGCCGAGTGCGGGGAGCCCGATCGCGGCGAACCTTGACGCCGGGACACCGCCACTCCCCCGCCGAGTCCACCCCACGAGACAGGAGCCCCGCGATGTACAAGCTAGCCTTCTATGTCCCCCTGGAAGATGCCGAGGCGGTCAAGGAAGCCGTGTTCGCCACCGGTGCCGGGCGCATCGGCGACTACGAGGCCTGCTGCTTCCAGACGGCCGGCACCGGGCAGTTTCGCCCCCTCGCCGGCGCCGACCCGCACATCGGCCGGGTCGGTGACCTGGCGCGGGTCGAGGAGCTCAAGGTCGAGCTGGTCTGCGACGACGCCCTGATCCGCGAGGCGGTGGCCGCACTCCGGGCGGCCCACCCCTACGAGGAACCGGCCTTCGACGTCTGGCGGCTGGAGGCGCTGTGAAGCGGGGGCGCTGCCCGGCTTACCCCAGCCGCCGATCGATCCGCGCCTCGAGGGTGCGCTGGTCCTCATCGAAGCGGCGAATGCCCTCGGCCAGCTTGTCGTTGGCCATGGCGTCCTGGTTGTGGCCCCAGCGGAAGGCGGCCTCGGACAATGGCGACGATCGCAGGTCACTGGCGTCCTCCATCACCACCCGGCGCTCCACCTCGCCGTCGCCGGCGGCGAGCTCCTCGAGCAGCGCCGGCGAGATGGTCAGCCGCGGGCAACCGGCCAGCGCCAGCACCTGGCCGGTGGTGCGGAAGCTCGCCCCCATCACCACGGTGTCGTAGCCGCCCCGGCTCGCACGGGCGCAGACCCCGCGCACGAAGTTCACCCCCGGGTCCTCGTCCGGGCTGTAGTCGCGTCCGGTCGCTTGCTTGTACCAGTCGGTGACCCGGCCGACGAAGGGCGAAACCAGGAACACCCCGGCGTCGAAGCAGGCCTGGGCCTGGGCGTCGCTGAACAGCAGGGTCAGGTTGCAGTTGATGCCTTCGCGCTCCAGCACCTCGGCGGCGCGGATGCCTTCCCAGGTCGAGGCCAGCTTGATCAGCACCCGCTCCGGGCCCACGCCGTGGCGCGCATAGAGGCCGATCAGCTCGTGAGCCTTGGCGATGCTGGCCCGGGTATCGAAGGAGAGTCGCGCCGCGACCTCGGTGGAGACCCGGCCGGGCACGTGCCTGGCGATCTCCGCGCCCTTGGCCACGGCGAGCCGGTCGGCCGCGTGCTCGACCTGCTGCTGGCGATCGCCGCCCTCGGCCTTGACCGCGTCCAGGGTCTCGGCGATCAGCTCCTGGTAGCCCGGCAGGTCGAAGGCCTTGAGCAGCAGCGAGGGGTTGGTGGTGGCATCCTGGGGCCGGTAGCGCTTGATCGCGTCGAGGTCGCCGGTGTCGGCGACCACCAGCGAGTGCTGCTTGAGCGCGTCGAGTAGAGAAGGCATGGGTGGCTCCATCTGTCGAAGGTTGGGGTGGACCGGCGCGTCAGCAGGCGACGGCATGACGTTCGGCGAGGGCCTCACGATAGCGAGCATAGACCCCCTGATAGGCGGCGACACTCGCCGGCTCGGGATCGGCCAGGGAGCGTTCGTCGAGATGCACCAGCCGTGCGCAGAGCTGCTCCAGGGTGACCCCCTGCTCGCGCCGATGGCACCAGGCCGCCTGCAGGGCCGCGCCCAGCGCCGCGGCGTCGGTGATCTCGGGGCAGATCACCTGGGTGCCGGTGATGTCGGCGACCATCTGCCGCCACACCGGGCTGTTGGCGCCACCGCCGATCAGGCGGATCTGGCTGGCCCCTTCGGCCAGTCCACCGAGCAGTTCCAGGCCATAGCGCATGCCGAAGGTGGCGCCCTCGGCCACCGCCCGGCAGAGGTTGGCCTGGGTGGTGTTGACGCTGGTCAGGCCCAGGAAGCTCGCCGTGGCCTCGGGCAGCATCGGCACCCGTTCGCCGTTGAAGAACGGCAGCACGGTGACCCCCTCGGCGCCGATCGGCGCACCGGCGAGCCGCTCGCCGAACCCCGCCAGGTCGAGGCCGAACAGCTCGCGCACGCGAGTCGTCGCCGAGGTCACGTTCATGGTGCAGACCAGCGGCAACCAGCCGCCGCTGCTCGAACAGAAGTTGGCGACCATGGCGCTGTCGGCCACCACCGGCTCGGGGGAGTGGGCACACACCGTCCCCGAGGTCCCCAGGCTCAGGGTCACCAGCCCCGGCCGGATATTGCCGGTGCCGATGGCGCCGAGCATATTGTCGCCGCCACCACTGGCCACCAGCACGTCCTCGGCCAGCCCCAGCGCCCGGGCCACCTCGGGGCGCACGATGCCGGCCCGCTCCTGGGCATCGATCAGCCGCGGCAGCACTCGCTCGGCGTCGAGCTCCGGGGCGACCTCGGCCAGGACGTCATGGCGCCAGCGCCGCGAGCGGGTATCGAAATAGCCGGTACCGGAGGCATCGCCGGCCTCGGTGACCCGCTCGCCGGTGAGCCAGAAGTTCAGGTAGTCGTGGGGCAGCAGCAGGCTGTCGATGCGGTGGTAGGCGTCGGGATGGGTGTCGCGCAGCCAGGCGATCTTGGAGGCGGTGTAGCCGGTCTGCAGCACCAGCCCGAGCTTGTCGAGGCACCCCGCCTCGCCTCCCAGCCGCGCGACCAGGCCGGCATTCCAGGCGGCCGTCTCGGTATCGCACCACAGCTTGGCCGGGTGGACCGGCTCACCCCGACCGTCCAGCGCCACCATGCCGTGCTGCTGGCCGGAGACGCCGATGGCGCGGATGGCCCGGCTGTCGATGCCGGCCCTGGCCACGGCCTCGGCGAAGGCACCGCGCAGCGCCTCGACCCAGTCGCCGGGCCGCTGTTCGCGCCGCCCGTTCTCGCCCTCGATCAGGCGATGGGGGCGACTCGCCTCGCCGAGGATGCACTCTCCCTCGACATCGAGCACCACCACCTTGGTGCTCTGGGTCCCGCAATCCACTCCGATATACATCACGCACGTCCTCGCACCGACACCAGAGCTTCCAGTGTGGCACGCGCACCGCGCTCGTGAAGGGAAGCCAGGGCCTCGAGATAGGCCGTGCGGAAGCGCTCGCTCTCGGCCAGATCCCCGAACAGTTCACGATTCTCGATAAAGGCGGTCGGTTGCTCGCGGTTCCGGGCGGCCCGGCGCATCAGATCGTCCTTGAGGCGGTCGACCACCGCGATGGCATCGCCCCGCTCGTCGGCGCCCTCGGCATAGCGGGCCCAGCTCGCCACCACCGCGGCCGAGCGATGGATCTCGCCGCCCCTGTCCAGTTGTTCGCGGATCACCGGCAGCAGCCACTTGGGAATGCGATCCGAACTCTCGGCACACAACCGCGCCAGGGTGTCCTTGATCTCGGGATTGGCGAAGCGCTCGATCAGGGTCAGCCGGTACCGCTCGAGATCCACCCCCGGCACCGGCGCCAGGGTCGGGGCCCCCTCGCGGCGCATGTAGTCGAGCAGGAAGTCGACGAACAGCGGGTCCTGGCACACCTCATGGGCGTAGCGGTAGCCGGCCAGGTAGCCGAAATAGCACAGCGCCTGGTGGCTGGCGTTGAGCAGCCGCAGCTTCATCAGC
Organism: Halomonas heilongjiangensis; assembly: GCF_002879645.1. Taxonomy (GTDB): domain Bacteria; phylum Pseudomonadota; class Gammaproteobacteria; order Pseudomonadales; family Halomonadaceae; genus Halomonas; species Halomonas heilongjiangensis. Next base: position 142,740 of record NZ_PNRE01000100.1, on the reverse strand, counting down.
TCGTAGGGCTCCACGTCCTCGACCACCTGCACCCCCACCGCCTCGAAGGCGGGACGGCCGGTGACGAAACGCTCCTCCAGCACCCACTGGGTGAAGGGCTCGCAGACCACCGGCCAGGCGTCCTCGACGCCGAAACGGCCGGCCAGTTCCTCGATGTCCGCGGCGGCGGTGACCGGGGTGATGCGATCGACCATGGAGTTGGGGAAGGCGACCTCGGCGGCGACCCAGGCGCCGAGCTCGCCGTCCCGGGCCCGGGCGAAGGCCGTGAACATGCGACCTGCCACCTCGCCGTTGCCCTGGATATTGTCGCAGGACATCACCGTGAAGGGCGGGATGCCTCGTGTGCGGCGCCGCGCCAACGCCTCGGTGATCAGCCCGAAGGGGGTCGTCGGTGCGGCAGGGTGGGCCAGGTCGTGCTGCACCGCCGGATCGTCGAGATCGAAGGCGCCGCTGACCGGATGGAAGTTGTAGCCGCCCTCGGTGACGGTCAGCGAGACGATGCGGGTGGCCGGGTCGACCATCCGGGCGATCACCGCCTCCGGGTCGTCGGGGGCGAACAGGTAATCGATCATGCTGCCGATGACGCGGGGCTCGCGGCGGCCGTCGGGGTGCTTGACCACCAGGGTATAGAGGTGGTCCTGGGCGGCCAGCGCCTCCTGCATGCGGCGGTCGCCGGGCATCACGCCGACGCCGACGATGCCCCAGTCCAGGGCCTCGCCGCGGTTCATCAGCGCATCCAGGTACATGGCCTGGTGGGCACGGTGGAAGCCCCCCACGCCGAAGTGGACGATGCCGGCGGTCACGGCGCCACGGTCATAGCCGGGCACCGCCACCTCGGGGGCCAGCCGGCCCAGGTTGTCATTGTTGAGTCGGGTCATGGAGTCTCTCCGGCCGAGCCGCACTCGGCGTGAACGGGGCCCGGAGCCTGGCGGTCAGCGCCACACCAGGTCGGGCGAAATGGAGCGCGTCTTGACCAGGCGCGCGTTGGACATGTCCTTGTGGCGGGCCTTCTCCAGGGCGCCGGCGGCGTCCTGGCCCATGTCCAGCCAGCGCTCGAAGAGCCGCTGTTCGAGGACATCGTCGGCCACGTCCAGCATCACGGTCAGGTCGAACAGGGGATGCAGCTCGGTCCAGGGCGCCTCGTCGAGCAGCAGATAATTGCCCTCGACGATGACGATGCGGTGCCCGAGCGTGATCAGGCGTCCGCCGGCGCGGGCCAGGTCCAGGGGCCGGTCGAACACCGGTACCGCCACCGTCCGGTCGGCGCGACGAATACGCTCGAGATCGACACGCAGGCCGTCGACGTCGAAGGTGTGCGGGGCCCCCTTCACCGGCACCTGGTCGTCGGGCTCGAGCACGGCGTTGTCGAAGTGGTAGCCGTCCATCGGCACCACGACGGATTCGCCGGGGCGCAATGCCGTGATGGCATCGCTCAACAGCTCAGAGCGGTACGACTTGCCGGCGCCCGGCGGGCCGGCCAGGGCGACGATGAACCGCCGCCGGTCCGAGGCGGCCTCGCTGATCTGGCGGGCGACATCCTGTAGTTCGGGATACATGGCAGTGTCCTCACAGTGGGCTGGCGAACCGCCATCATCGCCTGCGCGACACCGGGCGCAAGCCTGACGCCGTCTCACCCTGCCCTTCACGGGTCAGCTCATCCAGTTGCCGCCATCGACGTTGAGGGTCTGGGCCACCACATAGTCGCTGTCCGCCGAGGCGAGAAAGACCGCGGCCCCGGCGTGATCCTCGGGGCGCCCCATGCGACCGTAGGGCACCGCCTCGCCGACCAGGCGCTTCTTCTCGCCGAGCGGGCGGTTCTCGAAGCGGGCGAAGAGCGCATCGACCTCGTCCCACATCGGGGTATCCACCACGCCGGGGGCGATGCCGTTGACGTTGATGCCGTGCGCGATGAGCGACAGGCCGCAGGACTGGGTCAGGCTGATCACCGCCGCCTTGCTGGCGCAGTAGACGCTGACCAGCGGCTCGCCGCGGCGCCCGGCCTGGGACGACATGTTGATGATCTTGCCGCCCCGGCCCCGCGCGACCATGGCCTTCGCCACCGCCTGGAGCGTGAAGAAGAGCCCCTTGGTGTTCACCGCGAACTGCCGGTCGAAGCTCTCCTCGGTCACCTCGAGCACCGGCGCCATGTCGAAGATGGCGGCGTTGTTGACCAGGATGTCGATGCCGCCGAAGCGCTCGGTGACGCTGGCCACCATGGCGTCGATGGCCTGGCGATCGCAGACGTCCAGGCGCACGCCCATCAGCCGGGAGGCGGCATGGCCCTCGCCTTCCAGCGTGGCCAGCACCTCGTCGATGGCCCCCTGGTCGACGTCGGCGATGACCACCGAGGCGCCCTCCTCCAGGTAGGCCCGGGAGATGGCCAGGCCGATACCGCGGGCACCGCCGGTGATCACGCTCGTCTTGCTGTCGAGTTTCATGTGTTCCTGCCTCTGGTGATGGGGTTAGCGAGCCGCGGTGTGCGGGCGGGCGTGCCGCCAGTCGTCGACCAGCGACTCGAGTCCGTGCATGTGGTCGAGAATGCGCCAGGCCCCGGCCTCGACCAGTCGGCGTGCCTGCCCCGGCTCGACGTGGCTGGCCCCGGTGAAGCCGATGACCGTCATGCCGGCGGCGTGGGCCGCGGTGACGCCCGAGACGCTGTCCTCCACCACCAGGCAGTCGGCGGGAGCACAGCCCAGCTCACGGGCCGCCAGCAGGTAGAGGTCGGGGGCGGGCTTGGGGCGGGCGACCTGGTCCGCCGTGAAGACCGGCGACTCGCCGATCAACCGCTCCAGGCCGGTGGTGGCCAGCGAGGCCAGGACGCGGCGACGGCGGCTGTTGGAGACCACCGCCTTGGGCAGGGGCAGCGAGGCGATCGCCGCGGCCACGCCGTCGACGGCCTCGAGCTCCCTGGCCAGCCGCGCCTCGATGGCCCGGTCGACCCGCTCGGTGGCATCGGCCGGCAGCCGGTGGCGGCTCAGCGGCTCCAGGTGCGCCAGGATGTTGGCCGTGGTCATGCCCAGCGCCTGGCGCAGCACGGTATCGGCGGCCAGGTCGGGCAGCCACTCCCCCAGCAGCCCCACCAGGGTGGCCTCGGCGATCGCCTCGCTGTCCACCAGCACGCCGTCACAGTCGAAGATCAGGGTATCCATGGGCGCTCCCCGTCACTGGCAGCCGCTTGTGGACGACAAGCGGTTATCGTGGCGGGTGAGGCCGGCCAGGGGGTGCTGATGCAGGCTGGGCAGCGCCAGGGTCTCGGCGTCGAAGAGGTGGGCGCGCCTCGGCTCGAAGCCGAAACGTACCTTGTCGTGGACGCGATGGGCGACGTCCCCGTCGGTCATGAGGGTGACCATCGCCTCGCCCATCTGCACATAGAGCGAGGTCTGGCCCCCCAGGCGCTCGAGGACCCTGATCTCCCCCGTCAGCGGCCCCTGGTCGTCGAGTTGCAGGTGCTCGGGGCGGATGCCCAGCTCCAGCGGCGAGTCGACCGCCAGCCGGCTGCCGTCCACCGGCACCGTGCACGCCTCGCCACCGGGCAGCCGGATGCTCACCCCTTCGAGGCCCGACCGGACGAGGTCGACATCGAGGAAGTTCATCTTGGGCGAGCCGATGAAACCGGCCACGAAGCGGTTGCACGGATGGTGATAGAGCTCCATGGGCGAGCCCACCTGCTCGACCACGCCGTCGTGCAGCACCACGATCTTGTCGGCCATGGTCATGGCCTCGATCTGGTCGTGGGTGACGTAGATCATGGTGGCGTCGAGCTCCTCGTGGAGCCGCGCCAGCTCGATGCGCATCTGCACACGCAGCGCCGCATCCAGGTTGGAGAGCGGCTCGTCGAAGAGGAAGATGCTCGGGTTGCGGACGATGGCCCGGCCGATCGCCACGCGCTGGCGCTGGCCACCGGAGAGCGCCTTGGGCTTGCGGTCCAGCAGCGGCTCGAGCTGCAGGATCTTGGCCGCCTCGAGCACCTTCTCGCGCCGCGCCTCCCTGGGCACGCCGGCCAGGCGCATGCTGAAGCCCATGTTGTCCTCGACGGTCATGTGCGGATAGAGCGCATAGCTCTGGAACACCATGGCCAGGCCGCGATCGGCGGGCCCCACCTCGTTCATGCGCGCCCCGTCGATGACGATATCGCCCGAGGTGGCGCTTTCCAGCCCGGCGATCATGCGCATCAGCGTCGACTTGCCGCAGCCGGAGGGACCGACGAAGACCACGAACTCCCGGTCGTTGACCTCGAGGTCGACGCCCTTGATGACGTCGGTGTCGCCGAAGCGCTTGGTGATCTGCTTGAGTTGTAGAGTTGCCATGATGGGATTCCTTTACTTGACGGCGCCGAAGGTCAGGCCGCGCACCATCTGTTTCTGGGTCAACCAACCGAAGACGAGGATGGGCGCGATGGCCATGGTCGAGGCCGCGGAGAGCTTGGCCCAGAACAGCCCCTCGGGGCTCGAGAAGGAGGCGATGTAGGCGGTCAGCGGAGCCGCCTTGGAAGACGTCAGGTTGAGGCTCCAGAAGGCCTCGTTCCAGCTCAGGATCACCGACAGCAGGCCGGTGGAGGCGATGCCCGGCAGGGTCAGCGGCAGCAGCAGGAAGAACACCTCCTGGAAGGTGGTGGCCCCGTCCATGCGCCCCGCCTCGAGGATGTCCTTGGGCATGTCCTTGAAGAAGGTGTACAGCATCCACACCACGATCGGCAGGTTCATCAGCGTATAGATGATGATCAGGCCGGTGCGGGTATCGAGCAGCCCGACGTCGCGAAAGATCAGGTAGATGGGCACCAGCACCCCGACCGGCGGCAGCATCTTGGTGGAGAGCATCCACAGCAGGGTGCCCTTGGTGCGCCGGGTGGGGAGAAAGGCCATCGAATAGGCAGCCGGGATGGCGATCAGCAACGCCAGCAGGGTCGAGCCGAAGGCCACCGCGACGCTGTTCAGCGCGAACCGGGCGTAGCCCGCCCGCTCCTGGACCGCCTGGTAGCTCTCCAGGGTCGGCGAGAAGATCAGGCTGGGATCGGCGATGGCCGCGGACTCGGTCTTGAAGCCCGTCAGCACCATCCAGAAGATCGGGAAGAAGATCAGCAGGGCCACCGTCCATCCCAGCACGGTCAGGCCGAGCTTCCGGGTATTGGCCGAGGCCAGGAACGGCCGTGTCGCACCGCGTGCCGGCACGGTCTGGCCGCCGCCCCGCGAGGACGCTTCCAGCCTGTCGTGCTTGGTCGTTGTCGTCATGATAAGGGACTCCCGAGACACTAGTCTTCCAGGTTCCTGGCCACCATGCGGACCAGGAAGATGGCGACGATATTGGCGAGGACGATGGCGATCACCCCACCCGCGGAGGCGGTGCCGACGTCGAAGTCGAGCAGGGCCCGGATATAGATCAGGTAGGCCAGGTTGGTGGTCGCCAGCCCCGGGCCACCGGAGGTGGTGACGAAGATCTCGGCGAAGATGGTCAGCAGGAAGATCATCTCGATCATGATCACCACGCTGATCGCCCGCTTGAGATGCGGCAGGGTGATGAAGAAGAAGATCGCCACCGGGCCGGCCCCGTCCATGCGTGCGGCTTCCACCTGGTCCTCGTCCAGCGACTGCATGGCGGTGAGCAGGATCAGCAGCGCGAACGGCAGCCACTGCCAGGCGACGATGATGATGATCGAGGTCAGCGGCAGCGCGGAGAACCAGTCGACGGCCTGCAGGCCGAACGACTCGGCGACCCAGGAGAGCACCCCGTTGGACGGGTGCATCATCATGTTCTTCCACACCAGGGCGCTGACCGTGGGCATGACGAAGAACGGCGAGATGGCCAGCACCCGGGCGATGCCGCGCCCGGCGAACTCCTGCTGGAAGAGCACCGCCAGCAGGGTGCCACCGACCACGGTGATCGCCAGCACCCAGCCGACCAGCAGCAGGGTCGTGCCCATGGCCGACCAGAGGGCCGGGTCGGTGAACAGGTATTCGTAGTTTTCCAGCCCGGCGAAGCCGGTCATGCCGGGCATCAGCAGGTTGTAGCGCTGGAAGGAGAACCACAGGGTCATGCCCAGCGGCACCAGCATCCACAGCAACAGCAGGGTGACGGCCGGCGCCTGCAGCGACAGGGTCCTCAGACCCCCGACGGTGCGCCCGGAAGCTCTTGTCTTGTTCATGGGATTACCCGCAAAACCAGGTAGGGAAAAGGGCCCGGCCGGGAAGACCCGGCCGGGAACGGCAGACTCCGCTCAGTCGAGGTAGCCGGCGCGCTGCATGGCACGCTGCGTGGCGCGCTGCGCGGTCTGCAGCGCCTGCTCGACCGTGGCATCACCGGTCAGCGCCGAGGCCACCGTCTGGCCCACCTGGGTGCCGATCGACTGGAACTCGGGAATGCCGACGAACTGCACGCCGACATAGGGGCTCGGCTCCAGGGTCGAGTCGGTGGGATCGGCACTGCGCATCGCCTCGAGCACGAAGCCGGCGAAGGGGGCCGCGTCCTGGTAGTGCTCGTTGGCGTAGGTGGACTCGCGGGTGCCGGGCGGCACGCTGGTCCAGCCCCGGGTGTCGCCGACCAGCTCGATGTACTCACGCGAGGTCGCCCACTGGATGAACGTCCTGGCGGCCTCCTGGTTCTCGGAGGTGGCGGGAATGGCCAGCGCCCAGGACCACAGCCAGTGCGAGCCCTTGGGCGTCCTGGCCACCGGCGCCGGCGCGAAGCCCAGCCGGTCGGCCACGTCGGACTCGCCGGGGTCGTAGAGCTTGCCGGCCGCCGAGGTGGCGTCGACCCAGATGGCGCAGCTCCCACGGGAGAACAGCGCCAGGTTCTCGTTGAAGCCGTTGGAGCTGGCGCCGGGCGGGCCGTAGTCGTTCAGCAGGTCGACATAGAACTGGATCGCCTCCTGCCACTCGGGCGAGTCGAGCTGGGGCTGCCAGTCTTCATCGAACCAGCGCCCGCCGAAGGTATTCACCAGGGTCGAGACCAGGGCCATGTTCTCGCCCCAGCCCGGCTTGCCGCGCAGGCAGATACCGGCCCGCTGCGCCTCGGGATCATGCAGCTGGACGGCCCAGTCGCGGACCTCCTCCCAGCTCGGCTGCTCGGGCACCTCGATGCCGGCCTCGTCGAACAGGTCCTGGCGGTAGTACATCATCGAGCTCTCGCCGTAGAACGGCAGCGCATGCAGGGTCCCGTCGTTGCTCAGGCCGTCGCGCACCGAGGTGAGCAGGTCGTCGACCTGGTAGTCATCGGGGAGACCGTCGAGGGGCGACAGCCAGCCGCGTTCGGCCCAGATGGGGACCTCGTAGGTGCCGATGGTCATGACGTCGAACTGGCCGCCCTGGGTGGCGATGTCGGTGGTCATGCGCTGGCGCAGCACGTTCTCCTCCAGCACCACCCAGTCCAGCGCGATGTCGGGATGCGCCTCCTCGAAGGCATCGGTCAGGCTCTGCATGATCACCATGTCGTTGTTGTTGACCGTGGCGATGGTGATCTCGGTCTGCGCCTGGGCCGGGCCGGCCAGGGCGATCGCCGCGGCCAGGCTCGTCAAGGGCAGATGACGGGTGAGTCTCATGGTGGGCTCCTGTCGGGACAGCTTGGCGTTGTTGTTTTGATCATATTGATCATCTGACGATCAAATGATCGAACATGCCCCGAAAAAAAGCAAAGCCTCGGGTATTAGACTTTAGGTACAGATTTCAGCGATTGCGGATAATGCGCTGCGTCACGACGCCTCGGTGAGATAGCGGGCCGCCGTCTCGTCGGTGATCAGCCCATTGAGCCAACCGCCGCGCAGGGACGCCAGCAGGGCCGGCCCCTTCTCCCGGCCGCCCGCGATGGCCACCAGGGGCTGATCGCTCAGCATCTCCAGCGGCAGGCTGGTGACACGGCGGGTGATGGAGCAGTCGATGACCTCACCGTCGCGGTTCATCGGCCAGCCGAGCAGCTCGCCCACCGCCTCGAGATCCAGCAGCTCCTCGAGGTCGCTCTCGTCGATGAAGTGGTCCTGGAAGAGCGTCGCCTGGCGGTCGATGCGCCCCACGCCGATGAAGGCGGTCTCGGCCTGCTTGGCCACCGCCATGATCGCCTGGAACAGGCGCTGCCCGCGCATCGCCTCCTTCTCCTCCACCGAGTCGGCGACCACCGGGGTGGGCAGCAGGAAACGCTCGCCGCCGGTCTTGTCGGCCAGCACCATGACGCCGTCGTAGCGGTTGGCGGAACCGTCACGCGCCACGTTGCCGACCAGCGAGACGAAGCGGTGCTGCGGCCGATCGTGACGACTCATGGCCTCGACGGTCGCGCGCACCGAGCGCCCCGTCCCCAGCGACAGGGTCAGCGGCTCGCTGCGCACCACCAGGCGGGACACCCGCTCCGCCCCGGCCGCCGCCAGATAGGCGGCGGCGCCGTCGGGGGCATCCGGCTCGGCCGGCACCACGTCGCAGTAGTCCAGGCCATAGCGGTCGCGGATGGCCGCGGCCATGGCCATGCAGGCGGAGATCGGATGATCGATGCGCACCTTGATCAGGCCCTCCTGCCGGGCCAGGGCCAGCAGGCGCTGCACGCCGGGCCGGGACACCCCGAGCTGCAGGGCGATCTCGTCCTGGGTGATCCCTCCCACATAGGACATCCAGGCGGCCCGCGCGGCCTGGTCCAGCTTGCGTTCGAACTTGTCCACGGCCTGTCATCCTCGTTCCGCCGGTACGACGGTGTTCATGATACCGTCGCCACTCCCTACGATCCCGGTCCCGCCCCGATCAGGCGGAACCGAAGTAGCGCTCGCGATCCGCCGCGGTGATATCGCTGATATGCAGCGGGAAATGGCCGTCGCCGCGGTCGGCATAGAAATGGCGCAGGGTGCGCTCGATGGTGGGAAAGGCGAGCTCGTCCCAGGGGATCTCGTGCTCCTCGAACAGCGCCACCTCGAGGCTCTCCGGACCGACGTCGAAGCTGCCCGCCAGGTCCGCCCGGAAGATCATGTAGACCTGGTTGATGTGCGGCAGGTTGATCAGGGTATAGAGGCCGTGGATGCTGACCTCGGCGCAGGCCTCCTCGCGGGTCTCCCGGGCGGCGGCCTCGACGGTGGTCTCGGCGTTCTCCATGAAGCCGGCCGGCAGGGTCCAGAAGCCCTTGCGCGGCGCGATGGCCCGGCGGCACAGCAGCACCCGTGAGCCACTCACCGGCAGGGTGCCGGCGACGATGCGGGGGTTCTGGTAGTGGATGGTGCCGCACTCGTCGCACAGGTAGCGCGGACGGTCATCCCCGTCCGGAATGGCGAAGCGCACGGTATGGCCGCAGTGGCTGCAGAAGTTCATGGTGCTCCCTGGCAAGCTGGCGAGCGGCCCGGATGCCGCCCGACTCCGGGCTTGACGCCGGCGACGGCGGCCGGGTAGAAGGGATCAAACCCGATGGAAACCCCATGTTAGAGAAACTTCGCGAACGCCTGCAAGCACACCGGCCGCAGCGGCTGGCGCTCGACCTGCCCCAGGCCGCGGTGCTGATACCGATCGTCGACCGCCACGCGCCGACCCTGCTGTTCACCCGCCGCGCCGATCACCTCACCACCCACAGCGGCCAGGTGGCCTTTCCCGGCGGCAAGCGCGAGGAGCAGGACCCGGACCTGTTGAGCACGGCGCTGCGCGAATCCCTCGAGGAGATCGCCCTGCCCCGCGAACGGGTCGAGCTGCTCGGCCGGCTCTCGGACGTCATCTCGCTGCACGGCATCAGCGTCACCCCCTACGTGGGCCTGATTCCCCCGGACCTGCCGCTCGTGCCCGACCTCAACGAGCTGGATGCGATCTTCGAGGTGCCGCTGTCGCTGTTCCTCGAGGACCGTCGCCACCACACCGACGTGATCCCGGTGAACGGCCGGCCGTACTTTGTGCCGAGCTACCATGTCGCCGGCCAGGTGATCTGGGGGCTCTCGGCCATGATGCTGGTGGAGCTGCTGGCCGAGGGCTTCGGCCGCGAGATCAGCCTCCACCGCGAGCCTGCGGGCGGTCGGCTGTGCTATTTTCCCGAGCGACTCCTGCGGGCCCGGGATGGCCTGACCCAGGCCCCCTGACCCCCCTCTCTTCTGCCGCATGGGGACACACCACTGACACCACGACTCGCACGCCCCGTCCTGGACCCCGCCGCCCTGCCTCGCCTGGTCGACGCCCTGGTGGAACAGGGCTGGTACGTCGGCGAGGACGTCATCGACGCCGACCTCTGCGCCGAGCTCCACCGCGAGCTGATGGCCCTGGCCGACCACCATGCCCTGGACCCCGCCGGCATCGGCCGCGGCCAGGCGCATGCGCTGCGCCGCGACGTCCGCGGTGACGCCATTCGCTGGCTCGACCGCGAGAGCCCGGCCCAGCGCCGCTACCTCGAGGCCATGGGCGAACTGCAGAACGCGCTCAACCAGGCGCTGTTCCTGGGGCTCTTCGAGTACGAGGCCCACTTCGCCCACTACCCGCCCGGTGCCTTCTACCAGCGCCATCTCGACAGCTTTCGGGGCCGCGCCAACCGGGTCATCTCCACCGTGGGCTACCTCAACCCGGACTGGCCCGCCGACGGCGGCGGCGAGATGGTGCTCTTCGACGCCATGGATCTCGAGCGCGAGGTGGCCCGGGTGCGCCCCGCCGCCGGCACCTTCGCCTGCTTCCTCTCCGAGACCGTTCCCCACGAGGTGCTGCCCACCCGCCTGCCGCGAGCCAGCATCGCCGGCTGGTTCCGGCGCAACGCCTCGCTGGGTGGCCGGGTGGACCCGGCGCGCTGATGGCGGGCGACGACGACACCCGCCGGCGCCCGTCGCGGCGGGCCGTGCTCGAGGCCCGCTGTGCCGAGCTCGAGGCCCGCAACGCGGCCCTCGAGGTGGAGAAACGCCATTACCAATGGCTCGCGGAGAGCACCACCGACCTGATCTCGCGCCACGCCCGGGACGGTACCTTCCTCTACGCCTCGCGGGCCGCCCGCGACCTGCTCGGCTATGACCCCGAGGAGCTGATCGGCGCCTCCGCCTACGACCTCTTCCACCCGGCGGACCTGGCCGACCTGCTCAACAAGTCGCCGCGGGTCTACTATCACGACGGCTTCTACCAGCAGACCTACCGCTTCCGCGCCCGGGACGGTCACTACGTCTGGTTAGAGACCACCAGCCGCACCCGCCGCGACCCGGCCACCGGCGAACTGCTCGACATCCTCTGCGTCTCCCGCGACGTGGGCCGGCGCATCCGCGCCGAGGCCAACCGCGAGCGCCTCGCCCGGGTGGTCGAATCCACCACCGACTATGTGCTGTTCGTCGACGGCCAGGAGCGGCTCTTCTACTCCAACGAGGCCGCGCGCCGGCTGCTTTCCCTGCCCCGCGAGGGGGGCGATGCCCGCCTCGAGCAGGCCTATACGCCGGCGTCGCTGGCCGAGCTGCGCGAGATCGTGCTGCCCGCCGTGGCCCGCTACGGCTCCTGGAGCGGCGAGCTGGAGATGTGCGGCCCGCGGGGGCCGGTGCCGGTGCTCAGCGTGGTGCTCGCCCACCGCGGCCCAGGCGCCGAGCCCGACCACCTCTCGCTGCTCAACCGCGACATCGGCCTGCGCAAGGCCGCCGAGGCACAGGCCCGCCGCCACCAGGAGCAGATCGCCCACGCCAACCGCCTGGCCACCACCGGCGAGCTGGCCTCCAACATCGCCCACGAACTCAACCAGCCGCTGGGCGCCATCGCCAACTACGCCAGCGGCGCCCTGGGGCAGCTCGCCGCCGACCCGTGCCGGCCGGCCGGCGACCTGAAACTGCCGCTGACGCGCATCAGCGACCAGGTCCAGCGCCTGGCCGAGCGGCTGCGCCATATCCGCACCTTCGTGCGCAAGGGCCAGACGCGCCCGCGGCCGGTGGTGCTCGCCGAGGTGGTCGACGCCGCCTGCCGGCTCTGCGAATGGCAGTACCACCAGGCCGGCGTGCGGCTCGCCCACGAGCTCGCCGCCACCCTGCCGCGGGTACAGGCCGACCCGGTGGCGCTCGAGCAGGTACTGGTCAACCTGCTGCTCAACGCCCTGGAGGCGAGCCGCGACCATCCCGGTGCCGACCGGGTCGAGATCCGGGCGCAGCGCACCGGCCCGCGGGAGGTCACCTTCACGGTCGGCGACCGCGGCCCGGGCATCGCGGCGGGCGACAGCGAACGCATCTTCGCCCCCTTCCACTCCACTCGCCCCGACGGCCTGGGCATGGGGCTCGCCATCAGCCACTCGCTGATGGAGGCCATGGGCGGCCGCCTGGCGCTGGCCCCGGACGACGGTTCCGGCGGTGCCACCTTTGCCGGTACACTGCTCACCGAGCCCACCCCGCCTTGACTGCCCGGAGCCCCGCGTGACCGAGACCGCCAGTCCCCCGCCCTGTATCGCCGTGGTCGACGACGACGAGGCCCTGCGCGACTCCCTCGCCTGGCTGCTGGAATCGGTGGGCCTGTCGACGCGTGCCTACGGCGACGGCGAGGCCTTCCTCGCCACCCTGCCCGAGGCCCACGACGCCATCCTGCTCGACGTGCGCATGCCCGGCCTGTCCGGCCTGCAGGTGCAGCAACGGCTCAACGAGCGCGGCGACGCCACCCCGGTGATCTTCATGACCGGCCACGGCGACGTGCCCATGGCGGTGGCGGCGCTCAAGGCCGGCGCCTTCGACTTCATCGAGAAACCCTTCAACCACCAGCAGCTGATCGACTGCGTGCAGCAGGCGCTGGCCGAGCACCAGCGCGAGCGCCTGGCCCGATCACGGCTCGAGGCCCTCCAGGCGCGCTACGCCACCCTGCGCCCCAAGGAGCAGCGGATCCTGGTGCACGTGGCCGAGGGCATGACCAGCCGCGAGATCGCCGACCACCTCGGCGTCAGCGCCAAGACCGTGGAGGTCTACCGGCTGCGCGCCATGAAGGCGCTGGGGGCGGCCAACCTCGCCGAGCTGGTCAGGATCTGCGTGGCGCTGGGGCTGGTGGAGGCGCTACCGACGGCACCTCGGCAGCGGTAGGTGGAGACGGTTCCTCCACCGGAGGGTGCGGTACCGTACAGACTTCGTGCGTGCCGGACACCAACCTACGATTCATGGATCTCTCAGCGCCGACTATCGACATCACCGCCGAGCCACGGGCATTGAAGCGCGCCCTGGGCGAGTACCGCACGCCGCGCCTGGCGCGCAGCATCGTGGAACTCACGGTCACGGTGATCCCCTTCGCCGCCCTCTGGATACTGATGTGGGGCACCCTGAGCGCCGGCTACTGGCTTGGCCTGTTGTTCGCCGTGCCCGCCGCGGGCTTTCTCGTGCGCTTGTTCATGATCCAGCACGACTGCAGCCACGGGTCATTCTTTCGTTCCCGACATGCCAATGACTGGGTCGGCCGAGCCATCGGCGTCTTGACCCTGACGCCCTACGATCTCTGGCGGCACAGCCATGCCCTCCACCATGCCGGCTCCGGCAATCTCGATCGCCCGCGTGTCGGCGGCATCGACACCCTGACCGTGCGCGAGTACCGGGGCTTGCCGCGAACGCAGCGGCTCCTCTATCGCTTGTATCGGCACCCGCTGGTGCTGTTCGGTGTCGGCCCGACGTACCTGTTCATCCTGGACCATCGCCTGCCAGTGGGCTTCATGCGCGCAGGCTGGATGCCCTGGCTGAGCACCATGAGCACCAACGCGGCGATCGCGCTGCTCGTCACCACCATGATCTGGCTGGTCGGCGTGATCCCCTTCCTGCTCGTGCAACTGCCCATCACGCTTCTCGCCTCATCGATCGGCGTCTGGCTGTTCTATGTCCAGCACCAGTTCGAGGCCACCCTGTGGGAGCACGACGCCGACTGGACGTTCCACGAGACGGCGCTGTACGGCAGCTCCCACTATGACCTGCCGGGCCCCCTGCGCTGGATCACCGCCAATATCGGGATCCACCATGTCCATCACCTCTGCAGCCGCATCCCCTCCTATCGGCTGCCCGAAGTGCTGCGCGACCATCCCGCACTCCGCCATATCGGCCGCCTCACCCTGGGGCAAAGCCTCGAGTCGGTGCGGCTCGTGCTGTGGGATGAGGAGCAGCGTCGCCTGGTCTCCTTTGCCGAGGCGCACGGGGCGGCCACCGACCGGGCTCGCTAGACCTTGACCTCGTCGAGGAAGCCGTTGCCGCTGTCGGCGGCGGGTGCCTTCTCGGGTTCGGGGGGCGGCTCCAGGGCGACGACCCGGCCATCGGGGGCGTCGAGCAGGCGGCGCAGCTGCTCGTAGTCGAGCACCATGGCGGCTCCGTCGTCGGCCCGCTCGAGCAGGGAGAGCGTCTCGAGCAGCGCCGCCATGCCCTCCTCCTGATCCTCGAGCGCGGCATAGGCCTGCACATAGGGGGTGCCATCGGCCCAACCGGCCTTGATCGGCTGGTCGACGAGTTCGACCCGGGTGCCATCCGGCACGCGACCGAACACCGACGCGATGTCCTCCGGGAACATGCGGATGCAGCCACGGCTGGCACGCATGCCGACGCCGTCGGGCTGGTTGGTGCCATGGATCAGGTAGCCGGGGATGTCGAGCAGGATGGCGTGGCGGCCCAGGGGGTTGTCGGGCCCCGGCGGCACCACCCCCGGCGCCGACTCGCCGCGCGCGGCGGCCTCCTCGCGAACCGAACGCGGGGGGTACCAGGCCGGATCCTCCAGGCGCATGGTGGTCTTGGTTACCCCCAGGGGCGTGTCGAAGCCCTCGCGGCCGATGCCGATCGGGTAGGTCTCGACCCGCGGCGCCTCCCCCGTCTTCGTCTCGGGAAAGTAGTAGAGGCGCAGTTCAGCGATGTTGATCACGACGCCGGTGCGCTCGGTATCGGGCAGAATGAAGCGTGCCGGGATCACCACTTCGGTGCCTTCGCCCGGCACCCAGATGCTGACCTCCGGATTGGCCCGGCGGATCTCCTCGTAGCCCACGTTGTGCTCGCGGGCCACGTCGAGCAGCGTCTCGTCCCCGCGGGTCTCGACGGTGTAGACCTCGCCGATCACGTCGCCTTCCGCGGGCAACGGGTAATGCCCTCTGGGCCACTCGGGCTCCTCTTCGGCCAGGGTACCGGCCGAGAAGAGCAGGCCACCGGCTGCCAGCAGGCCGCCCAGGGTCCGCCTCAACCACCGCGGGGCTTGCCCCGACATCCCAGGATTACATCTCGCCATTGCCATCTTCTCGCCTCATCCATGTTGCCGCGGTCCGCGAGACCTCGGCGAAATCATCATGCGAACAGTGTACCGGGGGAGCGCCCCGATCATGAGCAGGAACACTGTTGGGTTTTGTCACAAAGGCCTCCCCAACCTTACGCAGGGCCCTGTCCCCCTGTCCCCCTGCCCCCCTGGCAGCCGGCGATCACAGCACCGGCGCCAGCAGATGGGCCGCCCGCGCCGCCACCCGGTGCCAGAGCGGCTGGTCTTCGATGTCCTCGCGCCGCATCTGCCGGGCTCGAGCGAAGTCCTCCTCGAACATCGCCTCGACCTCGGCGGCGAACGCCGGGTCCATTACCAGCGCCGTCACCTCGAAGTTCAACCGGAAGGAGCGGTTGTCCAGGTTCACCGTTCCCACGGCGGCACCGACATCATCCACCAGGAAGGCCTTGCCGTGCAGGAAGCCCTCCTGGAAGCGACGCACTTCGACCCCGGCCTCCAGCAGCGGCCCGAGAAAGGCATAGGCGGCGAAGTAGGTCAGGGGGTTGTCCGGCCGCTCCGGGATCAGGATGCGCACGTCCACCCCACTCAGGGCGGCCAGCTTGAGCATCGACAGCACGCCCTCGTCGGGTACGAAATAGGGACTCGAGATCCAGATCCGCTCGTGGGCGGCATGAATCGCCTGCTGGATCATCAGGCTGGCGGTTTCGAAACGATCCGCCGGCCCCGAGGGCAGGATCAACACCGGGGTGGCGTGGTGCGACGGCACCACCGGTTCCCAAGGCAGGTCGGGGAGCTCCTCGGTGGCCCAGTGCCAGTCCTCGAGGAATACCAGCTGTAGTGCCAGGGCGGCCGGCCCCTCGATCATCAGGTGCGTGTCCCGCCATGGCCCGATACGGGGGTGACCCTGCAGGTATTCGTCGCCGACGTTGAGACCGCCGACCCAGGCCCTGACACCGTCGGCCACGACGATCTTGCGATGGTTGCGGAAGTTCAACTGGAAGCGGTTACCCAGCCCCCGGGTGGAGTGGAAACGGTGGACCCTGATGCCGGCATCTTCCAGGGTCTGCAGGTAAGCGCCCGGCAGTGCATAGCTACCGATCTCGTCATAGAGAAAATAGACCTCGACCCCCTGCCGGGCCCGTTCGATCAGTCGCGCCTGCAATGCCAGCCCCAATTCGTCGGCCCTGACGATGTAGAACTGCACCAGCAGATAGCGCTCCGCCGACTCGATGCCGGCGAACAGGCTCTCGAATGTCTGTGCGCCATCGATCAAGAGCTCCACCCGGTTGCTGCCGAGAAAGGGCAGCCTGGCCAACTGCTCCACTCCGGCCAGGTGCTTGTCGCTCTGGGCCGCCGCCACTCGGTGCGAACGCAGCTCGGCCAGCTTGTCAGCCAACGCCCTGGTCAGCTCAGAGTCCTCGTCACGCCGCGAGGTGGCATAGCCCTGGAACTTGGTGCGCCCGAAGACCCAATAGGCGGGCACCGCCACATAGGGCACGGTATTGAGCGACACGATCCAGGCAATGGCCCCCTGGGCGGTGCGGCTCGACATCATGGCGTCCACCGACGAGGCCAGGCCCACCAGATGCACAATGCCGAGCAGCAGCAGCAACCGGCGCCAGGGCCGACGACGTTTGGCACCCGTCACTCCTGAACCTCGCTTCCCGCACCGGCACGCTCGCCGCACGCCATCAGCCAACGCTCGCCGAGCATCTGGCGATGCACCAGCCAGACGAGCAGCGGCGGCAAGACGAGCCACTGCAGCAGTGGGGCCAGCCCCGTTCCCAGCAGCGGGAGGGTGGGCATCAGCTCAGCGTATTGCCAGCGGTCCTGGAGCACGGTGGCATGCCACTCCAGTCCTATCGTGATCGCGACGCCGACTGCCACGAAGCCGAATAGCGCCGGGGCATCGGGACAACGAATCCAGGCCCGCCGCCGTACAGCCGCCACGCTCCAGAAGGCCACGAGCGCGATGAGCACGTCCCCCAGTGCCGCCCGGGTGCAGAAGCGCACCGCGTCCCAGTGCGTCATGGTCGGCATGCCGGCGAAGAGCGGCACCTGCAGGAACTCCCA
This sequence comes from Halomonas heilongjiangensis, assembly GCF_002879645.1. GTDB lineage: Bacteria > Pseudomonadota > Gammaproteobacteria > Pseudomonadales > Halomonadaceae > Halomonas > Halomonas heilongjiangensis. Next base: position 125,581 of record NZ_PNRE01000100.1, on the reverse strand, counting down.
CGGATAGTTCAGCAGAAAGGCGAACAGCGTCACGTTGAACTCCGGCGTGGCCAGTCCCCGCTTCAGCCCGCCAGGCCTGGATGGTCCCACCGCCATGACTTACCTCCGGAACAGGTACGGCGTCGACAGCGCCCAGCGGACCAGCTTGGCTACCGACTAGAGACGCAGTGTTCCATGGTGATCGGTGCCAGGCAATCTTGACGACCTCGATGGGACATGCGGGCTGGCCAGCACAGCTCGCCTTGACGCGGATCAAGCCGACCCGGGAGCCATTGGACTACGCTGAAAACGTTGTTACCTCCTCACCTGAGCCATCCCCCCGGCTCCTCAAGCGAGATCGACCGATGTACGTTTCAACCTTTCACGATGTGGTCGAGTGGACACGGGCATTGCATCAACACTTGGCTGAGTGCCTGCAGCACTGCTCAACACAGCAGGAGGAAGAGCGCGCCAAGTGGCTGCTGGAGTATCTGGCGGAACACGAGGCGGCCCTGGAAAGGGCCGTGGCCGGCTTCGAGGGGCAGGCCGCCCCCAAGGCATTGAATACCTGGCTCTACGACTACATTTCCTACGCGCCCATCAAGTCCCACCTGTCGTGCAGCGCGCCCTATGCGGAGATGAGCTTCGACGAGATCTGCCAGGAAATCTTCGATCTCCACAGTCAGGTCATCGGCTTCTACCGCTATCTCGAGGGGCGTGCCGAGATTCCCGAGACGCGCGAGCTGATCGGTGAGCTGCTGAAGCTGGAGCAGCATGAAGCGATGCGCCTGGTCCACCAGACCAACCGCGCCCGGGATCTCTGAAGGGTTCATGATCCTGCCATGTCGGCAGCGAATGCGGACTGATCGTGGGAGGGTTCTCCAGCCGACACCTCTCCCGAGATGAAGGGGGGGGGAGGTGCAGAGACAATAGGAGCGGCAATGCGATACTCGCTGTGGACGATCGCGGCGATCATGCTGCTCGCCGCCGGCGGCTATCTGGGCTTCCTGGCGCTGCGACCGGCGGAACTGCCGCCCGGCTTGCTGTATGGCAGTGGCCGTATCGAAGCCACCGAGATCCGCCTTGCCGCCGAAATCCCCGGACGCGTGGTGGAAAGTTCTCTGGTCGAGGGCCGGACCGTCGGCGAGGGGGCCGAGCTGATCCGCCTGGACGATCGCCTCATTCGCCTGCAACAGGCCGAACTCGAGGCGCGCCTGAGTGCCGGTGAACAGGCAGTGGTTCGGCTCGAGCGCATGCTCGACACGGCACGCCACCATCTCGGCAATGCCGAGGCCGAGCTGCAACGCGCGCGCACCCTGCGTCGCACCGGCGCGATCCCCGCGCAGCAGTTGGAGCACAGCGAAGATCGCCGCCGCGAGGCGTCGGGCGAAGTCGAGGTACTGCAAGCGCAGCGAGCAGAGGCCACCGCCAATCTGGAGGCGCTGCGGCAGCAACGCAGCCAGCTCGCCCTCCAGCTCGACAAGACGCTGCTGCGCAGCCCCCTCGATGCCACCGTGCTGGTCAAGGCGGTGGAGATCGGCGAGGTGGTCGCGCCGGGACAGTCACTGGGCGTGCTGGTCGACCTGGGCCGCCCCCGGCTGAAGATCTACGTGACCGAACAGGTGCTGGGCCGGGTTCGGCTCGGTGCCCCGGCCCGGGTGCGGGTCAATGCCTTCCCGAACCGCTACTTCGAAGCCGAGGTCAGTGCCATCGACGGCCAGGCCCAGTTCACCCCACGCGACACTCACCTGCCCGACGAGCGGGCGCGTACCGTCTTCGGAGTGACCCTGCGGGTCACCAATCCCGACGGCGTGCTCAAGCCCGGCATGCCGGCCGACGCCTGGCTCCGCTGGCAGGACGAGGCACCGTGGCCCGACACCCTGGTCGTGCCACCATGACCGCAGTGATCCGCACCACCGGGCTGGGGCGGCGCTTCGCCGGCCGCCAGGTGCTCACAGGGGTCGAGCTGGCGGTCCAGCAGGGCGAAATCTTCGGGCTGCTGGGCCCGGACGGCGCCGGCAAGACCACGCTCATGCAGCTGTGGGCGGCGATCCTGGATCCCAGCGAGGGTCAGGCGACGGTGCTCGGCTTCGACACGGTGCGCCAGGCGGCCGAGGTGAATGCCCGGGTCGGCTACATGTCACAGGGCTTCACGCTCTATGACCGGCTCAGCGTCCTCGAGAACCTGCAGTTTGCCGCCCGTATCCGCGGCGTCGCGGCGCAGGATTTTGCCGGCCGCAGCCACGAACTGCTGGCCATGGCCGGGCTACAGGCCTACCTCGACCGACCCGCCGGCAAGCTCTCCGGCGGCATGCGCAAGAAGCTCTCGCTGTGCGCCAACCTGATTCATGCCCCACCGTTGCTGCTGCTCGACGAGCCCAGCCTGGGCGTCGATCCCGTGTCGCGCCGTGAGCTCTGGCAACTGCTGCGGCGTTACCAGCAACACGGCAGCACGGTGGTGGTCAGCACCCCCTACATGGACGAAGCGGAATACTGTGACCGGCTCGCCTTTCTCGACCAGGGCCGGGTGCTGGCGGTGGACACCCCGGCGCAGTTGCGTGCCCGGGTCCAGGGGCGGATCTACGAGGTGCGGACCGCCATGACCGCCGCCGTGCAGGCCATCCTGCGCGATGCCCCCGAGGTGCTGAATCTGCAGTGGTTGGCGGACCGATTGCGCATCCAGTTGCATGCCGGTGCCGACCTGCCGCCGGCCACCCTGGCGCGGCTGCGCGGGCTCGCCACTCTGACGCCTGCCGAGCCAGGCTTGGAGGAGACCTTCATCGCCCTGAGCACAGCAGCGGCAGCAGCGCCGCCGCCGGTGTCACCGGCCGTCATGGAAACGCAGGGTGGCGAGGTGCGGGCGGAACGACTCTGCGTGCGGTTCGGCGACTTCACTGCCGTTGACCGAGTCTCGGTCAGTGTGCCGCCGGGCGAGGTGATCGGCTGGCTGGGACCCAACGGGGCCGGCAAGACCACCCTGATCCGGGTCTTCTGCGGGTTGCTGATGCCCAGCGATGGCGAGGCCTTCGTCGCCGGCCTCTCGGTGAACCGGCAGGCACGTGCCCTGCGTAGCCGCATCGGCTACATGTCGCAGCGCTTCTCGCTCTACCCGGATCTCACGGTGGCCGAAAACCTGCGCTTCTTCGCCGGCGCCTACGGCCTTGGCGGCAAGCGTCGACGCCAGACGATCGAGTGGGCCAGTGGGATGACGGCCCTGACCGGGATGGAGGCACGCCGGGTCAGTGAGCTGTCGGCGGCGGTACGCCAGCGCCTGGCGCTGGCCTGCAGCATCCTGCACGGCCCGGCCGTGCTGTTTCTGGACGAGCCTACCTCCGGCGTCGATCCGCTCAACCGTCAGCGCTTCTGGCAGCTGATCCAGACCCTGGCCAGCGGCGGCATGACGGTGTTCGTCACCACCCATTACCTGGAAGAGGCGAGCTACTGCCACCGTCTGGGGTTGATGCACCAGGGCCGCCTGGTCGCCCTTGGCACCCTCGAGCAGCTGCGCCAGGCATTGCGGCTTCCGGCCGATGCCGGCATGGAAGCGGTCTTCCTCGGCCATATCGAGCACGCACAGCGGGAGCTGGCATCATGAACCCGAGGCGCATCGCCGCCGTGGCGACCAAGGAGGCGAAAGACGTACTGCGCGACCCGATCACCGTCGGGGTCGCGTTGATCATGCCGTTGATCATGCTGCTGTTGTTCGGCTATGCGATCACGCTCGATGTCGACGACATCACCCTGGGCGTACTGGATGAGGACCACACCCCCGCCAGTCGACAACTCACGGAAGCGTTCACGGCGAGCGGCGTCTTCCAACTCGAGCGTGAGTTGACCGACCCGCATGCAGTGGAGCGAGCCCTGCAACGCGGCGAGATCCGCTTGGCGCTGATCATCCCGCCTGGTTTCGAACGCGCCCTCACCCGCCATGAGCCGAGCCCGCTCCAACTGCTGGTGGACGGCACCTATTCCGCCACGGCGACGCTGGTCAGCAGTCATGCGCTGGCCATCGCCAGCGGCTTCGGCCATGCAGCGGGGCCGCCGGCCCTGCAGCTGGAAACCCGCGTCTGGTACAACCCCTCGCTCAGCAGCGTGCACACCGTGGTGCCCGGCCTCTATGCCGTGATCCTGATGGCCTTCCCGCCGCTGCTCACCGCGCTCGCCCTGGTGCGGGAGAAGGAGACCGGCACCATTGCGCAGATCTATGCCTCGCCGCTCTCCTCCGTCGAGTTTCTCGCCGGCAAGCTGATTCCCTACGCGATCATCGCCTTCGTGCAGATGGCGATGGTGATCGCCGTCGGTTTTCTCTGGTTCGGGGTGCCGTTCCGGGGCAGCGTCGCTTTCCTGTTGGCGATATCGCTGCTGTACGTGCTCTGTACCCTGGGGATCGGCCTGCTGGTGTCGGCCGTGACCCGTACCCAGCTGGTCGCCCTGCTGGCCGTGCTGATCGTGACCCTGATGCCCTCCATCCTGTTCTCGGGCATGCTGTTTCCGATCTTCACCATGCCCTATGTGGTCCAGCTCTACACCCTGGCCTTTCCGGGCCGCTACTTCGTCGATATCTCCCGTGGCGTGGTGCTCAAGGGCGTCGGGCTCGAGGTGCTGTGGCCGAGCATCGCCATCGTCGCCGTCTACACCCTGCTGGTCTTCGCCCTGGCGGCCTGGCGGCTGAAGAAGAAGGTGGCCTGATGCGCCTGTCGAGCCTGTTGCACAAGGAGCTGATCCAGTTCTTCCGCGATCCCGTGGTGCTGTTCCTGATCTTCTGGCTCTACACCATCGAAGTGGTGATCTGCGCCTACGCACTGGGCATGGAGATGCGCGACCTGCCGCTGGCGGTGGTCGATGCCGACGAGAGCCCGGCCAGCCGCCGCCTGATCGATGACTTCGTCGCAGGCGGCAACTTCCGTCTGGTGGCGCACCTGCGCGATGTTGCGGCGGCCGAGCCGTACCTGGAACGCGGTGAGGCACAGGCGGTACTGGTCATCCCCGTCGCTTTCGAGCGCGAACTCCAGCGCGGCGGCGGTCAGGCACTGCAGTTCCTGGCCGATGGCAGCAACGCCAACACGGCCGCCGTCGCCCGTGGCTATGCGCTGCAGACGGTGGAGGGCTTCCGGATGCGCCAGGGGACACTCGACGCGCGACAATTAGCGGCGGTAGCACCGCAACTGCGCACCTGGTACAACCCGGACCAGACCAACGTCAGCTTCACGGTACTGGCGATGATCGCCCTGGCGGGGTTGATGATCGGCGTTGTCCACCCTGCCGCCTCCATCGTCCGGGAGAAAGAGGTCGGCACCATCGAGCAGCTCATGGTCACGCCCATTCGCCGTGGCGAACTGTTCATCGCCAAGACCGTGCCCACCCTGCTGATCGGCCTGATCGCCCTCTTCCCCAGCCTGGCGCTGGTCGGCTGGTTCGGCGTACCGGTCAGAGGCAGCCTGCCGCTGTTCTTCGCCCTCACCGCGCTGTTTCTGCTCAGTGCCATCGGCCTCGGCGTCCTGGTGGCGGCGGTTTCGCGAACCCTGCAGCAGGCCCTGCTGCTCGCCTTCTTCGGCCTGTTCCCACTGATGTTCCTGTCCGGCACCATGGTGCCGGTGGAGAGCATGCCGAACCTGCTCCAGCAGCTGTCGCTGGCCAGTCCACTGCGACACTACCTGGACATCACCCTGAGCATCTTCCTCAAGGGCGCCGGCATGGAGATCCTGTGGCCCCATGCCCTCGCCCTGGCACTGATCGGCGTACCGCTGTACCTGACGGCATGGACGATATTTCGGCGCCGATGAAGCGTTGGTCACGACATGAGTGAGAGGCCCTTCACGATGAATGCATCCCATCCCAAGCTCAACCCGCACCGGGAAAGACAGCGGCGACGCAGACTCCTGACACGTGTGGTACCGGTCCTGCTCAACCGGCACCTCTTCTGCTAAGTTTGCGTCGCACTCAGACTTCGCGAGCCCGTCTTGCTGCGGGGCTTGATGAAGCTGAAAGCAAAAAAGATGAATACCGCCGAGTTCAGAACCACCAGTATCCATAGCCCGTAGGCGCTTTGCTCGGCATTCATGTCTCATCCCCTCCGCCCTTGCCGTGTTTACCATGCCCCCCATGACCACCGTGCATGAACACATGCATCAGCGGGCAAGCCAGTAGAATGAGAAATGGCAGAAACTGTATGAAGTGAACCCTGTGCTCGGCCCAGAGCAGGTACACCACGAAGGCGAGAAAGAGTCCCAGCGGCAACCAGAAGCGTATTGGCTGCAGGCCACCGGAATCGGAGGGGGGCTTGTCGTGTTCCATGGTTCACCTCGCATGGTGGAGTGCGGCCATCTCAAGGGCCGAACTCGATGGACGGCTCGTGTCTGGGTATCGTCGAGGAGGGACGCGCTCAGATACGCAGCCGTGCCGTGGCGAGATAAACGGATGTGACGGTATGTGGTAAGCGACTGATGGGGAACGGTGCGCCGTCCATCTCGAGAGGCAATAAGATGTGCCTTTCATGCCAAGGGGGTCCGACGATACGCGACAATGGCATGCCGACACATCCAGTATGGCAATGGACGACGCCGACCGCGTTGATGCAGATCAAGCGCCGGCGTGTTCCGGTCAGGCCCAGGTCACGGCGCCGCCCGGGGGCAGAAGCGCACGGCGTCTCACGTCATAACAGCACACGGATGCCAGCCACGATGCCCGTATCTTCCACATGGCCGCCTCGCGCCCGGGCCAGGTCGGCGGTGTCGCCATAGCGCTTTTCCCAGTAGCCGCCGACATAGGGGGCGAACCTGCGGGTGATCTCGTAACGCAACCGCAGGCTGGCGTTGACCGAGTTGAGTCCCTCGCCGACACCGAACTCTGGGACTTCGCTACCTGCCGCGACCACCTCCGCGCGGGGTTGCAGGTACCAGCGCTGGGTCAGGCGCACGTCGTGCTCGGCCTCGAGCTGCGCCCAGGCGTCGCCATCCTCGCTGACCTTGAGGTCGAGGCTGGTCTCGATGCGGTAGGGCGCCGTCCCCTGCAGGCCGATCACGCCGTAGAAGCGCTCGGGATGGTCGTTCGAGCCGACGTTGCCCTGGTAACCGATACCGCCCTGGAGTTCCCAGAAATCCGCGATCAGGCGGCTGTAACGCAGGTCGAGGGCTTCGAACTCGGCGCTTTCACCGTCGCCCTGGACGTTCTCGCCTTCGCTCTTGAGGTACACGCGGTTGATGTCGCCGCCGTACCAGGCCTCGAAATCCCAGACCAGCGCCTCGTCGCCCTTGTCGGGAACGACATACTCGAGGCGGTCGAAGAGCACCGCGCCCGTGTTGTGTTCCATCATCGGCGAGGGCCAGTCGGCCGGGGCGTCGTAGCCATCCTCGGCGTGAGCCCCGGTCACCGTCAGCATGGCAAGGGCGGCGCAGGCAACGGGCAATGCAGTGCTGGTTTTCATGCGAACTCCTTACGAGACCTTGACGACCCGGAACATGCCGGCATCCATGTGATAGAGGAGATGGCAGTGGAACGCCCAGCTGCCTTCGGCATCGGCGGTGATCAGGGCCGAGACCCGCTCCCCCGGCTTGATGTTCAAGGTGTGCTTGCGGGGGATCAGCTCACCGGCGCCGTTCTCCAGTTCCATCCACATGCCGTGCAGGTGAATGGGGTGCTCCATCATGGTGTCGTTGATCAGGATCAGGCGCAGGCGCTCGTCCTTGCGGAAGTGGATGGGACCGGTGACCTCGCTGAACTTCTTGCCGTCGAAGGACCACATGTAGCGCTCCATGTTGCCGGTCAGATGCAACTCCAGCTCACGGCCCGGTTCACGGCGGTCGGGCCACGGCGTGAACGCCTTGAGGTCGCGATATACCAGCACGCGGCGCTCGTCAGGATCGATGCCGATACCGGCCTGGTCGTATTGGGAGCCGGGCTGAGCGACACCGGCGGGAAGCATGGCGCCCTCGCCTTCTCCAGAAGGCGGGGCTTCGCCGTGGTCCATGCCCGCCATATTGGAGTGGTCCATGTCCGCCATGCTGGCGTGATCCATGCCCGCCATGCTGGAGTGGTCCATGCCCGCCATATTGGAATGATCCATGCCCGCCATGCTGGAATGATCCATGTCCGCCATGCTGGAGTGGTCCATGCCCGCCATATTGGAATGATCCATGTCCGACATATTGGAGTGATCCATACCCGGCATGCTGGAGTGGTCCATGTCCGACATATTGGAGTGATCCATGTCCGGCATATTGGAGTGATCCATACCCGGCATGCTGGAGTGGTCCATGCCGCCATGCGCGCCCATCGCCTCCATGCCGCGGTCGGCAATCCGTCTACGCTCCGGAATGGCCGCCGTCATCCCCTCGCGGGGCGCCAGGGTGCCGCTGGCATAGCCGCTGCGGTCCATGGCCTCGGCGAACAGGGTATAGGCGGTATCGGCTTCGGGCGTGACGAGCACGTCATAGGTCTCGGCGACCCCGATGCGGAACTCGTCGACGGGTACGGGCTGTACCGGCTGGCCGTCGGCGGCCACCACGGTCATCTTCAACCCGGGGATGCGCACGTCGAAGTAGCTCATCGCCGAGCCATTGATCACACGCAGGCGAACCCGCTCGCCGGGCTGGAACAGCGCCGTCCAGTTCTCTCCCGGGGCATGCCCGTTGAGCAGGTAGGTATAGGTGCTGCCGGTGACGTCGGCGATATCCCGTGAGCTCATGCGCATCTGGGCCCACATGGCGCGCATCCTGGCCGTGTCGGCGAAGCCGTCGGCGCGTGCGTCGGCCAGGAAGTCGGCGATGGTGCGCTCCTGGAAGTTGTAATACCCCTCGGCGGTCTTCAAGTTACGGAAGACACTGGCCGGGTCCTCGAAGGTCCAGTCGGTGAGCAGCAGCACGTGCTCGCGGTCGTAACGGAAGGGCTCACGCTCGGCGGCATCGATGATCAGCGGCCCGGCATGGCCGAGCTGCTCCTGCATCCCCGAGTGGCTGTGATACCAGTAGGTGCCACTCTGGCGGACCGGAAACCGGTAGGTGAAGGTTTCCCCCGGTGCGATGCCGGCGAAGCTGACCCCCGGCACGCCATCCTGTTCCGCCGGCAGGATCAAGCCATGCCAGTGAATGGACGTCGGCTCCTCGAGCAGGTTGGTGACCCTCAGGACGGCATCCTGCCCCTCCTTGAGCCGGATCAAGGGGCCGGGGCTGGTGCCATTGATGCTGATCGGGCGGGCGGCCCGGCCATCGATGGGCAGTGACTCCCGGCGGATGGCCAGCGAGACCTCGGGGCCGGTTTCCACCCCCTTGGGGTAGGGATTGGCCTGGCCCCAGGGATTGGCCCAGGCCGGCCGCAGACCCAGGGAGGCCGTGCTCAGCCCAAGGGCGGCACCGCCCATGAGGAGCTGACGGCGCGAGAGAGGGAAAGCCGCCGCTTTCGAGCTTGCCATGCGTGTCTCCTGTCGGGGATGAAACAGGAGTCGATAGTGGCCCAACAAGCTGAAACAAGGCTGAACGGCACGGTCAGGGCCCCGGATCGCCATGCGCAAGGGTGATCACCACCCGCAGGCCGCCTCGCCCACCGACCTCGAACTTCAGCACGCCACCGTACTGCTCGACCAGTTGCCGCAGGATGGAGAGCCCCAGCCCGTGGCCGGGCCTGCCTTCGTCGAGGCGAAGGCCGCGCCTGCCCAGCAGGGCGATGTCTTCCGCGGAGACGCCGGGGCCATCATCCTCGACGGTGAGCGTCAACGATTCCGCCAGTTCCAGACGGCAGACCACCTCGCGATCGGCCCACTTGCCGGCATTGTCGAGAACGATGCCCAGCATCTCGGTGAAATCCTGGCGCTCCACGCTCACGCTGGCCTCTGCCGCCGGTATTGCCGCGAGGCGAAAGCGCTTGTCGGGATGCAGGGCCCCGAACATGTCGATCAATCTCTCGACCTCGCGCCGGATAAGGGTCCGCTGGCCGGTATAGGGCCCCGCAATGCGAGAGCGACGCAGCTCGGACTCGAGCTGGGCATGCATGTCTTCCAGGCGGAGCAGCATTTTCGCGCGACGCCCGTCATCGATGGGACGGGAGCCTCTCAGCACCTGGGTGACGGCGGCCAGCGGCGTCTTCAGGGCATGCGACAGGTTGGCGACGGATTCTCGGGAGCGTTGCAACCGCCGGTCCTGGTCGTCCATGAAACGGTTGAGCTGCGCCACCAGGTTGTCGAGTTCGGAGGGAGTGTCGAGGCGCAGTCGCTCCCGCTCTCCCGACTGCAGCTCGTCGAGCTGTCGCTGAAGCCGGGACAACGGCCGCAACCCCCGGTTGACGGCGATCAGATTGAGCGCGACCAGCAGCATCAGCAGCACGCCGGCGATTCCCCCCACCCACCAGTGCAGCGTGGTCAGCCCCGCCGCCACCTGGGCGAAATCTTCGCCGATGAGCAGCACCCCTGAGTGGCCATCGAGAGTGAACACCTTGCGATAGGCCAGCAGTTGCCGACCCTGCCAATGGATATCGACGAGGGTGTCGTCGTCTCCTTTCAGGTGGGGTTCCAGCGGCGCCAGCCAGCGAGGGTGGGAGGTGGTGATCTCGCCATCCAGCCGCAGCGCATAGAGGTGATGGAAGACCTGGTAGCCCCCGCCAGCCGACTCGAGCCAGGCGGGGAGCGAGTCCTGCTCCTGGCGAAACTGCTGCAGCGTGTGCTCGGCCTCCTGGCGCAGACGTTCACCGAGAAAGCCGCGGGCGAGATCGTGCAGCAGGATGCCGTGCAAGAGCCAGGTGACGCCGACCACGATCACGGCCACGCCGCCCAGCCAGGTGAGCAGGCGAAAGCGCAGGCTGCGCCGGTCAACGTGACGCAAGCAGGTACCCCTGGCCGCGGCGTGTCTGAATGACCTCCTTGCCGAGTCGACGGCGCAATCGGCCGATATAGACCTCCACCAGATTAGGCGCCGCGGCGTCCTGATCCAGGGCGTAGAGCTGGTCGAGCAGTTGCGACTTGGAGAGCACGCGATCGGGGTGGTGCATCAGGTAGCGGAGCAGCCGAAACTCGGTGGCCGTCAGGACCTGCCAGGTAGCGCCATCCGTGCTGACCCGCTGCGTATGCTCGTCGAGCTGGAGCCCATTGACGGTCAGTATCTGCGTCAGGCCGCCCGACCGCCGCCTGAGCAGGGCATGCAGCCTGGCGAGTAATTCGGCCTCGTGAAAGGGCTTGGTCAGATAGTCGTCGGCACCGCGGCGCAGGCCGATGACCTTGTCTTCCCAGGTGTCGCGGGCCGTGAGGACCAGGATGGGCAAGCGATGCCCCTGCTCACGCCAGCGTTGCAACAGGTCGAGACCCGAGCCATCGGGCAGGCCGAGGTCGACAATGGCCAGGGCATACTCCTCGGTGGCCATCAACGATTCGGCCACGCGAATGCTTGTGGCCGAATCGACGCTATAGCCGTCGTCTCCCAAGGTTTCCGCCAGGCTTTCGGCCAGCAGATCATCGTCTTCGAGAAGCAACAGCTTCATGCGTTCAACCCCGGATGTGGATGTCTCCCGCCATGCCGGATTCGTAGTGGCCGGGAAGATTGCAGGCGAATTCCAGGGCGGTGACGTCCTGGGAGGCGGTCCACACCAGGGTAGCGGTTTCGCCCGGTGCGATGGTCACCGAAGGCATCTGGCCACCGTGCGCGCCTTCCGCCATGTCGTGGCCACCGTGACCAGCATGGCCGCCGTGGCCGCCCGACCCCATCGCCTGCATCATCTCGCGGTGCTCCTCCTGGGCCTGGGCATCACCGATCACGAACTCGTGCTCGAGATTGCCGGTGTTGGTGATCTCGAATTTCACCGTCTCGCCCGGCTTGATGTCCAGCTGGCCGGGGGTGAACCACATATCGCCGGCCTCGAAGCTGATGGTGCGGTCGACCTGGACATCGCCCGAGTCACCCTGGTGACCACCACCATGCTCCCCCGCACCCAGGGCGGCGGTGGAGAACACCCCAACGGCCATCGCCAGCAGCATCTTACGCATGTGAATCCCTCTTGTAGTCGTCAGTGGAGCCTCCGTTATAAGCCACGACCCTGAAACGGGGCTGAAAGCATCTCGATACGCCTTCTTGCCGTGACAGCGAGGCTCAACGAAGGGTGGCACACCCGGTCGGCTCCGGCCGTTTCGCCTCGTCCACCGGCCGTCGACGCGACCAGGCGACCAGTGCCGTACCCGCCGCGAGCATCGGCAGCGTCAGCAGCATGCCCATGGTCACCCAGTCGAAGGCGATGAAGCCGATATGGGCGTCGGGCAGGCGCACGAATTCCACCGCGAAGCGGAAGACGCCGTACAGCAACAGGAACAGTCCCGAGATCAGCCCCCTCCGCCGGGGCTCGCGGGAAAGCCACCACAGCATGGCAAACAGCACCACACCCTCCAGGGCGAACTCGTAGAGCGCCGAGGGATGGCGCGGCTCCGGCCCCATGTGCGGGAACGGCATGGCCCAGGGCAGCTCGCTGACACGGCCCGGCAACTCGTGGTTGATGAAATTGCCGAGGCGCCCCGCCCCCAGGCCGATCGGCACCAGGGGAGCGATGAAGTCGGTGAGCTGGAAGAAGGCGAGCCGGTGCCTGCGGGCGAACAGCAGCGCCGCGATCAGCACGCCGGCCAGGCCCCCGTGGAAGCTCATCCCCCCCTCCCAGACGCTGAACAGCCACAGCGGATTGGCCAGGAACTGCTCCATGCCATAGAAGAGGACGTAGCCCAGGCGCCCGCCGACCACGACCCCCAGGGCGCCATAGAAGAGCAGGTCGCCGATGTCGTCGTGGTTCAGGCCCAGGCGGTGAGCGCGACGCCGGCCCAGCCACCAGGCGGCGACGAAGCCGACCACATACATCAGGCCATACCAGTGGACCTGCAACGGTCCGATGCCGATGGCCACGGGGTCGATCTGAGGATACTGGATCATATGATGTCCCTTTCAGTGTCAATCGTGGGTGGTGCGGGGCGCTCGCTCACAGCGGCGACCAGTCCTGCCCGCCGTTGGTGCTGAGCAGCAGCCGACCCTGGTCATCCGCCGCCACGAGCCGGGCAGGATCATCGGGAGCCACCGCCAGGTGGGTCAGGTAGCGCTCGCCCCAGTCGCCGTTGACCACTTCCCACTGGCGGGTGGCTTCATCGGCGCGGATCAGGCCGACACCGAGCATGAAGGCGTAGAGCACCTCGCCATCGGCCACCACCAGGCTGACGGGGCGACGCTCGGGATGCAGCTGGCGCCAGCGCTGGCCGCCATTCGGGCTCATCAGCAGCCCCGCCTGGGTCGCGGCATAGAGATGCTCCGGGTCGCGACTGGAGGCCGCCAGCCCGATCAATCCGTCCGGCACGGCCGCCTGCACCCGCCAGCCATGGCCACCGTCGCGGCTGACCTGCAGCCGGCCGGCATAGGCCCCGTAGAGCACGTCCGGGTCGGCCTCGCTGATGGTCAGCTGATGGAAGTCCACCGGCCCGTCGACACCCGGCGAGCGCTGTTCCCAGCTCCGGCCGCCGTCACTGGAGACCAGCACGCCGAGATTGCCGCCACGCGCCGGATGGCCACTGGAGAAGAGCGTCTCGGCGTGCTGGGGATGGGGCGTGAAGCCCATGAAATCGTGGGTCTCGTTCGAGACCTGACGGGCCAGGCCATCGCCACCGACGACATGGAAACCATGGTGGGTGGCCAGCAGGATGCGCTCGCTGTCGGCGCGATCGAAGGCCAGGCCGTGGATATGGGTCTGCTGGCGCAACTGCTCCAGACTGGTGCCGTCTGGCTCGCTGGAGCAGCCGGCCAGCAGCGCGGACACCAGCAACAGGGGGGCGAGGCGCCCTCGGAAATTGGTCATGCCTGAACTCTCATCGTGATCTCGGGGGCCGGCACCACCGCCTGCCGGGGCGGCGCCGGGCGTCAGTGAAGCCAAACGATCAGCGAATACGGATCGCCGCCATCATGCCCAGTTCCTCATGCTCGATGATGTGGCAGTGGAACAGCCAGTCGCCGGGCTCACGGAAGACCAGCCGCAAGCGCAGGCGCTGGTTCGGCGCCAGGTTCACGGTGTCCTTCCAGGCCAGCCAGGGCGCCTCCCGCCACTCGCCATCGGCCTCGCGGCTGGCGATCACCTGGAAGTGCGTGCCGTGTACATGGAAGGGGTGATCCATGTGGGAGTCGTTGAACACTTCCCACTCTTCCACTTCGCCGACCTGGCCCTCGAACATCACCTCGCCCATGGCAAAGCTGCGGCCATTGATCAGGAAGTCCACCGGCGGGCGGCCGTTGTCGCTCATCATGCCGTCAGCGTCGCCGCCATGACCGCCGTGGTCCATCGTGCCACCGGCATCGCCACCGTGTCCGCCATGATCCATCGTGCCACCGGCATCGGCCTCGCCGGCGTCATGCTCCATGTCGGGCATCACTTCCGTCAGTGCGATCGTGCGGCGCACGGCGGGCTCGCCGAGGGGCTCGATCCTGGCCAACCGCGCCGGCAGGATCACGGCGGGGAGCACATCGGCCTCACGGGTATGGATCGTCAGCAGCGGGGCCACCTCGTCCAGATGTGCAGGCCGAGCGCCCATCCAGCCTCGCTCGTAGGGGTGGCTGGCCAGTACGAAGCGCTCCCCCCCCTGCTCGCTGATACGCACCAGCAGATCGGCACGCTCGCCCGGTGTCAGCAGCAGTTCCTCCAGCGACCGGGGCTGCTCGAGCAGCCCACCGTCGGTACCGATCAGGGTGAGCTCGTGCTCCTCCAGGCGCAGGCGAAGATAGCGGCCGGCACAGGCATTGACCAGTCGCAGCCTCAGGGTGGTGCCCGGTGCCACGTCCAGGCGCGGCCATCGCTGGCCGTTGACCAGCAGCAGCTCGCCCTCGCGGCCGTTCATCCAGTCCTCGTCGGTATGCGGCGCCACCTCGCCGGCACCGCTCAGGCGCAGGTCGTTGACCACCAGCAGGTGCTCCTCCACCTCGGCCGGCACCACCTCCTGCCGCGGGCGAACCAGCAGTGCCCCGGCCAGGCCATGGGCGATCTGGCCAGCCAGCACGCCGTGAGGATGCGGATGGAACCAGTGCAGCGCCGCGCTGCCGTCGGCGAAGGTGTGCCGATAGCGGCGCGCCTCGCCCGGCGCCACGGCATCGCCGGGCCCGCCATCGTGCTCGTTGGCCACGGCCACGCCATGCCAGTGCACGGTGGTCTCCTGCTCCAGCTCGTTGACCAGGGTGACGTCGAACTCGTCGCCTTCGGTGACCTCGATCAGCGGCGCCACCTTGCGGTTGTAGAGCCACAGCCGAGCATGACGGTCGTCGCCCAGGGCGACCGCGTGCGGCGCCGGGGTGAGGGCACTGCGGAACAGGCCCGGTCGGTCGGACAGGTTGGCGATGCGAGGCAGCGGCTGCAGGGGCTGCAGGGGCTGCCCCTCGGGCAGGGTCGTGGCATCCAACAGGGAAACGGGGGCATGGTCGGCATGCCGACCGGCGATGGCATAGGCCAGCAGCCCCGATGCGGAGAGCGCCACCCCGCCCAGGGTGGAATAGCGCAGGAAATCACGGCGTTGCATGGGAATCTTCCTCGTTGCTCGAACAGCCATCACCGCTCGCACACGACGAGCGGCATCGTCAGGGACGGGTGTTCAAACGCGAGGAGGCCGCTCGAGGCGGTCGGGCACGCGAAGGGGAAGGGACTCGGCCACCGCCCAGCGCGGTTCGTGGGACGGCGCCGGGCCGGAGGCGAAGGCCTGCAGGCTACCGTTGCAGACGGAACAGGGAGCCCCACAGGTCATGGTCTCCATGGGGGACTCGGTCAGGCCGTCGTCGTGTTGGGCCCGCTCGGTCGAATCCATCACCGCGGCATGAGAATCCATGCAGCCCTCCCCCTCGTATACCCAGGCACTCGCCGCCGCCTGCGGCAGCGCCAGGGCGATGCCGAACAGCAGACAGAGCAGCCAGTGGAGAGGACGATAAGGCATGGGCGATGTGTCAACCAGTCCAGAGTGTGTCGAGGCACCGAAACGCTAGTCTTCCACGCCCCCCTTCGGGGCGCAAGTCGCACAGTAGGACCAACGGCCCGGATGTTGGTTCACGGAAAAAGCCGCAAGAAAACCAGCGGCCTGTACCCCGCGCACGGCTTGATGATCGACACCCGGGTTGATACACGTCAAGTAGTGTCACGCCGAATTCGACTACGCTGAAGTGGCATCAACCAACAGGGAGCGCCTCTCCATGGGCCCGCCGTCTGCAGTATCCCGGCCTCGCAAGGCTCCCGGCTCCGCACGGGGTCGAGGCTGGCTGGCCGCCCTGCTGGGGCTGGCGATGCTGTTGGCCGCTTCCCTGACCATGGCGCACACTATCGCGATCGACGCCACGGCATTCCCGGGCGCCGGCGTCGCGGGCATGGCGACCGATCACGACCAGCACTGCCACCACGGGCATGGCAACCACCCGGTCGGCAGCGCCCTGCTGCGCATGGAGCGCCCGGACCTCGAGCCCGAACCCTCCCCCGTCTCCGTGGCCGACATGGTCACGGCACCCCGGGTCGCCGCCGTCAGCGGCCTGCCGCGGGCCCGCCCCGATCCTTCTCCGGTTCCCGTCTATCTGCTGACGCGACGCCTCAGATCCTGAGATCGTCACCCGCCTCGCCCCGCGCCCGGCGCGTCACCGGCCCGTGCGCGCGCCGCGGCAATGCGCCACAGCGACCAGACGATGATCACCCGACGAGTCCTTTTGTCAACGACTCGTGGCTACCAAGGAGAAAGACCATGAACACTTCCAAGCGCACCCTCGCCCTCGGCCTGGCCCTGGCCCTTGGTGCCGGCGGCGCCGGTTTCGCCCTTGCCCAGGGCATGGCGGGCGGCATGATGGACGGCGGCCAGGGCGGTATGGGCCCCGGCATGAAGGGAGGAATGATGGGGGGCGGTATGGGCCCCGGCATGATGGGAGGAATGATGGGGGGCGGCATGGGCCCCGGCATGATGGGCGGAATGATGGGGGGCGGCATGGGCCCCGGCATGATGGGCGGAATGATGGGCGGCGGCCAGGGCGGCATGATGCCCTGCCCGATGATGAGTGGCCCCGGCATGGGCATGATGCAGCAGATGCTCGAGCCCGAGCAGTACCGCGAGATGCGCGAACTGATGCAGGAGCACCGCCCCATCCAGTTCGAGCGTATGGGGCAGCTGATGAACCTGCGCGAGGACCTGATGGCCGCGATGCATGACTCGCGCCCCGATCCCGAAACCGTCCAGGAACTCCACGGCCGCATGGCCGAGCTGCACGGTGAGATGCTCGCCGAGCGAGTCCGCCTGCACAACGCCATGCACGACCTGCTCACCGAGGAGCAACGTCAGCAGCTGCAGGAGGCCGCGCCTCCCACGGTGGACCCTGACGACCACGACGCCCACCACTGAGCAGAAGCTCGGCCCGGCGGGGGCCTCCGACTGGCCACCCGCTCGGCCCCGTCGCCAGGAGGCAAGCGATGACCGAGACCCCGACGAGAAGCATCACCCTGACCGTCCCCGGCATGGGCAGCGACCACTGCGCCGGCATCGTGCGCAAGACACTCGAGCGCCTGGACGGCGTCGGCGAGATCCAGACCAATATCGCCAACCACCATGTGAGGGTGGCCACCGGCGAGAACGGCCCCGACGGCGAGGCACTCAAAGTCGCCGTGGAGGGCGCCGGCTACGATGTGGCGGCGGTCCATGACGAAAGCGAAGAGGAGAGTGCCGACGAGGCCGGGATCGAGGCGGCCTACCTCTCCCTGGCCCGAAAGCGACTGATCATTGCGGGGATACCCACCACCCTGATCATGATCCTGATGATGCCGCACATGTTCTGGCAGCCGATCCCGGGGTATCTCGCGATCATCGCGCTGCTGGCCTTCCCGGTGGTGTTCCTCTACGGCGGCGCCGCCACCCACAAGTCGTCATGGCGCTCGCTGAAGAACGGCACCTTCAACATGGACGTGCTGATCTCCATGGGCAGCCTGCCACCCTACCTGATCGGCCTGATCGGCTTCGTCTACCCGATGACCTCGTTCATCGAGATGGCGGCGACCATCATGACCTTTCATCTACTCGGGCGTTACCTGGAGGCGCTGGCCAAGGGGCGCGCCTCCCAGGCGATCCGCCGCCTGCTGACCCTGGGCGCCAAGACGGCCCGGGTGGAGCGTGACGGCGAGGAGGTCGAGGTCCCGGTGAAGGAGCTCGCGCCCGGCGACATCATGGTGGTGCGCCCCGGCGACAAGATCCCCACCGACGGCGAGGTGGTCGAGGGTGAGAGCCATCTCGACGAGTCCATCGCCACCGGCGAATCGATCCCGGTCTACAAGAGTGTCGGCGACGGCGTGATCGGCGCCACCATCAACAAGGAGGGACGGCTGCGGGTCAAGGCGACCCGGGTCGGCGGCGACACCTTCCTCGCCCAGGTGGTGCGCCTGATCGACCAGGCCCAGGGCTCGCGGGTGCCGATCCAGGAGTTCGCCGACCGCATGACCGGGCGCTTCGTGCCGGCGGTGCTGCTCATCGCCCTGGTCAGCCTGATCGCCTGGGCCCTGTTCCCGGAGGCCCTGCGCCCGATCCTCGACTGGGGCGCCACCTTCCTGCCCTGGGTGAATCCCGAGGCCACCACGCCGGTGCTGGCGATACTGGCCGCCATCGCCGTGCTGGTCATCGCCTGCCCCTGCGCCCTGGGCCTGGCCACGCCCACGGCGCTGATGGTCGGCTCCGGCATCGGCGCCGAGCGCGGCATCCTGATCCGTTCCGGCGAGGCGATCCAGACCTTCAAGGACGTCAAGGTGATGGTGCTCGACAAGACCGGCACCATCACCCGCGGCGAACCGAAGCTCACCGAAGTAGTCACCGCCGAAGGCGTCGATGAAAGCGAACTGTTGCGGCTCGCCACCAGCGTCGAGAATGCCTCGGAGCACCCCATCGCCCGGGCCATCGTCGACGGCGCCCGGGAACGGGGCGTGCCACCGCAGGAGGTGACGGAGTTCCGCTCCACCGGCGCGCGCGGCGTCTCCGGCAAGGTCGGCGACGAGACCGTGCTGATCGGCAACCGCCGACTGCTGGAAGAGGAAGGCGTGACCGGCCTCGATGCCCTGGACGACGACATGCAGGCGCTCGAGGGCAAGGGCCGCACCGTGGTGATCGTCGCCGCCGATGGCCAGGCATGCGGCATCGTCGCCGTGGCCGATACCCTCAAGGCGGAATCGGTGGAGGCCATTCGCGGCATGCACGCGCTGGGCATGCATGTGGTGATGATCACCGGCGACAACGAGCGCGCCGCCCGGGCGGTGGCCGACGAGGTGGGCATCGACGAGGTCCAGGCCGGGGTGCTGCCCGAGGGCAAGGTCGACGCCATCCGCGCCCTGCAGGAGAAGCACGGCAATCACGTGGCCATGGTCGGTGACGGCATCAACGACGCCGCGGCCCTCAAGCAGGCCAATGTGGGCATCGCCATCGGCGCCGGTGCCGACGTGGCCATCGAGGCCGCCGACGTGACCCTGGTGCGCGGCGAGCTGACCGGCGTGGTCGACGCCATGCACCTCTCCCGCGCCACCTTCGGCAAGATCGTCCAGAACCTGATCTGGGCCAGCGGCTACAACGTGGCGGCCATCCCCATCGCCGCCGCCGGCCTGCTGCACCCGATGATCGGTGTCATCGCCATGACCACCAGCTCGCTGTCGGTGATCGGCAATTCGTTGTTGCTCAAGCGGCGCTTCGCCCGCGAGCAGCCCAAGGGAGACGGCGTATGACTCGGCATCCCGGCGCTACGAGACAGCTTGCGCACCGGTAATCTCGACAGCAGATCCGCATAAGAATGGTGCCTCATCGTAGCCCAGGAAGGCCACCAGCGCGGCCACCTCTTCGGGTGTTCCGATCCTTCCGAAAGGAACGAGCCTGTCGAGATCCCGCACTGTCTTGCCGGCCTTCTCGAGCCCCGTCGCGAGCATGGGAGTATGGATCTCCCCCGGACAGACCGCATTGACGCGAATGTTGTGACACGCCAGGTCACGGGCAAGGCTCTTCGAGAAAGCCACGACAGCCGCCTTGGTCACGTTGTAGGCAATATGTCCAGGGGCCGGATAGAGGCCCCACTGCGACGCCGTGTTGACGATGACACCACGCCCCGCGCGCTGCATATGGGGCACGGCCGCCCTGCAGAGGTAGAACATCGAGTGGATGTTCACGTCGAAGCTGAGATGCCAGTCGGCGGTCGAGACCTCCGAGATGTCGCCCCGGCGATTGATGCCAGCATTGTTCACCAGCACGTCCAGTCGCCCGCAACGCTCCATGACGTTGTCGACCAGCCGGCGGCAGGCGGCCTCATCGGCGATATCGGCTACCATCACCACGGCACGACCACCGGAGGCCTCGATATCACTCTTGACGGTCATGGCGGACGCTTCATCCCGATCCACCACGACGATAGCGGCACCTTCCTCGGCCAAACGGCGACAGATGGCACTACCGATGCCGCCGCCACCGCCGGTCACGACCGCGACCTTGTCGTGAAAACGTGTCATGAATAATCTCCCCATGGCCGACGCAGAACGGTCAGCGAATATAGCTGCCGCCATTGATGTCAAGGGTGGCACCATTGATGGAGCGCTGCGATGGCTGCAAACAGAATGCGACGAGCTCCGCGACTTCCTTGGGAGTGGCGATATCCCCAAGGGGAATGTCCTGCACGGCGGCCTCGAGACCATGCTTGGAGATAAACTCCTCGGCCATCTCCGTTCTGACCCATCCGGGTGCGATACAGGCGGCCACGATCCCTTGAGCGCCGAAGGAACGCGCGATGGATTTCGTCATGTTGATCAGCGCCGCCTTGGTGACCCCATAGGGCAGCGCGTCGGCGCTGTAGCCGCGCTGTGCCGCGCGGCTGGCCATGCTGATGATCTTGCCGGCCCCACGTCGAGAGAAGTGGGCGATAGCGAGTCGATTCAGATCGGCCGCCGCCTGCACGTTGATCTGGAACTCTCGCCCCCAGGCGGCATGCCACTCGTCCCAGTCCGACTCGATGGATATCTCCGTGCGCACGCCGGCATTATGCACGACGGCATCCATCCTGGAGACTTGCTGCAAGCAGCGCTCCCACAAGGCCCTGGGGCCCTCACGGGAAGAGAGATCCGCCTGGACCAGTGCCCCCCGGCCCCCGATGCGCTCGAGCAGGTCCTCGGCAGCGTCCGGATTGCCACCGAAATGGATAAGGGGGAAGCCGCCCTGGCGGACGACTTCCTCGACGATGGCGCCGCCGATGCCGCCCGATGCGCCGGTAACGAGCACATTGATGCCTTCGAGACTGGTCCCCATGGCCCCCTCCTCTAACCAACGTGATGAAAAAAAGATGCGAATTGCTTGATGGCTCTGGCTTCACCAGACCTTCAGGACCTGACCAGTGACCAGGGATTCCACGCTGCGGCTGTAGGCCAGCGCCACATCGGCGGCCTCCACGGGCTTGAAGCCGCGGAAGAAGGGGCCATACTTGCCCAGCGACTGACGCAAGACACTGGGGCTCACGCTGTTGATGCGGATGCCGCGCGGCATCTCCATGGCGGCCGCCTTGACGAAGGCATCGAGGGCACCGTTGACCATGCTCGGCGACACGCTGCCGGGCACCGGATGCTCGTTGAGAATCCCGGTGGTCAGGGTGATGGAGCCGCCATCGGTGAGGTGGTCCCGTGCCACCTGGGCGACGTTGATCTGGCCCATCAGCTTGTTTTCGATGCCCAGCAGGTGCTTGGACTCGCCAAGCTTGGCCGGCTCGAGCTCGCTGAAGGGTGCGAAGGTCGCCTTGCCCAGGGTCATGACCACCGCATCCAGCGGGCTCAGTTCCTCGAAGGCTCGCTTGATGGATGCCGGATCGGTGATGTCCAGCTTGATATCACCACTCTGGGTACCGGCCGTAATAATATCGTGGCGTTCGGAAAGGTGTTCCTTCACGGCGGCACCGATGGTGCCGCTAGCACCGATAATGAGCACCTTCAATCGCTTGTCGCTCATGCTTCCAACTCCTCTCTTTTGCCAATCCAGTCCAGTTTCAGTTCAGTGACGTGACTCTTGTTCAGGTAATCGATGAAGCGCTTCCGAAACAGTTCCGTGTGTTCATGGGCAGCCTCTTCGGCTTTGCTCATGTCCCTGTCGGCAATAGCCGTTATGATGTCTTCGTGATCGTTGCCAATCGTCCGGGAAAGGTCGCTGATGATGAAGTTCAGTTGCAGGTGAATCAGCCGTTGTCCCTCATCGAGGAGATTCTCGTAGTATTGCGTCAGATAGGGGTTTCCCCCCGCCCGGGAAACGCACAGGTGGAACTCCTTGTTCTTCTCCGACATCATGCCGAAATCCGAGGCTTCCACCGCCGCCATGTACTCCTGGTTCTTGCGGCGGATCTCGTCGAGCTCGGCGTCACTCCGGAGGCCTGCCGCAAGGCGCGTGACGGCACGCTGAACGAGGTCGAGGGCATCCAGGTAGCGAGGCAAGCCTTCGAAGTCGATGGGCTTGACGATGACGCTTCTATTGCTGAGCACCGTCACCAGCCCTTCGCTATGCAGGCGCGCCAGGGCATCACGGATGGGCGACCTGGACAGGTTGAAACTTTCGGCCAATGACACTTCATCAAGCGGGCTCCCCGGCTTGAGATCAAGCGTCAGGATCTTGCGCCGAAGCGTTTCGTAGACGTAGCGGCCACCATGCCTTTTTGTTGTGCTAGCCATAGGTTTTTCCCTATCAGGATGGAAGGATTGCAACGATCATCATAGCAGGCCCATCAACCCTGCCCCCAGGTATCGGACAGCGTAAAGCCATCGGCCAGGGGATCGTCCGGATCGACTCCCAACTGGTGGAAACCATAGACCCAGGCACGCCCCGTCACGCTGGGCAATACCGCCTGCTTGTCGGCAATGGTCGCTATATCCCGTGCCTCGACCTGGAACTCTCCCCCGATGATGGAGCGCGACACGAGCCGATCGCCCTTCTTGACGAGCCCTCTCTCGATGAGCGTCGCGAGATTGGCCGAGCTTCCCGTCCCGCAAGGAGAGCGGTCCACCCGTCCAGGGGGAAGGGTGGTACAGGTCTGGTAGAGCCCATCCTCCAGTCGATTGCGGAACATGACATAGGCCACGCCGCTTAACGAGCTCAGCACCGGGTGCTGCACGTCGATCTGGTGATTCACGATCTTCTTGATGGACGCTCCCAGTTCGGCAAGCCGGCGCGCATTCTCCGGCTTGATCTCGAGTCCGACCTGGTCGACATCGACGAGCGCATAGAAGACACCGCCGAAGGCGATATCGAGCTTGATGCTGCCCAGGCCCGGTACCTCGACGGTTCGATCCAGGGCATCGACGAAGGCCGGTACCATATCCAGCTTGACACTCGTGCAACGGCCCGCCGAGCAATGGGCCTGTGCCTTGATGAGCCCTGCCGGGGTGTCGATGGTTACCGTGGTCACCGGCTCCTGCATCTTTACCATCCCCAGTTCGAGCAGGGCCGTCACCACACAGATGCAGTTGCTGCCGGACATGGGGTGTGCCTTGTCGGCCTGGAGGACGATCATTCCCGCGTCCGCCTCCGGCAATCGGCTTGGCAGCAGGAGATTGACCGACATCTGCAGGCAACCACGGGGTTCCTGGGTGACGAGGCGCCGCAAGGAGTCATCGACGTCGTTGATGTAATGCATCTTGTCGAGCATCGTCGAGCCAGGCAGGTCCAGGACGCCGCCCGTAATGACCTTCCCGACCTCACCTTCACAGTGAACGTCGACCAGCTGTAGTGTCTTTTGCCAACGCATATGGTGTCCTCAGCTCAGCGATACTCGTGATCGACAGCTTACTTGATGAACCAGCCCCAGGGCTTGTCGCTGACGTAGCTGGTGATCTGCTTGGTCTCGAAGTAGTTCTCGTAGCCCCACTCGCCGAGCTCGCGGCCGATGCCGCTCTTCTTGTAGCCGCCCCAGGGTGCCTCGACGAAGGTGGGCTGCGAGCAGTTGATCCAGATGATGCCGGCCTGCAGGTCGCGGGCGACTCGCTCGCAGCGCTCGAGGTCCTTGGACATGACGGCGCCGGCCAGGCCGTACTCCGAGTCGTTGGCCACGCGCACGGCCTCTTCCTCGGTCGCGAAGCGGCGGATCGCCACCACCGGGCCGAAGACCTCTTCCTTCCACAGGTCGCAGTCCTCGGGCACGTCGACGAAGATGGCGGGCTCCAGGTAGTAGCCCTTCTCAAGGCCGGCCGGACGCTCGCCGCCGTACACCAGGGTAGCGCCGTCACGCTTGCCTGCCTCGATGGCCCCGGTCACCTTCTCGTACTGGGCGGCATTGACCAGTGGCCCGAGCAGGACGCCATCCTGCATGCCGTTGCCGATCTTGAGCTTGCGGGCTTCCTCGACCAGGCGTTCCATCAGCTTCGGATAGAGGTTCTCCTGCACCAGGACCCGGGAGGTCGCGGAGCACACCTCGCCCTTGTTCCAGAAAATGCCGAACATCAGCCATTCGACGGCGTCCTCGAGGTCGCAATCGTCGAAGATGATCAGCGGCGACTTGCCGCCCAGCTCCAGGCTGACGTTCTTGATGTCCTGGGCGGCCACCTTCATGAGCTTGCTGCCGGTCGGCACGCTGCCGGTGAAGGCGATCTTGTCCACCAGCGGATGCTCGGTGAGCGGCGCCCCCGCCTCGATCCCGATGCCGGGCAGGATGTTGACCACGCCGGGCGGGATCTCCGCCTCCTCGCAGATGGCCGCCATCTCCAGCGCGGTCAGCGAAGTGACCTCGGAGGGCTTGAGCACCACGGTGCAGCCCGCGGCGATCGCCGGCGCCACCTTCCAGGAGGCCATCAGCATCGGGAAGTTCCACGGCGTGATGGCGGCCACTACACCCACCGGCTCCTTGACGGCCTTGGAGACGAAGCCCTCCATGGAAAGTTCAACGGCTCTTTCCGGCTGTGCATCACTGCGCTCAGCCAGGTCGGCATAGAAGTCGAAGCAGCCGGCCGTATCCTCGATGTCCCAGACCGCTTCCGGAAGTGGTTTACCGTTGTCCCTGACTTCCAACTCGGCCAGGTCGTTCAGGCGTGCGCGAATTCCCCCAGCGATGCGACGAAGGTAACCGGCTCGCTCCTTGCCACTCATTCTGGGCCAGGGACCATGATCGAAAGCTTCTCTAGCCGCCTTGACGGCGGCGTCGACATCTTCCGCAGTGGCCGCGCCCACTTCGGCAATCACTGTCTCGTCACTGGGATCGATAGCGGGAAATGTCTGCCCCTTGACAGGCTGGGTCCACCGACCGTTGATATAAAGATGGTTATAGGATTTCATTCATCCACTCCCTCTGTTGGAACTTAAAATCTTGATGCCCGGAATGGGGTGATATCCTCAGCGCTTTTCCGCCCCTGCACCAGGTCTGCAATCAGGCGCCCCGTGGTAGCCCCAAGGGTAAGCCCAAGTTGGCCATGACCGAATGTCATGGCAACATTGCTGAGCTTGGGAGACTTGTCAATGACAGGCTTGGTGTCTGGCAAGAAAGGCCTCCATCCGATGCCAAATTCGACATCGGAAGTGTCGAGAGACGGAATGATGCGCTTGGCCTTTTCCAGGATGATCCTGGCGCGATCATAATTGGGCGAGGCATTGTCTCCGGCAAACTCGATGGTGCCACCGATCTGCAAGCCCCTTGTCATGGGGACGAGGCCAAACCCACCATCGGCGTAAACCGTGGCATGTTTCATATCGACGCCACCATTTCGCACTAGAACCTGATAGCCACCGATACCCATCAAGGGCACCTTGACACCCAGGGTCCCGAAGAATTTCTTGCTTTCATTACCAGCAGCGACGACCAACTGCTCGACCGGAATCGATCGCCCACTGTCCAGTGTGATGCCCGTTGCCTTACCTTGGCCCGTCTGAATACTCTGGACAGCATCCTGAACTCTCACGCCACCCTGGCTGATGAAGCTCTTCGTTAATTCCGCAATGAAGCCTTCCGTATCGCGGACCGTCCGCCAGTCAGAAAGCAAAAGCCCATGGGAGAACTTTCCCGCCAAGGCCGGCTCGAGATCGCCAATCTCTCTGGCTCCAAGAGACTCTACCTTGAACCCGAGTTCTTGACGAAGCGCAATATAGGCCTGCTCACCTTCCAGGCCGGAACGCCTGTCAAACACCTCCAGCGTCGGCCGGCTGCCGATCAGGTCCTTATCATCACACTTGTCAAACAGCGGTTGGTAATCAAGATAGACCTTGCTCGTCAGTGTTGACAGCTCTCTCGCAATCATTTCGATTCTGGAACGGCTGGCATTGGCCATGAACCGGAACATCCACGGCAAAAGCCTAGGCACCGCAGCTGGCCGCAATGCCAAAGGACCGTTCTGATCCAGCATCCACCCGGGTACCTTCTTCAGGATTCCCGGCTTGGAAAGCGGAATGATCTCACTGACTGCCATCTGACCACAGCTCCACTTGGCAGTGCTGTCACCCGGCGCAGCAGGATCTACCAATGTGACGTTCTTGCCTTCCCTCTGGAGATAAAGGGCACAACACACTCCAACGATGCCACCACCAATCACAACAGTGGACGGAGCGACGTTCATCAGATGACCTCTCAAGTCAGGGCAGGAGTAACCGAACCGTTCGATCACTCCTGCCGAGCCAATTTATCAAACGAGCTCGTAAGCCTTCCTGAACTCTGCCTTTTCAGCTTCGCTGAGCGGCTGAAGCGGCATCCTGGCGTTGCCCACCGGGAACCCATTGAGTTCACAGCCATACTTGATCTTTTGAATGAACTTGCTTGTCTCCAGGCTGTTCATGACCGGGAAAATCTTCTCGGAAATGCCCTTGGCACCCTCGATATTCCCTGCCTTAAACTCATCATAAAACTTGATGATGTTCTCGGGCATGATATTGGCCGGCGCACTGATCCAGCTGGTGGCACCCCAGACGAAGAAGTCGAGTGCGATGTCATCCGAGCCGCAGCACAGATCGATCTTGCCCTTATACTTCGTGCCGATATCGATGGCACGCATCAGCTCACCGCTGCTTTCCTTGATGGCAATGACACGCGGCTCGTCTTGAAGACCATCCATCACACTATAGCCAAGCTCGATGGCGACACGCATCGGATAGTTGTAGAGCACGACATCAACATCGGGCACCGCTTCGAGAATGGCACGGTAATGTCCAAGCAGCTCCTCTTCCGAAGGCACCGAGTAGAAAGGCGGAGCAATCAGAACGGCATCATAGCCAGCATCACGGTTCTGCTTGACCTGTTCGATGACTTCACGAGTTGAGGGAGCATTGGCCCCCGCGATCAGCAGGCCGCGGTTGCCAACCACCTCTCTGACAGTCTTCAGCACCTCGCGGCGCTCTTCATTGGTCAGGGCATAGGATTCACCGGTAGAGCCAAGGGGAACGAAACCCGTTGCCCCCAGCTTCAACTGGTGCTCTACCAGGTCTGCCAGCACCTGGTGGTTCACACGATCATTGTTGTCAAAAGGAGTGACGAGGGCAGGGAGAATACCTTCAAGCTTCATTATAACCTCCGGTTATTCAATTCACTTTTACTACACAGGGTTCATGTAAAGCGGAGCAGCAACCGCTTTTCGACAAGATCGACCAGGCGAGTTGCCGGGAAAGCAACGACGAAGTAGATAATCGCCGCTGCCGTCAGAAACTCAACAGGACGGGCAGTACTGGATGAAATATTGGAACTTACAAACATCAAGTCCGCAATACCTACAGAAGAGATCAGGGCACTCTCCTTGAAGAGAGCAACGTTATTTGACATCAAGGGCGGTATGGACCGCAACAACGCCTGCGGGAAGATGACATTTATCGCCTTCACCCTGAAGTTAAGACCCAGTGCGACACAGGCATCATGCTGCTCACCGGAAATGGACTTGAGCGACCCACGGAATGTTTCACTGGTTATCGCCGCCATGAACAGCACCATGGCCAACAATACCGATACATAGGGTGGTATATCCCTGCCAATTACCAGGGGCAGACAGAAGAAGATCCAGAACAGCTGTATCAGCATCGGTGTGCCGCGGAAAAACTCGACATACAACCTGGCAGGCCACTTTAGCACGCGGAATGGCGACACCCTCATGAGGCTGATAATAAACCCCAACAAGGTGCCGATAATGACGGCACTTACCGTAAACAGCAGTGTAATACCAAGGCCATTCAGCAAAACATCCCAATAGCTGAGCACACGAAAGAAATCGAAATTCATGATGACCCCCTCAACGCTCTACCGACGCATCTTGCCGACGCTCGAGAAACGTTACGACTTGAGAAATTGGCAACGACATGAAGAAGTAGATCAAGGCAACTGCCGTAAAGACCTCAAGAGGTCGATAGGTATTGGTCGCCAACATTTTCCCTGCGTACATCAGATCGGCCACCGCCACAATAGCAACGAGAGCACTTTGCTGCAGAATAGTGATGCCATTCGTCATGAGTACCGGTATCGCGTTCCGCAATGCTTGAGGAAAAATCACATACACGGTTTTATGCCAAGCTCCGAGCCCCAGGGCAACGCAGGCATCATGGTGCTCCTTGGGCACGGCTTGTATGCCGGCACGGTATGCCTCGGCATTGAAGGCAATCAGGTTAAGCCCTAGCGCCATGATGCCCATAGTGATGGGATCAAGGAACACATTGAAGAGTATCGGCACACAGTAGAAGAACCAGACTATCTGTATCAGCACTGGAGTGCACCGGAAAAACTCGATAAACATTTTTGCCGGGAGCCGCAAGATCCAGAATGGAGCCATTGCCAGAAGGCAGACGACAAAACCGACGGTCAGCCCGAGAACATTGGCACCTAAAGCCAGCAGCAGAGTTGTTTGCAACCCTTCAATGAGCGGACCAAAGTTTCCAACAAGCACGCTAAAGTCAAAGGTATAATTCATCGCTGATTACCTCACTTGAGATGAAGGACCTTGTCGAGGAAGTCCCTGGTGCGCTCCTGCTTCGGCTCATTGAACATGATCTCAGGGTCGCATTTCTCTATTACTTTCCCGCCAGCGATGAAAACCGACTCAGTAGCAATCTTCTTGGCAAAGTACATATCATGCGTGACGATCATCATGGCCATTTTCTGCTTGGCAAGGTCCAGCATGACCTTTTCTATCTCTGCCACCATCTCTGGATCCAGCGCAGATGTCACCTCATCAAACAGCATCAGCTTCGGCTCAAGCATTAGCGCACGGGCAATCGCGACACGCTGCTTTTGTCCGCCTGACAGCTTGCCCGGATAGCTATATAGCTTGTCCTCCATCCCGAGCCGAGCGAGATATTCTCGAGCACGATCCTCTGCCTCTGACCTGGCCATGCCACGGACCTTGACGGGCGACAACGTCAAGTTACTCATTACCGACAGGTGAGGAAAAAGGGTGTAATGCTGAAAAACCATTCCAATCTTGCTTCTCACGGACATGTCCGTGCGCGTTCGTCCTTTCCTGTCAACGGTGATATAGGGGTTAGAGCCAAAAAAGATCTCGCCCTTGTCAATCTTTTCCAACCCCATCAACACCCTCAGCAAGGTGCTTTTTCCGCTACCACTCGGACCGATGATTACCAGTCGATCTCCGGCCTTCATCTTCAGGTCCATCTCATCCATGACGCAAGTATCACCAAAGCGCTTGGTGACTCCCTTGAACTCTATCAAGGGACTATTGTCTTCGGCGCCTTGATATTTGGCAGTCTCTTCTTCTTGTTGCTTATTAATATTGTCTACCATATTCATCATCATCTCCGAACCACATCATGTTCTCATGTTTAGTCAATGCGATGTTATGACACCCGGCATCGACTAGGCGGC
Source organism: Halomonas heilongjiangensis (assembly GCF_002879645.1). Classification (GTDB taxonomy): domain Bacteria; phylum Pseudomonadota; class Gammaproteobacteria; order Pseudomonadales; family Halomonadaceae; genus Halomonas; species Halomonas heilongjiangensis. Next base: position 95,846 of record NZ_PNRE01000100.1, on the reverse strand, counting down.
GATGGCTGGAGCTCTGGTCACGCTGCAAGCTGTTCGAGAAAACATGGGCCCTCCTCTTATTGTTGTCTGGTTTGTAAAAATGCCTGCAATTCTTTGTGTGCAGATCTGCATACAACTCTATACAGCACCTTTCTCCCCTGTCAAGGGTTTTTCAGGAAAAGTAATGCGAGCCCCCTTCTGCCCCAGCAGGGCTCGACGAGACGTCGATATATCATTGAATTAACTATGAAAATATGACGATGACGACTGTCAAACAAATCCGTCTCCTGGCCGTTGGCCTGTGGGGCCGTGTCGTCCGAGTGCGCATGAGCACGGACGTAGGGGTGCGACGATGCGTTCCTCCAGATGGCGAGCCGCCCCTCCATCTGAAGGTCGCTGGTTGACTTCCCGAAATCCTGACCCTACCTTGTATGCAGGTCTGCATACTTAGTGTGAGGCCTGTCCGTCGGCGAGCACAGACAGAGACAAGCCTGCTCCTCGACATGACATGATGCTGTGTTGGACTTCATATCATTTTAAAAACAAGGGCTTATGAAATGAACAAACTCAACAGACTGCATTCCTTTGCCGCTGTTTGCTGCGCAGCGACACTCGGGTTGACCTATGCCTCATCGGCAGTCGCCGCTGAGACAACATGGGAAAGGGTCAAGGATGCCGGTGCCCTTCGGTGTGGTGCGGCCATTGCGACCCCTTATGTCATGAAGGACCCGAGAACCAACACCTATAACGGCTTCTTCGTAGAGATGTGCCGCGAGTTCGCCGAACACCTCGGAGTTGAAGCAACGTTCGTCGACACCAACTGGGACAATATCGTGGCAGGGGCTCAGAGTGGCCGCTGGGACCTGTCGATGGCGCTCAATGAAACGCCGGAGCGTGCTAGAGCCGTAGCGTTCTCTGAACCCGTATCCTACTACCAGGTTTCCTTCCTCTATAACAAGGACAATCCGAAACTTTCCGAGGGTGTGAACGATCTGGCCGATATCGACAAGGCAGACATCACTATCGCGGTCATGTCAGGCACCGTGCAGGACAAGGCCGTGACTGAGCGCACCGAGAATGCCAATATCATGCGTTTGCCCGGCATGGACGAAACTCGGCTGGCCGTCATGTCGCGGCGCGCCGATGTCCTGGCTGACGCCAATGACACCAATCTCCTCTTCCACCATGCCAATCCTGACTGGTCGGTTGTCATGACGCCCAACCCGCCAATCGCCCCTCAGGGAGTGGCCTTCGGCATGAACCAGTCGACTCCCGAGGCAGATATTCAGGAGCTGAATGAATTCATCATCGAAAAGAAAGAAGCCGGTGAAATCGAAGGCATGATCGAAGAAGCCGCTCAACTTGCCGTCCAGCAAATGGAGTGACAGGTTTCCACCTATTGAACGAGGCCCAGCCACCCCGGTGCCGGGCCTCTTTATAGCAGTCCTACAGACACATGGTCACAGTGAGCCGACCCAAGGCAACTTCTCTCGTCTTGTCCATTATTGCCAGCAAATAGCCCGCATCGAATTTATCGGTTTTCATTTCGGCACGGCAGTCACCAGTCTGGTCGGAACCCGTCTGGGTTACAGTTGGAAACAGTTCGAAAAGAGTATCTTCCGTAGCGACAGCGCCGCCGCTTGATCGCTACCCAGCAGCAACGGTTCCAATAAGGAGAACAACCATGAAATCCGTACTCGTTGGAGTAGATCACAGTCAAAGCTCAAGACGAGCAGTACAGTTCACCTTGGAAAGAGCCCTGTTAAACTCCTGGCACATCACGATTGCGCACGTCATAAACTGGTCTCCATACAAGTTTTCCACTAAGGAGGACAACGAGCGACGCCCTCTGCGCCGGAAGCAGGAAGTCGAGCAGGCTCACGCTAAAATCATCCAGCCGCTCCTTGACTGGATCGCTGCAGAAGGACGTTTCACCAACATCGACATCTCCACAGATATCAGGCATGGTCGCCCTTCTGAGGTGCTGGCAGACATGGCAAGGGGCGATGAGCACGATCTCATCATCGTCGGTCGTACCGGCGAATCGAATCTGCGCAACGCGATTTTCGGCAGCACCGCCAGCCGGCTCGCGCAACATTCACCCGTAGCCGTAGTGGTGGTCCCATGAACATGTCGTCCCTGTTTAATGGTAGCGCTTTCGATGCCGTTCTGGACCAGTACTTTAGTCCTTTCGCTGAATGGCTGGCCTCGATCGTTTTCTATCCACTGCCTATGTTTGGCACTGAGGCTCCCATCATCGTGTTGTGGCTCATCGTGGCCGGCACCTTCTTTACACTGTGGCTCAAGTTTCTCAATGTTCGCGGTATGAAACATGCAGTGAACCTGATTCGGGGCAAGTACACCCCTGCCGAAGCGGTCGGAGAAGTGAGCCACTTCCAGGCACTGGCAACCGCCGTGTCCAGCACAGTTGGCCTCGGCAACATCGCCGGCGTCGCCGTCGCCATCACCCTGGGCGGACCTGGCGCGGCGTTCTGGATGGTGGTGGCGGGCTTCTTTGGCATGTCGACGAAGATGGTCGAGTGTACTCTAGCCGTAAAGTACCGGCACGTTCATGCCGATGGAACGACTTCCGGGGGGCCGATGTATTACCTCCGCGACGGACTGGCGGAAGTCGGCTTCGCCAGACTCGGTAAGTTTCTCGCCATAGCCTGGGCGCTGTTCATGATGATTGCTGCGCTTGGCACCAACGCGTTTCAGGCAAACCAGGCCACTCAGCAACTGGTCGATGTTGCTGACGTTGCCTGGCTAGCCGACAACAAGTGGGCCATTGGCGTTGCCATGGCGGCTCTTACCGCCCTCGTGATTCTGGGTGGCATCAAGTCAATCGCACGTGTCACGGGGGTGCTTGTGCCGTTCATGGCAGTGCTCTACGTGACCGCTTGCCTGATCGTCATCTTCACCAACATCGGTGGTGTCCCCGCGGCACTCGGCGAAATCATCACCGGAGCCTTCTCACCCGAAGGCGTCGCAGGTGGTGTTGTCGGCTCACTCGTCGTGGGTCTCCAGCGTGCGACGTTCTCAAACTCGGCAGGCGTCGGCGATGCCGCCGTCGCACACTCGGCGGTCAAAACCAACCGTCCTGCCAGCGAAGGGTTCGTCGCTTCTCTCGAACCCTTCATCGACACGATCATCGTATGTTCGATGACAGCCCTGACCATCGTCCTGACGGGTACGTGGCAGGGGTCGGATGTGCTCGAGGTCAGCGGGGTCACCCTGACGTCGCGCGCGTTCGAAACCGTGTCCCCCTGGTTCCCCTATGTCCTCGCGCTCGCCGTATTGCTCTTCGCGTACTCGACGATTCTCAGCAACTCGTACTATGGCATGAAAGGCTTCGGCTTCCTCCTCGGCGACAACCCCCGAGCCGAGGTAGTGTACAAGGCCATCTTCCTTTGCTTCACCGTCATCGGTGCCGCTTCTACCCTCGCCCCTGTCATCTTGTTCGCAGATTCGGTCTTCTTCCTCTTGGCCCTATGCAACATCATCGGTCTTTATTTCCTCGCGAAAGTGGTCCGACGAGAGTTTCACTCCTACTGGACGAAGCTCAAGGCTGGCGAGTTTAAAATAGTGAAAAATGATCGCCGTCCACATATGTATGGAAGCAAAAACCCATGAAGATCCTGATCATAGCTCCATACTGACTAGAAAGTCGTGATCTGCGATTCCTCCCCCGCCCGGCCTTGCCGGGCGGGGCACCCGACGGCGAGCCGCTGTCAGGCCTTCATCAGACGATCCAGCTCCTCGAGATAGCTTTCCAGCACCAGGTTGGGCGGGGCACCCTTGCGGGTGATGGCGCTGTAATGGGTGAGATAGTGCCACCTGTCAGGGTTCAGGGCGCGCATCCTGCCATCCCGCACCCATTGCTCGGCGTAGTGGGTGGGCAGGTAACCGATGTAGCGACCGGACAGGATCAGGAAGGCGATGCCCTCCCGGTCCGTCGCCGAGGCGGCGGCCCTGAGGGGCTCATGCAACGCCTTGACCTCCGGCGTCTGGGCATAGGCGGGTACCACGGCGTCGCAGTTCGCCAACTGTTCCTCTGTGACCGGCTCGGCGTCGAACAGCGAATGGCCTGAGGCGCAGTAGAGCTGCGAGGTCTCCTCGTACAGCGAGAGGTAATGCAGCCCGGGCAAGGTCTTGAGCGCCGGAATCACGCCGGTATGCAGGCGACCATCGAGCACGGCCAGCTCGATATCGCTGGGCGGAATCATGCGGATGTTGATGCGCACATCCGGACCGCGCTCCTTGAGTGCGCTGAGGGCGTTGGTGATATGCATCTCGGGCATGGTCACCAGGTTGTCGGTGATGCCGATGTTGAGCTCGCCCTTGAGCCAGGCATGCAGGCCGTTGACCCGGGTGCGAAACCCCTCCACCGCGGCCAGCAGCTGCAGTATGGCCTCGTAGACCTCGGCCCCCTCCTCGGTCAGCGAAAAGCCACTGCGGCCTCGCTGGCACAGGCGCAGGCCGAGCCGCGTCTCCAGATCGTTCATCGCCATGCTGATGGCGGCCCGACTGATGTTCAGCTCCACCTCGGCGGCGGAAAAACCACCGCACTCCACCACCTTGCGGTAGATCCTCAGCAGGCGCAGATCGGCATCGCTCAGCTGGCCCGTCAAGGCCTCCTTGCGGCGCGACATCGGCATGCCCTCCTCTCGACGACGTTCGGCTTCGAGGGTATCGCTGCCAAGACAGAAAGTTAAGCAATGACTTGCATGAAATTAAATACATCTGGATTTAACTTATTGACAGCCGGAGCTAGCCTACTGCTACAGAACCATCGACAACGGCGATATCAACAGAGGGTGCTGCCATGTCCGAGCGTGACTTCTCCCAGACCGCGGGGCTGAGCCCAGAGCAGCTGGATGCCTATTGGATGCCCTACACCGGTAACCGCCAGTTCAAGCGCGACCCACGAATCATCGTCGGTGCCGAGGGCAGCTACCTGACCGATGCCCAGGGCCGGCAAGTCTTCGACGGCCTCTCCGGCCTGTGGACCTGCGGTGCGGGTCACGGCCGCCCCGAGATCACCGAGGCCGTGGCTCGGCAGCTCGCCACGCTGGACTATGCCCCGGCCTTCCAGTATGGCCACCCCAAGGCCTTCGAGCTGGCCCACCGCATTCGCGGGCTGACCCCGCAGGGCCTCGACTACGTGTTCTTCACCGGCTCCGGCTCCGAGAGCGCCGACACCTCGCTGAAGATCGCTCGTGCCTACTGGCGCAAGAAGGGCAAGCCGACCAAGACCAAGCTGATCGGTCGCTCCAAGGGCTATCACGGCGTCAACTTCGGTGGCTTCAGCCTGGGCGGCATCGGCGCCAACCGCACCATCTTCGGCCAGGGCGTCGATGCCGACCACCTACCCCATACCCTGCTCCCGGAAAATGCCTTCACCAGGGGCATGCCCGAGCGTGGCGCCGAGCGGGCCGAGGAGCTGCTGGAGCTGATCGCCCTGCACGATGCCTCCAACATCGCCGCGGTGATCGTCGAGCCCCTGGCCGGCTCGGCCGGCGTGATCCCGCCACCCAGGGGCTACCTGCAGCGGCTGCGCGAGATCTGCGATGCGCACGACATCCTGCTGATCTTCGATGAAGTCATCACCGGCTTCGGCCGCATGGGCTCCATGACCGGCGCCGAGGAGTTCGGCGTGGTGCCGGACATCATGAACGTGGCCAAGCAGCTGACCAACGGCGCGGTGCCCATGGGCGCGGTGATCGTGCAGGGCGAGATCTACCAGACCTTCATGGAACAGGGCGGGCCCGACTACATGCTCGAGCTGCCCCACGGCTATACCTACTCCGGCCATCCGGTGGCCTGTGCCGCGGCGCTGGCCACCCTGGACGTGCTCGAGAACGATCGCCTGATCGAGCGCGTGCGCGAGATGGGGCCGATCTTCGAGGAATCGCTGCACGGCCTCAAGGGCAGCCGCTATATCAGCGACATTCGCAACTATGGACTCGCCGGCGCCCTGCAGATCGAGTCCTACCCCGGCGAGCCGGCACGGCGCCCCTTTGAAATCGCCATGAAGTGCTGGGAGAAGGGCGTCTACGTGCGCTACGGCGGCGACACCATCCAGCTCGGCCTGCCTTTCATCGTCGAGCGCGACGAAATCGACCGCCTCGTCAACGTGCTCGGCGAGACCATCGGCGAACTGGACTGAACACAACTTGTACTCGTTTCTTCTAGAGGTATTGCAATGACCACTCTTGGCCACCTGATCAACGGCACCCGCGTCGACGACAACGCGCGCACCCAGGACATCTTCAACCCCTCCACCGGCGAGGTCGGCGGCCAGGTGAGCCTGGCCAGCAAGGCCACCGTCGAGGACGCCATCGCCGCCGCCCAGGCCGCCTATCCGGCCTGGCGCGACACGCCGCCCGCCAAGCGGGCCCGCGTCATGTTCCGCTTCAAGCAGTTGCTGGAAGAGCATGCCGACGAGATCTGCCGGCTGATCGGCCAGGAGCACGGCAAGATCGTGCACGATGCCAAGGGCGAACTGCAGCGTGGCATCGAGAACGTCGAGTATGCCTGCGGCGTGCCGGAGCTGCTCAAGGGCGAGCACAGCAAGAACGTCGGCCCCGGCATCGATTCCTGGAGCGAGTTCCAGCCGCTGGGCGTAGTCGCCGGTATCACGCCCTTCAACTTCCCGGCCATGGTCCCGCTGTGGATGTACCCGATGGCCATCGCCTGCGGCAACACCTTCGTGCTCAAGCCCTCCGAGCGCGACCCGACCTCGACGCTCTACATCGCCGAGCTGGCGCTGGAGGCGGGCCTGCCCGCCGGCGTGCTGAACGTCGTCAACGGCGACAAGGAAGCCGTCGACACCCTGCTCGACGATTCCCGCGTGCAGGCCGTCAGCTTCGTCGGCTCCACGCCGATCGCCGAGTACATCTACAACCGTGCCAGCGCCAATGGCAAGCGCTGCCAGGCCCTGGGCGGCGCCAAGAACCATGCCATCGTCATGCCCGATGCCGACATGGACAACGTGGTCAACTCCCTGACCGGGGCCGCCTTCGGCTCCTCCGGCGAGCGCTGCATGGCGCTGTCCGTGGCCGTGGCCGTGGGCGATGCGGCCGCCGACGCCCTGATCGCCAAGATGCAGGAGCAGATGCAGACCCTCAAGGTCGGCCCCTTCCATGATGCCGAGAACGACTTCGGCCCGGTGATCACCAAGGCCCACCAGGAGAAGGTCTGCGGCCACATCGACAGCGCCGAGGCCCAGGGCGCCGAGATCGTGGTCGACGGCCGCGGCGTCCAGGTCCCGGGCTTTGAAAACGGCTTCTATGTCGGTGGCACCCTGATCGACCGCGTGACCCCCGAGATGACCTGCTACCTCGAGGAGATCTTCGGGCCGGTGCTGCTGGTGGTGCGCGCCGGCTCCATGCAGGAAGCCATGCAGCTGATCGACGATCACGAGTATGGCAACGGCACCTGCATCTACACCCGCGACGGCGAGGCGGCCCGCTACTTCAGCGACCATATCCAGGTCGGCATGGTCGGCATCAACGTGCCGCTGCCGGTGCCGGTGTCCTACCACAGCTTCGGTGGCTGGAAGCGCTCGCTGTTCGGCGACCTGGCCGCCTACGGCCCGGACGCCGTGCGCTTCTACACCAAGCGCAAGACCATCACCCAGCGCTGGCCGTCGGCCGGGGTACGCGAGGGCGCGCAGTTCTCCTTCCCCTCATGACGCCCCCGGCATGACGGGGTGAGACAGCGTCTTGGCGCATACCCTCAGCCGGATCGTCCCCCGCTCCGGCTGGTTTCGTTCGGCCGGCGGATGCTTTGCTCCACCCGGCTCCGCCCCTGGATGCCCCTGAAGCGTTCGTGGGGCTGCTTGCTCCCTTGCCCTGGATCAATGCGACGCCGGGGTAATCGAGGTTCAATGCAGAGACATCGGTTGAGGGGCGCACCATGACGAGGCTTGCCGGGACATCACTGCATCGCACGCGAGGGGGCCGCCTGCTGGCGCTGCTGCTCGTGCTGCTGCTGGCGATGGGCAGCCTGTCGAGCCACGGCGCCATGGACAGCCACGCCCTCGACTGCGGGATCACCCCACAGCTCGAACATCTCGACGCCGGCACCAGCGACCGCGACGAGCCACGCTGCTCCGCCTGTACCGCACTGGCCTTCGACCTCCTTCCTGCCCACGCCGCGCCGGAGCTCCCGACCATCGGCCCGGCGTCGGCGGTCGTCGCCCACTCGCCGCTGCCCCCACGCCGCCCTCCCAGAGCCTGAACGAACGCCAGGCGGCTCGTCCGCCACGGAAAGCGACCGCTTTCCCTTCACCTTCATGTTCGTCAGGAGTCATGCCATGATCCGTTTCCTGCTACAGGCCGCCACCGTGCGTCCCGCCGCCCCGCGTGCCGCTTCCGCCCACGTTGCCTCCCGCCCGGCGATGTTCCGATCGCTCGGCTGGCTGCTCGCCGCCGGCCTGGCACTCGGCCTCGCCCAGGGCACCGCCTCGGCCCAGGCCACGCCCACCGGCCAGGTCTTCACCGCCAACGAACGCGGTGCCTCACTCACCCGCATCGACCTGGCCGCCGGCCAGTCGACCACCCTGCCGCTGTCCATCGCCCCCCACAATGCCCAGGTCAGCGCCACTGGCCGCCTGCTGATGGCGGTCGGCGAACCGGTGGCAGACGGGCACGCTCACGGGAACGGCAATGGCCACGCCCAAGGCGACGAGCCCGGCGAGCTGCAGCTGTTCGGGGTCGACGACTTCGCCGACGGGCCGCTGGCCAGCATCGCCGTGGGCAGCCACCCCGCCCATGTGGTCAGCGACCTGGACGGGCGCTACGCCTTCGTCACCAATGCCGGCGACGACAGCGTCTCCGTTGTCGACCTGACCACCCGGGAGGAGATTGCCACCATCGCCACCGGCCGTTACCCCCACGGGCTGCGCCTGAGCCCCGACGGCACCGAGCTCTACGTCGCCAACGTGCTCGACGGCAGCGTCTCGGTGATCGGCCTCGAAGCCCGAGAGGAACTCGCCCGCATCCCGGTGGGCAAGGCCCCGGTGCAGGTCGGCTTCACCCCGAACGGCGAGCGCGTGTTCGTCTCGCTGCGCGACGAGAACCGCGTGGCGGTGATCGACACCGCCAGCCGCGAGGTCATCGCCCGGGTCGAAGTCGGCCGCCTGCCGATCCAGGTCCACGCCAGTCCCGACGGCCGCCTGGTGCATGTCGCCAACGAGGGCAGCCGGGAAGCCCCGGACAACCGCGTCTCGATCATCGACACCGCCAGCCTGGAGGTAGTGGCCACCCACGAGGTGGGCCCGGGCGCCCACGGTGTCAGCGTCGATGACGGCGGCCGCTTCGTCTTCGTCACCAACCTCTACGGCGACAGCCTCTCGGTCATCGATCTGGAGGCCGGCGAGGTGGTCGCCACCCATGGCACCGGGCAGGGGCCCAACGGCGTGACCTGGATCGCCAACTGAGAAGGAGCCGCACCATGTTCACCGAATGCACCGCCCTGATGGGGCCCATGGGTTGGGTGATGCCGGTTGCCCTTCTGCTGCTGCTGGGTCTCGGCATCGCCTCGCTGATCAAGTACCTCTTCACCTCGCCCCGCCCCACCCCGCACCCGGGAGATCGCTCATGAACCGTCATGCCACGCCCGTGCTGCTCACCGGCGCCCTGCTGCTGGGGTCCGCCGCGGCCCAGGCCGCCCTGCCCATCGGCACCTCGGGCATGCCGGGGCCCAAGCGGGACGACTGGGACGTCTACCGGTTCACCGACCAGGAGCCCTCGCCCTTCATGACGCTGTGACCTCGCCGGGTCACCAACGCGAAGCGCCGCCCGGGGGCGGCGCTTCGTGGCGGGGATTCGGGCGGGCTCACTGCCAGGCGGCGATCTCCAGCCTCATCAGCTGCCCCGGGTCCGAGTGTCGGAGCCCTCCCCGGGGATCGACGAGGGTCCCTGGCGGGCCTCCCCCGGGTTCGCAAGCGAGGGGGGCGCCGGGGGATGGTCCATCTCGGGCCAGGGGGGATGGCGGGTATTGGCACTGCACGCCACCCGACGATGCAGTGCCGCACGGGCCATCACATGGGCGCTCACCGGTGCCGTGACGAAGAGGAAGACCGTGATCAACACCTCCTGCACGCTGATGCCCTGGCCGGCGACACTGAAGTACAGCAGCGAGCCCAGCATCGTGCAGCCCACCCCCAGGGTGCAGGCCTTGGTCGGCCCGTGCAGGCGCATGTAGAAATCCGGCATGCGGGCCAGCCCCACCGAGCCCAGGGTGGCCACAATGGCGCCGATCAACAACAGCGCCGCGATCAACGCGTCCAGCCAGAGCGGGATGTTCATGAGCCCCTCCTCGCGGTCATTCGATGACGTCGCCACGCACCAGGTACTTGGTCATGGCCACGGTGCCCACGAAGCCCATGAGGGCGATGAGCAAAGCCGCCTCGAAGATGATGGTGGTGTCCATGTAGATGCCCGCCAGCACGATCACGGCGATGGCATTGATGCTGAGCGTATCCAGTCCCAGGATGCGGTCGGTCAGGTCCGGTCCGCGCAGCAGTCGATAGAGATTCAGCAACAGGCTGACGCTGAACAGCAGCAGGGCCAACGGCAGGACGGCGGCGATCATTCCAGGATCTCCTTCAGGGGTTGCTCGTAACGGGTGTGGATATGGCGGATCAGGGCCTCTTCATCCACCACGTGCAGGGCATGAATCAGCAGGGTTTTCTGGTCCGGGCTGAGTCCGGCCGACACCGTGCCCGGCGTCAGCGAAATGGTGCTGGCCAGCATGGCGAGGGCGAACTCATCCGTCAGGATGACGGGGTAACGAATGAAGGCGGGCCGGAGTCGCCCCGGCGGCAGCAGAATCAGCCGGGCCACCGTGACGTTCGACTTGAGGATGTCCCACAGCAGGTGGGCGAAGTATGGCACCAGCCGCCACGCCTGGTGCAGGCGAGGATTCTCCGGCCAGAACGGCTGGGTCAGATAAGGAATCGACCAGCCCAGGAAGGCGCCGATCACTAGCTGGGCCAGGCTCAGGGTGTTCATCAGCAATAGCCACAGCACCAGCAGAAACAGGGAAAACTGGGGCCGGGGCCACCAGTGACGCAACTGTCGATGGGCTGCCATGTCAGCGTTCCTCCCCTGTCTGTCGAGCCGCCGCCTCGACCGCCTCCACATAGGCACCGGGCGACAGGACGGCGTCGGCGGTATCCAGCATGAGCGACATGACGGGGGTGGCGGCCACCGACAGCACCACACTGCCCAGCAGCATCGTGATCACGACGCCAAGCCTTGCCGGGTCCATCCGGAAGCGCAGCGGGGGCTCACCGGACTGCCGCCAGAAGAACTTGCTGCCGGCCCGGCTCAGGGCGATCAGGATCATGAAGGCGGCGATCAGCAGCAACGGCCATAACCAGGCCTGACGGTCCGTGCCTCCGGCCACCTGCAGGATCCACACCTTGCTGACAAAGCCGCTGAAAGGCGGCAGGCCAGCAAGCGCGATGGCGCCGACGAAATACACGACCCCCAGGGTGCGCTTATGCGCCATGGCCGCCGCAATCACCATATGGTCGGCGGCTTCCCCGCGTTGCCGGGCGATCAGGTCGGCCAGCAGGAAGAAGGCCGCCGTCATCAGGGTGGAATGAATCAGGTAGAAGAGCCCCGCGGCGAGGGCGTCCCGGCTGCCCAGCGCCAGGGTCGCCAGCAGGGTCCCGACCGAGACGATGACCATGTAGGCGGTCAGGTTGCGCAGGTTGATCGCCCCGAGTACGCCGATGCCACCGAGCGCCAGGGTGGCAAGCGCCAGCGGCCATAGCCACTGCCAGGCGATGGTACCGACCAGGCCCGTTTCCAGGCCGAAGATCAGGCTGAAGACACGCAGCATGGCGTAGACGCCGACCTTGGTCATGATGGCGAACAGCGCCGCGACGGGGGCGCTGGCGGCGGTGTAGGCTCGGGGCAGCCAGAACAGCAGGGGCAAGAGGGCCGCCTTGATGCCGAACACCACCAGCAACAGCAGCGAGGCCGCGGTCAGCAACGGCAGGTCTGCGGCGGGGGCATTGGCCACGCGTACCGCCAGGTCCGCCATGTTCAGGGTACCGGTCACCCCATAGAGGATGCCGACCCCGATGATGAACATCGCCGAGCCGACCAGGTTCAGAATCACGTAGTGCAGGCTGGCCCGGCAGCGCGCGATGCCGCCGCCGTGCAACAGCAGGGCGTAGGACGCGATCAGCAGGATCTCGAAGCAGACGAACAGGTTGAACAGGTCACCGGTGAGGAAGGCGCCGTTGATGCCCGCCAGCTGGAACTGCAGCAGCGCGTGGAAGTGGGCACCTCGGCTGTCGTCCCCGCGGCCCGCGTACAGGGCGCAGAACGCCGCCAGCACGGCGGTGATCAGCAGCATCAGGACACTGAGGCGATCCGCCACCAGCAGAATCCCGAACGGCGGCGACCAGTTTCCCAACGTATACAGCACATGATTCCCCGCCATGACCCGCTCGAACAGCAGCCACGCGATCAGCACGAGCAGCGCGGTGCTGAGCAGGCTGATCAGGCGCTGAAGCGCCAGCGGGACGGCGAACGCGACCACCAGGAAGGCGCCGGCCAACAGCGGAATCAGCACCGGCAGGATGATCAGGTGGTTCATGGGCGCCAGTCCTCGTCCGGGTCCACCCCATCCACATGGTCGCTGCGCAGTTCCACCGCGGCACGCAGGGCCAGCACGACCACGAAGGCGGTCATGGCAAAACCGATCACGATGGCGGTCAGCACCAGGGCCTGGGGGAGCGGGTCGGCCTGATGGCTGCTCTCGCCGATGACCGGGGGCGCCTCCAGGGTCAGGCGGCCCATGCCGAAGAGAAACAGGTTCACGGCGTGGGACAGCAGGGTCAGGCCCAACACCACCGGAAAGGTGCGGGCACGCAGGATCAGGTAGACGCCGCAGAACGTCAGCACCCCCAGGGCGGCGGCAAACAGCACTTCCATCAGCCGATCTCCTTCCCTGGCCCTTGCAGGGTCATGAGCTTGCCCATGTTGGCCAGGATCAGCAGGGTCGCCCCCACCACCGTGATGAAGACGCCGAGGTCGAACAGCAGCGCGGTGGCAAGCTCGACGTCACCCAGCCCCGGCAGCCGGTAGTGCCCGAACCAGCTGGTCAGGAAAGGCGCGCCGGCTGCCAGGCTGCCCAGGCCGGTGAGTGCGGCCAGCAGGATGCCGCCACCGACCAGGGGGCGGAAGGGAGTCAGCATGCACGAATGGGCCCAGGCCAGGCTGCCCGCCATGTATTGCAGCGACAGGGCCACGGCCGTGACCAGTCCGGCGATGAATCCGCCTCCGGGCATGTTATGCCCCCGCAGGAAGATGTAGGCCGACACCATGAGCGTGACCGGCAGGATGGGGCGGGCGATCATCCTGAGAATCATGGGATGGGGCTCGGACGCCCAGTACTGCCCCCGCTCCTGCGGCACCCGGTCCTTGAGTTGCAGGTTGCGGGTGAGCGCGAAGACGGCCACGGCGGCAATCCCCAGCACCGTGATTTCGCCGAGGGTATCGAAGCCCCGGAAGTCCACCAGGATCACATTGACCACATTGCTGCCGCCGCCCTCCGGGACGCTACGGGCCAGGAAGAACCCGGAGATGCTCTGCGCCGGGCGGGTCATGACCGCGTAGGCCACGATGGCCATGCCCAGGCCGCTCAGGCCGGCGAGCGAGAGGTCGCGCACGCGACGCGGGACGGAGGACTCCGGTGGCGTCGTCTGCGGCAGGAAGGAGAGGGCCAGCATCATGATGATCACCGCCATCACCTCCACGGACAGCTGCGTCAGGGCCAGGTCCGGCGCCGAGAAACGGGCAAAGGTGAGGGTGACGAAGAGTCCGGCGGCCCCCGTGAGCAACAGGGCGAGGAAACGGTTGCGGTGGCCGACGGCCACCCCCAGGGCGCAGGCCATCAACAGCACGGTACCGAAGACGGTCATGGGATCGAGGGGAGTCAGCACCTCGGCACCGCGCCACTCCGTCATGCCAGCGAGGGCCGTGCCCATCGTGATCAGGGCACTGAGCAGCACGAGCGCGATATAGCGCTGGACCGAGCCGTTCTCCAGCCGGTGCACCAGCCGTTCGGCGAAGGTCCCCGCCTGCAGCATCAACCACTCGAAATTTTCCTTGGCATCGACCTCGGGCAGCCGGTCATAGATGGCGAAAAGCTGCCGTCTTGCCACGTACATGGCGAGGCCGCCCGTCAGCGCCAGGGCACTCATCAGGAACGGCAGGTTGAAGCGGTGCAACAGGCCGAGATTGTACTGCGGCAATTCCCCACCCAGCGCCGCCTCGGCGGCAAGCTTCAGCAGCGTATGCACCACGTATTGCGGCACGATGCCGACCACGATGCAGGCGGCGGAGAGCAGCGTCACGGGTATCAGGATGCCCACTCCCGGCAACTTCGGGGGCCAGATGGGCAGGTCCCGCGGCGCTCCGTTGAAGAAGACGTTATGGAAGATGCGTGCCGAGTAGGCGACCGACAGCAGGCCGGCCACGGCCGCCAGGGAGGGAGTGAGCCAGGCCAGCACGCCGGTGAACGGCGATACCATGGTCTCGGCAAAGAACATCTTCTTGCTCAGGAAGCCGTTGAGCAGCGGCAGCCCGGCCATGGAGGCGGCGGCCACCCCGGTGAGCACGCCGAGATAGGGCATGAAGTGCCACATGCCGTTGATGCGGCGCATGTCCCGCGTGCCGGTCGACTGCTCGACGATGCCCGCCATCATGAACAGCGGCGCCTTGAACAGGGCATGATTCAGCAGGTGGAACAGGCCCACGATCAACCCCATCCTGGTGCCCATGCCCAGCAGCAGGGTGATCAACCCCAGATGGCTGACGGTGGAGTAGGCCAGCAGCCCCTTGGTGTCGTGCTTGAACATCGCCACGAAGGCGCCGGTGAGCAGGGTCGCCATGCCCACGCTGGAGACGCTGTACAGCCAGAGAGGCGTTTCCGCCAGCACCGGATGCAGCCGGGCCAGCAGAAAGATCCCCGCCTTGACCATGGTCGCCGAGTGCAGATAGACGGACACCGGCGTGGGCGCGGTCATGGCATGCGGCAGCCACAGGTGGAAAGGGAACTGGGCGGACTTGGTCATGGCCCCCAGCAACACCAGGGACAGGATCAACGGATATTGGCGGTGCTCACGCAGGGTATCGCCGGCCGCCAGCACATCGCTCAGGTGATAGCTGCCCACCGCCTGGCCGATCAGGATGACACCGGCCATCAGCGCCAGCCCCCCGCCGCCGGTGATCACCAGGGTCAGACGGGCACCACGACGGGCCGGGCGCTGTTCCGAGTGAAAGCCGATCAGCAGGAACGAGACCAGGCTCGTCATTTCCCAGAACACCAGCATGAACAGCAGGTTGCCCGAGGTGACGATGCCGAGCATGGACGCCATGAACACCAGCGTCAGGACATAGAAACGGCAACCCCCATGCTTGCCGGCAAAGTAATAGCGCGCATACAGCATCACCAGCAGGCCCATGCCGACGATCAGCAGGGCGAACAGCATGGCCAGCCCATCCATGCGGAAGGCGATCGTGAGGCCGATGGCATCGATCCAGCGCCACTCGGCAGCGATGACCTCACCCGCCAGGATCGCGGGCAACAGGGACAGCACCAGGGCCAGCACCACCACTGGAGCCAGCGCCGCGACGATGGCCGAGAACCGCAGGTCTCCGGCGCGGGCCGTCGCCCAGGTCAGCAGGGCACCGAGCAAGGGCAGCGTGACGATCAGCAGCAGCGTCATGAAACCGCGAGCTCCCTCCCCCTCATCATCCGCAGGCCCCGTCGCTGCATGCCATCACTGCCAGCTCATCGGGGATGACCACCTTGTCATGACACGCCATGTGAGCTCCTGAGTCCGGAAGTAAGGAGGTATCGCGGCCCTGTCAGTATGGTTCACGCGCCCCGCGGTTTCCCGAGGCAGGTCAGGCGCGTGTGTCAACGCTCGTGATGCCGGCAACGACCGCGAAGGGGTAGTCCCGGCGCCGTGACCTCACCGGGTCTGCAACGCGAAGCGCCGCCACTGGGGCGGCGCTTCTTCGTTACCCGGCCGACGAGCTGGCTCACTGCCAGGCGGCGATCTCCAGGCAGAGCCGCGCCCGGAAGCCCTTGCGGCTGCGCAGGGGCACATAGGTAGCGCCATCGTCGTCCACCTTGACCGCGCGTCCACGCCCCTCGCCCCAGTCCTCGTCGCCCATGATGTAGCGCAGCCGCCAGCCATCGCCGTCGGCGGTGGCCAGGATCACCACCTTGTCGCGGAACAGGTTCTCGTCGGGCACGCGGCGGTTGACGAACCAGCGTCCGGCCACCTTGAACTCGGTGCTGCGCACGGCGATGTCGGCCACCAGCAGCATGGTCCGGCCCTGGCTCACCGTGATCTTCGAGCTATCGAGGTAGACCGAGAACAGCACCGGATGCCGGGCATGTTCGTGGCCGGCGCGCTCCGGGTGACACATCTCGTCGTAGCGGCGGAAGATCGCCGAACCGTGCTCGATGCGGCGGTCCGACAGCGCCACCGGCGGAAACAGCCGTGGCGTCACCGTGCACTCGAACAGGTAGCTGCCCTCGATCGCGTCGCCGTCCTCCTTCGCCTGTTCCACGGAGGGCGGCAGCGGCAGGTGCTCCACCACCATCCGCGCCGTCATCAGCGCATCGCCGAACAGGAAGCGCGTCAGGTTCTGGTAGCCCGTCTCGGAGTTGACCATCCCGCAGTGGCCGCTGTGGCTGAGGTAGGCATGCACGCGGGGCGCCCCCTCGATCCAGGCGTTGTCGATCTTCACCAGGCCGTCGCTCGACGCCCCGACCGCGAAGCGAACGGCCTCGTAGTCCCGGTGATTGGTGCCCACCAGGCAGAAGAAGCGCTCGGGCGGAAAATCCCCGTCCAGGTGGTTGACGCGCCCGTTGCGGGGCCTGAGCCGCAGGAAGTCGGCGATGCTCTCGCGGTTGAAGTTGTTGACGTCCCACATGCCCAGGAAGCGCGGTACGTTGATGCCGGCGATCTCGATGCCGTTGTGCGGCGTGCCGTAGGTGAACACCTTGTCGACGCAGGCCTTGGCCTCGGGGTCGCCCACCGCGTCGTTCTGCAGCAGGCAGCGGCAGATCAGCCCGCCCATGGAGTGGGCCACCAGGTAGACCTTGAAGGCCGCCCGCGCCTCGTCATCGGCGCCACAGACCCGCTCGCGCAGCCACAGGATCCGCGCCGACAGCTCGGCGGCCGCCTCGACGATCGACGGGCGCCGCCCGCCGCCCTCGGCGTCCTCGTAATAGCGGTGGATCAGCAGGCTCGTGCGGGGCAGCCGGCCCTCGTGGACCGCACCGTCCTGGTAGACGTCCCGGTAGCCGTAGTCCTTCATCAGGCGGATCACCGGCGACTCGAAGATGAAGGTGTGGAGCTCGCCCCCCGGCCCCTGGCGCACCCGGGTAGCGCCCAGGTTGAAGCCCATGTAGGGCGTGTTGATGGTGTCTTCTATCTCGGCATCGAGCCTGGCGAAGCCGCGCACATAGATGATCGGATGGAGGAACGACTTGCTCATGGAGGAGCCCCGGTTATTGTTGTTCGGTGCCTCCTCAGTACGGCACGGGATCGTGCCCGACGCCACTTTTCGCTCACCGCTCCCGGCGGCTCCCGATGACGGGGAATGGGGTCATGCCTCGCCCGGGGGCGGCTTATGAACTAGCTTCAAGTCGAGCAAGGGGGTTTTCGGCCAGGCATGCCGGGGCTTCAGGGAGGAGCGGCAGGATGCGACGGCAAGGCGCGATCCAGGGGGGACTGCTTTTCACCACGCTGCTGTTCGTGGCCGGCTGCGAGGGACCACCCCCGCCCCTCGACACGAGCGGCCCGACGGCCGGCTGGCCCCACTACGGTCAAGGCCTCGATGGCCTGCGCTACTCGCCCCTCGACCAGATCCGCCCCGACAACGTCGCCCGCCTCGAGGAGGTATGGCGCTACGAGAGCGGCGACGTCGCCCTCGGCGACGAGACCCAGACCCGCACCTCGCTGCAGGTCACGCCCATCGTGGTGGGCGAGCGGCTGATCTTCTGCACCCCCTACAACCGCGTCATCGCCCTGGCCCCGGAAACCGGCGAGGAACTCTGGCAGTTCGACCCCGAGCTGCAGTTGCGCCGGCTGCACGGTGCCTACCCGATGATCTGCCGTGGCGTGGCCTACTGGCGCGATGAGAGCGCCAGCGACGGCGTGGACGAGTGCCGGGAGCGGATCTTCACCGGCACCCAGGACGCCGAGCTGATCGCCCTGGACGCCGCCACCGGCCGCCCCTGCGCCGGGTTCGGCGAGGCCGGTCGCCTGGCGCTGCGTGACGACCTCGGCGACGACGTGCCGCCCTGGGAGTACTACGTCACCTCCTCGCCGCTGGTGGTCGACGACCTGGTCATCGTCGGCGCCCTGGTCGCCGACAACGTGCGCGCCGACGCCCCGCCCGGGGTGGTGCGCGCCTTCGACGCCCGCAGCGGCGAACTCGCCTGGGCCTGGGACCCGATCCCCCCGGACCAGCCCACCACCTCTCCGGAGGGCCCCTACCGCCGTGCCACCGCCAACGTCTGGGCGCCGATGGCCGCCGACGCCGAGCGCGGCCTGCTGTTCGTGCCCACAGGCAATGCCCCGCCGGACTACTTCGGGGGCCAGCGCAACGGGCTCGATCACTACGCCTCGTCGGTGATCGCCCTGCACACCCGCGGCGAGCGCGCCGGCGAGGTCGCCTGGCACTTCCAGACCGTCCACCACGACCTCTGGGACTACGACGTCGGCGCCCAGCCCTCGCTGATCGAGCTGAACACCGCCGCCGGCCCGGTGCCGGCGGTGGTCGTCTCGACCAAGACCGGCCATGTCTTCGTGCTCGACCGCGAGAGCGGCGAACCGCTGCACCCCATCGAGGAGCGCCCGGTGCCCCAGGACCCGGCGCCGGGCGACTGGCTCGCCCCCACCCAGCCCTTCCCGGTCACCCCGCCGACGCTCTTCCCGCCGCAACTGACCCCCGACGACGCCTGGGGCCTGACCTTCTGGGACCGCGGCCGCTGCCGCCGCGAGATCGAGTCGCGGCGTTCCGAAGGCCTCTACACCCCGCCGAGCCTGCAGGGCACGGTGGTCTTCCCCGCCGCCACGGGCGGCATCAACTGGGGCAGCGGCGCCGTCGACCCGCACCGCAACCTGATGGTGGTCAACCAGTCGCGGGTGCCCACCGGGGTGCGGCTGATCCCCCGCGACGAGTACGACGCCCTGCCCGAGGAGGAGACCCGCACCGACGCCGGCGGGCTGGCCGGGTCGAACCGGCTCTACGGCGAGATGGGGGGCACCCCCTACGCGGTCAGCGTGGAGCTCTTGAGCTCGCCGCTGGGCATGCCGTGCAGCGCCCCGCCCTGGGGCACGCTGACCGCCGTCGACCTGGACGCCGGCGAGATCCGCTGGGAGGTACCGCTGGGCTCCACCCGCGGCCTGGCTCCCTGGCCGTTCTGGCTCGAATGGGGCGTGCCCAATGTCGGTGGCCCCATCGTCACCGCCGGCGGCCTGGCCTTCATCGCCGCCACCCCGGACCGCTACCTGCGTGCCTTCGACCTGGCCAGCGGCGAGACGCTGTGGCGCGCCGACCTACCCTACGCCGCCCACGCCACGCCCCTGACCTACCGGCTCGGCCCCGAGCGGCGCCAGTTCCTGGTGGTGGCCGCCGGCGGGCACGTGTTCTCCGACCCCGGCGACGCCATCGTCGCCTTCGCCCTGCCGGAGCCGGAATGAGCGGGCTCGCCGAGACCTGGATCGAGCGCCCCGGGTACCGGCTGCGCGTGCACCACGGCGGCGACCCCGGGCGCCCCCTGGTGCTCTTCCTGCACGGCTACCCGGACAGCCAGCGCATGTGGCAGGAGATCATGACGGCGCTGGCCGACGACCATCGGGTCGCCAGCCTGGACTGGCCCGGCATCCCGGCCGACGAGCCCCGCCAGCCGGCACGGCACTACCGCATCGACCGGCTGCTCGCGGACATCGAGGCCGTGGTGCAGGAGCTGGGCGCCGACCGGCTGCATCTGGTCGGCCACGACTGGGGCGCCACGATCGGCTGGTCCTATGTCACCCACCCCGACTACGGCCAGCGGGTGCTCAGCTGGAGCTTCATCTCCGGGCCGCATCTGGCGATCTGGCGCCAATGGGGGCTGGAGGGCCTGAAGAGCCTGAGCCCGCGACGACTCTGGCCGGTGGTCGCGCAGCTGCTGCGCGCCAGCTACACCGTGCCGCTGCTCGTCTGGCCGCTGGGCGAAGCGCTGTGGCGCCTGGGTGGCGTGCGCGGCTGGCAGTGGGTGCTGCGCCTGGCCGGGGTGCCCAGGGACGACCCCCTGCTCGAGGAACCCCGCGACCAGGTGATGGCCATGGCGCTCGGCCCCATGGCGCTGTACCGCCAGAACGTCCTCCACCCGCCGCCGCTGCCGCCCCGGGGCAGCGTGACCTGCCCGGTGCAGTTGATCATCGCCGAGCGCGACCCCTTCGTCTCCGAGGCCGGCTACGCCAACCTGGCCGACTACGCCACCGACCTGCGCACCGCCCGCCTGCCCGGTTCCCACTGGGTGACCCGCAGCCACCCCGACGAGGTCATCGCCCTGCTGCGGACGTTTCTGACGATCTCCGCCCCATGATGAAGGTGCGGAGGAGAGCCGTCAGGCGCGGATCGCCACGGTCAGGAGATAGGTGTTTTCGATGACCGCGGTGCCATCGGTCGCCCGATTGTACCTATCGAACACCGCCTCCAGGTCGCCACGCAGCGCCCTTCCCGAGTCGGCCTGGGAGGCACGGATGGCAGGACCGAAGTACCGCAGGAACACATCCCCGGCATGCTCGATGGAGCGGTAATACTGCAGCGCCGTTCGCTTCTCGCTGCTGATCGAGCGGGTACCGGCACCGAGGAGCTCCTCCAAGCCGGCCTCCGTCCCCCAGCGCAGTGGCGGCTTGATCCCGGCCGGCGGGGGGATGTACTTGGCGTTGGTGGCGAAGAAGTCGCCACTCCAGCCCTCCGGGATCGGGCTGGCGAGCGCGATCCTCCCGCCCGGCCGGCAGACCCGCAGCATCTCGTTGGCCGCCTGCTCCTGGTCAGGCGCGAACTGCACGCCATATACCGAAAGCACCGCGTCGAAGCTCGCATCGGGAAACGGCAGGTCCTGCGCATCGCCCACCTGGAATTCGGCGTCCAGGTCGTCGGCAACCGCCCGGTGCCTGGCACGCTCGATCAACGCGGCCACATAGTCGATCCCGACGACGTCGCAATACCTTCGCGACGCGACCAATGCCGCAGTGCCGCTGCCGCACGCCACGTCCAGCACGCGCTCCCCGGCATGAAGATCGACGGCATCGCAGAGTGCCTCGGCCATGCACACGTTCTGCCGAGCGACCTGGTTGAAGTCCCCTGCGGCCCAGGTCTCCTTCTGTCGTGCCGTAATGGCCGCGTAATCAGCGGACTGGCCCACGTTCTTCATTGGGTTGGCCTCCCTTGCATACGGGAACTGCCGATGCACGGAGTGCCCATGGCCCGAGCCCCCTTTGCAACGCGCCTTCCCGATACGGTGCCCATGCAGCCAGGGTGATGACTGCCCCTCCCTAAGACCCTAGGCCCCAAGGCACGGTATCGCCACTACCCGCCACCCGCGCCGGCTCCCTGTCGAAATCGCGACGCCCCGTTCGACTGGCAGGAGACAGCACCAGCAACTATCCCTATGGCACCAACCAATGGAGACTCACCATGTCGCGCATGATCTTCGTGAACCTGCCCGTTGCCGACCTCGCCGCCTCGATGGCGTTCTACGAGGCCCTTGGCTTCGAGAACAACCCGCACTTCACCGACGCGACGGCGGCCTGCATGGTCTGCAGCGAGGCGATCAACGTCATGCTGCTCACCCACGCCAAGTGGCGCACCTTCACCAACCGCCCGATCCCGCCAACCACCTCCAGCGAGGTGATGCTCGCGCTGTCGTGCGACAGCCGCGAAGCGGTCGACGCCATGAACGAGGCGGCCGCCACCAAGGGCGGCACCGCCGATATCAATCCCCCTCAGGATCTCGGCTTCATGTACAGCCGCGCCCTGGCGGATCCCGACGGTCACGTATGGGAGGCGATGTGGATGGACCCGGCGGCCATCCCCTCGAACGATTCGACGGACTAGCCACAATCAAGGCAGCGGATGGCGACGCCGCCATCCGCTACTGCTGCAACTTCCTCTACCTACGAACTGTCCGAATGGCCAAGAAACTGCCATAGAAGAGAAAGATATAACCGTACAGTTCCAGCCCCTCCTGCAGGGTGCGCTTGAACTCGTGCCGATAGTACTCTCCCATGATGTCCCTCCAAATCAGGCTTCCACTGCCGAATCCCCGACTGAACACGAGCAGAGTGATCAATCCAAAAAAGATGTATATTGCAGCTTTTGTTTCCGAAAACTCCGCCATCGGCTGAAGAACCGTACCGCGGCAGAAAATGGCAGCATAGGCAATGGACGAAAACGCCACTACCAAGGCAGGATAAAGCCAGAATCCGTGGAAGACGGCATCCAGGAACCCATCCAGCTCGCGCACCAACATGCAGGTGAAAAAACCCGCCATCAGTACCAAAAAACCGCGCTGCGCGGGAGATTTCCAAGCATGGAACCAGATAATCGCAGCCGTGATCAGGATCAGCAAATGTTGCGTCGTCTGTGTCAGGCTCAGTTCTGCACGGTCTGGGGCATACACAATGGCATCAACATAAGCGAACGCTGGAATCAGCATTACAGCCAGGGAAAGAAAGAAAAACTCTCCTACTTTTCGCAGAATTCGCCTTAAACTTGATCGACCATGTTGTGCTCCTTGCATGGAATTATCTCCTGGCTTCAGTTCATCGATATAGAATAGCCAAGCTCGATAACCGCCTCCCCTTCGATGGTGATTGCTGCGTCGTGTTCTGCTGAGTGTCGAATGCCAAGGACGCCTTGTGGCATATCGCGACACCGCCTTGATACAACCAGTAACATTCAGTCTAGTAAAAACACCTTCGGCTTGCCCAGGTGAAACTTGATACGTTTGAGCTCGTATATTGATCCTTAGGGAAGGAATCCATCTGAATACCGGCCCGGAAATCCTGCGCCAGATGGACGGTCGCCTCGACGGCCGCTTGCGGATGCTTCATCGCGGCTCTGCTGGCAAGGGCCGCAGCCATCAGCTGAACGATGCAAACAGCCGATCACAGAACCAAGACGCTGATCTCCCTAGGATGCTCCCCTGTTCCTGCCTGAGCCGGCGCAACCGGCTCAGGCAGTGCCCTGCTCCTCGATCACCCGGCGGATCGTCGCCATCATCACCTGCGCCGCCTTGCCCGATGCACCGAAGCGGGCCACGCTCAGCTCACCCCTCCATGGACAAGGAACGCTCCGATGAACACCCTAGACCTACAGAAGGTATGGGCACCGCGCGTGCTCAGCGTGCTGCGGATCGTCTCGGCCTTCATCTTCCTCTTGCACGGTACCCAGAAGCATCTCGGCTTCCCGCCCTCCGACCGCGTGGTCGATGCCTTCTCGCTGTCGGGGATCTCCGGCTTCATCGAGATCATCTGCGGGGTCCTGCTGCTGATCGGCTTCCAGACCCGGGCCGCGGCCTTCCTGGCCTCCGGCACCATGGCCTTCGCCTACTGGCTCGCCCACGCCCCGCAGGATCTCTTCCCGGTCAACAACGGCGGCGACGCGGCCATCCTCTACTGCTTCGTGTTCCTCTACCTGGTGTTCGCCGGCCCCGGCCCCTGGAGCCTCGACGCCATGCGGGGGAAGTGATGTGAGCGTCCCTTATCCCCGCTGACACGCCTCGGGTCACAGCTTCCTCTCCTGCAGGCTCACCACACGACCATCGGCCAGTGCCAGGGTGTTCTGCTCGCGAAAGCCAAGCCGGGCGTGAAAGCGCAAGGAGTCGGGGTTCGCGGGCTCGAGATTCACCTCGCACAGCAGGCGGCCTCTGCTCTCGTGGCGGGCCAGGTTCATCAACTCCGCATAGAGCGCCTTGCCGACGCCACCGCCGCGCATGGCCGAGGCCACGGCCACCTGGTCGACGTAGAGGAAGTCGGCATAGCGCGCCTGGAACCAGGCGAACTCCTCGCCCGGGTAGGCCGCCTCTGGCGCCAGCGCCAGCAGATAGCCGCTGATCCGGGTGCCTGACGCAGCCACCAGGAAATGCGCCGCATAGTGGGCGAACCACGTCAGTTCCCGGGCATCGAGCTCAGCGACGCCCGGACGCCCCTCGGCATTGATCTCCAGGACGGAGGGCCAATCATGAGCCGCCGCCGGACGTATGAGCATGAGCGAAACCCTCGGCAACCGGCGGCATCCCCTTGATGGCCACCACCGCTATAGACACCATAGGCAGCGCCGTTTCGTCGCGCCCAGGGCATCCCGGCCCTCTCCTGCCAAGGTGCGGCACTCCCGACGCCGCCTTCCCTCCTACACTGAGGGAGGGAAGGCGCCTGATTCGGAGGCAGTGATGCAACCGCTAGCGAATGCCATGGCCCTGATCGGCAACACGCCGATGGTGCGGGTCGCCACCCTGGACACCGGCCCCTGCGAGCTCTACCTGAAGCTGGAACACCTGAACCCGACCGGCTCGATCAAGGACCGCATCGGGCTGTCGATGGTCGAGGCCGCCGAGGCCTCCGGCGAGCTCCAGCCGGGCGGTACCCTGGTCGAAGGCACCGCCGGCAATACCGGCCTGGCCCTGGCGCTGGTGGCCCAGCAGAAGGGCTACCGCGTGATCCTGGTGATCCCCGACAAGATGAGCCGCGAGAAGATCTTCAACCTCAAGGCCATGGGTGCCGAGGTGGTGCTGACGCGCTCGGACGTGGCCAAGGGCCACCCGGAGTACTACCAGGACAAGGCGGCGGCCATCGCCCGGGAGACGCCCGGCGCGGTGTTCGTCAACCAGTTCGGCAACCCCGCCAACCCCCTGGCCCACGAACGGGGCACCGGCCCGGAGATCCTCAGCCAGATGGACAATCGCCTCGACGCCGTGGTGTGCGGCGTCGGCTCGAGCGGCACCATCACCGGCCTGTCGCGCTGCTTCGCCCGGGCCGCCCCCGAGGTGGAGCTGATCCTCGCCGACCCCGAGGGCTCGGTGCTGGCCGAGTTCGTGCGCACCGGCCGGCTCAGCACCGAGAGCGGCAGCTGGCTGATCGAGGGGATCGGCGAGGACTTCGTGCCCCCCATCGCCGACCTCTCCCGGGTGAGCCAGGCGATCACCATCTCCGACAAGGAGAGCCTGCTGTGCGGCCGCGAACTGCTGCATCGCGAGGGCATCCTGGGCGGCACCTCCACCGGCACCTGCCTGGCCGCGGCGCTGCGCTACTGTCGTGCCCAGACCCACCCCAAGCGGGTGGTGACCTTCGTCTGCGACACCGGCAACAAGTACCTCTCCAAGATGTACAACGAGCACTGGATGGAGGACCAGGGCTTCATCGAGCGCCACCACTACGGCGACCTGCGCGACCTGATCCGCCACCCCTATGCCGAGCACGACACCATCGTGGTGGCACCCGACGAGCCGCTGACCACCGCCTACGCGCGCATGAAGCTCTACGATGTCTCCCAGCTACCGGTGATGGAGGGCGACCGGGTGGTCGGCATCATCGACGAATCGGACGTGCTGATGGCGGTGTATGGCCACGTGGACCATTTCACGGCGCCGGTACGCGAGGCGATGATCACCCAGCTGCAGGAACTCACCCCCGGCGCCAGCCTGGACGACCTGGTGGCGGTGTTCCAGGAGGACCACGTCGCCATCGTCACCGAGGGCGACTGCTTCCATGGCCTGATCACGCGGATCGACCTGCTCAACTATCTGCGGCGCCGGATCGACTGAACGGAACTGAACGGGAGATGGCGATGAGCGACGACACACGCAACGGCCAGCATCGGCTGGCGACCCGGGCCATCCATGCCGGCCAGGCGCCGGACCCGAGCACCGGGGCCATCATGACGCCGATCTATGCCACTTCCACCTATGTGCAGGCGAGCCCCGGCCACCACCAGGGCTTCGAGTACTCGCGCAGCGGCAACCCCACCCGCCTGGCGTTCGAGCGCTGCGTGGCGGACCTGGAAGGCGGCACGGCGGGCTTCGCCTTCGCCTCGGGCATGGCGGCCACGGCATGCGTGCTGGAACTGCTCGACCACGGCAGCCATGTGATCGCCATGGACGACCTCTACGGCGGCTCCTACCGGCTGTTCCAGAACGTCCGCCGGCGCTCCGCCGGGCTCGACTTCGGCTTCGTCGACCTGAGCCTCGAGAATGCGCTGGACATCGCCCTGCACGACAACAGCCGCATGCTCTGGGTGGAATCGCCCACCAACCCGCTGCTCAAGCTCGTCGACCTGGAGCGGGTCGCCGCCTTCGCCCGCGACCACGGCCTGATCAGCGTGATGGACAACACCTTCGCCAGCCCGGTACTGCAGCGCCCCCTGGAGCTCGGCTTCGACATCGTGGTGCACTCCACCACCAAGTACCTGGGCGGCCACTCCGATATCGTCGGCGGCGTCGCCGTGGTGGCCGATGAGGAACTCGCCGAGCGCCTGGCCTTCCTCCACAACGCCGTGGGCGGCATCGCCGGGCCCTTCGACAGCTTTCTCGCCCTGCGCGGGCTGAAGACCCTAGTGCTGCGCATGCGCCAGCACTGCGAGAACGCCCGGACGCTGGCCGCCTGGCTGGAGGCCCACCCCGCCGTGGAGCGGGTCATCTACCCGGGCCTCGCCAGCCACCCCCAGCACGCCCTGGCCAAGCGCCAGATGAGCGACTTCGGCGGCATGCTCTCGATGGTGGTACGCGGCGGCGAACCGGCGGCCCGGCGCATGCTGGAGCGCTGCCGGCTGTTCTCCCTGGCCGAGAGCCTGGGCGGGGTGGAGAGCCTGATCGAGCATCCCGGCATCATGACCCACGCCTCCGTGCCCGCCGAGACCCGCGAGCGGCTCGGCATCGAAGGCGGGCTGATCCGACTCTCGGTGGGCATCGAGGCGATCGAGGACCTGATCGCCGACCTGAATCAGGCCCTCGGTAGCGACGGCGAGGCACAGGCCGATTGAGTCGGCGGGGAGTCACAGGATCGCTGCGTGATTCGGGCTCATGCCATCAACGCCCTGTGGCTGTGCTCCAGCTGACGCTGGGCCTCGGCCAGCGTGTGGGTCTTGCCGCTCCAGGGCAGACGCTCGCCTGCGTGGTAGATGTGGTACTCGACCTGGCATCGGCCCTCATCGTCCAGGATCTCGTAGCGGTGGATCTCGTCGCCGAATTCGTTGCGCCACCAGTCGGCGGGGATCTTGGTCCAGTGCATGACGATCACCTCCCCCGGCGCATCAGCGCCAGGATGCTCCAGTTCACGACGGCGCGCTTGCGCTCGGCTTGCTCGGCGAGCTTCACGCGGCCCCACAGCACCTCGCTCCGGAGCGCCTCATCGACTGGTGGCGAAGGAGGAGGGAGCTGAGACTGAAGAATAACCACCCTGCCGTCACCCCAAGGGCAAGAACAGCCGGCGATTTCGCGGTCATTTCCCGGCTTGGCCTGAAGCCCGTCGTCGCGCTCCAGGCCTGGCGTGGCGCGGTGTATCGGCACTGCTCCTCGCTGCCAGCGCGGCGGCGCGCCCAGGGTGAAGCGGGTTCGCGGATGGCGCGCATTTTTCATTTGAGCTCGCCGCCCTGCCTCAGGCAGGATGGAGAACAGGAAAGCAGGCTAGTAGGGATGAGCAACGGCATACCGCTGGAGGAGCCATATGCAACCGCTGAGCTATTACTACTACAACGTGCTGGAAGGCCTTGAAAAACCGTGCGATGTGCCGACGATCCACCTGCAGGAGGGCTACGACATCCTGTATCGACATGGCGGACGCATCGAAATGGACCTGATGCGCAAAGCCGAGGACGGCGACGCACAGGGCGAGCCCTACCACTGGTACGAAGCCCTCGATGACGAGCAGCGGGCGAAATTGCACAAGGCCCTGGATAACCGCGATCCCGCGAAGATCCTCAAGATCATGCAGCGCAACGGCTATGCCGGTGTGCTGTATCACCATGCGTGGGAGCACTTCCGGGAGTCGGGAGCCGCCTAGGCCCCCTTCCCCACCTCAAGCAAAAGGGCCCGCGAAAATCTCTCGCGGGCCCTAAATATCCTTACGCATGACTGGCCGATCCTTCTTCCGGCCAGCCACTTATTGCGCGGCGATTACCCTCGCCTTGCTGCTGCTTCCAGTCGGCAAATGACAGGCGCCAGTGCATGCACCAGCACCCCTTGCACCCGTCGTAGGCACCCAATAGCGCATCGAAGCCCTCGATGACCCGGTCGCCGGCTCAGCCGGGGGCGATGTTGCGATTGACGCGGAAGCGGTTGTCCGGATCCCAGCGGCGCTTGACCTCGGCGAGCCGCCCCAAGGCCGGGCCGAGGGCCGCTTCGATGCGTTCCGGGCCTTCGTCCTCGGTCAGGAAGTTGATGTAGGTGCCGCCGGTGGAGAAGGCCTTCAGGTCGTGCCAGGCCTCGCGTGCCCAGGCGATGTTCGCGGCGTCGTCCTCCGGTGGCTCCCAGGCGCCGCCCACGTTGAACACGTAGCGCGCATCGCGGTTACCCACGGCCGAGTGGTCGTCGTCGAACCGGTTCAGGGCGCCGCCGAGCTGGAACAGGATCACCGCCGAGTGCGGCGAGCGGATGCGCCCGGCATGCTCGATGACCTTGTCGCACAGCGCGGGCTCGATGCCCGGCAGGTACTCGCTCTTCCAGTAGTAGCGCCGCCCCTTGGGCTGGGTGGCATCGAGCAGCTTCTGTAGTTGCACATAGGGCCGACGCACCAGCACGTCGCCGATGGGCTGGCCGAACGCCTTGATCGGCGCGACCACCGCCTCGCCCTCCTCCGGCTGGCCGCTGTAGCAGGCGAGCAGCGCCACGATCGGCTCGCCATGGTACTCCTTGGGCAACCAGGGCGCCGGCGGCGCCGGACGCAGCAAGGCGACCAGGGTCAGCTCGGGCGGCGCCTGCTCGGCCAGGCGGCGATAGAGCTCGAGCACCGCCGGCGCCTCGCTGGCGGGCCAGGCCACCAGGCCCCCCACGACCTCCGGGCCGACGGGGTACAGCTGGTAGTCGAAGCCGGTCACCACGCCGAAGTTGCCGCCGCCGCCCCGTAGGCCCCAGAACAGGTCGGCATGCTCGTCGGCACTGGCATGCACCAGCTGGCCGTCGGGGGTCACCACCTCCATGCCCAGCACATTGTCGGTGGTATAGCCCCAGCGCCGGCTCAGGTAGCCGAAGCCGCCCCCCAGGGTGAGCCCGGCGATGCCGGTGGTCGAGATAAACCCGAGCACGGTGGCCAGCCCATGCACCTGGGTCTCGCGATCCACGTCACCGAGCACACACCCCGCCTGGGCATGGGCCACCCGGCGTTCGCGGTCGACCCAGACCCCGCGCATCAGCGAGAGGTCGAGCATCAGCGCGCCGTCGGCTACCGCCAGCCCGGCGATGTTGTGGCCGCCCCCCTTGATGCAGAGCAGCAGATCGTGCTCGCGGGCGAAGCGCACGCCCGCCATCACGTCGGCGACACCCAGACAACGCACCACCACCGCTGGCCGCCGGTCGATCATGGCGTTCCACAGGTGGCGCGAGGCCTCGTAGTCCGGGTCGTCCGGCGTCAACAGCGGCCCCTGGAGTTGCATCTTCAAACCAACAAGCACGTCCGGCGTCAAGTCGATCTCGGTACCCTTGAGTGTTGTCGCTCTCATGGCCAGGGCTCCTGTCGTCGCCAAAGGTCGAGGTATCCGCCGCCTCCTGTGTCACCTTGCCATGCGAAGCGGGGAAGAAGGCGTAACGCTAAACTTAGTAGAGCCGCCGGCTGACCGGTACCTACGCCGTGTCGTCGAACACCTGCCTGACCAGCTCGGCGAGCGTCGGGTGCACGTGGATGCTGTCGCGCACCCGCTCCGCCTTGGCCCCCGGGGTGTTCATGGCGACCACCACCTCGTGAATCAGGTCGGCTGCCTGGGGCCCGATCATATGGAAGCCGAGGATCCGGTCGCTGCCCTTCTCGACCAGGAGTTTCGCAAAGCCCGGGGGTGAACCGACGATCTTGCCCTTGGCAAAATCGGCGTAGTCCTTCCGGGCGACCACGTAATCGAGGCCCTGGTCGCGACAGGCGCGCTCGGTCAGCCCGACCGAGCCGATCTGCGGACTGCTGAACACGGCGTGCGGGTTGGCGGTGTAGTCGACCGCCAGGGTGGCACCGTGCGCATTGTGGTAGGCAAGCTCACCTTCGTAGCTCGAGGTGTGCTTGAACATCCCCTGCCCGATGACGTCGCCATAGGCATAGATGTCGGGGTGCGTGGTCCGAAGCCCGTCGTCGACCACCACGAAGCCGCGGTCGTTAAGCTCGACCCCTGTCCGTTCCAGCCCGAGCCCATCGGTGTTGGGACGCCGACCGGTGGCCAGCAGGAGCCGATCGCCGAGCACGGTTCGTTCGCCGTCGCCGGTGGCGACGACCAGGCCGCACTGCCCGTCGCGCACCAGCGCCTGGCGAGCCTCGGCTTGCAGCACCAGCTCCACCCGCTTGGCGAGCTCCTGCGTGAACAGCGCCCGCACGTCGTCGTCTTCGGCCAGCAGGCATTCGGAGTGGTCGATCACCGTGACGCGGGTGCCCAGGGCGGAGAAGAAGTGGGCGAACTCGCAGCCGATGTAGCCGCCGCCGAGGATGATCAGGTGCTCGGGCTGCTCGGTGAGGTCGAAGATGACAGACTCGTTGGTGAGGAACCCGCTCTCCGCCAGCCCGGGGATCGGCGGGATCGCGGGGCGCGCGCCCGCCGCGATGAAGATCCGCTCGCCGGTCAGCCGGCGCCCGTCCTCCATCTCGATCAGCTTGTCGCCCACGAAATGCCCCCGGCCATAATAGGGGGTGAAGGCGCTCTCCACCCAGCGGCGCACGGCAGCGGCGTCGTTCTCGCGCCGCCGGCGGACCGTGCCGAGCACGGCCTGGAAATCGACGCGAACCGACGACTGATCCAGGTGGATACCGAAGTCCCCGGCGTGCCGGATCGTCTGCATCACCTCGGCGGCCTGAATCAGGCCCTTCGTCGGGATGCAACCTCGGTTCACGCAGGTGCCGCCGAGCTGATCGGGACGGTCATCGACCAGCGCGACCGACTTGCCGTCCCGCTGAGCGTAATAGGCGGCCGTCAGACCGGAGCCGCCGCCGATGCAGACCACGTCGTAGCGCTCAATCGCCGCCATGGTTCCTCCTCGCTTTACCGCGCCGTGCTCGATATCCTCCGGCCGGCCCTGTCGAGGTCGGCGATCAGGTGCTTCTCTGCGAGTGTAGTCCACACTCTGCCCGCCATAGGGAGTTCGAACCAGGAGGCCAGGAGCCGGTCGCGACAAGGTGACATCACAGCTATTCCCGAGGCGTCCGCGAACGCCAAAAGCGCGCAATAGTGGGCTTGACGCTGACCCCGTGAACCAGAATCGACAAGGCAACCACCACCAGGATCAGGTGTATCAGTTCCAGCGCGATGTCCTCGGGCAGCCCGTGCTGGATGGCGTACATCAGATAGTACAGCGAGCCAATACCACGAACGCCAAACCAGCCCACCAGGTGGCGCATACGCATGGCCGCCCCGCTGCCCAGCACGCCGAGATGCACGCTGACGGGGCGGACGACAAAGAACACAAACGCCGCGAAGCCCACGGCTCGCCAACTCCAGGAATCCCAGTAGAGCGAGCCACCGATCAGTAGAACCAGCACGATTTCTGCCAGCCGTTCGAGGTGCTCGTTGAATTCCAGAGAGCTTTCGCTCACGTGCTCGTGCGTAGTGGCTTGCGGCTCACCCTCCAGAGGTGTCTCGACAGGTACCGAGTAACCCTGTTCGAGGCCGGCCAGTTTCAATTCGGTATGGCGCAGAGCCACCGCTGCGCTGAAAACGGCCAAGAAGCCCCAGGCATCCACCAACAGGCTGATTCCGTAGGCGAACGCGATCAGCCCCAGGCCGAGAAAGCTTTCCAGAAAGGCCGTGTCCACAAAGCGGGTGCGGATCTTGTTTACCAGCCAACCGACGCCAACGCCCGCCAAGATACCGATGCCGACACCGGCACCGCTTGCCCACAACACATCCACCGCCAGCCACCGCCAACCGGCGTCGCCGAGATCGTGCAGCCCCAGCAATCCCAGGCCGAGCATCAGGAACGGGAAGGCACTGCCGTCGTTCATTCCGGCCTCGCAGGTCAATGAAAAACGTAGTTCGTCGGTATCATCGGCGTGACGAACCTGCACCTCGGTCGCCAGTACAGGGTCGGTCGGTGCGACCACGGCACCCAGCAGCACGGCGGCCCCAAGGGGCAAAGCAAGCCAGTAGTAGCCGAACAGCGTCACTAACCCGACGGTGAGCGCCATCGAAACCACCGCCAGTTGCAGGGGAGTTCGCCATCGCTTCAGGGTCACCGGTGCCGGCATTTTTACGCCGGCGCAATACAGTGAAATGAGCACGGCGATTTCGGTCAGGAGCTCCAACAAAGCCGACTCTTCCAGCGGATTGAAATGAAACAAGTTGAAGCCCATGGGCCCCACAACGAATCCAATAAGAAGATAGACGATGGCCGAGGTGGCGGGCACGCTCTTGAGGTAGGAGAAGGTAAAGCCCACTACCAGCAGCAGTGAACCGATCAAGATAAACCAGGTAGCGGTTGTCATAGGTGACTCGTCAAGTGAGTACTCATTCGCTCAGCCGCACGCGACCCGAGTCAAGTCTTCAGCGTTGCCATTTGAGCTGGAACTCTATCTCCTCCTCATCATCCGAGCGTTCGTGTTCGATGGTGAATTCGGCTCGGACGGGCACATAGATGCGCTCGCCCGCAATCTGTATCTCGAAACGTTCCCCCTTCTCGATGGCATCTGCCAGGCGCCGTAGCTTGGCCACGAAGTCGGCCTTCGGGTACCCCTTCTCCACGTCCCGCTCTGCCTTGGACCCCATATCTGCTCTCCTCGCCGACCTGGGCCCGATGCGCCACCAGGCTCGAATTCAGTCTAGCAGGTAAGTCTCCCCTTCCCCCGCCGGCCGGCGTGATCACCGGGCCAGCCGGCCAACGCCGTGGCGTCGGCAGGGGCTCGGCGCCGCCGGGCCCGCGGAGGGAACCCACATCGCCTGTAAGGTGGAGGGCCATTTCTCGACAGAACCCTCGTGAGCGACGGGTCGCGAGGAGGCGAACCATGAAGCGTACGGGTTGGTGGCTGGCAGCCGCCCTGGTGATCGGCCTGGTTTGGTCCATGGGGGCGTTCGCCGAGGGGGGCATCTTTACCCGCGATGGCCTGGCCATCGGTGGCACGGACCCGGTGGCCTACTTCACCCAGGGTCAGCCGGTACAGGGCTCGCCCGACTATCGGCTGGAGTGGCGCAATGCCACCTGGCAGTTCGTGTCGGCCGAGCATCGCGACCGGTTCCAGGCGGACCCCGAGGCCTATGCGCCCCAGTACGGCGGCTGGTGCGCCTGGGCGGCGGCACGCGGTGAGGCCGCCGCGACCATTCCCGAGGCGTGGAAGATCGTCGACGGCAAGCTCTATCTGAACTTCAGCAGGTGGATCCAGTGGCGCTGGGAAAGGAACATTCCCGACAACATCGCCGCGGCCGATGAACACTGGCCGAATATCTTCCAGCAGTGATCCCCCGGTGTCAGGATGAGCAACGGCATGCCGGTGTGCTGTATCACCATGCGGGGAGCACTTCCGGGAGGAGTCGGGAGCCGCCTGGCCCACTCCCCCGCCTCAAGCAAAAGGGCCCACGAAAATCTCTCGCGGGCCCTTTTGTTGGGTGGTGCGCAGCATCGGCGTGAAGCCGTAACGGCGCCTTCGCCCCGTGCGTGCCACCTACTCCTCAAAGCGACCCGTGGCATCACGATCGCGCTCGTAGCGTCTCGTGAGCGGGAACGGCGGCAACCAGGAATCGCGACGGACGATCCAGCTCTCGTAGGTTGGCATCAGTTGGTCAGGGGCATCCAGGGATGCCAGGTGCACTTCGATTTCGTCTGCGGTGCGTGCGAAAACGGACGAGCCGCAGCGGGGACAGAAAAACCGCCCGGCGTAGTCGCGTGTTTCGCCAGCGATCGTCACCGCATCCTGAGGGAACACCGCGGAAGCGTAAAACAGGGCCCCATGATGCTTGCGGCAGTCGAGACAGTGGCAAAGGCCGACCCGGTATGGGGCCCCGACGCCACCATTCGGACGTTGCCGCAAAGGCAACCGCCCGTGAACCGATCCATGCTGCGTCTCCTCTAAAATCAAGCGATCGGAATGGTTACAACGAACCCCATCTGCTGCAACGACTGGTTCAGCAGCCTGCGCTTAATCGTCCCCGGACGGGCATTCAAGCACCGTTATAAACGGCCCATCAGGAAAAGAACAAGGAGGACGATCAGGATTAGCCCGACTATGCCGCCGCCCCCGGCGAGGATGTTGTTGCCGCTGCGGTAACCGTAGCCACCACCCAGCAGAGCGAGAACCAAGATCACGATAAGGATCAGTACGATAGGATCCATTGTTTATTCCTCGCAAATAAAGACGAACACCCGGCCTCCATCCCCTGCCGTCTTGAAAGGCGTTCCTTCGCTGCAGAGGCCGTCCCGATAAGGCACAATTTCTCGGGATATCGGACGGGCTTCAATTGGCCCCGCCACCTAGGCCGGATACCCTGCCGAGGTAGCGGGCTGGTGAGCAGACCGCTTACGCCTGCCATTCGCCCCTGGGACATCTGGCCGGCGGTCGCCCTGCCCTACAACCACTCACCCTTCGCGTCGCCTAATGCGAAGCTCAGCCGCGGCGAATCCGTCGGCTATAAGTTGATGTTAGCTGGATTCCATTCGCTTCGCCGCATCAAGCCCCAAGCATCGACGTAATTACGTTTACCACCCGAGCACGATGAGGACCACAGCAGTGGCCATCCAAAGCACTGCCAGGCCCACGGTCGCGATAGCCACTCCACCCCAAGCCCACCGAGGCCCTTTGGCGAACATCCTCCACCGGAAGTCTAGCGCCCCGAGATAAAGCACACCCCAAGCAGCGAGCGGGAACACAAAGAGCACGCCCTTCTCGCCTGCTGAAGTGACTCCCTTCTGAGCTGCACAGGCTATAGTGCAGCCATCAGGAGGACAGGATGAGCATGAACGCGATATCGACTCACCGGACAGTTGGCCGGCTATTCGCTCATGTCCTGGCGCTTTGAGCGCTCCTCCCGACGCCGCTTGCGAATGGTGCTGGACTTTATGAATGGCAGGAGTTTCAGCAGAGCCGTAACAAGGCGTGAACGATAGTACTCGACGCGAACGATGAAGCGGACAGCCCAGTGTTCCTTCCCCAGCTTGTCCTTGGCCGCTGTTATCGCTGCATTGCTGCCGGCGTTGCGGATGCTCGACAGGCGGAACAGATCAATCTGTCGGAGCAGGGCCGACTGTCGCAGCAGCGGCAGTGGGCGGAGAAGTCTCATCAGCCGAGTGAACTTGAGTATCTCGTGAAGCAGTGGAAAGGACAACAGGATAATCAATACCGACAGCCAGTTGTCTTTTGTGGTTTTCCAGCGGTCTTGCGAGATGGCCATGTAGAAAGCATACTCGACCACGAACACTGCCCAGATCAGCCAATCGGCGACAGTGATCAGGGGGTGTTCCACTTCTAACCAGTAAGCGATCGTCAGCGGTGCGGTCAGTATGGCGGCAATGATGACCGCTAAGGTCAGGTAATTGCTGAGCGACTCTTCAAGCGCCGATCCAAGCTTCAGTCGCATCTGCTCCCTCCCGCCACCCTGAATGGCCGCCTGCTGGTGCGCGCATGGCGATGGATAGCGTGACGTTTTGAATTTTTGTTTCTTTGCATGGTGCGTTCGTTATCACGACAGACTGTTTTCCACAATAGGCCGATGTCAGCCTGGCGTCAGTACGGTGTCAACCATAATGGTTGAGGCCCTTGATTCGGGGAGCAGGTCAGATCGAAAACAGGCTTGATAAAGGCTCCTGCAGCGACTGGCACCTCGCACGCGCATACGGCAAGGACTTCTTCTGCTGCACCGCCAAGATGCAATGCTGCGAAATACGAATCGCCGCGAAGGTGCAGTTCAATTGCGCGGTCGAATAGCTCGCACGCGACTTCGAGTTTAGGAACCGCGACAGATGGCATTTTTGAGGCCTAACGACCGAGATCAGCTTGATTTTGTCCGTCTGCATCGACTTGTTAGGCGTTATTGCACGCCTGGCACCGGAGTACAACATGGGTGGCCTTCTCCGACGCCAAAAACTGAACGCATTCGTATCCCAGAGTTCGCAAGTCAACCCCCTCGAACAGCCGCTCTCCCCTACCTAGCACGATCGGCGCGATAGCCACATGCAGCTCATCAATGAGGCCTGCACAAAGATACTGCTGTATGGTGTTAGGTCCACCACCAATGCGCACGTCTAGTCCGTTGGCTGCCTCGCGCGCCTGGTCAAGCGCCTCGTGAATGCCGCCTGTAACGAAGTGAAACGTCGTCCCGCCTTCCATCTGGATGGGCGGGCGCGCGTGATGAGTCAAGATGAAAACTGGAACGTGATAGGGGGGGCTGTCCCCCCACCAGCCTTTCCAGTTCATGTCGGGCCAGGGACCACGAATCGGTCCGAACATGTTCCTTCCGAGAATCCAGGCACCAACATTCTTGAAGCCCCGCGCGGCGAAGTCGTCATCGATCCCCGTTGTGCCGCCGTCGGCGCCAAATAGGGTCCGCTGGAACGTGCGCGTCGGCAATGCCCACTGGTGCAAATCTGTCCCGCCCACGCCAAGCGGATTATTGATGTCCTGACTTGGACCAGCGCCGTATCCGTCAAGCGAGACGGTAAAGCTCTCAACTCGGACCCGTGTCATTTTCATGTCTCCATTTGGATCGACGCCTAACGCCGCTCAGCACGCGCGGCTACGGAATGGAGCGAAGCCGCAATGCAGTAGCCGTCTCCGTGACTGGCATTGTTAGGAACTGCTGATGGCTCCGCCATTACGTCAAGTCCTGGTAAGGGTTGTATGCAACTTCCCAGCAATGACCTTCCGGGTCTTGAAAGTAATTTGTTTATTAACTGATGCGTTTAGCATACTTCTTGACCACAAGATCATAGGACTCATTCAGCAAAGGTTCCAACTCTTGGATCATGGCTTTGTCGGGATTGAGAACACATACCCAAGACATCCATGCGTATACCGGGTGCGGTAACAGCGTATTTGACTCGGTGAAATTATGGCCCGTATTCACCCCCACCTGCAGCGGCCCTGGCAGGCCTTTTCCCCAATGCTTCTTCGTAGGACGATTTACTTATGCCGAAATTGAAGCGTAACACGCCCTCACGATTGAGATTCGAACCCTTGTCATTATCCCCATCCTTGTCCTTGAGTGTTGCATAATAAACACCTCGAGGAAGTCGCCGACCAGGGTTGTAGAAGAACGACTACTCTCCCCAAGCATCGACCGCTACTACTCCCCGGCATTGGTCAAGAATGTACTCCGAAACTTCCTTTTTCTGCACGTTGCTTTCCTTAGTCATAACTGTTCAGCATGTTGCGGAACGGCCGCGCCGGGCGCCTGCGACGCCGATCGCCCGGCGGAGCCTGGCTCCTACAAAAACCAGTGCTTCAACCTGAACTGGGTCCGTATTGGGGTAGTCAATCGCGCGGCAGCCCTGCGCTCCTACGAAAACCGTTGCCCTGCCAAGCGCGGGGTGAAATTTCCGAACAGGCACGCTACCGCCGGAAGGTACCGCTCACTAGGGCTCCTCTCAGGCGGTCGCGGCCGATATCGACATCGCTGCCTGGTGCCGGTGGATGGCTAATACGAGTGTAGGTGGTTCCTGTCTTGCGGATGGGTTGCCCCGGCTACGAGCCGGGGCTTTTCTTGTTCGTCACACGTGGACGTGAGCACCGATGACGGACAACCAGGCTTCATCGATCTTCAGGCTCGCCCAGTCCAGGGCGCAGCCCCAGGCCGCGTCCTCGTCGAGCGTAGCGGCCAGTGGCGCCATCGGGTGAACCTTCGGCTCTGGCGACTCGTCCAGATACCAGTTCATGGTGGCGAGCCACTCCCTCGTGTCAGGGTCTCGCGTGAGTAACAGCTCGACCTCGGTTGAGCGAAATGTAAATACGCAGCGCTTCACGCTCATGGCACACCCTCTATGGTCAACCTTGGCAGGGTAGCGGCTTCGGTGCGGTCTGGGGGTGCGCCATCACATCATTCCGTGTCAGCCATTGCCGACAGTATCCCGTCGTCAAAATCTGACAGCGGGCAGATCGCGCGGGATCTGCTGCCGTTGCCGTCGTCGATCGTGGCCTATCCTTTGAATCCGGGGGCCGAAAAGGGGAGCCGGCGATGGTCCAGGCATCTTCGCAAGCCGGCTGGATTCGCGCCGCGCTGCTGGCGGCCCTGGTTGCCTGTGCCCCGGCTGCCGCGCAGGAGGTCACGGTGCTCCTGCAGGCTTCCCCTCCGGAGCAGGCCCCTCCCCGTCCGGATTTCGACGACGATGAGTTCGTCGAGCTCAGGGCGACGATGGTACGCGACCAGATCGAGGACCGCGGGGTGGCGGACGAGGCCGTGCTCGCGGCCATGCGACGCGTACCGCGGCACCGCTTCGCGCCGAGGGTGTCGGCACGCAGCGCCTATGAGGATGAGCCCCAGCCGATCGGCCACGGCCAGACGATCTCCCAGCCCTACACCGTCGCCTACATGACCGAGCGGCTGGAACTGGGCGCCGATGATCGCGTGCTGGAGGTGGGGACGGGCTCCGGCTACCAGGCGGCGATCCTTGC
Organism: Halomonas heilongjiangensis; assembly: GCF_002879645.1. Lineage (GTDB taxonomy): Bacteria > Pseudomonadota > Gammaproteobacteria > Pseudomonadales > Halomonadaceae > Halomonas > Halomonas heilongjiangensis. The sequence continues at coordinate 57,046 of NZ_PNRE01000100.1, read as the reverse complement.
CGAGATCGTCGGTGAGGTGGTCACGATCGAGATCATCCGTGAGTTGGCCGACAGCGCCGCCGAACGTCTCCAGGGCATGGGCTATCGCAATATCACCGTGCTGCACGGCGACGGTTACCACGGCCACGCGGCACGTGCGCCCTTCGATGCCGTCGTCGTCACGGCCGCGGCCTCCCACACCCCTCCGCCGCTGGTGGCCCAGCTGCGTCCCGGCGGGCGCATGGTGATCCCGGTGGGACGCGCCGGCTGGATCCAGAACCTGCTGCTGGTGGAGAAGAATGCCGACGGTGAGGTGAGCACCCGCAACCTGGCGTCGGTGCGTTTCGTACCGCTGACCGGTGACCACTGATGGTGGGGCGGGAGACACCGGGGCGACTCGACCTGGTGGCCGTGGCCGGCGTCTCCGCGGCGTTGCTGGCCCTTGAAGTCCTGCTGTTGCGGCTGTTCGAGTTCAGCCACTGGTACCACTTCGCCGGGCTGGCCATTGCCCTGGCGTTGCTGGGCCTGGGGGCGGCGGGCACCACCCTGGCCCTGGCCGGGCGCTACCCCTTCAGCCGCGGCGATGGCTGGTTTCTCACCGGGCTGGGGGTGACCGGCGCCGGTTTCCTGCTGCTGCTCGTGGTGCAGTCTCGGGTCACCTTGCGCCCGGTGTTCGCCGGTTGGGACCTGGGCGAGCTGGTGCGCCTGCTGCTGGTGGACCTCGCGGCCTTCGTGCCCTTCTACGGGGCCGGCCTGGCGATCGGCCAGGTGTTCCTGCGCTGGCCCGAGCGCACCCGGGGCCTGTATGCGGCCAATCTGCTCGGCAGCGGCATTGGCAGCCTGGGGGCCGCGCTACTGCTGGCGACCGTGCCGGTGGCCATGGCGCTGGCGGTGGTCGCCGTGCTGCTGTTCGCCCTGGGGAGCGTGATCGGATGGGTTCGCGGGCAGCGGGTGGCGGGGGCGGCGTGTGTCCTGGGCCTGGCGCTGGCCCTGATCGCCGCCGTGCGTCCACCGGAACCCGCCGTCTCGGATTTCAAGGCCTTGTCGCGGATAGGCGAGCTGCCCGGGGTGGAAACCCTGGCGGTCCACTCCGGCCTGCCGGGCCGGTTGACCCTGTTGCGGGCCGATAGCCTGCGCTACGCGCCGGGCCTGAGCCTGGGCTGGACCGAGAGCGTGCCGTCGGTGGACGTGGCGGTGGTCGGCAGCGATCGGGTGGTGCCCCTGGTGCGCCGCTGGCCGGTCGACGCGGCGCATAGGCGCGCCTCGCTGGCCGGGCTGCCCCGGCAATTGCGCCCCCACGGGCGGCTACTGGTGCTGGGCAGCGGCGCCTGGCAGACCCCGGTCGCCGCCGGCGGCCGGGCGGTCACCTGGGTGGAGGCCGACGGTCGTCTGCTCGAGATCGCCCGGGCGCGTGGCGCGAGCGAGGCCGGGATCACGCTGGTCGAGGATGGCGCCTGGCGGCATCTGGTCACCGCCCCCGACGGCCCCTATTCGGTCATCGCCTTCGACGCGGCCTGGGAGGAAGGCGACGCCGCCGCCGAGGACTATGTCCTCACGGTGGCCGGCCTGGCGCTCGCCCTGGCGCGGCTGGAGGCCGACGGCCTGCTCGCCATTCCGCTGCCGCTCGACGACCCGCCCCGCTATTACCCCCGCGTGATGGCCACCCTGGAGCGGGCCCTGCATCGGCAGGGGGCGGCGGCGCCGGGCGACCACGTGGCCGTGCTGCGTGGCCTGCAGGCGTTGCTGATCCTGGCCTCGCCGCGGCCACTGGCCGAGGCGGACATCGCCGCCCTGCGGGACTTCGCCGAGCGCTGGCGCTTCGACGTCGCCTGGTGGCCTGGCCAGGCCCGCGAGCAGGCCAATCGGTATCACCGCTTGGACTCCCCCGTGTTCCACGACATCGCCCGCGCGTTGTTCGAGCGACGACCGTTGCCGCCGGCCACACGCCTGTTCCATGCCGCGCCGGCCGAGCTCGACCGCCCCTACCCATGGCGATCCCTGGCCTGGGGCGAGACGCCGCGGCTGGTCCGCGAACTGGGCGGACGCGGCTGGAGCTATCTCGACTGGACCCTGATCCTGTCGGTGGTGACCACCGTGGTCGTCGCCGTGCTGGCGTTCCTGCTGGTCCTGGTGCCGCTGGGGCGGTTACCGGCGATCCAGCGCCCCTTCGGCCGGCTCTCGGTCGCTGGGTATTTCAGCGCACTCGGCCTGGGCTACATCGTCGTGGAGCTGGTGGTCTTCCAGCGCTTGATCCTGTACCTGGGGGAGCCGGTGCTTGCCGCGGCACTGGTCTTCGCCACCTTCCTGATCGGCTCCGGCATCGGCAGCGCCATGACGCCGGCAGACGCCAGCCGCGCCAGTCTGGGGCGGATCTATCTCGCCGTAGCCGTGGGTCTGGCGCTGGCCCTGGTGCCGTTTATGGCCGTACATGCCCTGAGTACCCCGCCATTGGCGTGGCGCCTGGCACTGCTGGTCGCCTTGTTGCTGCCCCTGGCCTGGGCCATGGGCCGCCCCTTCCCCTGGGCGTTGCGTCAACTCGCCGGGCAGGACCGCTGGATTCCCTGGGCATGGGGCATCAACGGCTTCACCTCGGTGCTGGGGGCGTCACTGGCGCCGCTGCTCTCCATCCATATCGGCCAGAGCGCGGCCCTGGTGGCAGGGGCCGCCTGTTACGTGGTGGCCTTCGCCATCGCCAGGCACTGGCTGGTGCGGTCGAAGCGGGCCTAGGCTGCAGAGCGAGGCCGGCAAGCTCAATTTGATCCCGACCGAGGAGATCCCCTTCGGCATCTCGGGGTGCTCCTACGCGGTGGCGCCGTTCACCCATGTGAACCTCGATGGCTCGCGCTTCAGTGACGGTAGCTTCGGCGTCCTGTACCTGGGAGACACCATCGACACGGCCCTGGCCGAGGTTCGGCATCACCAGGAGACGTACTGGCGCAATGTCCCCGACCTGAGCTTCGAGCGCTTCGTGTTCCGCGGCCTGGCGTGTGATCTCGAGGAGGCCGGGAAGGTGGATGGCCTGCCGATCCCCAGGGAGGATCCGATCTACTCGCCGGTGGACTACAGCGCTTCCCGCCAGCTGGGGCTGGCGCTCAAGGAGGAGGGAGGGCCGGGACTGCGCTACCCGTCCGTACGCGCTCCCGGGGCGACCTGCTGGGGCCTCATGCCCCCGAGGCCGGTCACGTCCATCGTGCAAACCGCCCACTATGAGATGATCTGGAGCGGCAGCATCGTCTCCGTCAACCGGGTGTCACCGGCCTGACGAATCCCAGGAGTCTTACTGAAGAATCAGCATGTTGAGGGTGACTGCCAGCGCCGGGAGGCCCTAGGGGGTCAGACCCCGGCGGCGTCGAATCCGCTCGCCACGGGCACCATGACACGCCTGGCGATGAGTCTGGGGTCTGACCCCATAGGGGCGGGCCTCGGCGCCTTTCTTCGGCGAACATGACGCCATCATCGAGAAACTCGTGGGGCATTGCCCGCAGGATGAACGAATACAATCTGCATGCTCAGTGGCAGTGAACAGCGCCAGCTCTGTTATCCATGTGGCAACACTGCCCCGGGGGCGAGCTTTTGCGACACCCCCCTCCATGGGCAAGAGCTGTGCTACTAAAAACCAGCAGCGTTAATGCAAGAATAATTGTTTTCATAATCACCGCTCCGCATCCTGCTATTTTGTTGGGCTAGGCACCGGATGCATTAGCACCTAACGCCATGCGTTTCACCTGCGCGCCCGCGAAATCGGACGTGTCAGGTGCAAACGCTCGTTAGACCGCGCCGCGCGACTATAGCCGGCTTCGACGTGCCCACCGGCCTTCAAGAAGCGGTGAAGTGCCGCTGGACATCCCCGGTTACCTGTCGCACGCACCAGCGCGCGTAGCCTTTCCCGAGGCGCGTTCCAATCCACTTGTTTCTCTCGGGAAGCTCGTAGTGGATGCTCACCCTGAAGACGCTGCCTTCCGTTGCGGGTTCGATGTCGAATGCCATCTTGTAGTGTCCAATAACGATGAGCTTGGGGGTGCCGACCGTTGCCCATGCCTTGTGCGTTGGCGGGTCGCGCTCAGTCACTACCTCGTCCACTTCGAGGCGGATGCCCAAGACGTGTCCGCGCATGCGGATGTGGCTACCAAGGGCCTTTCCGTGGGCGTCGTCAACATCGGTGGTGAACTTGCCGCCGGCCATCATGATGCTGTTCTTTTTCATGTGGCCTGCGAGGTTGCGGTGGTCGTCCGCGAACGCGAACACCGTTGCCGGGTCCGCGGGCAGGATCACAGTTTCCTCGTGATGAAATGAGAGCTCCAGACTGCGTGTACCATTCGTCATAAGGGTTCCTCGTAGCGGTCTAACGCGAAAATAAGCGGCGGCCCGACAGGTGCGTCCGGTGGAGGCCGCAGAACGAACTGGAACACCTGGTTAGCAATTTCTCAGTTCCTCGCACCGCACGGACCGGCCGGTAATTTTCCTGCCAGAGTTCGCTGCCATGCCGTAGCAACTTCTTGAGAACTGAATGTCACTTGTAAGTTTCTACCAAGAATTGGCGCCCATATTGTCGCCCTAGAGAACTCGCGACCACCGACAACAATGCGGCTCATTCTGCTACTGTTTGTTTTCGTAAATTTCTCAAAGCTCGTGGCACCAAGTTCCGTCAACTTGACGAAAACCGGCCAGCCGCGGTCTACCTGTTCCCCTACCGCTGACTGCTGCACATAGGACGAACACAGGTGAAACTCCAGCTCAGTCTCTGATAGTGCAATGGCAGGAGTAACCAGCAAAAGAATAGCGATCCATTTCATCGTGACGATTGCCTAACGCATCAAATCCACTCTTGCTCATCGGCCGCAACGGTGACTTCCGTTTGATGTGATCCGGTATGTTGTGTACTCGCGGGCTCAATCATCATAAAGTGCGTATCCGGTTCCGCAAGGGGGCAATGTTCTACGCGTTTTGGAACGACGAACATTTCTCCAGGGCCAAGCACAACATCCCGGTCTTTCAATCTGATCGTAAGCTGGCCTTTGAATACGAGAAATAACTCATCTTCGTTCTCGTGAGAATGCCAAACTAGTTCACCACTGCCTTTCGCCAACTTCACCAATTGCCCATTTGACTCCGCTATGACTTTCGGAGTCCATTCTTCGTCAAAGAGCGCGAACTTGTCAGAAACCGTAATTTTATTCAAAGCTATCTCCTTGATGCATAACGCCCGCAGCACGCGCGGCATTGTAGTGGAGGCGAAGCCGCAACGGAAAAGCCGTCGCCGTGCTTGGCATTGTTATAGCAACAGCCGTTCGATGATCCGACTTGCGACTTGCCTTCCATACTCGTGCAAACACAACGGGCCCGTATAATTGACGGTTTCTGGGAACTGTAAGCGCAGCAATCTGTGCGCAACTGCTGCGGACTCCATTGCGAGATCAAATGACGGAACATGGTTTGACTCGAAGTTTTTTACGTTGAAGTGCGCTATAGCCTCGTCTCTGAACCGTTTTATCTGTCGCCAGTACGCCGTGAAATCAGAATCAGTTACTCCAAGCTGTGTGAATAACTGTTTACGGAAATCATCTTGGTTCAATGCCGCAGCTTTCCAGTGGGTGCCTTCCGCATTTGACCCGAACACTTTGCACCACGATAGTGCCGCATCCCCTAAGAGCGCGTTGCAGATGCTCCTGAAAGGGAAAAGATACCCCGCGTCTTCATCAAGACTATCCAAATGCTCCCAGATTGCATAGAACGAATAGTATGATCTCGAAAATGTCGCGAGAAACATCATGCTGTGTTCGGCTTGCTCTATACACTCTTCGGGGTCACGCATCAATGTACCTATAACAGTGATTAGTCTGCACGCTCTGATGTTGGATGAACACGCCTGCGCGTTCAACAAGGTTAGCGAGCTTGCCCCTTCTACCCTAACCTATTGATTTCGCTAACACCTAAGTATGGTTCGACTACCTATGCAGGATTCGCGCGCTTGCGCGCTTTGCCGGCGTGCGCAGCCCTCTGGGATAAGGGAATATCGAGGAATTCGGGCACGCTACTGCCCAGGGGTGCCGCTCAACAGCCCCCTCCCCTATTGGCGGTCGCAGGCCGCCGGCGTGCCTCCATCGGAATGCCATGGGAATCCGATTGGAAACATTCATTTACAGAAAGCTTACTAAAGGATGCATCGGCCTGCGTAGCCGAAGCCTGAGAAAAAAGTCGTAGGAAGCTGGCACCTTCGGCTGAGCGCCGCCTAGGGCGTGAAGTGCTCCTCGCCGTTGATGCGCTGGCGCACCCGCGAGGTCTCGTGGTAGATCAGCCTTTCAAGCCGTGAGGTATGAAAGCTCAAGATTCTAGTGGGCAAGCTGGTGCATTTTTACTAGACTATATGTTACCGATTGTTTCCACACGGTCTCTGTATGTATCCGAATGGCGACGTCGGCAATGCGCAAGGGATATCAGCATGATCGACGAGCTCGAGACGGCGCGTGAAGCCCGCCAAGCACACGAGATCAAAGCCGAGTGCAAGCGCGCTGTTGTGAACTGGAGCATCCTGGCGCTGAGGCGCCTATGGAGGTGATGTCATGTACTGGACCAAGTTCCCTGCCGACTGGTGGTGCAACGAGTTCGGCGACGAGATCCACCGCTACGAGATCCTGGACGACGAGGACCGATGCCAGGACGAGTACCACATCTACCGCGCAGGCGATCGTCTGCCTTGGAGCGGCAAGACCCACACGCTGGCCGAGGCCCAGCGTCAGCTGGAGCACAGCCACAGGGCGTTGATGGCGTGAGCCAGGACACGACCCACGCAGCGATGTGCATGAGCGATCCACGAATCCCAGCTGTTCGGGGCTGATTCAGATCGGTAGGGTCGCCTTCCACTGCCACGGCAGCAGCGCGTCGAGGCTGTCATTGACTCCGTACCGGGTAAGCAGCGATGCAGGAGTACCAGGACCAGTGTCGGGCGAGGGTGTCGTCTTCACGTGGCCGCGGCATAGCGCCGGCCACCGCCGGCGCCGTCATCGCGCTGGTGCTTGCATTACTGTCGCCGGTGGCCGAGTCCGGGGAAAGCACCGAGATCGTCTGGCACGCCGCCCTGGAGGTGGCCACCGGAGAGGCCCACAGGGGCCCCTGGCGCATGAACGCGTCGGATTTCCGCTACGTGGATGACGCTTCGGTAGCGTTGCACGAGGACGGCATGGCAGCGGTCGTCTGGGCCGACCAGGCGCAGCAGGAGGTGTTCTTGCAGCGCTACGACCGCGACGGCGAACCGCAACTCGATGCTCCGACCAACATATCGCGCAGCGCCGATACGTTCTCCTGGCTCCCGCGCGTGCACATGGCCGCCAACACACCGGACAGCGTTTACGTGCTCTGGCAGGAGATCATCTTCTCTGGTGGCACGCACGGCGGCGAGATCCTGTTCGCCCGTTCGCAAGACGGCGGCGCAACGTTCAGCGCGCCGATCAATCTCTCCAACACGCAGCACGGAGCAGGCAAGGGACGGCTGACCACCCGGCGCTGGGACAACGGCAGCCTGGATCTGACGGAAGGGCCCGACGGGGAGGTCTGGGTGGCCTGGACGGAGTATGAAGGCAGGCTGCGGATCAGCCGTTCCAGCGATGGCGGCCGCACCTTCTCGGCGCCGAAGCATATCGCCGGTGATGGCGACCTCCCCGCCCGCGCGCCGAGTCTCGTCGTGGACGGCGACGGACGGGTACATCTGGCATGGACCGTCGGCGAGGACCCGGCAGCCGATATTCGCTACACGGTTTCCGACAGCCGGGGCGAGTCGTTCGAGACGCCCCGTACCGTGGACGCGACCGGTGGACATGCGGACGCGCCGAAACTCGCGGTGGACGGCGACGGTATCGTGCACCTGGTGTACGCCGAAAGTCCGGACGGCCCCTGGCAACGGGCGCATATTCGCTACACCCGGGCACGCGCCGGCGAGCGCTTCCGCGCGCCGGAGGACATTTCCAGCGCGCATGCCGAACGGTTCGCCAGCGTCGGCTTTCCGTCGCTGGCGGTGTCAGGCGCTAACCTGTATGTGCTCTGGGAGTTGTTCCCCCGTCCGGGCCATCGGTCCCGAGGGCTCGGCATGACGCATTCAACGGATGGCGGTGAACACTTCGCTGCGCCGGAGTTCGTGCCGCACAGCGGGGCGTCGGAGCCGGGATTCAACGGCAGCCTGCAGGGGATGCTGATGCGCAAGCTTGCCGTGAGCGATGCCGGGGACATTGCCGTGGTGAACAGCACCTTCCAGCCAGGCGAGAGGAGTCTTGTGCGGTTGATTCGCGGACACCGCGAACGCTGACAGGATTCGACTGGCTCGAGCGCCGGAGTGTCTACCGGACTGGGAAAGCCCAGCGACTATCGATAGCGGGCGGCGGTGATGAACTGTGCAAACGACTCGCACCATACGATGACGGTGTTGTAACGCGCCGGATCCACCGATTCGGGCACGGTGACGAGGAAATTCTCGAAGGTCCTGACGTCGCCAACCCGCACCATGTGCTCCTTGAGACGCTCGAACTCTGCCCCGGTTTCGACGAACTCGGGCGAGAGGTACAGCTTGTAGTCTGGCCCCGGGGCGAGCTTGCCAACCAGGACGATGCTTTGGGGTCCAACCGACACGCGACCTTCCCCCCAGTGCAGCAGATCGCTGCCCTCGAGGTCACGCTGGAACTCCCCTGTGTATACGGCCTGCTGGCTGTGCGCCTCCAGCTCCTCCAGCGACGGAGGCGGCGGCGCGATCAGGATGGGTAGCGTGTAGATACCAATGGCGAACCCCACCGCCCCAACCAGCACATGCGAAACCACGAGGAGTAGAATTTTTTTCATCAGCAAAGCCCTCAAACACCGTCAGCAATACAGTGCATTGCTTCGGTGTAGGCCAGGTAGGCGGCGTGCATCTGGCCCATCCCTTCCTTGCGCAGGGCCAGCATGACGGTCTCGTTCTGGTAGATCAGTAGCAGGTACTTCACCTTTCCTCGATATTTCTGAGCACAGGCTTGATGTCGATGATCGGTGTCCCGTCGATTGCCTCCATGGGTGCAACCCTCAGCCTCTGCCCGGCGACCTCCAGGACCGCAACCCGATGCAGCCCCACGGGGTTGGGGCGATCCGGCGAGCGCGTCGCGAAGACGCCAATCAACGACGCCTCGCGCCTCCGGCGTGGATGCACCTTGAGCACATCGCGGCGCGCGGTGAAGCCAGGTCAGGACGATAAGCTCGTCGCCGGCCGTGATGCCCTCAAGCCCTTCCGCCACCGGAGTGATAAGCTCCAGCCACGCCTCCGGAGCCCCTTCATCTCCCTGGCGGGGCGCCTCCTTGCGACTGGTCAGCGGGGAACGTATCACCCCAATGGGTTCAAACGTGTAGCGGTTTTCGTTCATGACCCGTCGCTGTTCAAGCGCCTCGCGACTTTCGTTGCCACGGTGGCTGAGATAGCACGGCGCCTCACCGCGCTCCTCCTCCCACATTAGCGGGCGTACGGATCAGGTACCACGGCAATGCTGGATCGGCTGCCCCACCGCCCACTACCCTGGACATCGAGGGAGAGAATTGCCGGCTTCGCTGAGCTTGACACCAGCGCTGAACACCGGCCTTGTAGCTCCTTTAGGGAGGTCCGACGCTTCGGCGTTTTATCGCTTGAGGAAGGCAACCTGGTGGCTCATGAACCGGCAATCACAGGAGAAATCAAACTAATGCAGACAATTAGAACAGTTGCAAATCGGCCAGAACAGTCTGCACATGGGGTTATGGAAGCGAAGATTTTCTGCGTGATTGAAGAGGGCAGAATGACCAAGATTCGTCGCATTATCCTGACCGAAACCACCTTGCAAGAGCCGCTGTAGCTTCGTTCAATAGATGGGGCCAGCAATTGGGGTGAAAGATTCTTCAAGGAACCGGCAACAGAGAAACACAAGCTACTAAAGAAATTACTAACAGGCAGAAATCGGACAAGAGCGGGCTTTTAGCACATGCTTATTTGTTGATAGCATCTTTGTTCAGCAGCACCGGAGCATGAGCCAAGAACGCGCAGCAGACTGAGCGTCCGCTCCACACATATTATGTATTTCCGTGGTCCTTTCCTGATAGTGGTCTTTTTCTTCGAATACGGTCTCGAGCTTGATGGAATGTAATTCCGTAGCGTTCGGATGCGTATTTTGCAGCTTGATTTTCGGATAAAAACTCTTTTCCATCCAGCACAATCGGGGCATTACGGGCGTACTTCGAATTCGCACTTAACGGCTTCCTCACGGCATCTTCAAGTGACAACCCTTGTTCATTGATCCGATACTTAAGCGTCGATGTGCGAAGTCCATGAGCCCTTGCAACTGAAGCAAGTGAACCGAATGACCCCCCCCTATTTGGTATGTCTTGCCGTGGACAATCTCCACAGCGGTTTGCTTTGATACCCATTCAAAATTGTCTTGGCACCACGGTTTAAAAGTGTCCTTTCTAATCAGTCGAAGCTCTGGTTTGTAACCATCCCTCACGTCAGATGAAAAGTTGTCGTAGTTCTCCCAACGCTCACAAATTACGCCCTCACGACGACCGGCACGTATAGAATTTATTAGAGATTTCCAACGCCTCCAAAGGTTGCTACCAGCCTCTGGATGTTTGCTCATTTTTCTGGCACTTTCAGGCAAAGAGTCTCCGCGCGACAGACGACGCAATACTACGTGCCGGGCAATTCCTGTGCGCTCCGAGAGCACCGCTGCGGCAGATTCTAGCGAGTTAAACGACTCCCCTTCATATTCCACAGCACGCCCTTTTCCCCCTCCCATCTGCCCACCTGGTGACGCATTCAACCCCCCAGGTTCTAGCGTTTTTAACTTATCGATCCAGAACTTTTCTCGAATGGGAAGTTCATCCTGATTTAGTTCCGACTCTATGACTTCCATCGAGAAATTATCTTCCCCGAATTTCCGAATCGCTTTTGCCAATGGCGTCTTCGCGTCACCTTCCATCGCTACACGAACGTGATGACGCCAACGTTGCTGCAGCGACATTCGAGTTAGACCAATGTATTTCTTCTTTGATTCCGAACAAATAATGACATAAATTTGGCCAGACCTATCATCGAGTGGCGCTAACGGTTCAACTACTGCTTCATCTAGACCCCAGCCTCTTTTGAGCCTTGCCCAAATTGAGTGACGATCGTCATATCTATTAATTTCCAAGAGAAAGGCAGTAACGCTAGAAAATATCCTCCCTACATGTTCAGGAAACTCATCACCCTCATATTTAAAACTTCGTCGGCGCCCACCGCCAAAAATCGTTATCCAATGGGCAGTAGTTAAACTTGCAGCCTGCTCCATGGTTGAGATGTCGAGTAGACCATCTCGCTGTAGCCGTTTTACTCGCTGCCAAAAGATTCGATAGTCCACGATTGGTTCAGGAAACGCTAGATATGCGTCATATAGAGATATTAATTCACCGTCGACAGTGACATTTGTTTTTCTTGTTCCGTAACGTTTACGGTACTGCTCAGCATCAAGATAGAGGGCGTCTTCCACCTGTGACTCAGGCACCCCATCTTCATGATATTTTAGGGCTCCATTGATTCGTGACCTAAATAATGAGATCCGCACGAGAGGCTTGGGGCTCGCATCACGATAGCGATGATCGATTTGAGAATGAGAAATAATCATTAGCTTAAGATCATGAAAAAACCTAATGGTTATTAGAGAGCTCAGGCTGTTGCTGTATGAACATTCAGTATGTTACAGTCAATATACTCGCCTTCTCCGCCAATCGCAACACACCAATTTCCTTTGCAATTAAGCCTCAGCAGCATGACTCAGATGAACGTGCCAGCGACAATTTCAAGCAGGCCAACTTTAGTTTATATGCAGACGAAACCACTCCATCAGAATCGCCTAAAATTCTCGAATCGGCCAGAAGCGGTCCTTCAGCGAGCGCGGATATAACGCGTGAGTTAAGCCGCGCCGCGAAGCGGCGTCGGCTTGGACGAATGGTTAGGGCTCAAGGCTAGCGTACCTTTGTGAGCTTGACCTTCCTCTTGTCGCCTTTGCTCGGTCGCGATATCTCAATTCGATAGTGTTGAGGGATTGGAAAGTCGGGTGAGCGAGGCGTTCTCGGCCCGGGCTCTTTGTCTAGTGGCTCGAGGTCTAGACAGTCTGGCCATGACTCATCCATCAAGGAGAGCTGCTCAGGAAATCTGGGCGCTTCTTCCAAGTTCGCCGCCAGCTCACGCATAAAGCCTGGTGATGATGCCGCTTCCTCGCCCCAGCGGCTCTTCACCTCTCGTATCGCCTGTTCTGGTGTTAGAGCCCCGTGCTGGACACGTTCGAAAAGACGTTGCAAGTAGATGATCTCGCCGCCTGTCCGCTTCGTATTACCGCGTTCGCTACTGCACGCAAATTCGCCTTTTGCTTGCTCGAACAGCACGTTACTTATGTAGGCTGCCTGATCCCGAACTGTACCGAGCCCAGACATGAAGTCGCCGTATGCCCCGATTCCAAAGTAGAAGGCCGCAGCGGCAGCGGCGACCCTTCCTTTACCCTTGATCGAACCTTCTTCAAGGACAAGGGTAAGCGCATAGTCCGGCAGCTGCAGATGAGCTTCTACCTGAGCATCCCACTGGTCGAAAAGCTCCGACGAGTGATACTCAAATGCGGCCTTATCGAAGGTCGGCGACTTGATGAAAAACGATGTGGTTACGACGTCAAGCATCCGGCCCCCTTCGATCTATCCCTGTGCCCTAACGCCAGCCAGCATGCGCGGCTACGGAACGGAGCGAAGCCGCAATGCAGTAGGCGTCGCCGTGCCTGGCCTTGTTAGGCTGTGTGATGAAGAGGAGCTATAGACTGGGCTCACTCCTCAGATATTCGTTGCCATTGATGCTGGTAGTACCCCTGATCACTCCTACAGCTCTCACACATCAGAGACTGGCTGTCCTCGCTTAACTGATAAGCCTCTAGAAGATCCTCTCCCTCCAGCAAAGCGTCACATTCATTGTGATGCCCGCCGGGATCAGTAACGCCAGAGCAGTAAGCGGACAAATATGGCTCCAAAACGGCCTTTTGTTTCGGCGATAGTGAATCGTATCCTTTGTCTACTGCCAATCGAGCCAGTCCTTCAGCGAAATCAACTTCTGCGGCATCAAAAACGCCGTTCTCCAATTGAGTTTCGAAGATTTTTTCCTCAATGCCCATATCAACTCCTACGATATTGATTAACCTAGAAAATTAACGGCTCTCTCAATTAATGCCTAACTGTTCAGCATTTATTCGCCATGCTCCGCACGGCGAATAAATGCTGAACAGCCAGACAGCAAGCGGCGATCATCAACAGTCTATCTCCCCGTAGTCTTCGCTATACATGCTTATGGTGCACTTGCGCTCCACTACTCGAAAGTCGCTGCCTCTGCACTCCAGTTCTCCGTTCTGGCCGTCATAGAAGTAGGCTTCGCACGCCCTCTCTAGGGGCCGTAGCGCCGAGCCGGAACACTCAACTTCACCATAAAACTCGTCGTACTTGTACACTTCGCAGCGCCGCTCAACGTCCCGGAGTGAGAAATCATGTCCTTCGATTTCTTCGGAGGCCGACATCGCTTCGTGGACCATGAGGACAAGACGCCTCTCTTCTGGTGAGAGTTGGTCAAGCTGCGTCTTTCCGGAAAGCACTTCCTGATAGAGACGAAAGGCTTCTTCGAAGCTCCAGTCGGCGGCAGTCAACCCCGGAGAGGCTCCAACGAGGGCTAGAGCGAGATGGATAATGGCGAGTTGTCGAAGCACCAGTAATCTTTCCTTTTTCGTTAACGCCAAGGTAACGGGTTAGTTTAGAGTGGCAGCGGAAAACCAATCCCATTGACGAAATTGTTAGGACTCCTTGGGTCGATAGGCAACAATATTTACCGTACCTTTTCCTTTGAATTTCGTCATCTCAAAGTTTTTACTTAATATTTTGATGATCTCAGGAAGTTTGGTTGCACCGTATGTGCGCGGATCAAAATCAGGCGCAGCCCGCTTGACGAAGCTTCCTGCCGGCGCAACATTGGCCCAACCATCTTCATCTTGATATTGCTCCCATGCCTTAGTAAGCACAGGAACAAGCTCCTTTGGATCGACTGCTGCGGGCTTATCCGCACTTATGGACACTTTTACCTCCGCGACAGGTTCGCTTCCCAAGTTTTCAGTGTACACGAAGTCATCGCAAGCGTTTCGAAAAGACACTGGGGTTTTCTTTTCTCCAACACCGAAGACGAAGATTTCGGACTCACGTAACCGTGAAGCAAGCTTTGTGAAATCGCTATCACTGGAAACCAAAGCGAACGCATCGTACTTTGTTGAATAGAGAAGGTCCATTGCATCTATGATCATTGAGGCATCAGTCGAGTTCTTTCCTGTAGTGTATGAAAACTGCTGGACGGGCTGTATCGCCAGTTCGTTTAGGGTGGTCTTCCAGTTCTTTAAGTAGTCGCTAGACCAATCTCCATAGGCTCGCTTGATGACGACATGCCCATGTGCCGACACCTCATCGAGGATCGACTTCATCTTTGAGCACTGAGCATTATCTGCATCGATCAGAACAGCAATTTTCTTGTGTTCATCTAAGTCCTTCATCAGAATCTCCCGGATGCAGACAAGTCCTAACGCCCAAGTTCAGCCGCTGGCAAGCCGCGCAGAGGATTCTCGGCCGGCTGAAGCGCCTAGTTAGAAAGATTACGGCGCATCTGGATCATCGGAGCGCACCACTACCCCGGTTTGCACAATCTGATATTTCTCCCTCTCAAGGTGGTTAACATTACTACCGTTCTCGGAAATCAATCTCTTGAGGCCCTCTCTGGTTGCATTTGGATCCTCGAAAGTGCCAGCATCAATAATATCAGTATAGATATTGATGACATACTGGTTTCCTTCGTTGTCATGAGCAACAAAGCTACCGTCGTACCTTACATTCATAAACATCGGCTCGCTCCACTTTCGTATAGTGCTTAGACTGTATGCCCTATTATTGGATTATCATGTCGGCAGCATTTCTCGGGACTTCCGCTTTGGGTCGTCAACTGTCTCAGCCATCCCATTAGCGTTGACTAAAGTTCCTCGCTCGACCAGAAGCTTACATGCAACATTTCTGATATTGTTAGGCAGCGGCACACCTATTCCGCAATGTTTAGGCAGCTTTCTTTATACCACTTCAGCACCTCACTGGTTGGCTCGTTACGGAATCGTGGAACAACCCATTGGATGTATTTTTTCTGAATCTCATCGTGCTCAGTATCCGAAGGAAACTCTAAGTTTCGACTATGCAGCTCTGAGAAAAAAAATCTGAGCCCTTCTTCTTTTTCTTCTGCAGATAAATCCATCTCCAAACGGGGAGCTTGCGCCATATGGAAACAGTATGCTGACTTTAGGAACCCAGTGTCGTCTAGCGGATAAGACAAAGCGAGACCCGGCAACCCAACCAGTGTAGCAAAACCAATCAGCGAAGCTTTTTTCATGAAAATAGCCTCAAATATGTTTGCTATGAGTAACGCCGCCATAACGCCAAGCTCACCGGAGCCGGAGGCTTCCGGTGCAGCGGCTTGTTCGATGTTTTATGCCAAACGCTTCACGTACTCTTCACGCCAGCTTTTTAGAGAAGTCATGTCAGCCATAAGGTCGCCTGGCTCCGGCAGCTCCAAGGGAGACTCTGCTGGTTGAGAATGTTCAAATCCTGAGTATTTCGTCATAAGCGAATCAAGAAGATTGCAGTCTGTATCCTTCAACTTTACCAAATCCTTGATCTTCAAGGTATGGACTGGACGTTGGAATCGTTGAACCACGCCGCAAAGCAGATCATTTTCAATAGATCGCTCCACCAATGTCCGGAAGTCGCTACACATCGACTTCAACAAGATTTCGGCATGCTCAAATTCGCCGTTCTCGCTAGCCTTCTTCGCGTCTTGGTACCGCTGATTCATGAGAGTATTCAGGGCGGATTTGATATCACTTTGCGATAGCGGAATGGGAGCCGGCTCACCAGTACCCCAGCCTGCGGAGCGAATACTAACAACATCGATCTTGATGGATTTCTTTTCTGCAAAATGCTTGATAGTTCCTAGTAAGGACAGGCGGTGAGTAAAAACAATCACCTGCTTGTCCTCAGAGAGCTCGATCAACCTTTGGACTACCGCTTCCTCATAGGTTTGGTCAAGCGATGATATTGGATCGTCGAAGACAAAAGGTGCTTGGTTGGTCTTACCTGTGACATCGGCCAGAAATGCTGCAATTGAAACGATCCGGCTTTCTCCCTCGCTCAGGACTTCAGAGAGTCCGTTCTGAGAGGCACCTTGAAGCTGGAGTTTATGAAGCACTCGCCCCTTGGAGACTTTTGATTTAACGAGCTCAACCTTCACTTGAGAGGCGCCAAGAGCCCTGAGCTCAGAGTTAAACCTCTGCACGAACGCGTCGGTTATCAAAGCTTCTGCCAATTCACCCTTTTTCTGAGACAATGCTCTGGTGTTGGTCGATTTCTTGGCTTTCTGGATTTGGTTCAGTATCTTCAACCGTTTCAGTTCTTCATTAATGGCGGCGCGATGCTCAGACAGCCACTTTCTAGCCTGTAAGCTATTCAGCTTTTTCTTGATATCTTCCCGATTGTCGCCTTTGGCGTCTTCATCATATTTTGCCGCCAACTCACCAAGGTTATTCGATTGACACTGAACTTGTTCGATCCATTGTGGTGTTTGCAGAGGATCAGGAGTGGCTTCCTCGGAATCGACCACTGAGAGCTGATCTTTCCTGGCCTGCAATTGAGTGAAGAATTCCGTCACCTGGTTGGCAAATTCATCTTGTGCAATGCCTGCCGCATCAATCCTCGTTTTCAGCGTTTCCGATGTCGGTAACAACTCGATAGACTGGCTGGCCGTCTCATAATCCTTGGCGGCATCCGTTGCGGCTTTCTGCATTTCACCCTTCACGAAACTTTCGAAGGAAATCAGTCGATTCTTGGACTCATCGGTCAAGGTCTGATGGCATAGGACACAACGGGAACCGCCGGAAACGTTCGGATAATCGACCCCTTGATAGGCAATAGATACGGAGTAGTTCCGGGCAGCCTCCCAAAGCTCTTTCCAGACGTCAGACCCAATGCCTTCAAGCTCGCTGCCGGAAAACACCTTCTCAGCTGAAGCGTCTGCCGCTGTCTTCTTGAGGATGGACTTTTTCTTGGCAGCAATGATCCGTTTGAAGTTTTCCTCTGATAGTTGCTCAAGATACTTCTGGGCATCTTGTAATAGGATTTCCATGTGTTGTTTCTGCTTCCTGAGCTGCCTCGCTTTTTCCGCCGGTGCCTGTTCGGCAAGACGCTGCTGAAGTGTTTGCATCTCGGCATCGTCACTAGTGCTAAATGTGCAATATTTTTCGATATCCTGGGTGGTTACCTTAGCACTCAGGGATTCGAACCAGATGCCTTCTGGAGTTACTTTCTTGTCAGCCGGGATATTCGGCTTTTTTGACTTCAGCTGAGTGGCCTCGGAGTCCAGGGCCGATGCAACCTTTTCACATGCAATTATTAACGAGCTGAAAAATGATAACACCGGCGGCTCATAGCTTACCTCGTCTTCGCTGCCTACAAAGACCTTGCCAAACGAGGTGTCGAAAACATCAACGCTATTGAGTTCATCGCAGATTCCTTGGCCTGACCACGTATGGCTCTTCTGTATGCCGTCCTGTTCAAAGGTTATGCAGGCCTTCTGTACGGGAGAGCCAGGCTTATAGACATTGGGGTGAAGGGTACCAGTCTCGCGGGCACCGCATATATGCTTGAGGAGCCTGACGTAGCCAGATTTACCTGACCCGTTGTTGCCATAAACAATCGTGATATTGCCATTACCAAACTCAAGTGGTTTTTTGGGAGCAAGGGCGTTTACTCCTTCAACATCACTGATTGAACACAAGCGCAAGGTACCTGCAACGCCCTGGGAGAAAGCAGAAGCGGGAAAGGAACAACTCGGCTTAGCCAACTTCCCGTCCGCTTCCTGTCGACATAGGGTTGCGAGTTCAGAGATGTCTTGAGCAGCAAGCTCAGACTGCTGGAGAAGCCGCGTTGCCGCAACCTGGAGCCACTGGGGACGCTCTGAAAACCATTTGGTCAGGGTGCTTTCCGTATTATTCATGTTTATATTGCTTCCATACCTAGTGATACCAGTCGTTAAGCTTGTACATCGAACTGTTAAGCATTTGTTTAGCACCGACGAGCGTACTTGCAGCCTTTGCCGGCATGTCCGTTTAGGGTCGTCATCTGCCTCAGCCATCACATCAGCACTGACTAAAATGCGTCACTCGGCCAAGAGCGGCCCTTCATCACATGCTGATATTACGTAGCAAGAAAGTGGTTGTCATTTTCTGTTGCTGTTGTCAGTGTGGGTCCACTTCAAGCGTTCATCGGTATGCTCATCAGCTACGGTCTGGGATATGCCCTCCAGTGGGCCGTAACGAGCTTATTCTGATTCACTCACGATGCTTGTAGAGCCAGTAAGTGGCACCGGCCACGCCCCCCCAGGAGCAGTTGGGGAGACATGAGCTACGTCGGGTGCCCACATAGGGTCAGTAAGGGAAAGAGCTGATCAGCTTTTCTCGTAAAGCTTGCAGGGACTCTCGCCCCCCAAGAGAGACCCACTCCTCCTCAGTGGATTCCTCCCGGAGCATTTCAAGAACCAATATTTGCTGGGTCAGAACACATTGGCCTTTCTCCATCTGGAAAAGCGATTCCTTGAAGCCGCTTGAGAAGTCCCCGGCACGGCCACCTCTCTCTATCGCAACCCATTCAGCATCAACCCGCACCCGAGCATAGTCATGGCATTCATCATTGATCCCCGCTACCATCCGCTGTGCCTCCTCCTCCGTGAAGTCCGCTGATGCCATCAAGGGCAGTCCTACAAAGGCCAGAGCGGCCCCTAGCTTACCTATGGAACACATAGTTTCATGACCTCTTATATTCTAGGGCTAATGGCTAAAAATACTTAAAAGTCAAGGTTACGCTGACACGTCATGCAAAATTATAGCGCTATTCTTGTGTGTTACCTCACGACCTACCACGCGGGCCTCCCGGCCGGCTAAATGAAGAGGGTTTACCTGGCGCCTGTGCTGTCAGCAGAAGATAGCTCCCATAGCTAACTTGATCATCCGAAATCCGACACATAGCCGCTTACGGTCAAAAGCCGACTTTGATGCCGGTCCTCTCCTGTATTGGAGCAGGAAGTTTGTTTGCTCTGCCCCCCAGGGGGGACTCTGGAGGTGTCATTATTAGAAGACGATTGCACAGCTTGACACAAGCCGAATGTACCACGGCAACGGAGAGAGGAGGAATCCATAAAACAACGTCGGTGGCAGCCAGCCAGGAGAGGACGTTGAGAAATCCTTCATGTAAAGCCAAGCATCAGACGCGTGCATCCTCGCACGTCTCTAGATGGTTTTGTTAGAAAGTCTTGCTTGGATGTGCACTTTCAGCCCCTCGATGAGACCTAACAGCTCTTCGGGATAATACTGAACCTCAGCTTCCTCTGCTGGAGCCCCGAGTTCCTTCCACAGATTTCCAAGTTCCTTCTGCTCATCTAGGGTCCAGCCGTTGTAGAGTTCGTAGAAGTATCGCGCTTTCGTGAAAATATATCGATACCACTTCAGCAGGTTGGAAACGTTCGAGAAGTCAGTGAACCCAGGAGACCTGTCCTCGGCGATCCTAAGTATCTCTGAGGATGCGTCGCAGGGGAGTTGTGACCATAATTTCTCGTAGTCGTGGGTTTGCTTCGGCGTTTGACTACTCAGCAAGATCGCGCATTTCAGAAGTTCTTCAAATCCCAAGATCATGAGCAAGGCACTGGAATCCGATCTCGTCTCGGCAGATCGAGTAAGAATTTCGGCATCATTGATCCGGTCCGATGCCTCCTGAAACATTCTTCTCGCGTCATCGCTCATAGGTTTAATGCTCCGTCACTGGGTTATCGAGCCGGCCCATTATATTCAAAACACGTGCACAACTTCGTTCGTAACCCTTTGAACTTGATGAAAAACAAATATATCTTTCCGTATGGCATAGATAAACGTGCCGGCAGCATTTTAAGGGAGGACTGCAAGAAGAGGTGGTAATCATATCAATTTACAATCATCACTTATCGCAAGGATAATTATTGTAAATAGAATAACTCAACATGCTTCCAATATCAACGAGCTGCATTCTCGGATCCTCCGTGACTCTCTGAGAATAAAGCTCCCTCTCCAATAATCCTTTTATAATGCTTATGCTAATCCCAGAGTAGTCAGGCGGGCAGTACAACACCTCAACACCTAATTGCTCATTAGTTCTTTTTACTTGATATAGCGCATCGATATAACCACTTAAATAAGCCTCGAATTCTGGCGTATCTTTAACTTCTGGATACTCATAAGTCATATATTTTTTTGTTGTTGCTTGAATCTGAGCATAAGCAACCCCAAAAAATAACATAAAAAGTAAAGTAGCAAAAAAAATATTTCTCATCACAGCCCCCATAAAGCCTCAACGGTTAAATGTATACGGTACGGCACCTATCGGCCGAGGCTGTGTGAAAACGCTTGGAGCGTCTCGGGCCGGTCAAAAATTGATCAAAAATGGTGCTCTCTCGCGCATTCTGAGGTAGTTGCAAGGCAAATTCTCTCTAGATTTCGCGTACAAGCACCATCTTCAGGAGAGCCGAGGAGTTTTCACACAGCCTGGGCCAGAAGCGGACTTAACGAAAAAACCGATGTAACGCAATTAGCTGAGGCGCCGAGCAGTAGCAAGTTCCCTGCGACGAATAAAAAATCAAAGTATTTGTTAGATTAGGTTCTATGCTCCCACTTTTTGCACCCCTCAAAGAAAACACCTTTTGATGCAAATATCTCACATAATATAGGGGAAATATCCGGTGCATTTCGCCCCTCTATACCGCATGAGTTACATAGCAAGTAAATAGTTCCTTCAATATCTCGATTGCACCAGCCAAATGGGATATGTCCTTTTGATGGATCATGCCACTCTGCTTTATCACATGCGCTGCATGTAAATTTTGTTTCATTAGCCATCACTTTCTCCTTTGCAAGATAACAATAAAGAGACCACCCATTTTATGATTAAATTAACGCGCCTGCACGATCATTCTGATTGCGCATCACGTCATTTAAAGGATAACGTTATGAAAACCATTGAAACTAAGCATAGCTTTCTAAATAGCATAGATGAACAGCTGGCTGCATTTTATATAATGTCCGATTTTGGGGTGGTATCTGCAGAAAAGCATCTATCAGCAGGGACTAAAGCTCTCCTGTCGGCCAGGAGCAGACTTTGTCGTCGGCGCCCCCCCTGGATCTGGGCATGGCTGCTTGCCCTACCTCGCCACCTCCACTCCACTGAAAAGAAACCTTGGTTTTCTTTACATTATGTTCTGAGCGTCGAGGCTAGGCTAGAGGCAAGGAGCTCATCGGCGGAGACATCTCATATCAAGAGTGGTTGACCTCGACAATCAGGTCAGGCGTGAACAGGGGCGGATCGAACTCGTCGGGATAGCCACCGGGGTTGGCGATGACACGTGTTCCGCCTGCATCGAGATCCACCGGCTCGTGCACATGTCCATGAATCCATAGATCCATGCGGCCCATCAGCTGCGGGAGATGGGAGGCAAAAGCCGGGGAGAGCGAATCGCCGCGGTAGCGTGATGGGATACAGGCGGATAGGGGCGCATGGTGGCTAATCACCACTCTCGGACCATTGAACGGCCGTGACAGCTCCCCTTCCAGCCAGGCCAGCGCCTCGGCATGCAGGCGTCGACTCCCCGCTGGGGTGAACACCTCCCCGTCCGGCTGCTCGATGATTCGGAAGTCCGGCATCAGGTCCAGTGCCCTGGCCTCGGTGAGTGACGGATCATGGTCGGGCTGACCGGCATAGAGGGCAAAGTCGGTCCACAGCGTGGTGCCATGAAAGCGCACGCCGTTCAGGGTCAGCGTGCGATTGTCCAGCAGATGGATGCCGAGCCGTGCGGCCTCATCCTCCAGTTGCCGACGCAGCGCCGGCATGGCAGTGCCGTAGAACTCATGATTGCCGGGGACGTAGAGAATAGGCGTGCCGGCAAACTGCTCTACCGCCCAGCCGAGGCCCTGGACGCCTGCGTGAATGTCGCCGGCCAGAATGACGGCATCGGCATCGGCCTGTGGCAATGCTCGCGGTTCGTCGAAGTGCTCCAGATGCAGGTCCGACAGTATCCTCAAGCGCATCGTCAGTTCCCTTTGCAGTGCCCCATGCGTGCCAGTGTGCTTCACGCGGATAACGAAGGCTACGGCCTGCTCTGCGACTCCCGGAGCCCTACGAAAAACGTCCCTGGTGCCAGGGACAAGGCAACACCAGGGGCAAGCAGGGTGCATACACAGTTCAGGGAAGCGCCTCTTGGCCAGAAGCGCAGTGCCAATGCTACGCAGGGGCAAGCTGGCTTAACATTAGCACCCTCACATAATGCCCTGAACGACACCCTGGGCCACCCCCGGCCCAGGAGCCGCACGGCCCCCCTCCCGCAGGGGCAGCCCCGTCCCAGGATGGGCAAAAAAACATACCATTCCTGTACGTAGAAATGTTTACGCAATTTCTTTACGAGAAACCGCCCTTCCAGGGCCTCCTGGAGGGGCGGTCAGCATGCGTAAAGAAAACGACCACATTATGTACGCCAGCTAACGGCCAGAAGCCGTCCTTCAGCGAGAGTTGATATAACGCCGCCAACACGCGCAGCTTTGTAGTGAAGGCGAAGCCGCAACGAAAAAGCTGTCGCCGTGATTGGCATTGTTATAGCGCTACCGGCTCTTAAGTTCTTCATGGAAAGCCAATACATGATCGGGGATCTCATTGTCATTGTATAACTCTACTCGCCATACCCTATCTGCAATTTCCTTAACGCCGACTTTCTCAAAAAAATGTCTGTAATGATCAATTTTTGAACTGTGATTCTCATGGAACTCTATAGCCACTGCATTCTTTGATTTAAAGAATTGCAGGATAGCATAGAAAAACTTTTCACCAATTTTGGCTCTCGTTAGCGATGTATTTAGCGCGAAATGCTTGATGCGCACAACTCCACCTGAGTGCATTGAAACTCCCTCTATATTCCCAATTTTAAGAGAGTATTTATACTCATTATATTGGCAGCGAATGTCCGGGAGCGTGCTATAACCATGAGTATCTGGGAGGCCTTCAAGAGGAGCCAACCCATAACATGTTGACCATTTTAACTTTTGATCAAAATACCCGTAAAAATGCGTTTCAGGTGACTTTGACCATTCCTCGATAAACTGCTCAACAGTTGGATTTTTTCCATGCTTTCTGTTGAACTTTATTTTCTCAATTAAATTTACAAGCATCGTCACTCTTCAAAATAAAGCTGATAACTTCTATGCACCTTGAGCGCTATAACGCCCAAATCAGGAGCGAGTTTACGAGTCTGCTGAATTTTCTTGTTCAATGTATTTCATATGTCGGGCCAGATCATGCTCAAGCTGCATCGTGCGATTCTGCAGCTCCTGATATCGGGCTTTTGATTCTTCAAGCTTGCTTCTTACTAAGTGATAGCTCTCATTTATATCTGCATAATGGTGCATAAATGGCTCCATGTCGATTTCACGGTCACCATCTGGGTAGCTTTCTCTATACTTCCTCAACTCCATCCTTTCGGAATCCAAAATATGGCGTTTCTCCTGCAGCAAAGCCATCTCGCTTTCATGCTTCATCATCTGATGGCGAGTGTGTTCGAGTTCTTGCATCATGTGACTAATCTTAGATTTTTGGCGATTAAGCAGCTCATATTCTTGCTTTTTCCTAATTGCCATCTTATCTCGACGCCTTACTTCACGGATTTCTTCTAGAATCTCTGGGCTAACCTGCTCGCCAAGATTTTCCCTTGCCAGCTCAAGGAATCTATCTGCTTGATACATATGAAAGCTATTATTAGCGTTATCCTTGAACTCCTTAACCAACTCAGGACGAGGGCCAATTGTTTTCCCTTTGAATTTCTCCCACCAATCTTCCTTCTTATCATCTGTTACAAGAACTATACCTTTATCTACATTAATGGAGTGCTCAAGAACTTGCTTCCACACTATCAAATCACCAAATTCCCGGCACTTCTCAGCAAAGACCTCTGTATCTTTAGACTTTGATCCATCCTTAAAGCCTGGAGGAATTTTTTGCCTGTAGCGCTCCTCTCCTTCAATTATTAACTTTTCTAGCTTTTCTTTCTCGAAGGGATGGCCCACTCTATTTTCAAATATTCCTGAAATTGAATCTTTTATCTCATCATTCGATATCCGCATTGTATGAACTTCTTTGTTTCGCAACAGTTCCTCGCACAAGCTTTTAAACACACTATCAACTCTTCGCATTGTTTGTGCACTAACAAATGGGTGTTGCCTAGCGTTCTCTAAATCACTTTTCAGGCTGTTAATTGATTTTATCGTAGAATCATATGATTGTTCTTGCTGACCTATTACTGACAACCGGTTATTCAAGAACTCCTCAGCTGCACGATGCGGCAACCAGACTCTATCTTTTATTTTTTCTAACAAGCGTAAAAATTCGCTTCTTGTGGAATCTGAGTAGCGATATAAATTTAGCAGTATGTTGGCATCGAATACAAAAACACATGAATCCCATGCTTCTCTAAGATTTTCTTGGGACTCTCTAAAATGCCCGGGAAATAGATCTTTCATCGATACTCCTAAATTGAACGGCTAGCGGTAAGCCGCAGCGAAAACGCGCAGCGTTTTTGCTGTCGGCTTCACTGCGTGGTTAGGCTCTCCGTTTATCTTTAACAATGATTCGGAATTTCGTACGCCTGCGCCATCTGAGTGCTTAAAGGGAGCGAGACCGGAAGTGCCCTCGATTTTCTTCTGGACGACCAAAAGATCCTGCCCCGCACCTTCGCAGTGGCAGGCATGCTCGATGGATAGTGCAGCTTCGGCGACTAGTAAATATCCCCCGGCAAAGCCGGGGGCTTTATTTTGTTAGCCCCTCAAAGGGGCATAAACCTGAGCCGCCTGAAGGCGGCAGCCTCACATGCCGAACTTAAGTTGGTCATAATGCTCGTAAGTTCTTTCCTGATTACGGATGTAGGCTCTGACCATCGCCTCATCAAGCCCGACTGTTGAGACAAAATATCCTCTTGCCCAAAAGCTCTCACCTGTGAAGTTACGAGTTCTTCCCATGAAGTTCCTGGCTATCGAAATGGCGCTCTTCCCCTTGATGTAACCAACCACATGCGACACAGAATGCTTTGGCGGAATGCTGATGCACATGTGAACATGGTCTCGCATCAGGTGGCCCACTCTACGATCTGGCACTCCTTCTGCCTAGCCAGCTCATGGAAAACCTCACCAAGGTGCTTGCGTATCCCACCGAAAATCACTTTCTTTCGCTTTTTCGGGATAAAAACAACATGATACCTGCAATTCCATGTTGTATGGGCAAGACTCTGGTACTCTCTCATTGGGAACGTCCTATCTCTTGGCGGAGACTGGAGGTTCCCTTTAACCGCAGCACACGGTCAAACCTCGGGTAGTCCCCCGGCAAAGCCGGGGGACTACCTTATTTATTTAGATCAGCACCAAACAAACCTTTCATTGACGAAAATTCTGGACTGAAACAGGTTTCACGCCAGTTCTGGAGAATCAATCTCACTCCCAGCTGATATCGGGATTATTCCTCTTGATACCTTCAAACATGTCTTTCCCGCCATTCTGATAAGCCTTGTCATTACAGTAGTTTATCAAAGATCTTATTTCATCTCTGCGATCTCCGATTGTTTCGTTTTCATGCTCCTCGAAAAATCTTTCTAGCTCTCTTCGTATGTCAATAATCCACTCTGGATCTTTGGGCCTCGCGGGCTTCTTTTCATTTGACTTCGACACTTCGTTAATATCTGCCAAAGCATTAAAGCCCCAAGACAAAAATTCGGCAAATTTTGCCATCGCTGACAATACCTATGTTGCTGTTGGAAATTTTTGCAATATAAAGGAGTGGTTGTTGATTCTACTGATGCTGGCCTCTTCCTTGATTGCCACGTCCCGCATCGTTGGAAGGTCTCCTCTATTGCGTCATGACGCCTAACAGTGATTAGACTGCACACTCTGATATCGGATTAACGCGCCTGCGCGTTCAACAATGTTATACCGCACGTCGCCTGCTTCCTAATCTACTGAAAATACGCAAAATTAAGTATAGCTCGGCTACATAACACCGATCACCACGCATGCTGCATAACACGGATGAACGAGCTTGCTGCCTTTGTCGGAATGACCGCTTCGGGTCGAGAGCAGCCGAGCCTTCCATCCACTCCCATGTCAGATGACATTCTGCATCATCCTACATTGGGGATACGCTGAGCACCCCCAGAACTTCTTTCCAGCACTTGTACCTCGTTTGGCTGTGCGCAACACCATGCTGCTACCGCACTTCGGACATTTCCGATCAGCACTCGGGTCAGAGCGAGCCTTGAGCTGTACCACATGTTGACGATGCGTCTCGCGAGAAGGTGACAGCCGACCCGTCTGGATCTTTTTCAACGCATCCTGAACCTGAGCCTCCGACAGCACTACCTCACGGAACGATTTTATATAATTGACGTAACCGCCACCGACTGTGACGTTCGCTGGCATCTTGGACTTGAATGTCGAGTTACCAGTAAATACCACAACCGAATGGATGGCGTCCGAGGGAACATCAAGCGCGGCTTCCAAGGCCTTGACGTGCTTGTAGTTCTGACGCAGTGGATTCTGAAACTTGAATGATTTTCGATACAGCTTCTGAGTCCATTGCGCCTGCTTCTCACCACCGAAGATCCACCCCTTCATGTTTTTTGTTTCCACGACGAAGATACCGAATCGGGAGACAAAGATATGGTCGATCTGGGTTGTACCGTCAGGTGTTAGAAGCGTGACGTTATGGACTCTATGGTATGTCTCCGCTGACAACCGGAACTTGGCCACCATCTTGACCAAGGTTTCTCCGACAATCCCCTTGAACCATGGGGACTTGAAGACGCCGATTAGAATGAGTAGGGGAATCAGCCACCACAGCACCCTAGTGGCTTCATTGATGATTAGTGACGAATCCATGGCTCTTGACGCCTATACAATGATTAATCCGCAGGTACAAATATTGTGGGATACGTGGCGGCAGCATGTTGCGGAACGGCCCGCGTCGGGGCGCCTGCGGCGCCGATCGCCCGGCGGAGCCTGGCTCCTACAGAAACCAGTGGCTTGATTGGTGATCAGTGAGCCGGCACAAATACCGTGGGATACGTGCCGGTAGCATGTTGCGGGACGGCCGCGTCGGGGTGCCTGCGGCGCCGATCGCCCGGCGGAGCCTGGCTCCCAGAGAAACCGGTGCCTTGCCAATCGAGGGCGAAATTTTCGACCAGGCACGCTACCGCCCAGGGGTGCCGCTCACCAGCCCCCTCCCCTGTTGGCGGTCGCAGGCCGCCGGCGTCTCCAACGGGGTAACATTAGAATCCGATTGGAAACATTCATTTACAACAAGCTTACTAAAGGATGCTTCGGCATGCGTAGCCGAATCTTGAGAAAAAAGTCGTAGGGGGCTGGCACCTTCGGCTGAGCGCCGCTCAGGGCTCGAAGTGCTGCTCGCCGTTGATGCGCTGGCGCACCCGCGAGGTCTCGTAGTAGATCAGCTTGCGGGCGCGGTTCTGGTTGCCCAGGGGGCGGTGCTCGGGCAGGGCGTGCCAGGGGTTGATGGTCAGCTCGCGGGCCAGGCGGTCGCGCTCCGGGGTGTCGAATGCCTGGCGGGGGATGCGCAGGCGGGCCACGGGGATTTCCGGCGAGGTCCAGATCACCGAGGCGTCCTCGATGGGCATGGTCACCGGGTCTTCCTGGAACTGGATGCGCAGCTCGAACACCACCTCGTCGACCTCGCCCAGGGTGCGCACCATGGCCCGGCGCAGGTAGTCGTCCGGGGCCGGCAGCGGCACCTGCGAGCGGCGCTCGAGCAGCGGCACGAAGCGGTACTTGATCGCCCTGCCCTTGCCGAACAGGTAGGGCACGCAGCTCCAGTAGTTCGCCTCGAAGGGGCTGCCGTGGGCCTTGGCGTAGAGCGCCTGGAGCAGCATGTCGAGGTAGTGGGAGTCGAAGGGGTTGAGGAAGTACCAGATCGGCAGGCCGGCGCCGATCAGCCGCTGCAGCTTGGCGTTCTCGTAGACGTCGGGGGTGGTGAAGGTCGGCGCGCTGATGCCCGAGAAGTCCTGGGTGTGGGCCTCGTCGTCGAGCAGCGTCTCGCCGGGCACGCCGAGCACCTTGACGCCGAGGCTGAGCACGCCGTTGTTGCGGATGTCCGGGGTCACCCGCGGCCCCGGGCCGCCGAAGCGCACCCAGGCCTCGTAGCGGCGCGGTTCGGCGAACAGCCCGCAGCGCAGCTCGTCGGGCAGCTCCAGCACCTCGAACTCGGCGGCGAGCAGGCCGTAGGTCTTGGTGTTGCCGGCGCGCTCGGCGGTGCCCTGGCGGTAGGTGCGCAGCAGGAAGTCGCTCATCTGCTCGGTGATGCGCCGGGTCACCTCCCCCTCGCCGGCCAGGCGGCGCTCCTCGGCGATGGCTAAGTCGGCGTCGATGGCGTACTTGCGCCGGCGCCTCAGGATCCACCCCTGCAAGGCGTCGGTGGCCGGTTGCTGGAGCAGCCGGTCGACGCCGTTGCGCAGCCGGGTGGCGCGCCGCGACAGCGAGACGCCGGTCTCCAGGGCGCGGTTGAGCGTGCGCCCGGTGCGCAGCCACCAGGTATCCGGCAGCAGGATGGCCGGCGCGGCCGGGGCGCTGATCTCGGAGGTCAGCCGCCGCGGCGGCGCAGCCAGGTAGCGCAGCGCGCGCAGGCCAGGCACGAAGAAGTAGGCGCCACCATGCACCCGCACGAAGCGCGGCAGGTCGTGATGGCGGCGGCGCACCGGCTCGCCCGGCACGGTGAAGGTAGCCCGCCCCTCGCCCCGGGCGCCGACCAGCGGGTCGGTGTCGGCGTGCAGGCCGGCGAAGTTGGGGTTGTCGATCCAGGTCTGCTGGACGAACTCGAACTGGCGGCTGATATCGGCGTTCAGGCACAGGAAGTGCAGGCCGCGCTCGATGCCATCGTCGTCGGCGGCGAGCAGGTCGTCCGGGGCCAGGCTCTCCGCCAGCGGCGGCCCGTAGGCGCGTCCGCGCCGCAGCAGGCGGTGGCGGCGGTTGATCGCCAGGGAGTCCTCGGTGCCGGGCTTGGGCGGCAGCATGTCGCGGGGGTTGGTGCGCCGGATATGCGCGCCCAGGGGGCACTTGAGCCCGTCGGCGTCCTCGTGGTGGTAGCCGAAATCGTTGTCGGTGCCCTCGCCCGCCGGGCGCTGGGGCGCCTTGACCAGCGGCTCGCCGTCGGGCCAGCGGCCGACCATCCTGGCCGCCAGCGCCAGCCGCGCCTCGCGGTCGGGCGTGGCGGCATAGAGCCAGGACCAGAAGCGGTGCACGTCCTGGCCGAGCTGGCGGAACACCAGGTAGCTGCCGTTGCGCCCCAGGTCGTGCAGGTCGCTGTCCTCGGCCACCTCCGGCAGCAGGTTGTCAGGGTCCTCGATGGGGTCGACCAGCGGGCGCATGGTGAGCTGGTCGCGGGCGTTGGGGTAGCCGAGGATGAACTCCCCCGGGGCGACCAACTGCCGCGGGTCGTCGCTCGTGCTGACCCCGGCCAGCTTGGGCTGGGAGATGCCGTCGCGGAAGCCGAAATGCTCGCGGCCGTCGGCCAGCGGCTGGCTCTCCAGCGCCGCGACCACCTCGATGCCGGCCGCAGCCAGGGCCTGGCGCTGGTCGGCCAGCAGGCCGTCGAGGGCCTCGGGGGTGGCGGCGTAGCCCATCAGCACGGCATGGATCGTCGCCCTCGCCGGCCCGCCCCACTGCCAGCGCTCGGGGGCGCTGTCGCCCTCGTCGCCGAGAATGCGCCGCCGCCGGGGGGAACCGGCGATGCCCTCGCGGAACTCCCGGGAGAAGCCCTTGAGCGCCTGCCACGAAAGCTCCAGGTGCTCGAGGCCCGCCCAGGTGAAGGCCAGGTGCAGGCGCTGGCCACCCCCGGGGCGGCCCGCCGCGGCGCTCTCGATACCCGCCGCCACCTCGCCCACCCAGTCGCGGGCGCGCCCCGGCTCGCCGAAGGCCAGCATCAGGAAGCCGGCCTGGGGCAGCTCGCCGTAGCCGCTGAGCACGATGCCCTGGATATCGTCGAGGTCGAGAGGGGTATCGGATGCAGGCATGGCGTCAGAACCGTTGCAACCAGGCGCGGCACTGCGCCTCGCTCATGGAGCCGGAGAGCCCGGCGCGGATGGCCGCGTTGTTGGCCAGGTTGACCGCCGTCAGCCCGGCCAGCGCCGGCGCCCGGTACCACACCGCGGTGGGCACCTGGTGGTCGCGGTAGTAGGCCTTGAAGGCCTGCTCGTCGGAGGCGCCGCCGAACAGCAGCCAGCGGCTGCGCGGCCAGCCCTCGCCGTTACTGAACACCAGGTTGAGGCCGAAGGCGACGCGCTCGATGAAGTCGTCCTGGTAGCTCTCGGGGCTGCCGTCGAAGTTGCTGAAGAAGTACACCCGCCGGCCCTCGTCGATGATCACCCAGCGGGCGAAGTGGATGGTGTCGATCTCGGCGAGCTTGCCGCGGTAGAAGACCCGCGAGGCGGCGAGCTGCAGCAGCCACAGCGCAATGTGCAGCACCAGGCGCCGGAAGGGCCCCGCCTGGATATGGCCCACGGCGGAGAGCTGGTTGTGCACGCCGCGATCCTCGTCGGCCTCGAGCCGGCGGATATGGGTATCCCGCGGGCGGCGGTTGTGGGGGGCGTTGGCCATCTCGTGCAGGCGCAGCAGCAGCAGCGCCAGCAGGGTCAGCGGCAACAGCAGCACGGCCACCACCAGCCCGGCCAGGGCGATGGCGCCCAGCAGCAGCCAGCCCCCGAGCCAGCGCCAGCGATCGGGACCGGGGGCCGGGGTCAGCGCCTCGCGCAGGTCGTCACGCTCGCCGACGAAGCGGATCAACGCCCGGCGCACCGTCGCGGGGGTGCTGTCCTGCCAGTCGCCCGCGTCCAGGTGGCGCTGCAGGGCCTCGTGCAGGCGGGCCTCCAGGCTGATCTGGGCCAGGCTGCGGCCCAGCGTATTGACGTAGAAGGCGCCCACCCGCTGGCGGTGGTCGGCGAGATAGGCGCGAACCTGCGCCTCGGAGGCGTCGTCGGGAAAGTCACGGCAGTGGGAAAGCAACTCGCGCAGCCCCTCACCGCCCACCGCGACGAGCTCGTCCAGGTGGGCATCGAGGTCGCCGTCGACATTGGTGGTCAGCACCAGTTGGGGCGGGTAGCGGCGCCCGCCGCGGCGGTGGGCCTCGGGGAGCAGTACCAGCCGGGCGAAATGCACCCCTGCGAGGCGGGCGAAGGGCAAGACGGCGTTGCCGTCGGGGTCTTCGTGCAGGCGGTCGAGCAGGGCCCGCAGCGGGGCCTCGTGCCCGGGGCGCACGGTCATGACCAGGTTGAGGGCTGATTGGGTGATCATCGCTCCATCCTTAGACGCTGTCCGAGGACTGCCATCGCTCGCCGACTTTTCGAACTAGAGTCCGGGCCATGCCCGGAAACTGCCTGCGCCGGTGCCCCGGTCACCCACACCCCGGTCCCCCGCTCGTCCTATACCGGCATAACCCTTTCTTCCCGCAGTCTAGTCAGACTTCAACATGGCAGCGTAAGAAAAGCGTTGACTATACTTCCTGCGTCTCATCGCCGATCTAGACGGAATCGCCCCCGGAGCCCCGCTCCCCGGTGCGCTTCCCCAGGGAGGATTGCGGCATGTCACCTTCGCTTCCGGGCTCCCCCGCCGTGGGAACCCCTTCTCGCCCCTCGCCTCTCCGCCGCCATCGGCACGGCCTCGCCGCCACGGCCCTGCTGGCATGGCTGGCGGCCCCCGGCGCCGGGCTCGCCGCCGACGAGGCACTCGCGCTCCACCCCGAGGCCGACAAGCCCTCCTGGCTGGCCACCTGGTCATCGCTGCGCGCCTGCAAGCGCCTGGTGGCCGGCGGCCTGCGCGAGGTGCCCGACGACCGGGCCGACCGCTTCCTGGGCAAGGTGCAGGAGGACACCGCCCTGTGCCGGGGCGGCAAGCGCGCCGTGGAGGCCCTGGGCCGCGACACCCCCTGGGTCGACTGGCAGCACTACTGGGCCACCGGCGCCGGCGCCTCGCGCAACGCCAACTACGACGACGGCTGGCTGCGCCCCCTGGTCGGCGGGCTCAGCGAGCGGGTGCACCTCAACCCCAACGACCGCGGCATCGACGGCGCCCTGATCGACCTGGAGTACCAGCGGGTCGAGCTGATCAAGTTCAACCTCTTCGACAACGCCACCTACCGCGACTACGTGCAGGGCCGCGACGGCGCCCCGGGCAGCACCCTGACCCGCTGGGCTGCCATGCGCCTGCCGCCGGAGCACCCCGAGTACCAAGCCGTGGGCGGCGACGCCGAGCAGCTGTGCCGGGGCGAGCTGATCCGCCACCGCACCCTGACCGGCATCTGCAACGACCTGCGCAACCCCCTGATGGGCGCCACCGGTACCCTGTTCGCCCGCAACGTCGAGTTCGCGGAAACCTTCCCCGACGCGGGGCACACCGACCTGACCCGGGCCCGCCACGGCGACCGGCTCGGCCCGATGACCCCGGACCCCCAGCGCATCAGCCGGGAGCTGTTCACCCGCGAGCAGTCGCGGCCCGAGCTGTGCAACCAGGGCCGCGGGCTGCCCGGCCACGCGGCCGAGGCGCACTGCGACTATCACCAGGCGCCCTTCTTCAACGTGCTGGCGGCCTTCTGGATCCAGTTCATGACCCACGACTGGTTCTCGCACCTGAACGAGGGCGAGAACGATCGCACGGGCCTGCAATCGGCGGGCTGCCGCCTGCCCGACGACGCGGCCGCCGCCCTGGGCTGCCGCCCCGGTGACGCCTTCCAGCCCAGCCTGGTCGCCCAGGCCGATGCCCCCGAGGCCTTCGATCACCAGGGCAAGCAGTACCTGACACGGGCCCACCGCACCTTCAACAACCACGTCACCGCCTGGTGGGACGCCTCGCAGCTCTACGGCTACGACGAGGTCAGCGCCAGCCGCGTCAAGCGCGATCCCGAGGACCCGGCCCGCCTGCAACTGGTGGCGAACGACGGCCACGGCCCGGGTTACCTGCCGCGCTTCGGCCCCGGCTGCGACGTCGCCCCCGACGACGCGGC
Source organism: Halomonas heilongjiangensis (assembly GCF_002879645.1). Taxonomy (GTDB): domain Bacteria; phylum Pseudomonadota; class Gammaproteobacteria; order Pseudomonadales; family Halomonadaceae; genus Halomonas; species Halomonas heilongjiangensis. The sequence goes on along the minus strand of NZ_PNRE01000100.1, from coordinate 23,842 downwards.
GTGCGAGCGCATCCACCCCGCCTGGGCCGGCCAGGAGGCCGCCGCCTTCCCCGACAACTGGACCGTCGGCATGGCCTTCTACCACAACGTCTTCGCCCGCGAGCACAACGCCTTCGTCGCGGCCTTCCGCGAGCAGGCCGCCGCCACCCCGGACGCCGACTCGGGGCTGCGCGACCCGGCCGAGCCGGCGCGGGTGATCCGCTACCGGGATGTGACCGACGACGAGTTGTTCGAGGCCGCACGCCTGGTGGTCGCGGCGATGATCGCCAAGATCCACACCATCGAGTGGACCCCCCAGCTGCTCTACGACGAGCCGCTCTACCGCGGCATGAACTCCAACTGGAGCGGGCTCTTCCACGAGCATGCGTTCATGGAGAGCGCCCTGTCGCGGGTGCTCGACCGGCTGCGCGCCTCCGACGACGAGCGCCACGCCAACGCCTGGTACTCGGTGCTGGCGGCCGGCCCGGGGATCTTCGGCCTGGGCAGCGAGCGCTACGCGGATGGCTCGCTGTTCGCGAAGCTGCGGGGGCGGCGCGATGACATCTGGTCGCTGGAGAACCCGGACCACGTCAACGGCGGCATCAACCACTTCGGCTCGCCGTTCAACTTCCCCGAGGAGTTCATCACCGTCTATCGCCTCCACCCGCTGGTGCCCGACCTGCTGGAGGTGCGCGACCTCGGCGCGCCGGATCGGATCCACAGCAAGGTGCCGGCGCTGGAGGGGTTCCGCGCCGGCGCCAGCGACCTGCTGCACGAGCACGGCCTCGCCGACTGGGCGCTGAGCATGGGGCGCCAGCGCCTGGGCCTGCTGACCCTGGGCAACCACGGCCAGTTCCTGCAGAACCTGGACATGCCGCACCTCGGCACCGACACCGGCAAGCTGGATATCGCCGCGCTGGACATCATTCGCGACCGCGAACGCGGCGTGCCGCGCTTCAACGAGTTCCGCCGCCAGTACGGCCTCAAGCAGCTGACCGGCTTCGACGACTTCATCGACGCCCGCCTGCCGGAAGACTCCGCCGAGCGCCGCCGCCAGGAGGCGCTGGTGGCGAAGATGCGCGAGGTCTACGGCCAGCACGTCTGCGATGCCGGCAAGGTCATCTCCCACGCCCAGCGCGACGCCGCGGGACACTACCCCGACGACTGCCTGGGCCACCCCGACGGCACCCTGGTCGACAACATCGAGGACGTCGACGCCGTGGTCGGCTGGCTCGCCGAGCCGGTGCGCCCCCACGGCTTCGCCATCTCCGAGACCCAGTTCGTGGTGTTCATCCTCAACGCCTCGCGCCGCCTGTTCAGCGACCGCTTCTTCACCTCGAGCTTCCGCCCCGAGTTCTACACCCAACTGGGCCACGACTGGGTGATGCACAACGGCCCCGACGGCGTGGTGATGGAGACGGCCACCAGCAACGGCCACCGCCAGCCGGTCTCGCCGATGAAGCGGGTGCTGCAGCGCACGGTGCCGGAACTCGCCGCTGAGCTCGACCCGGTGGTCAACGTCTTCGACCCCTGGGCGCGGGCGCGCGGCGACTACTATTCGCTGGAGTGGACGCCCCGCCCGGGGGCCGAGAACGATGATGCCTTCGCCCGGTAAGCACGCCGTCGGCACGCTGGCCCTGGCACTGTCCATGGGGCTGGGGCTGGTCGCCGGCTGCAGCGACGACCCCGAGCTCGCCCTGGGCGAGGAGCGCATCGCCCCCGACGAGGCGACCCTCGAGCGGGCCATGACGGTGCGGATCCTCGAGATCGGCCAGCGCCACCGGGCGGCGGGCACGCCCATTCCGCGCTTCAACCAGCCCAAGACGGTGGCCTGCGCCCGCGCCACCTTCGAGGTCCCGCCCCACACCGGCGAGCTGGCCCGCGGGCTGTTCGCCGAGCCCGGCGAGTACGCGGCCCTGCTGCGCTTCGCCAATGCCACCCAGCAGGACGACCGCGTGAAGGACCTGCGCGGCCTGTCGGTGCGGCTCTTCGGTGTGGCGGGCGCCGAGGGCGTCGACGGCTCGCGCGGCCACCAGGACTTCCTGTTCAACAGCCACCCGGCGCTGTTCGCCGGCACCCCCGAGGACTTCCAGCGCTTCGTCTCGGCGGTGGCCGACGACCGCCTGTGGTGGTACTTCCTCAACCCCCTGGCCCCGCAGCCGAAGTCGCTGTGGATCGCGCTGCGCGCCCGCAGCCGGCCCGACAGCCCCCTCGCCATCGGCTACTACAGCACCACCCCCTACCGCTACGGCGACGACGAGACCTCGGCGGTGAAGTATGCCGTGCGCCCCTGTGACGGCGAGGCGGCGCCGAACGGCGATGGCGCGGACGGCGACGACCCCGACTACCTGCGCAACGCCATGGCCGCGCAGCTGGGCGGGGGCGAGGCCTGCCTGACCTTCATGGTGCAGTTCCAGACCGACCCGGAAGCGATGCCCATCGAGGACGCCTCGGTGGCCTGGGACGAGGACGCCTCGCCCTTCCGGCCGGTGGCGCGGCTCAGCCTGCCGCGCCAGGAGATCGACACCCCGGATGCCCTCGCGCGCTGCGAGTCGCTGGTCTTCAACCCCTGGAACACCCACCCGGCCCACCGCCCCCTGGGCGGCATCAACCGCATGCGGCGCGACCTCTACCAGGCCGCGGGCGAGCTGCGTACCACCCACAACGCCACGCTCTCGGTCGACGAGACGCCCTGACGGACAGAGGAGACCCCGCGATGAGCACCACCGTGCAGCAATGGCTGGACATGCCCCGGGACCAGCTCGACGAGCTCTACCGGCGGGCCGAGCCGGGCGCGATCCCCAACGGCGATACCCGCGGCACGCCCATCGTCACCGGCAGCGCCCTCGCCCGGGCCTACGCCCACTTCGCCCGCCTGTTCGCCTGGCAGGGCAAGGTGTTCGACATGTTCGCCGAGGACGGCTCGGCCGGGGTGCTGGTCAACAAGGTCACCCCGCTGAGCCTCTCCTTCGTGGTCGCCAAGGTCTATCGGGCGCCGAGCTGGATGGACGACCGCGAGACCATCGTCATCGACTACTCGAGCACCTCCTTCTTCTTCCGGGCCGTGCGCGACGAGATCCGCGAGGTCGAGCCGGGGGTCTACCTGGGCAAGGTGTGGCTGGGCAGGACCCGCATCCTGGACTTCGCCCTGGAGTACAAGGCCTAGGCATTGTCCGAAAACTGTCTGCGCTCGCCGACTTTTCAGACAGTGCCCTGCAGCGCAGCAACTGCCGGACACCATCTGCCCCGGCAGGGAGGGACGCCATGGACCAGTACCTCAAGGTCGTATTTCCCACCCGGCGGCTCGTCTGGATCGACGGCGTGGCGGCGGCCTGGACGAATCGGGTGTTCCAGGTCGAGACGGGCCATCACATCGTGACCCTGGGGCCCTCGATGAAGAACTTCGAGCCCGACCACTTCGACCTCCACGTGACCGGCACGCTGCCCACGGCCCCCTTGATCATCGAATTCACCCGCAGGGACACGGACGCATGAGACACACCGCCCTCGCCTGGATGCTGGTGGCGGCCATGCCGCTGATGTCGCTCGGGGGCTGCGCCTCCTTCCCGGAGACCCCCAAGCTCGAGCGTGTCGATGCCGCGTCGGGCTATCGCTACGCCAACCTGGAGGACGCCGGCAGCGGCGAGGACCTGTTCGTGATCCTGACCTTCTCCGGCGGCGGCACCCGTGCCGCGGCGCTCTCCTACGGCGTGCTGGAAACGTTGCGGGATTCCTGGGTCGAGATCGACGGCGAGCGCCGCAACCTGCTGCAGGAGGTCGACGTCATCTCCTCGGTGTCCGGGGGCAGCTTCACGTCGGCCTATTACGCCCTGCAGGGGGATGAGATCTTCGAACCCGGTGGCCGCTTCCAGGCGAACTTCCTCTACAAGAACGTCGAGGCCAGGCTGAAAGGCCAGCTGTTCAACCCCTACAACTGGGCGCGATTGCTCTCGCCGACCTTCGGCCGCATCGACATCGCCGACGAGGTCTACCAGGACCTGCTGTTCGACGACGCCGACTTCGGCGACCTGGCCGCGCGTGGCCGCAAGCCCTTCCTGTTGATCAACGCCACCGACATGGCCAAGGGCGCGACCTTCACCTTCATCCAGTCCCAGTTCGACCCCCTGTGCGCCGACCTGAACGGCGTGACCCTCTCCCGCGCCGTGGCGGCGTCGTCGAACTTCCCGATCGCCTTCACGCCCCTGACCCTGAACAGCTATCCCGGCCGGTGCGACTACCGGGAGCCGACCTGGGTCTCGAGCGGATTGCGGGATCTCGATTCGAATCCACGGCGCTACTACCGGGCACGCAGCCTGAGGACCTACCAGGCGCCCGAACGGCGCTACGTGCATCTCCTGGACGGCGGTGTCTCGGACAATATCGGCCTGCGCTTGCCCTTGACCGCCCTGCGCTCGAGCGACCTGCCCTGGAGCGTGCTGACCAGGATGAACCTGGAGCAGATCGACAAGCTCGTCGTCATCGTCGTCGATGCCAAGACCCAGCAGGCGCCGGACTTCGACACCTCGCCCCGGGCGCCAGGGCTGACCAAGGTGGTGAGCACCATCTCGACGACGCCGATGGTCAACTACTCCTTCGATACGGTCGAGCTGCTCAGGCAGGCCATGAGGACCCGGGCCGACGCCCAGCGCGCGTCGCGGGAACAGGCGCCCCCCGGGGAGGCGATGCACCAGGTCGAGCTGTACCGCATCTATGTCGGCTTCGACCAACTGGAGGATGAAACGGAACGGAAGCGTTACCTGAGCCTGCCGACGACCTTCGACCTGCCCGCCGAGCAGGTGGATGACCTTCGCCGGATCGGCGGCGTCCTGCTGGAGCGCTCGCCCTGCTTTCAGTCGTTGGTCACCGGGCGTTACGACGAGATGGCCTGCGTGCACGGTGGGTCCTGACCCGCCCGGGGGTCGCCCGGCAGGTAGTGACCGGTCGCGGTGCGATAGGCCCCGGAGGTGTTGTCACCGGGGATGCCGTCGACCTTCAGGAAGATGCCGGGGAAGGTGTTCAGCCAGCGCTGCAGGTGTTCGGCCCGCTCGGCATCGGCCGTGCGGCGGGTGGTGTGGCGCGGCACCAGCGGTTCGCGTGCGGCGGGCTCGGCATCCGTGGCGGCGTAGAGGGTGACGCGGGGCCGGTCGGTAAAATCCACCAGCCCCTTCTCGGCCAGGCGCCGCAGCACCACCGCCGCGCCGCACTGCTTCGACACCGCGGTTTCGGACCAGCGACCGTCGGCCACGTAGCGTCCGCTGTGGTAGTGCTCGGAGAAGCTCCAGAGATAGGGCGACAGAACATGCGGGTGGTAGCGGCGATATCCCCAGCCGTTGTAACGCTCGAGCTGGAAGAGCAGGCCCGCCAGGCTCCAGTCGGTGCGCTCGCCCAGCTGCTTGAGCGCCATGGCGTCGGCGGCGCTCTCCTCCCAGGTGAAGGGCGGTGAGCCCTGCTTCGGCCGCCCGGCGGGCACCTGGACGGTGCGGGCGGTGAGCGGGTCGCCGTTGTGCAGGTGGCAGGAGAAATTGCCCCCGGACTCCATGTTGTGGACCAGGGCGACGAAGCTCCAGGGCACGCCCCGGCGCGCCGTCACGGTGTCGTAGCGGGCGCGGTGCTGGACCAGCTTGTCGATGGTGCGCTCGACCTCGGCCATGCGCTCGGGGCGAATGCGGCAGCTCTCGAACAGCTGCTCATACTCGCGGCGCAGGCCAGCGTTCAGGGTGATCGCCATGGGACCTCCCGAAGCGGGCCCCCTGTCCGACACATCGCAAGCCCGGAGCCCCGGGGCTTAATGGATCAGCGCTTCATGGTTCAGAATAGCCTACCCCGCGAGGAGGGACCCTCGAGGATAGGCATTCCTCATTCCTCCTGCCGCCGGGCGGCGGCGAAGCGATCCAGCAGCGCCTCCAGTCCGAACTCGAAGGCATCGTCCGCCCGGATGCGGGAAAAGGCCTTCAGGGCGAAATCGAGGCCGGGCATCGTCCCTGTGGGGAAGGTGCCCGCCTGCTTCAGCAGGAAGCGCTCATGCTCCGCCGGCTCCAGATGCGCCACGTGGGAGTTGGCGGCGGCCAGGCAATGCAGGGCGAGCACATGGTAGAACATCGCGCTCTGCTCGGCGTCGAAGCCCGCTTCCCGGAACATGCCGAAGGCGTGATCCAGGTAGGCCGCCCCGTAGTCGGTCTCCCCTGAGCGCACCTTCTGGAATACCCGGAACTTGGCCTTCGTCTGGATATACTCCGCCGCCCCGCGATGATCGCGCTCGCAGGCCATCAGGATGCAGGCGAACCGGCGTAGACGATCCCGCCAGGGCAGGTCCTCGGGGATCGCTCTCAGCCGCGCCAGTAACTGCTTGTAGAAGCGGTTGAGGATCGCGGAGGTCAGATCGTCCTTGGTGCCGATGTGGTAGTGCAGGGCACCGGGAACCACCCCCAGCGTCTTGGCAAGCCTGACGAAGGAGACGTCTTCGAGGGGCTCGCTCCGCGCCAGCTCGTAGGCCAGTTCGATCACCGCCTCCCGGCTGACGACTCCCTCCCCGGTGCCACCGTCCAGCCGCGGCCGCCCGCGGCCTCGCCGCTGCTTTTTCTCTGTCTGTTCCATGCCTTAAAATTGCCACACTATCAAATCAGCTTGCAAGCGTCTTTTTATTGATATAGCATCAATAATTGAGCAGCACCCCTCTGACAGCTAAGATTCGAAAGGAGCGACTGCAATGACCGAGAAGCTTGGAACGCGTGACGACGCCTCCTCGGCGAAGAGCTTCAACGAGGCGATGGGCATCGGCACGGGCGATCTCACCGGCGTGAAGCATGCCGCGGAGGATGGCATCCGGCTGGCCCTGCACGGCGTCGACCACACCGCCCGCCCGACCTGGAAATTGAACGAGACGGTGGAGTTCTACCGCGATGTGCTCGGCCTGCCGCTGGTGCATGCGATCACGGCGCGCGGCTGGGGCCCTCCGGGCCACCACGACTTCCTGCACTTCTTCTTCGACGCGGGGAAAGGTGCCACCATCGCCTTCTTCTACTATATCGGCAGCGAGCGCCCCGAGAAGTACGCCCCCGAGGAGCATCACTTCTACTTCGCCACCCATACCGCCTGGGCCGTGGACAGCGAGGAAGAGCTGGTCACGTGGAAGGAGACGCTGGAGAAGCGCGGCATCCAGGTCTCGCCCTATACCCGGCACGAGATCCTGGAGTCGATCTATTTCACCGACCCGAACGGCTATCCGGTGGAAATCACCCGCCGCCTCCGCGACATCGAGTCGATCGACGAGGTGGACGCCCGCCTGACCCTGCAGGCCGCGATGGACGTGGAGTCCGAGGCGCGCGCCGCGGGTCGGCTGATGGAGGACATCGATGCCGTCTGGCGCCGCAAGGCGAAACTGGTCGACGCCTACAAGGAGGACGCCCAATGATCGAGGTACATGTCATCGATGTTCCGGAGTTCCGGCCGATGGTCGACACCATGCGCGGCCAGCCCGCCGTGACCATCACCGGTCCCGTGAAGGGCTACTGGACGATCTCCGCACCGGACGAACTGACCTTCGACCGCAGGGCGATGAAGATGAAGCCCGCGGTCTGGTACGGCATCTTCACCGGCGGTCTCAACGGCGAGATCGCCCACTGGGGGCGCGACGAGGTGCGCATCGTAGGGACCAGCCGGCCGCTCTGACCCGTCCCGCCGCGCTAGTAATTGTTAACAGCTCGTGGGGCATGAGAAGCCCTCCAGAGACACTCCCCTGTACAGGGGTCATCTTCTGGCCATTTATTGATTGGGTATCAATATGAGACTACTCTCGAAGAGAACAAGTACAAGGAGGCCACGATGCCATCGGTAGACTTCACGCCACTGGCCGGACTGCGGGGCGCGCAGTGGGACCCGGCGCGGCTGCCGGCCGACATGATCGCCTCGGTCCACACCCTCACGACCGTCGACGGTGCCAACGTCACCGGCTATCTCTATCGTCGCGGTGATGAGAAGGCCGTCTGCTGCCTGATGCATCCACGAGAGATCCTGGCTACCCACTACCTCGTTCCGGAGCTGCTCGAAGCCGGCGCCGCGGTATGGGTCCAGGGCTCCCGCAACCCGGGCAACGACCTGCGGCTCGAGCACGAGCTGGCACTGCTGGACGTGGATGCCGGGACGACCTTCCTGAAGGAGCGTGGCTTTGATCAGCTCGTGCTCGTCGGCAACTCGGGCGGCGGCGGGCTCTATGCCTACTACACCGAGCAAGCCAATCTGCCCCCGGCACAGCGTGAGACACGCACGCCTGCCGGGCGACCGGTAAAGCTCGCCGAGGCCTCGATGGCAAGGCCCGATCTGCTGGTGCTGGTGGCCCCGCACCCCGGCCAGGGCATGCTGCTCATGAACTCGTTGGATCCCTCCGTCACCGATGAGCGTGATCCGCTCTCCCTGGATCCCACCCTCTTCCCCTTCGCCACCAGGAACGGCTTCTCCCGCGATGGGGCGAACTATTCCCCCGAGTTCATCGATCGCTATCGGGCGGCCCAGCGAGCCCGTGTCGCCCGGATCGATGGGATCGCCCGGGAGCTGGTCAGCCGGCGCATGGAGGCACGCCGGCGGGTGAAGGCCGGCGAGGCCTCCGACCAGGAGCGGTTGATGGCGGGCTGGCAACACATCTTCGAGGTACCGCGCACGGATGCCGATCTTCGCAACTGGGATCTCTCGCTCGACCCGACCGACCGCACGCTCGGATCGCTCTGGGGTCGCGACCCCTTCAAGACCAACATGAACGGGGTCGGCTTCGGCAAGGTCTGCACGCCGGAGAGCTGGCTCTCGACCTGGTCGGGGCTCTCCTCGAAGGCTGGCATGCTGCGCTGCGCACCGGTGATCGACCAGCCGACCCTCGTCGTGCGCTACACCGCGGATGCCTGCGTCTTCCCCGGGGAGATCGCCGCGATCTTCGACGCCCTCGGCACCCCGGACAAGAACCAGGTATCGATCCGCGGCACTCACCACGGCCAGCCCCTCGCGGCTGGCGAGCCCAGTGGCCAGACCCTCGCCGGCGAGGCGATCCGCGGCTGGCTGAACGGCCGGCTCGTCATCTGAGTCGCCCCGGAGGAAGAGATCATGACCTACCAACCGCAATACCCCATCGCCGGTGTCGTCTATCCGCCCGCCGCCGACATCGAGCGCTGGCACGAGGCCGGAGCCCTCACTGCCGAGACACTGGCCGACGGCTTCCGCGCCACGGCCCGGCGGCATGCCGAGCGGCCCGCCATCCTCTGGCTAGACGGCCAGTACCGCTACGCCGAGCTGGATGCGATGACCGACAGGGTCGCGCACGGGCTCCTGACACTCGGGCTGAAGCCGCTCGACCGAGTGATCTTTCAGCTCACCAACAAGCCGGAGACGCTCATTGTCTTCCTCGCCTGCTGGAAGGCCGGGATCATTCCGATCTGCACCCTGGCCGCCCACCGCGAGGCGGAGATCGGCTATCTCGCGGCGTTCGGTGGCGCCAAGGCCCACTTCATCGAGAGCGACGAGACCAGGTTCGACTTCCATGCCTTCGCCAGGAAGATGCAGGGCGAGGTGCCCGGGCTCGAGCTGATCGTCTCGACCCGCGGCACCCCCAGGGAAGGCGCCGTCGACCTGGCCGCGCTGATGGCGAGCGACCCGGACGAGGCGCGCGCAGCCCTCGAGGCCGTGCCCCAGGATCCCTGGCAGGTCGCCGCCTTTCAGCTCTCGGGCGGCACGACCGGGGTGCCCAAGATCATCCCGCGGATACATGCGGAATACCTCTACAACATGCGCCAGGTCTGGACCTTCAAGGGCTGGAACACGTCAGACCGGCTGTTCATCCCGATGCCCTTTGCGCACAACCTCAACATGGGCTGCGGCTGGGGGCCCTTCCTCATGAACGGCGGCACGGTCATCGCCACGCCTCGGGTCGACCAGGAGGCGATGCGCGAGGTGCACAACGTCCTGCGGCCCACGATCATGGGCGCCGCCAAGCCGATCATCATGCGCATGAAGGCGGAGATCGCCCAGGGGCACCTCCCCACGGAGACCCTGCGCGAGATCTTCTCTACCGACGCCGCCGAGATCGTCACCCGCACGATGGGGGTGGAGGGTCATCACATCTTCGGGATGACCGAGGGCACCATCATGTTTACCCGACGAGGCGACAGCGAAACGATTCGCTTCGGCACCTGCGGGCGCCCGATATCGGAGCACGACGAAGTCAGGCTGCTCGAGCCCGGTACCGAGGACGAGGTCGCCGAGGGCCAGATCGGTGAGCTGGCCGTGCGCGGTCCCTACACGATCCGTGGTTATTACCATGCCCCGGAGCGCAATGCGGAGGCCTTCACCCGCGACGGCTTCTACCGCTCCGGCGATCTGATGCGGCGGCATCGGATCGATGGCCAGGACTACTACTCCTTCGAAGGCCGCATCAAGGACGTGGTGGACCGTGCCGGCGAGAAAGTGAACTGCGAAGAAGTCGAGCGCGCCGTCATGGCCCACCCTGCCTTCACCGACGTGGCGGTAGTGGGCATGCCCTCGCCCACCCACGGGGAGCGCATCTGCCTCTACGCCGTGGCGGAACCCGGCGAGACCCCGCCCAGCGTCGAGGAACTCGGTGCCTTTCTCAAGCAAGCGGGCCTTGCAGTCTTCAAATGGCCCGAACGCATCGAGCTGATCGACGCGCTGCCCCTGACCAAGGTCGGCAAGCTCGACAAGGCCATCCTGCGCCAGCGCATCGAAACGACTTTGAATGCCGAGGACGCCGCGGCACCCGAGAACACCTGACCCCCGAGTCGATGTAAACGGCTCAAGCATTGCCAAAAATTGACGAGGTATCAATATGAAGATCAACGTTCTCGGTGGCGGCCCCGCGGGTCTCTACTTCGCCTATCTCGCCCGCAAGCGCCTCGGCGAGGTGGACATCCACGTCCACGAGCGTAATGCGCCCGACGCCACCTTCGGCTTCGGCGTTGTCCTGGCCGGCGCGGGCCTGGCCCGGCTGGAGAAGGCGGATGCCGAGAGTTTCGCCCGGCTGCGCAGCATCACCAAGCGGCTCGGCAACCAGGAGATCATCCTGAACGGGCAGGCCGTCTCCATCGAGGGGGAGGAGTACGGCGGTGCGGTCGAAAGGCTGCAATTGCTGAAGGTGCTGCAGGAACTCTGCGCCGAGGTCGGCGTGCATGTCACCCACCATGACGACATCACCGACATCGAGGCACTGGAGGATGCCGACCTGCTGGTCGGCGCGGACGGCGCTAACTCGACCCTGCGCCGCACCTATTCCCACGCCTTCGGCACCCATGGCAGCCAGCTCTCCAACGCCTTCGCCTGGTACGGCGCCGAGCGAGTGCACGACTGCCCGACACTCAGCTTCCGCAACGCCGGAGGAGGCGCCTTCTGTGCGCATTACTACCCCTACACGGATCGCCGGTGCACCTTCGTCATGGAGTGCGATCGCGCCGCCTGGGAAGGCTGTGGCTTCGGCGAGATGACCGAGGAGCAACGGCAAGCCTTCGTCGAAGAACTCTATGCGGAAGAGCTGCAGGGTGCCCCGCTCATCTCCAACAAGTCCGAATGGCGGAACTTCCAGCCGGTCTGGAACGATCACTGGACCTACGGCCACCGGGTGCTGATCGGCGACGCCGTCCGGCGGGCGCACTTCTCCATCGGCTCGGGCACACGGATCGCGATGGAGGACTCCATCGCCCTGGTCAAGGCCCTGGCGGCGAAGCGCGACATCCCGACGGCACTCGCCACCTATGTGGCCACCCGCAAGCCGGCCGCCGACAAGCTGATCGGCGCGGCCCAGGAGAGCTACGCCTGGTACGAGGACATGGGCCAGCATATGCAAGCCGACAGCCCCCACGCCTTCGCCCTCGATTACCTGACCCGCACCAGCCGGGTCGATTCGACGCGCGTCGCGTCCGACTACCCCGCCTTCATGAAAGCCCTCGCGGCCGAACGCGTGAGGATGACCCAATGACGCCCTGTGCCTTCTTCCCCTCGACGGAGGCCGTCATCGGCGAGGCCCCGCTGATCATCCGGCGCGTGGTGCGCTGGGGTGACTGCGATCCCGCCGGCATCGTCTACACGCCGCGCTTCCTCGACTACACGATCTCGGCCCACGAAGCCTTCATCGGTCTGATGCTGGGCGGGCCGCTCCACAGTACCAAGGCGAACCTCGGGGTGAACTTCCCGGTGCGGGGCGTCGAGCTCGACTTTCGCTCACCGCTGCCGGTCGACACCCAGTTCGACATGGAGGTTCGGGTGGGCGAGATCCGCTCGCACACCTTCGACCTCCACGTCACGGCCACAAGGGTCGCCGCCGAGCCAGCGCACCAGGGGCCGGTCGCCTTCCTCGCCCGCATCAGCCCGGTCACCGTGGATGGCGCCAGCTGGACCGCCGTGCCCCTGCCGAACGCGCTGAGATCCCGGATCGCGGCCTATGCCGACGCCTACCCCCTGCACCCGGAGACATCGCTATGAAGACCTACCGGATCGGGCAGATCGTGCCCTCCTCCAACATCACCATGGAGACCGAGATCCCCGCCATGCTCCGGCAGCGGGAGGCCATCCGCCCGGAGCGCTTCACCTTTCATTCCAGCCGGATGCGCATGAAGAAGGTGACGCCGGAGGAACTGGCCGCGATGGACCGCGACTCCCTGCGCTGCGCGCGCGAGCTGGCGGATGCCGACGTCGACGTGATGGGTTACGCCTGTCTGGTGGCGATCATGAGCCAGGGGCTCGGCTATCACCGCACCGCCAGAGCGAACCTGGAAGGCGCGGTCGCCGAAGAGGGGAAATCGATTCCCGTCATCTCCTCGGCCGGTGCGCTGGTGGAAGGACTCAAGGAGCTGGGCATCAAGCGGGTCAGCCTGCTCATGCCCTACATGAAGCCGCTGGCCGCCAAGGTCACCGAGTACATCGAGAGCGAGGGATTCGAGATCCAGGACAGCCTGGCACTGGAGATCGAAGACAACCTCGCTGTGGCCGCGCGCGACCCGATGGCCCTCACCGAAGACGTGAAACGGCTCAACACCAAGGGCGTCGACGCCGTGGTCCTCTCGGCCTGCGTGCAGATGCCGTCGCTGGCGGCACTGGCACCGGTCGAGGCGCGGCTGGGCATCCCAGTGACCTCGGCCGCGGCCTGCACGGTCCGTTCGATGCTCAAGGCCATGCGCCTGGAGCCGGTGGCCCCCAAGGCAGGCGCCCTGTTGTCCGGCGCCTTGGCACCGACCCACTGACCGGTCGACAAGCCCCGTATCACTACCCGCAGCCGGTCGTCCCGGCTGCCAACTCAGAGGAAAGCCCCCATGAAAACAATCACAACAGTTCTCGCCGCCGCGCTGCTCACGCTTTCCGCGGGCACGGTTCAGGCCATGACCCAGGTCCGGATGCTCAAGACCTGGGACGATCGCTATCCCGGCTCAACGGTGATCTGCGATCGCTACGCCGAACTGCTCGAGGAAGCCTCGAATGGCGAGATCAAGGTCCAGATGATGGGCCCCGAGACCATCCCGCCACTCGAGCAACTGGAACCCACGCGCAACGGCCTCTTCCAGGTCCTCTGCACCTATCCCGGGTTTCACACCGGCTCCGCCACCCTGTTGACCGGACTGGAGAGCATCCGCCCCGACGCCGAGGCCTTCCGTGAAAGCGGGGCGATGGACGTGATCCAGGAGACCTATGCCAGCCTCGGCGTGCACGCCATCTCGGTACCGCTGGGACATGGCTACTGGATCTATCTCAACCGCGACCTGTCGAGCCGCGACGACCTGAGCGGGCTGCAGATACGCGCGCTTCCTCCGCAGCACCCCTACATCAGCGCGATCGGTGGCACGCCAGTGGTGATGTCCCCGGCCGAGATGTTCAGTGCGCTGGAACGTGGTGTGGTGGACGGCGCGCTCTTTCCGGCCGCGGGAGCGGCGGGTTACGGCTTCGCCGAGGTCACCCACCAATACTTCGATGCTGGAGCTACCGCCCCCCATATCATCGTGGCCAATGCCGCCTTCTGGAACGCCTTGCCCGAGGAGGTGCGGGCGATCTTCGAAGCGCAGGCGGAAGTGCTCGAGCACGAGGTTCCCGCGACCTATGACCGCCTGAATGCCGAGGAGCACGACAAGATGGCCGCCGCCGGCATGGAACGACTGACGCTCAACGGCGAGGTCGCCGACACGCTGTCCGAGGCCATCGTCAGCGGTGCCTGGAGCTTCGCCGCGAGCCGCAACCCGGATGCCGCCGAAGAACTTCGCGCCATCGTCGAAGCGGCCGGGCTGCTCAGCAACTGAAGCGATGATGTGCCGGGATCGTTCCGCCCAAGAAGAATGACCCGGCATGTCAACGGGAGGACAACACATGCTACCCCTGCTCACGAAAGCCCACGACGCCACCAGCGAACTCGGGCTCTATACCGGGCTGCTCGCCCTGGCCCTGATCGCCCTGCTCACCTTCATCGGCACGATGTCGCGTTATTTCATCGGCGCACCGATCGGATGGATACCGGACTGGTCGACCTACCTGCTGGCGGGATCCATCTTCGTCACCGCCCCCGCGGTCACCAAACGCGGGCTGCATGTCAGCATGGACATGCTGCCTTCGCTCCTGGAGGCGTCCATCCTGCGCAAGGTGGTGACCGCCATTGCCGCGGCCTTTACCTTCGCGATTCTCGCCGTGATGAGCTGGCTCCTGCTGCGTAGCCTCACCGACGCCTGGGCCTCCGGCACGACCACCGCTGCCGCCTACCCGATCCCGCGCTGGTGGCTGCTCGCGGTCCTACTGTACGGCTTCGCCTCCTCGGGACTCCACGTCCTGCGGGCAGGCCTCGCCGCCCTCTTCGTCGATCCCGCCGTCTATGCCTCCGGGCCTAGCGAAGGAGCCTGACCCATGGCGATCTATGCCGGTTTCCTCACTCTGGCCGGGCTCTTCCTGCTTGGCGTCCCCGTCTTTGCTGCCTTCTTCGGCTTCAACATCATCGCCGCCGTCCTGCTGATGGGGCCGCAGATGCTGTCGATCTTCTCGGCCTCGATCCTCGATACGGTCACCACCGCGGAGCTGGTCACGGTGCCGCTGTTCATTCTCATGGGGGAGCTGCTCTTCCGCTCGGGCTGCATTGCGATCCTGTTCGACGCTGTCGACGACATCATTGGCCGCATCCGCGGCCGGCAATATGTCATCGTCGTGGTGATCTCGGTTCTCCTGGGCGCGCTCTCTGGCTCGGCCGTCGCCGTGGCCGCCATGCTCGGCCGCACCGTCATGGTCGAAGGTATCAAGCGCGGCGGTGATCGCAAGCTGCTCGCGGGTCTCATTCTCGGGGGCTCCTGCCTCGCCCCGATCATCCCGCCGAGTTTCCTCGTCGTGCTGATCGGCATGCTCTCGGGCACCTCGATTTCGGCACTGCTCGCGGCCGGCGTGCTACCAGGCCTCGTCGCGGGGGCACTCTTCTTTCTCTATGTCCAGATAACGCTCCACCTCGATCCCACCCGGGACCTCGAGCGCCCGGAGACCCGGTCACGGCGGCCCATCTGGATGGCCGTGATATCGCTGATGCCGTTTTCCATCGTGATCTTCTCGGTCCTGGGGCTGATCCTGCTCGGCATCGCCACCCCCAGCGAGTCCGCCGCCAGTGGCGTCGTGGGTGCCCTGGTCATCGCCGCGATCTATCGCAAGCTCACGGTGAAGATGGTGGTCGAAGCCCTGAAGGGGGCCATGCTGATGTCATCGATGATCCTGCTGATCATGGCGGCCTCGAAGATTCTCACTCAGCTGATGGCGTTCTCGGGATTCACTCACGAGCTGGTGGCCTTCCTCACGGCCCTGGACCTCTCGACGCTGGCGGTCCTGATCCTGCTGATGCTGATTCCCTTCGTGCTGTGCATGTTCCTGGATCAGATCGCGCTGATGTTGATCCTCATCCCGATCTACAAGCCGTTGCTTGCCATCTTCGGGTTCGACCCACTGGTCTTCTGGACGCTTTTCCTCCTGAACCTCACCCTCGGTGCAATCACGCCGCCCTTCGGCTACGCCCTGTTCGCCCTCAGCGCCTCGAGCCCACGCGAGGTGAGTCTGAAGGACATCTATGCCGCGGCCTGGCCGTTCATCGGCCTGATCGTCTTGACGATGGTCCTGACCTACAGCTTCCCGGCCCTGGTCACCTGGCTTCCCTCACGCATTTGATCCGGAAGGCAGGGCGAACCCGTCGAGCGAAGTATCAAGCCCTGGCTCAATGGTCTCGCCCGTCCAGCATTGGAAACAGCCGCCTCGGCACCAGCCACAGGAAGAGCAGCATGCCGAACAGCTCCACCAGCGACTGAACGACCACCACGATCACCGCCGCCTCGAGGCCGGCCGGTAGCGCCAGGGCCAGCGGCAACACCACGAAGGAGTTGCGCGAGCCGAAGCTGAAGGCCAGCACCCGGCCCTGGGCGGCCGGCAGCCGGAAGGCCCAGGCCATGAGACGCGCCAGCAGCGCCGCGATGATCAGGAAGGCCACGAACACCGGCAGCAGCCAGCCGATCAGCCCCGGGGCACCGACCACCTGATCGACCTGCCCTGCCGCCACCGCGAACAGCACCAGCGCCAGCAGCGGGATCGGCAGCCAGCCCAGCCCCTCGATCAGCCGCCGGCGCCTCGGCGCCCGGCCGGCCCAGTGCTCGGAGATGAAGGCCGCCGCCAGCGGCAGCAGGATCAGTCCGCCGAAGGCCAGCAGCAGCTCCCGCTGGATCAGGCCGGCCAGCCCCGCCTGGCCCAGGAACAGCCAGAGGTAGAGCGGCAGCAGGACGAGCTGCAGCAGCAGGCTCAGCGGGGTGAAGGCGATGGCGGTCGGGGTGTCGCCCCCGCCGAGGTGGGTGAAGGAGAGAAACCAGTCGGTACAGGGCACCAGCAGTACCAGCAGCACCCCGAGCCGCAGCGCCGGGTCCGCCGGCAGCCACTGCACCAGGCCCCACACGACCGGCGGAATCACCACGAAGTTGCCGAGCACCGCCGCGGCCAGAAAGCGCGCATTCGCCAACCGCCGATGCAGCCCCACCAGGGGCACCTGGGTGAAGGTCGCATAGAGCAGCAGACCCAGCAGCGGCCAGAGCAGGGCCTCGAGCACGCCGACCCTGCCGGGTGAGTGAGTGCCCACCGCCAGGCCGGCGAGGACCGCCGCCAGGTAGAGGAAGACCTGGTACTTCTCGAGCCGGTCACGCATCGACGGTGCGTTTCAGCAGGATGCTCACTGGCGTACCTCCTGGGGTCTCCTCACAAACTTCTCGACGATGGCGGCATATCCGCCGGAAAAGGCGCCGAGGCTGCCCCTATGGGGTCAGACCCCAACCAGGTCACGAAGCCCGTCATGGTGCGCCTTGCGAGCGGATTCGACGCCGCCGGGGTCTGACCCCATAGGCACCGGCAGCGCTGGCAGTCCACCGCCAAAACACCCTCAACATACTGATGTTTCCAGCAAGAATCCTGGGAGTTCCTCAGGGCCTCCCAGCGCCGGTAATCCATCGCCGGGTCGACCTCAACCGGCCGAGGTTTCCGCTTCCAGCGTATCGCCCACCCGGATCGTCCGGTCCTCGCCGTCCAGCAGGGTGGCGTTGTGGCCGAAATAGGCCCCCGTCGCCAGGCTCATGCCGGCCAGGGTCCGTAGCGGCTCCTTCGGTGCCGGGGCCTCGCCGGTCTGCTGGTCGAGGGTGATGATCTTGCAGCGCTGGCAGGGCTTGCGCATGCCCAGCCGATAACCATCGCCGGCCAGGGCGTCCCAGCCGTGCTCGGCGAAGGGAGCGCTGCCCTCGACGACGATGTTGGGCCGGAAGCGGGCCATGGGGACCGCGTCCTCCCCCTTGGCCACGAGCACCTCGTTGAGGACCGCCAGCGACGACTCGGCCGTCACCAGGAACGGGAAACCATCGGCGTAGGCGGTATGCGCCTGCTCGCCCTGCTGGTAGCGCGGGTCCACGCGACGCTGCTGATCCGG
Source organism: Halomonas heilongjiangensis (assembly GCF_002879645.1). Taxonomy (GTDB): domain Bacteria; phylum Pseudomonadota; class Gammaproteobacteria; order Pseudomonadales; family Halomonadaceae; genus Halomonas; species Halomonas heilongjiangensis. The sequence goes on along the minus strand of NZ_PNRE01000100.1, from coordinate 5,922 downwards.
CGCGAAGCGCACCAGCCGCAGGCCGCTGCCCTTCCAGTCGCCCAGCACCCGGCCCAGCCAGTCGGCGGCCTCGGCGCCCTCATCGAGCCCCTGGCACTGGTCCTCCCAGACATGGGTGGTGACCCGCGGCTGGTCGTCCCGCGCCAGCGCGATCCGCAGCGGCGGGACCTCGGGGTGTTCCAGCACCAGCGCCTCGGCGTCGAGGCGCACCGCCACCTGGGCCATGCGCGGCAGCTGGCGCTGGGTGACGAAGCGGCCGACATCGTCGACGACCATCCAGTGACGATCGAAGGCGAGCCCGCGTGGGCCCAGCGTCGCCTGCTCGAGGGCGATGCCGCGCAGCGACTTGACCGGATAGATGTTGAGCTGGGTGATGCGCATCCTCGACTCCCTGGATCGTCACTGAACCCCTTGAATTTTATCATGGATCCAATCCACGAATGAGCGGACCTTGCCCACTTCCGCCATGTGCTCCGGGTAGGCCATGTAATAGGCGTCGCGGCTCCTCAAGCGGAAGCCCCAGGGAATGACCAGCTTGCCCTCCTCGAGCTCCTCCTGGGCGAGAAAGTGCGGCAGCAAGGCGACGCCACAACCGGCCTGGGCGGCGCGCAAGGCCATGTAGAACGAATCGAACCGCGGGCCATGGTAGCTGTGCTCGGTATACTGCTGCTGGGCCTCGAACCAGTCATGCCAGGCCTCCGGGCGAGTCGCGCTCTGCAGCAGCACCAGCCGGGTCAGGTCCAGCGGCTCATCGATCGCCAACCCATCCAGGATGGCGGGAGCGCAGACCGGCACCATCTCCTCATCGCGTATCTTGATGCACTCCGTTCTCGGCCAGGCGCCATGACCGAAGAAGAACACCACCTCGACCCGCTCTTCCTCCATGTCGAAGGGCTCGGAGCGATTGATGATGTTCAGGTTGATATCGGGATGGCGATAGCGAAAGCCATTGAGACGCGGAATCAGCCAGCGGGCCCCGAAGGTCGGCAGGGTGGCCACGTTCAGGACATCGGACTTGCCACCATAGGACTGCATGTAGCGCGTCGACATCTCCACATGGGCGAGGATCTTGCGCGCCTCGTTGAGATACACCGCCCCTTCCGGCGTCAGCTGCAGGCGCCGCCGTATGCGCCTGAAGAGCGGATGCTGGAGCATCGACTCCAGCTGGGCGACCTGCTTGCTCACCGCGCTCTGGGTCAGGCTCAGCTCGTCGGCGGCCCGCGTGAAGCTCAGGTGCCTGGCGGCCGCTTCGAAACACTGCAGCCCGGCAAGGGAAGGAAGGTGCGGTCGACTCATGCTGGCCACCCTGGGTCACGAAAATAAGGAATGATGTTTGGATTAAACATCGTTTGCTGGCGCTTCACCACCCTGGTGATACTGCGTTCATATGATCCACTGACGACAACGATAGGAGAAAGAATGATTAACGCTATCATGCAGCGCCTCGGCGTTGCCGCCGAGCAGTATCAGCAGGGCGACCTGGTGGTCACCACTCCCATCGACGGCAGCGTCATCGGCCGCCTCACGCCCGCCACCCCCGACCAGGTCGATGCCGCCATCGACGCCGCCCAGCAGGCCTTCCTGGCTTGGCGCGAGGTCCCCGCCCCGCGCCGCGGCGAGCTGGTCCGGCTATTCGGCGACCAACTGCGCCGCCACAAGGAGGACCTCGGGGCGCTGGTCACCTGGGAGTGCGGCAAGATCCTCCAGGAGGGCCTCGGCGAAGTTCAGGAGATGATCGACATCTGCGACCTGGCCGTGGGCCAGTCGCGTCAGCTCTTCGGCTTGACCATCGCCTCCGAGCGCCCCGGCCACCACATGCGCGAGTCCTGGCATCCGCTGGGCCCGGTCGGCCTGATCACCGCCTTCAACTTCCCGGTCGCCCCCTGGGCCTGGAACGCGGCCCTGGCGCTGGTCTGCGGCGACAGCCTGCTGTGGAAGCCTTCCGAGAAGACCCCGCTCACCGCGCTGGCCTGCCAGGCGCTGCTGGAGCGCGCCATGGCCGAGTTCGGCGATGACGCCCCCGCGCATCTCAGCCAGGTGATCATCGGCGAGCGTGAGCCGGGTGAACGGCTGGTCAACGACCCCCGCGTGCCCCTGATCAGCGCCACCGGCAGCACCCGCATGGGCCGCGAAATCGGTCCCCGTGTCGCCGCGCGCTTCGGGCGCAGCATCCTCGAGCTGGGCGGCAACAACGCCATGATCCTGACGCCCAGCGCCGACCTCGACATGGCGGTGCGTGCCATCCTGTTCTCGGCGGTGGGCACCGCCGGCCAGCGCTGCACCACCCTGCGCCGACTGGTGGTTCATGAGTCCATTCGGGCGGAGGTCGTCGAGCGCCTGAAGCAGGCCTACGCCGGCATCTCCATCGGCAACCCCCTGGAGGGCAGCCTGATCGGCCCGCTGATCGACCGCCAGGCCTTCGATGCCATGCAGGCGGTGCTGACCCAGGCCCGCGAGCAGGGCGCCAGGGTGTTCGGCGGCGAGCGCCGGCTGGGCGAGCAACACCCCGAGGGGTATTACGTGGCACCGGCCATCGTCGAAGTCGAGGCCCAGGACGAGCTGGTCAGGAACGAGACCTTCGCGCCGATCCTCTACGTGCTCGGCTACAGCGACCTCGATGAGGCCATCGCCCTGAACAACGACGTGCCCCAGGGGCTGTCGTCGTGCATCTTCACCACCGACGTCCGCGAGGCCGAGACCTTCGTCTCCGCCGTCGGCAGCGACTGCGGCATCGCCAACGTCAACATCGGCCCCAGTGGCGCCGAGATCGGCGGCGCCTTCGGTGGCGAGAAGGAGACCGGTGGCGGCCGCGAGTCGGGCTCCGATGTGTGGAAGACCTACATGCGTCGCCAGACCAACACCGTCAACTACTCCCGCGAGCTGCCCCTGGCCCAGGGCATCAAGTTCGACTGATACCACCGGGGCGAACAGGCCGCCGCCCTGGCGGCGGCCTATTGGCGGACACACATCCTCTCGGGGAAAAGAACAATGTCAGAGCCGCTGGCAAGAGAGCAATGGAGTCGCCGCTCGCCGAGGCCTTCGGCAACCGGTCCAGGCACGGGAGTCATCATGAAGGAGCGTTGTCTTTGGTATGACACGTCGCCGGAACCCCCCTTGAACCTGGCCCCGCTGCTGGGCGACCACACCGCCGAGGTGGCGGTCATCGGTGGCGGCATCACCGGGCTCAGTACCGCGCTGCACCTCGCCGAGATGGGCGTCGGTGTGACCCTGATCGAGGCAGGCGACATCCCCACCGGTGCCTCGGGACGCAACGTCGGCCTGGTCAACGCGGGACTGTGGATTCCGCCTGATGACATCCTCGAGGCACTGGGCGAGGAGATCGGCGAGCGCGCCAACGCGGTGCTCGGCGGCGCGCCCGCGGAAGTCTTTTCGCTGATCGAGCGCCACGGCATCGATTGCCAGGCGACCCGCACCGGTTCCCTGCACCTGGCCCACAATGGCAAGGGCGAGCAGGAACTCGTGCGCCGCGCCGAGCAGTGGCTGCGACGCGGCGCCCCCGTGGAGCTGCTCGAGGAAGACGCCTGCCGACAACGCGTGGGCACCCGGCGCATCCGCCGCGCCCTGCTCGACCACCGGGCCGGCACCCTGAACCCCACCGCCTACACTCGGGGCCTGGCGCGTGCCGCCAAGGAGGCCGGCGCACACCTGCATACCCACAGTGCCGCCACCGCCGTCACCAGAGAGGGGGATGACTGGCGGGTGACGACCGACAACGGCAGCGTCAAGGTCCAGCGCCTGGTGCTCGCCACGAACGCCTATACCGAGGATCGCTGGAACGAAGTCCGCCATCACTTCTTTCCCGGCCACTTCTTCCAGGTCGCCTCCCGGCCGCTACCCGCGGAACTCGCCGGAGACATCCTGCCCGAGCGTCAGGGTGCCTGGGATACCCGCCTGGTGCTGAGCAGCATGCGACGCGATGCCGAAGGGCGCCTGATACTCGGCAGCCTGGGCCGTGGAGATGGCAGGCCGATGTCCTATCTCCGCTGCTGGGCCAACCGCATCCAGCGTCATTACTTCCCCCAACTGGGCAGGGTCGATTGGGAATGCACCTGGACGGGACGGATTGCCTTCACACCCGACCATACGCTGCGTCTCTTCGAGGTCGCGCCCGGCGTATTGGGAGTCTCGGGCTACAACGGACGCGGCGTCACCACCGGCACCGTGGTGGGCAAGGGTTTTGCCAGATACTTGGCGACCGGCGATGACGCCTCGCTGCCCTTGCCGATACGCTCCCCCCGGCCGATACGGGCCAAGTCCCTCCGGAGCTCGAGCTACGAAAGTGGCTTCACGCTCTACCACACGGGCCAGTGCCTTCGCGTACTGAGTTGAGTCTGGCCCAGCCACAAAAACAATACATACCAACCCCAAGGTAATCGACATGACAACTCCAGAAGGTCCGATCGACTATCAAAAGCCAGGCCTGTTGCTGGCGCTCACGCCCGTCGTCCTGACGTTGCTGGTACTGGCGGTACAACTGTTCTATTTCGGCGACTTCACTCCCCACATTCCCCTGGCCATCGGCCTGGCGATCACGGCCCTGGTCGGCGTCAAACTCGGTTTCCGCTGGAAACAGATCGAAGAGGGCATCTTTCACGTCATCCACGTGTCCCTGCCCTCCGTCTCGGTGTTGATCTGCGTCGGCATGATCATCGGCGTGTGGATCGCCAGCGGCACCGTGCCGACCCTGATCTACTACGGCCTGACGATCCTCTCGCCGGCCATCTTCCTGGCGGCGGCCATGCTGCTCTGCTCGGTCGTCTCGCTGGCGCTGGGCACCTCCTGGGGCACGGTCGGCACGGTGGGCCTGGCGCTGATGGGCATCGGCGCGGGCTTCGATATCCCGATGTACTGGACCGCCGGCGCGGTGGTGTCGGGCGCCTTCTTCGGCGACAAGATCTCGCCGCTCTCCGACACCACGAACCTCGCTCCGGCGGTCACCGGCACGGACGTCTTCTCGCATATCAAGAACATGATGCCGACGACGATCCCGGCGATGCTGATCGCCTTCGTCATCTACCTGGTGGCGGGCTTCACCCTGATCGACGACGATAACGCCTCCTTCGAGCGGATCGATGCCATCACCGCCGCGCTGCAGGCGAACTTCACCATCTCGGCCTGGCTGCTGCTGCCGGCGGTGCTGGTGATCGCGCTCGCGGTCAAGCGCATGCCACCCATCCCGTCGCTGTTCGCCGGCGCCCTGGCCGGGGCGGTCACCGCCATGCTCGTGCAGGGGGTCGGCGTGCACGATGTGCTGACCTATGCCAACAGCGGCTATTCCATCGACACCGGCGTCGCCGCCATCGACAGCCTGCTCAACCGCGGCGGCATCCAGTCGATGATGTGGACCATCTCGCTGGTGCTCATCGCGCTGGGCTTCGGCGGCGCACTGGAGAAGACCGGCTGCCTGGAGGCGATCATCCGCGCGATCATGACCAAGGTGCGTAGCTTCGCCGGGCTGCAGACCTCGGCGGTGCTGACCTCGGTGTCCACCAACCTGGTCGCCGGCGACCCCTACCTCTCCATCGCCCTGCCCGGCCGCATGTACGCCCCCACCTACCGCGGCATGGGCTATTCGACCCTCAACCTGTCCCGCGCCATCGAGGAAGGCGGGACCCTCATCTCGCCGCTGATTCCGTGGAACGCCGGCGGGGCCTTCGTGATCAGCGCCCTGGCGCTCGGCATCGCCGACGGCAATGTCGAGAACCTGCTGTACATCCCGCTGGCCTTCGCCTGCTGGCTGTCCCCGGTGATCGGCCTGGTCTATGCGCAGACCGGCCTGTTCTCGCCCCGGGCCAGCGAGGAGGAACGGCAACTCTGGCAGGAGCAGGGCGAGGCCATTGCCACCGACCTGGGGGCCGCCGGCCCGGCCGCCAGCGAAGCGCCCATCGCCAGCCCGCGGCC
>NZ_PNRE01000045.1:13863-29598 GCF_002879645.1 Halomonas heilongjiangensis | reverse complement strand
ATGGAGAGCTTGTGGGGGCGGATGGTCGGCAGGTCGACCAGTTGCGTCTGGATGGACTCGATCACGGCGGTCATGGCGGCACTCGATCCGGGGAAAGTGTCGGGATTGACGAGCAGTGTGATTGCACCACGATGACGAAACCAATATTGTTTGGACACCCTGCCATACCTTGGGAGGTATGATGGAACTGCGCCAGCTACGCACCTTCTGCATCGTCGCCGAGGAGCTCAACCTGACCCGGGCGGCCGAGCGGCTTCATATGACCCAGCCGCCGCTCTCCCGCAAGATCAAGGCCCTGGAGGAGGAGCTCGGCTCGCGCCTGTTCGTCAGGAGCCCCCAGGGGCTGGCCCTGACCGCCACCGGCCAGTTCCTCTACGAGCAGGCCCGCCAGCTCCTGGACAAGATGGAGACCACGGCGATGACCATCCGGCGCATGGAGCGCCACCAGCGCCCGCTGCTCGGCATCGGCTTCGTGCCCTCGGTGTTCTACGACCAGCTGCCGCTGCTGGCGAGGGAGCTACGACAAAAGGATGAGGTCGAGCTGTCGCTGATCGAGTTGACCACCGTGCAGCAGGTCCAGGCGCTGAAGACCGGCCGCATCGATATCGGTTTCGGCCGGCTCAAGATCGACGACCCGGACGTGGAGCAGGAGGTGCTGTTCGACGAGCCGCTGATGGCCGCCCTGCCCGAGGGCCATCCCCTGGAGGACACCACGCCCACCCTGGAGGAGCTGGCCCGCTATCCCCTGATCCTCTTCCCTGCCCAGCCCCGTCCCAGCCTGGCCGACATGGTGCAGGGGCTCTTCCACCGGCGCGGCATCAAGACCCGGGTGGTGCAGGAGACCAACGAGTTGCAGACCGCCCTGGGCCTGGTGGCCTCGGGGCTGGGCATCACCCTGGTGCCCGAGCAGGTCAGGAACGTGCAGCGTAGCGGCATCGTCTATGTGCGGCTGGCCGACGCCACCCTCACCACGCCGGTGATCTGCAGCCGGCGCCGGGGCGAGGCGGGCTCGCCCCTGATGCAGGAGATTGGTGCGCTCCTGGCACGCCAGCGTTAGCCGTTTCCTTACATCGCCACTTCCGCCGGCTTCACCAGTCGGTCGAAGGCGCTGTAGGCGAGCTGCATGACCTCACGATGGCTGCCGGCATTGAAGGAAATGAGGTCGGCCTCGGCCAGGTGCGGCGAGACGAACACCTCCAGCTCGAAGAGGTTGCCGAAGGGCGGCATCGCCCCGGGCTCGCAATCGGGAAAACGGTCCTCGAAGTCCGCCTCCTTGGCCAGCTCGACCGACTGGGCACCGACGGACCGAGCCAGCCGCTGAAGGTCGACGCGGTCGGTGGCCGGCAGGACCGTCAGGGCGAGACGACCATCGATCTCGACCATGACGCACTTGGCGAAATGCCGACCGGGCACGTGGGCCGCCTCGGCGACCTCCTGGGCGGTATAGGCCGGAGAATGCTGCTGTATGACGTATTTCACGCCGTTATCGTCGAGAAAGCGTTTGACGCGCGCCATGGACATGGGAATCACCCTCCCGGGTGTCGTTCAAGGGGCCTATCAATCAGCCTAGTCCGCGTCACCGCCGATGGGGAGGCCGCCATACCGCCACCGGGCAGGGCGCCTCGTGGACCACCTCGTGAGTGACGCTGCCGGCCACCACCTGGGTGAGGCCGCTGCGCCCGTGGGTGGTCATGGCCAGCATGATGTTCTCGCCGTCATCGAGGTAGCTGACGATGGCGTCCGCCGGGTCGCCGTGCAGCACCTCCCAGTCCGCCTCGATGCCATGCTCGTGGCGCAGCCGACGGGCCAGGCCGTGGAGATAGCCGGACTCCATCACGTCGCCGTCCCGGGGCAAGGCGCCGGCGGTCCCGGTCTCGATCACCTGCAGCAGCTGCAAGCGTGCCGCGAAGCGCTCGGCCAGGGCCACGGCATGAGGCAGCATCGCCTCGGAGAGCGACGAGCCATCCACGCCGACCATCACCACCTCCACCCGCCGGTGCCGCTCGGGAGCGTAACGCGGCCCGCACAGGAACAGCGGTCGGCGGGCGCGGCGCACCACCCCGGCGGTCACGCTGCCGATCAGCAGCTCGGGTACCGGGCGACGGCCGTGGGCGCTCATGCACAGGCCGACCTCCTCCTGGTCCACCAGGCCGGCCAGGGTGTCCTTGGCGCTGCCGTTCGCCACCACCTCGATGGGCACGGGACTCCCCTCGCCGGCCAGGCGTGTCGTCAGCGCCTCTCGGCGGCGCTCGACCTGCCCCGCCTCGGTGACGACCGAGGCGACCGACAGCGAGGCCCCCAACTGCTCGGCCAGGTGTCGTCCCAGCGCCAGGCCGCGCAAGGAATGATCGGTCTCATCCATGGCCACGTAGAGGGTATGCATCTTGGTTCTCCTCGATCGGTCCTGGCCGGCGCTCCGGATGGCGCTCCCGAGGATCAGGACCGTTGTTTCTCGGACGCCGTGGAGGCGTCACGCCCCCGTGGCAGCGCGAAGGGACGGTGCAGCAGCTGGTAGGCCAGGGCCCCCACCACCACGCCCCAGAAGGCCGAGCCCAGGCCCAGGAAGCTGATTCCCGAGGCGGTGGCGATGAAGGTGATCACCGAGGCCTCCAGGTGGTCCTTGTGGGCGGCGAAGGCGCTGACGTTGCTGGTGATGGCGCCGATCAGCGCCAGGCCGGCCAGCACCGCCACGAACTCCCCGGGCAGCGAGGTGAAGAGCAGCACGATGGTGCCGGCGAAGGTGCCACCGATCAGGTAGAAGACCCCGTTGGCCACTCCGGCCACGTAGCGCTTGTCGGGGTCCTCGTGGGCCTCCCTGCCGGTGCAGATGGCGGCGGTGATGGCCGCCACCACCGTGGTGATGCCGCCGAAGAAGGCGGTCCCGAAGGAGGTCAGGCTGGTGATGGTGACGATCGGCCGGGCCGTCGTGGCGTAGCCCGAGGTGCGCAGGATCGCCATGCCCGGCAGGAACTGCCCGGTGAGGCTGACCAGCACCAGCGGGATCGCCAGGCTCAGGGTGGCGTTCCAGGTCCACTCGGGGCGGATGAACGCCGGCTCGGCCAGCCGGATCGAGACGCCGCTCAGGCTCGCCCCCTCCAGCACCACCGCCAGCACCACGCCGACGATCAGCAACAGGATCAGGCTGTAGCGCGGGGTGAGCCGCTTGAAGGCCAGGTAGGCGATGATCATGCCGATGGCCAGCGCCGGCACCGACTCCAGGGAGACGAAGACCCCGGCCCCGAACTGGAAGAGGATGCCGGCCATCATGGCGCTGGCGATGCCCGGCGGGATCGCCTGGACGATGCGGTCGAAGGAGCCGGTGATGCCGACCACGAAGAGGATCACCGCCGCGGTGAGATAGGCGCCCACGGCCTCGTTGAGCGACAGCCCGGGAAAGAGGGTGACCAGCAGCGCCGTGCCCGGCGCCGACCAGGCGGTGACCACCGGAACCCTGAGCCACAGGCTGAGCCCGATGCCCGAGACGGCGGCCCCCATGGAGATCGCCCAGACCCAGGAGGTCATCATGGCCATGGAGATCTCCGCGCTCTGGGCCGCCTGGAAGAAGATCGCCAGGGGCCCCGAGTAGGAGATCAGCACCGCCACGAAGCCCGCGGTCAGGGCGGGAATCGACCAGTCCTTGTGCAGTTGCATGAAACGTCTCTCCGTCATGCCTCAGGCGACGCCGAGGTGCGTATCGAGAATCGACGGATCCTCCCTGAGGCCCCGGGAGTCGCCGCTGTAGACCACCTCGCCCTTGACCAGCAGCAGGTGGCGGTCGGCCACCTCCAGCAGGTTGTCGATGTTCTTGTCGACGATGATGCTGGCGATGCCGGACGCCTGGATCTCGCGGATGATCTTCCAGATCTCGTCGCGGATCAGCGGCGCCAGCCCCTCGGTGGCCTCGTCGAGGATGATCAGGTCGGGGTTGGTGGTCAGCGCACGGCCGATGGAGAGCATCTGCTGCTCGCCTCCGGAGAGGAAGGAGCCATTGTGGTTGATGCGTTGGCCGAGCCGCGGGAAGGTGTCCAGCACCCGCTCCAGGGTCCAGGGCGTCGCGCCGCGCTCGTTGGGGCGCGCCGCCATGATCAGGTGCTCGCGCACGCTGATGCCGGGGAAGATGCCACGGCCTTCCGGCACGTAGCCGATACCCTGGCGGATCAGCTGCCAGGGACGGCGGCGGGCGGTGGACTGCCCCTTGATGCTGACCTCGCCGCGGCGCGGCGGCACGAAGCCGAGGATCGACTTCAGGGTGGTGGTCTTGCCCATGCCGTTGCGGCCCAGCAGGCTCAGGGTCTCGCCGGGCAACAGGGTCAGGTCGACCCCATGCAGCACATGGCTCTCGCCGTAATAGGTATGCAGGCCCCGCGCCTCGATCAGCGGCGCGGCGGCGACCTGCTCGGAGTGGAGTGGCTGGACGGCAGTCATGGGTGTGCCTCCTCGTGGTGGCGGCCGAGATAGACGTCCCGCACCCTCTCGCTGGCGCGGATCTGGGCGGTGGGACCGGTCTCCAGCACACAGCCGTCGACCATCACGGTGATGCGGTCGGCCAGGCGGAACACCGAGTCCATGTCGTGCTCGATCAGCACCAGGGTGTAGCGGTCGGCCAGACCCTTGAGCAGCTCGGTGACCTGGGCGGTCTCCTCGCGGCCCATGCCGGCCATGGGTTCGTCGAGCAGCATCAGCCTGGGCGCGGTCGCCAGTACCATGGCGATCTGCAGCTGGCGCTGCTCGCCGTAGCTCATGGCCGAGGCCGGCGTATGGGCGCGCTGTACCAGCCGGCAGGTCTCCAGCGCCTGCAGCGCCCGCTCATCGACCTCTCTGGCCTGATGGCGGGAGCGCCAGCTGCCGAACACGCCGCCCATGTGGATGCGCGCCGCCAGCTGGCAGTTCTGCAGGCAGGTAAGCCGCGGGAAGATGTTGGTCTTCTGGTGGCTGCGCCCGATGCCCAGGCGGGCGACATGGCGCGCCTTCCTGCCCTGGATGGGCCGGCCCCGGTAGCGGATCTCGCCCTCGGACGGCGGAAACTCCCCGGAGAGCAGGTTGATCAGGGTGCTCTTGCCGGCGCCGTTGGGCCCCAGGATGGCGTGGATCTCGTTCTCGCGGACGTCGAAGTCGACGTCGTTGACCGCCACCAGGCCGCCGAAGCGACGGGTCAGGCCCCGGGTCTGCAGCATGATGTCACTCATGGCTTACCCCTCCCGACTCGGTGCAGAGGCGGCCGGCTTGACGGCCTCAGAGGTTGGCGCGGCCTGGCCAGGCTTCAGCCACCTGAGCAGCGGCGACTTGGCCAGCCTGGCCCGGCTCGGTGGATCGATGATCAGCCCGGCGATGCCTCGGGGCAGGATCAGCACGGCGAGGATGATGGTGAGGCCCATCAGGATCGGCCAGTGGGGGGTCAGGTGCTCGAAGGTGTGCTGGAGGATCTCGTAGGCGAAGGCCCCCAGGATCGGGCCAAAGATGGTGCCCATGCCGCCCAGGATCAGCATCATCAACACCTCGCCGGAGGCGTGCCAGCCGAGCTGTGCGGGGTTGGCGAAGCCGTACTGCATGGCCGCCAGCATGCCGGCGATGGAGGCCATCACCCCGGAGATCACGAAGGCGACCAGTTTGTAGTGGCTGGTGGCATAGCCCAGCGCTTCCATGCGGTGCTCGTTGTCATGGATGCCGTCGAGGACCTGACCATAGAAGGAGCGGGTCAGCCAGCGCAGGAAGAGGTAGCCGACCACCACCAGGGCCAGGCACAGGTAGAAGAAGGTCAGCGGGTTGTCGAGGTCGAGCAGCACGGCTCCGCCGAGCTCCACGCTGGGCCGGAACATGATGAAGACCCCGTCCGTGCCCCCGGTATGCCGGGAGGTGTTGACGAAGTAGTAGAGCATCTGGCCGAAGGCCAGGGTGGTCATGATGAAGAAGATGCCCCGGGTGCGAATCACCAGGAAGCCCACCACCAGGGCGGCCAGCGCCGAGACCAGCATTACCAGCGGGACCATCCACCAGATGGCGGCCGGGCTGAAGTCGGGGCTGGCGAGGGCCAGGGTGTAGGCGCCCAGGCCGAAGAACAGGGCGTGGCCGAGGCTGACCAGGCCGACGATGCCCACCAGCAGATCCAGGCTCATGGCAAACAGCGCCAGGATCAGCATCAGGGTCAGTTTCTCCATCAGGAAGTCGCTCTGCGCGCCGAACACGGCGGGGCCCCAGAGCGGAAAGACGGCGACGACGGCGGTCAGCACCAGCATGATGACGACGACGCGCTTGGGATAGGTATGCAACATGATGGGACTCCCTCAGGCGAACAGCCCGCGTGGCTTGACCAGCAGCACGGCGGCCATGATCAGGTAGATGACCATGCTGGCCAGGCTCGGGATCAGCACCGCCCCGAAGGTCTCGGCCATGCCGATCAGGATCGCGCCCCAGAAGGCCCCCTTGATCGATCCGATGCCGCCGATGACCACCACCACGAAGCAGGTGATCAGGATGCTGTCCCCCATCCCCGGGGCGATGGAGGTGAGCGGCGCGGCGATCATCCCGGCGAAGGCGGTGAGCGCCACCCCGACGCTGAAGATCAGGGTGAAGAGGGTGCGCACGTTGATGCCGAGCCCCTCCACCATGTCGCGGTTCACCGCCCCGGCGCGGATGATGATGCCCAGCCGGGTATGGCGGATCACCCAGTAGATGACGCCAGCCAGCGCCAGGCAGACGCCCATCACGAACAGCCGGTAGTGGGAGTACTGCAGGTTGTCGGTGAGCCGGATGCGCCCGCTGAACAGCTCCGGGACCGGCACGCTGTGGACATCGCCGCCCCAGATGATGCGCTGCATCTCGTTGAGCACCAGGATCAGGCCGAAGGTGAGCAGCACCTGGTAGAGGTGGTCGCGCTTGTAGAGGGTGTCGAGGAACAGCCGCTCGATGAGCAGGCCGAGCGCGACGGCGACGGGAATGGCCACCAGGATGGCCAGCCAGAAGTTGCCCAGCCGGAAGGTCAGGTCGTAGACCAGATAGGCCCCGATCATGTACATGGCGCCATGGGCCAGGTTGATGATGCCCATGATGCCGAAGATGAGCGTCAGGCCGCTGGCGATCAGGAACAGCAGCAGGCCGTACTGCAGCCCGTTGAGCAGCTGCACGCCGAAGAATGCGAGATCCATGGAAGATCCCTCCGCAAATACGCGATGAAGGGGCGAGCGGTGCCCGCCCCACGGTCATGACATGCCGGCCTTACATGCGGCAGGCGTCGTCGGGGACCTCGAGGTTTTCGAAGGCGATGCCCTGGACCTCGTGCCGGCCGTTGCGGATCTCGCGCAGGTAGATGTTCTGGATCGGATGGTGGGAGCCGGAGAAGCGCAGTGGGCCGCGCGGGCTGTCGAGCTGCACGTTGGACAGGGCCGCGATCAGCCGGTCCTTGTCCCCGGTGTCGCCGCCCACCGCTTCCATGGCTTGCAGCAGCAGCATGCCGGTATCGTAGCCCTGTACCGCATAGGCGTCGGGCAGCTCACCATAGGCGTCCCGATAGGCCTCGACGAAGGCACGGTTCTGCGGGGTGTCGAGGGTCTCGGCATAGTGCAGGGTGGTCATCACGCCCTCACCCGCCTCGCCGATCGCCGCCAGGTTGCCTTCGGTGAGGAAGCCCGAGCCGAGCAGCGGGATCGAGTCCTTGAGGCCGGACGCCGCATAGTCACGCACGAAGCTCACGCCCCCGCCGCCGGCGAAGAAGGTATAGACGGCATCCGGGCGCAGGCTGGCGATCTGGGCCAGATAGCTCTGGAACTCGGTGCCCGGGAAGGGCACCAGGATCTGCTCGATGATCTCGCCGCCCGCCTCGGTGAAGGCCTGCTCGAAGCCGGCGAGATCCTCCTTGCCGCCGGCGTAGTCCCAGGTGATGGTGACGACCCTGCGGTGGCCTCGGTCGTAGGCCACCTTGCCCATGGGGTAGCTGTCCTGCCACATGCTGTGGGAGGTGCGGAAGACATTGGGCATGCACAGTTCGTTGGTGGCCGCGCCCAGGCCGGCATTGGGAATGATGGTCACGGCGCCGGTCTGCTGGGCCACGCGCAGCATGCCCATGGCCACCCCGGAGTGCACCGGGCCGATGACGAAGTCGACGTTGTCGCCGCGCACCAGGCGGCTCATGTTCTGCGGCGCCTTGGAGGGATTCGCCTCGGAGTCGAGCTTCACGTACTCCACGTCCCGACCGCCCAGCTGGTTGCCGTGCTGGCTCATGGCCAGCTCCAGGCCATTGGTGATCGCCTCGCCCAGCGCCGTGTAGGTGCCGGTATAGGGCAGCATCAGGCCGAGCTTGACGGGGTCATCACTGGCAGTGGCGGCACCGGCCAGGGTCAGGCCGGCACCGATCAGGGAAGCGAGGGCGGTCTTCTTGAAGGTCGTTTTCATTGTGTTCACCAGGGGGTCTTGTTGGTATTGGGCCGATGGTGACGCGGGCGATGTCACGGTGATCGGTCACGGGTCGTGGTCGTGCGCGGCCTCCCTGCCGCCTGACGGTCGTCCCTCCGCACCGGATCAGACGTGGTAGACGTCGATGACCTGGTGGATGTAGTCGTTGTTGAGCTGGATCACCTTGCGGGTGATCAGCGGCGTCTCGCCCGACACGTCTAGGGTGTAGAAGGAGGTCCCGAAGAACGTCTGGGTCTCCTTGTAGCGGTGGTTCAGGGTCTGCCAGTTGAAGCGCAGCTCCACCCGGTCACCCTCCTCCTCGAGCACCTCGAGGTTGCTGATCTGGTGGGTGGTGCGCGGCTCCGGCGTGCTCGCCCCACTGCGCTCGGTCTTGATCCGGTAGACCCTGTCCTCCAGCCCCTCGCGGTTCGGGTAGTAGATCAGCGAGATCTCGCTGTGCGGGTCGCGGGTCAGCTGGTCGTCGTCGTCCCAGGCCGGCATCCAGAACTCGACGTCCTTGCTGTAGCAGGTCAGCCACTCGTCCCACTGGCGGTCGTCGAGCAGACGCGCCTCGCGGTACAGGAAGGCCTGGATCTCGTGATAGCTAAGGCTCATGGTGTCTCTCCCCTGTCAGGTCGCTCGGCTTACGCGGAGGCGGTGGCGATAAACTGGCTGCGCTCTTTCTCGATGGCGCGCAGCATCTCCTCGACCCAGTGCTGGTGATGCAGCACGTAGAGCCCTTCGTCCTCGGGTGAGGCCCCGCTCATCAGCGGCTTCATGTCGATCGCCTTCGCGTTGTCGTCGGCGCCCTCGATCCACTGCCTGGCCCCGCGGGACAGGTCGTTCCACTCGGCCAGCGCGCCGTGGTAGCCGGTCTGGCAGCCGCGGAACTCCTCGAGGTCGTCAGGCGTGCCCATGCCCGAGACGTTGAAGAAGTCCTCGTACTGGCGGATACGGATCCGCCGGCTCTCGGCGGACTCGCCCCTGGGCGCGAAGCAGTAGATGGTCACCTCGGTCTCGTCGACGCCGATCGGGCGCAGCACGCGGATCTGGGTGGAGAACTGGTCCATCAGGTAGACGTTGGGGTAGAGGCAGAGGTTACGGGTCTGGTTGACGATGGAGTCGGCCCGCGCCGCGCCGTACTGCTCCTCGATCCATGCCTTGTTCTGGTAGACCGGGCGCACCTCGGGGTTGAGCAGCCGGGTCCACAGCATCATGTGGCCGTTCGCGTAGGAGTAGAAACCGCCCTGGCTCTTCGACCAGCCGTCGGCGTCCACCGCCTTGGTGCCGCCGGCGTCGTAGTTGCGGCGGTCCATGGTGGAGGCGTAGTTCCAGTGCACGGTGCTGACGTGGTAGCCGTCGGCGCCGTTCTCGGCCTGCAGCTTCCAGTTGCCCTTGAAGGTGTAGGAGGAGGTGCCGCGCAGTACCTCGAGGCCTTCCGGCGCCTGGTCGACGATGTTGTCGATGACCTTGGTGGTCTCGCCGAGGTATTCCTCGAGTGGCAGCACGTCGTCATTCAGGCTGCCGAACAGGAAGCCCTTGTAGCTCTCGAAGCGCGGCACCCGCGTGAGGTCGTGGGAGCCCTCCTGCTTGAAGCCCTCCGGGTAGGCGCCGGTCTTCTCGTTCTTGGCCTTGAGCAGCTTGCCGTCGTTCTTGAAGGTCCAGCCGTGGAAGGGGCAGGTGAAGGTGCCCTTGTTGCCGCGCTTGCGGCGGCACAGGGTGGCGCCGCGGTGGGCGCAGGCGTTGATCAGCGCATGCAGCTCGCCGGCCTTGTCGCGGGTGATCACCACCGGCTGGCGACCCATGGTCACCGTCATGTAGTCGCCCGGCTCGCTGATCTGGCTCTCGTGGGCCAGGAACAGCCAGTTGCCTTCGAAGATGTGCTTCATCTCCAGGTCGAAGAATTCGCGGTCGGTGAACATGCTGCGGTGGCAGCGGAAGATGCCCTGCTCGGCGTCGTCGACGACGGCACCGCGCACGCGCTTCTCGAGTTGATCAAGCTTGCTGGTCATGATCGGACTCCTGGCGTCTCGGTAGAGACTCTGGTTAGGCCAACACGTCTCGTCCTGTCGGAAGCCAAGGCTTCCCCAACCCATGGCGGCGGAACCGCCATGGCGAGACATGCATTCTGGGAATCTGGGGTGCGTCGGCCGGCGGCCGACGCGGGGGTTCATGCCATGGCCTCAGACCCTGGCGGTAGCGGCCAGCTGGCTGCTGGCGTCCTGCTCGTCTTCCTTGGCCCGCGGGCGAGCGTGACGGGTCTGCAGCTCGGGCTTGTCGGTCCTGGCCAGCTCGATGTCGAACACCACCTCGGCGAACGGGCCGTCCAGCTCGCGCCTGGCGATCTCGCCCTGGTCCTCGATGCGGTTCGCGGGCACCACCAGCTCCTCGCGGGTGGCGAAGGCGAAGTCGTCCCAGGTGTAGGGGTCGCCGGCCAGGTTGATCTGGGTGGTAAGGTGCTGGTGGCCCGGCGCCGAGATGAAGTAGTGGATGTGCGCCGGACGCTCGCCGTGACGACCCAGGGACTTGAGCACCACGTCGGTGGGAGCGCCTTCCGGCACGCCGTAGCCGGAGGGAATGATGCTGCGCGCGGTGTAGCGGCCGTCGGCATCGGTGACGATGGTGCGGCGCAGGTTGTACTCGCTCTGGGTCGGGTCGAAGAAGGAGTAGCCGCCCCTGGAGTTGGCATGCCAGATCTCGACCTTGGCGCCGGCGACCGGGGTGCCGTCGACGTCACGCACCTGGCCGGTCAGCCACATGGTCTCGCCGTCCGGGTCCTGGCCGTCGTCCATGCGCGCGAAGCCCTCGGCCTCCGGGGCGCCGGCTACGTAGAGCGGCCCCTCGATGGTGCGCGGGGTGCCGCCGGTGCGCTTGGCCTCGGCGTCGATGGCGTCCTGGCGCATGTCCAGGAAGTGGTCGAAACCGAGCCCCGGCGACAGCAGGCCGAACTGGGTCTGCCCGCCCAGGGCGTTGAGCAGGCTGACGGCGGACCAGTACTCCTCGGGGGTGACGTCGAAGTCATCGATCAGCTTGAACAGGTCGGAGAGCAGGCGGTGCATGATCTGCTTGGCGCGCTCGTTGCCGCCCGCCTGGTCGAAGCCGGCGATGGTCTTGAGGAAGTCCTGGACGTCGGGGGTATCGAAGATCTTCACGGTCATGATGGTGTGCTCTCATTTTGTGATCTCGGAGTTGATTCTGGCCAGCGGAGCAACCTGCCACCAATATCGAATGGGTTCCCTTCCATACCTCCTGGGTATTGCTTGGAAGCGGCCGCCGCGTGTCGCCGGGTACCGCTCCCGACTCCCAGGGCCACGGGTATCAGCCTTGTTTTTCATGCACTTGAAAAACGCATTTGGCCACCGTAGGGATACCTTTGGAGCAGACTGCCCCAGGCCGAGCCATTCCAGATCTCGCATGAGGGGCCTCGCATGCCCCGCGCCATGCGGTTCCTGGCCCCGGAGAGCGTCCCCGACACCTCCCTCGGGCTTCGTTATCCGGCAAAATTGCGACAAAAGAATAAGAAGGCCACCCCACCGACCACTTGGCCCCGCCTCCTCCGGCGCGCACGCAAAAAAGCCCGTGCTGCGCAGGCAGGCACGGGCCAAGGAGGATGCCACTCGGAAGCATCGTTCAGGGGATGGCTCAACCGCCCTGCTTGGCGACCCGACGCTCGAGGAGGAACTCGAAGTCCCTGGCCTCGAAGATCAGCGAGATGAAGACGCCCAGCACCAGCGCCCAGAAGGACGAGCCGATGCCCAGGATCTGCAGGCCGGAGGCGGCAATCAGGAAGGAGAATAGCCCTCCCATCTCGTGCTTGCCCGAGAACGCCATGTGCATCGCCGAGGTGATCACTCGGAGCAGGGCCAGGCCGGCGATGATGGCGATGAAGTAGCCCGGCATGGCCTCGATCAGGCTGACCACGAAACCGTAGAAGGGGGCGGCCACCACGAAGATCGCCCCGGCGATCACCGCCGCCACCCAGCGCTTGTCGCGATCGCCGGCCTCCGGTGAGGAGCAGATGCCGGTCATCGGCGCCGCGATGCAGGTGCTGTGCAGGTTGAAGAAGGCCGAGATCATGGTGCCGACGCCGCCCACCGCGGTGATGGCGTTGGCCGGCACCTCCTTGTAGCCCATGCCCTTGACCAGCCCCACCCCGGCGGGGGTCTCCATGCCCACCAGGATGAGGGCCAGCGGCAGGCCATAGGCCAGGAAGGCGCCCAGGGTGAACTCCGGGACGATGAACTCGGGGAAGGTCACCGAGAACGCCACGCCGGAGAAGTCGACGCCGGAGTAGGCCATGTAGGCGATGCCGGCCAGCATGGCGACGATCAGCGGCGGCACCCGGCGCAGCAGGCGCGCCGAGAAGAAGAAGGCCAGGATCATGATCGCCGCCGGCAGCATGGCGTTCTCCAGCGGCGCCACCATGTTGAGCCCGAACTTGAGCAGGATGCCGGCCACCATGCCCATCACGATCGGCATCGGGATCAGCTTCATGACGATGCCCATCACCCCGGCCAGGCCGGCGACCAGCGAGATGGCGCCGGCGATCAGGGTGGCGCCCAGGGCCGCCTCGAGTCCGACCACGGGAATGATCGCCGCGAACAGCAGCGCCCCGGGGATGGAGTTGGCCATGGGCAGGGGCAGCCGGTAGTAGGCCGGCATGACGAGGCCGAACAGGCCGTTGATCATCAGGTAGCTGATGACCCAGATCATGATGAAGTGGGAATCGAGCCCCGCGGCGGTGCCGGCACTGATATGGATGATGCCGGCGCTGAGGCCGAAGATGCCGGCGACGAGACCCGCGCTGACGTTGTCGACGTTGAGGTCTCGAAGGAAGTCTCCGGGCGCGCGCCTGAGGCTGACGCCCTTCTCGATATGTTTCACGGTGTGCTCCAGGGGGATTGTTGTCATTGATCGTTGGGGCTGCCCGGGAGCAGGCCTTCGGAAGGCCGGCCCCGCGCGAAGGCGTCAAGATTTAGCCAAGGTCGCCACCCGCCACCGGCAGCACGCTGCCAGTGATGTAGCTGGCGTCCTCCGAGGCCAGGAACAGGATGGGTGCGGCCATCTCGTCCAGGGTGCCGTAGCGGTGCATCAGGCAGCTCTCCCTGGTCTGGTCGATATGCGCCTGGAACCAGGCCTGCTCCTGCTCGTTGCGTGGCTCGGGCGTGCCGCGCGAGATACGCCGCGGCGGCGCCTCGGTACCTCCGGGGGCGGTGGCCACGACCCGGATGCCGTGCTCGGCATATTCGAAGGCCAGGGACGCCGTCATGGCATTGATCCCGCCCTTGGCCGCCGAGTAGGGAATCCGGTGGATACCGCGCGTCGCCGCCGAGGACACGTTGACGATGACGCCACTGCCCTGCGCCACCATGGCCGGCAGTGCGGCGCGGCAGCACCACAGGGTCGGCATCAGCGAGCGCGTGATCTCGGCGGCGATCTCGGTATCGCTGAACTCGGTGAACGGCTTGAAGTTGATGGCGCCGCCCACGTTGTTGATCAGGATGTCGACCCGGCCGAAGCGTTCGACGGTGCGGGTCATCACGTCCACGGCACCTTCCCAGGTCTCCAGGTCGGCCTGCAGGGCGATGGCATCCACACCCTGCTCGCATAGCCCGGCCACCACCTCATGGATGAGGTCGGCACGATCCACCAGGGCCAGGCGGGCGCCTTCGGCGCCGGCCCGCTCGGCGACCCGTTGGCCGATGCCCTGGGCAGCCCCGGTGACCACCATCACCCGGTCCTGAAAACGCACGCCCGTGAAGCGGCTCATGCGGCCTCCCCCACCTGGTTCGGTGTGAACTTCTCGTAGTGAAAGCTCTGGGGCACGATGCCCTCGGCGTCGAAGTACTTGAGCACGGCATCGACCATGGGCGGCGGCCCGCACAGGTAGACATCCACATCGCCGTCGTGCATCACCTCGGCGTCCATGTGGTGGGTCACGTAGCCCTTGCGCGGATGATCGCTGGCCTCGTCCACTACCACGGTGGCGTAGGTGAAGGTCGGCAGTCGCTCCTTGAGGGCCTCCAGGGCGTCCACCTTGACCAGGTGATCGTCCTTGTTGACCCCGTAGATCAGGTGCACCGGCTGATCGCCGCCCTTCCCGTCTTCCCGTTTCTGGGCCAGCTGGGCGAGCATGGAGAGGAAGGGCGCGAGGCCCGTGCCGCCCGCCAGCATCAGCACCGGGCGGGTGACCTCGCGCAGGTAGAAGCTGCCCAACGGCCCGGTCAGGGGCAGGCGATCGCCCACCGCGGCGCGCTCGGACAGGTAGCCGCTCATCACCCCGCCCGGGATGTTGCGGATCAGGAAGGTGGCGCGCTTCTCCCCCGGCAGCGAGCTGAAGGAGTAGGAGCGATGTGCCCCGGCACCCGGCACGTCGATATGCACGTACTGGCCGGGCAGAAAGGCCAGCTCGGCGTCTTCGTCCAGATCCACCACCAGCTCGATGCTGTCCTCGGAGAGCCGCTCGACCGCGGCTACCGTGCCCTCGACCTTGCCCACCTCGGTCTTGCACAGGGTGGAGGCCACCGGCACCTGGATGACGCAATCCGCGGACGGCACCATCTGGCAGGTCAGCACCATGCCCTCGGCGGCCTCCTCGTCGGAGAGCGCGTCCTCGATGTACTCGTCGCCCATGTCGAACTCGCCCTGTTCACAGTGCCCCTTGCAGGTGCCGCAGACGCCGTCGGAACAGTCCATCGGCAGGTTGACCTTCTGCCGGTAGGCGGCGTCGAGCACCGTTTCGCCTGCCTTGCAGCCGATGAAGCGGGTGATGCCGTCCTCGAAGTTCAGCGCGATGGTGTAGCTCATGGTCGTTCTCCTCCCGCACCGGGTCGGCGTGACCCGGTCGGATTGATGGATGTCGATGACCGCTTGTCGAAGCCGGCGACGGCCTTCGTGTCGGTGCGGCCGGACGGCGACTCAGGTGTCGTCGTCACGCACGGAAGAGGGATGCCGGCACAGCGGCTTGACGCGGATCTCCATGTACGGAAAAAGCGGCAGGTTCGAGACGAGCTCCTGCAGTTCGGCGTTGTCCTCGACGTCGAAGATGCTGACGTTCGAGTAGCTGCCGGCCACCCGCCACAGGTGGCGCCACTTGCCGGAGCGCTGCAGCTCCTGGGAATAGGCCTTCTCGGTGGCCTTGATCTCGGCGGCCTGCTCGGCCGGCATCTCGGGGGGCAGCTTGACGGTCATTTCCACCTGGAACAGCATCCGGTCTCTCCTTCTGGGTTGGCTCTGAGGTTCATGACTTGCGCGAATAGTGGGCCAGCTTGTCCTCATCCAGCCGGACGCCGAGCCCCGGGCCGGTCGGCAGCTCGACGCCGAAGTCGTGGTAGCGCAGCGGCGTCTCGA
>NZ_PNRE01000045.1:0-13813 GCF_002879645.1 Halomonas heilongjiangensis | reverse complement strand
GGCACCTCGCGCTTCTCGCTCGACGGCCAGATGCTGCACCACTACATGGGCTGCTCGACGTTCAGCGAGTACACCGTGCTGCCCGAGGTGTCGCTGGCCAAGGTCTCCAAGGAGGCGCCGCTGGACAAGATCTGCCTGCTCGGCTGCGGGGTGACCACCGGCATCGGCGCGGTGATGAACACCGCCAAGGTCGAGCCGGGCTCGACCGTCGCCGTGTTCGGCCTGGGCGCCATCGGCCTGGCGGTGATCCAGGGCGCGGTGATGGCCAAGGCCAGCCGCATCATCGCCATCGACGTCAACCCGGACAAGTTCACGCTGGCCAAGCAGTTCGGCGCCACCGAGTTCGTCAACCCCAAGGACCACGCCGACCCGATCCAGCAGGTGATCGTCGAGAAGACCGACGGCGGCGTCGACTACTCCTTCGAGTGCATCGGCAACGTCAACGTGATGCGCTCGGCGCTGGAGTGCTGCCACAAGGGCTGGGGCGAGTCGGTGATCATCGGCGTGGCCGGGGCCGGCGAGGAGATCTCCACGCGGCCGTTCCAACTGGTCACCGGGCGGGTGTGGAAGGGCTCGGCGTTCGGCGGGGTCAAGGGGCGCACCGAGCTGCCGGGCTATGTGGAGCGCTACATGAACGGCGAGATCAACATCGACGACTTCATCACCCACGACCTGCCGTTCGAGCAGATCAACGAGGCCTTCGAGCTGCTGCACGCCGGCAAGAGCATCCGCAGCGTGCTGCACTATTGATACGCGCCCGAAGCCGCGCGAGTGATACGCGCCCGAAGCCGCGCGAGTGATACGTGCCCGAAGCCGCGCGAGTGATACGCGCCCGAAGCCGTGCGAATGATACGCGCGCGAACTGAGCAGGTCGGACGCTCGAACCGCAAGGAGAACCTACCCATGAGCCTCATGGACATGCTTCAGCGCTGGTTCGGCGCAACGAAGTCCCCACCCCCCAGAACCGCCGACAAGCCGGCCGAAAGGCCGGCGGCACCGAGAGCCGGCGCAACACCACCACCATCCTCAACCGCTCACTCCTCCACCGCATCGCAAGGAGATACCGCCATGAGCCACCATCTCCACATCCACCCGTCGGTGGACAACGGCGTCCGCCCCGGCAGCGCCAGCTTCGAAGGCGGCGCCCTGCATTGCCACTGCCCCGACAACAAGGTCGAGGTGACCGTCGATGCCCAGTGCGCCCACAACCACGTGTGCGGCTGCACCAAGTGCTGGAAGCCCGAAGGCGCGCTGTTCTCGATGGTCGCCGTGGTTCCGCGCGACAAGCTCAGGGTGACCGCCAACGAGGACAAGCTCGAGGTCGTCGATCCCTCCGCCGCCATCCAGCGCCACGCCTGCAAGAGCTGCGGAGTGCACATGTTCGGGCGCATCGAGAACACCGGCCACCCCTTCCACGGCCTGGACTTCATCCATACCGAGCTCTCGAATGACAGCGGCTGGGCGGCGCCGGAATTCGCCGCCTTCGTCTCCTCGATCATCGAGTCCGGCACCAATCCCGACACCATGGGCGAGGTACGCTCCCGGCTCAAGGAGCTGGGGCTCGAGCCCTACGACTGCCTCTCGCCGCCGCTGATGGACGCCATCGCCACCCATACCGCCAAGGCCAAGGGGGTGCTCTGAGCAAGGGAGAGCGAGACACCACGAGGAGATGCCCGGGCCCGCCGATGTGCGGGCCCGGGCGTTTCACGTCCGATAACCACACCTCGGGTGGGCCAGCAGAGAGACGATCAGACCCAACTGGCTCCTAACGCTCGGGCACCCCCAGGACGGCAAACAGCTCCGCGAGCTTCGGATCCTCCCGCCTGGCCCGCAGGATCGTGGCATCCTCCACCGCGAAGCGGCCTGTGGTGGCCCGCAGGTATACCGTTCCGGTCGCGTCGTCGACGAAGCGGACCTCAGGCACTTTTGCGATGCACTGCTTGAGGAACGCGCAATTCCTGCCGATCGCCAGGGTGTCGCCGCCGGGATAGACCTCCGCCGGGCATCTCGCCCCGGTGTTGATCCTCTTGTAGCGGTCGATGTTGACCAGGCCCAGGGGATCCAGGATATGAAGCGCTTCGCGGGTGCCGTAGGCGATGGTCGTCGGTGGCGTGTGCCTGGGGACGCTGTTGTCCAGGAACTCATACTCGAACCGGGGATAGGGGCTGTCCAGCCACTTGAAGAGCAGTCTGGGCATGCCGTCATAGGCTTCCACGCAGTGCCCCAGGAAGTCCGACACCGCCTTGTAGCGTCCCCGCTCCAGCCCCCGCTGCCAGCCCCGCTCCACCGTGGCCTCCGGCGGGGTGATGACGAAATAGATGTACATGGTGGAGACATGTTTCGCATAGGTGTCATCCAGGAGCCGCGCCACCCTTTCCGAGGAGAAGCTGTCGAAACGAAACCGGTCGATCAGCAGGTGCGGAATGGTGCGGTCCCGCTGTGCCTTGTCGCGGATGTAGCGGTCCAGCTTGGCATCGATCAGCTTGACCTCCTTGCCCGTCAGGCGGCCGGCATACTTGTAGGCCTCGCCCAGGGCGTCATAGTCGAGCAGCAGGCGGCGCCAGATGTCGGGGGTGATGGTCCCGTACTGCTCCGGCTGGATACCCAGGTCCTGCAGGGTGTTTCTCAGGAGGTGCCGCAGGGAGCTCTTGCCCGCCGCCGAGGCCCCCTTGAGGCTGATCAGGATCGGCTCGCTGGCGCAGGGGATCCGGCCGTAACCCTCCTGCTGCATGGCCCGTTCGACATGGGGCGCCACCAGGCGACCGAGCAGGCGGCTGCCGAAGTCGTTACAGGCATGCCGGGTGATCAACCTCGCCAACACCTCTCGGTCCACCCCGATATGGCCCTGGACGCCGGCGAGCGAATTCAGGACACGATACGCACTCTTGTAGATGGTCTGTTCCCGTTCGTCCCGGGCGGCCAACCCCTGCTGCTTGATGCCCTGGATCGCGTCATGATGCCGTTCCTGGAGGGAGCGACGATCCGGCTGCTGTCGCGGGGCCGGGCGTCTGCCAAACCACCTGGCCAGGAAGGAGACGGGCTCGGGCTCGGTCGCCACCGGCTCGGGGGCGAAGGCCGCGGCGAGGATGTCGCTCACCCTGACGTGTATCGACTCGTACAGTTGATCATACGCCTGCTGGAACGCCGGCAGATGGGGAGTCAGGTAGTCGGTCAGGATCTTGAGCGTGATGCGGCGAAAGTGCCGCCCCAGCACTTCCTCCTCGTCGCCCTCGGACACCACGACATCGGCCGTCACCTGCACGATCAGCTCGTGCAGCAGCAAGCGCTCCGCCCGGAACGCCACCAACTCCTCCTCCTCGAGCCCGGTGAGGGCTTTCAGTTCAGGCATGTCGGAGAGGCGGGAATAGACGTTGGCCGTTCGATGGATGGTTTCCAGGGCGTGATAGCGCCTGGGCAGGTCGGCCTCCAGGCCGGGGTTCCACGCCGAAAACTCGGCACCATCTCGATCGGGCATAGGCGTCACGCACGTGTTGCGATGTTCTGGCAGGATATCCAGCGGTCATGGAACGACATTGACCGACTTTGCCGCGTGGGGCAATCCCCGCCGGAGCTTGACTGTCGGCACAGTGGTCCTCGTGAGTCACCACGATCGCCGGTCAGTGCCAGCGACGGGAACTGGGGTAAGCGCCCCTGAGACCTGGCACCCCGCAGGCGGGACAGCGGACAGGGATAAAAAACACTGTTTTGCAACTTCCGTGCGGGCCGGTTATGCTCCGGGGGTCAACCTCGAACAGGGACCCCTCGATGAACGGAAGCCATATGCGAATGCTGTCTATCGGTCTGCTGGCCGGCTTGCTGGCCCTGGGACTCACCGGCTGCGGCACCACCACCGGAGAACGCGCGCTGAGCGGTGCCGGCGTGGGAGCGGCCATCGGCGGCGGCGCCGCGGCCATGACCGGCGGCAGCATCACCCGGGGAGCGGTGATCGGCGGGGGCCTGGGCGCCGCCGCCGGGGCGGCCACCGACCGGGACGACATCGACCTGAGCCGTCGCCGTCGTTACTGATCTCGCCGTCCCCGCCGACGACCCTCGCCGAGCTCGCCGACGCCGACTTCGTCTGGGGCTTCCGCAGCGCCTCGACTTCCACCCCCGGGTGGTGCAGTACGGCGCCGACAACATCGCCATCCTCAGCATGGTGGCCGCGGGCCTGGGCATCGCCATCCTGCCCGCCGCCAGCAGCTGCCACCCCCGCTTCCTGCGTCTGCCGGAGCTTGACGGCTGCGAGATGCCGCTCTGGTTCGCCTGGCGTCCGGACAACGACTCACCGGCGCTGCGCAACCTGATCGGGCTGGTCGGGGAGACCACGGGGACCTGACGGGGCGCCGCCACGCTGGGGTGCGGCGGCGTCCTGGCGGGAGTCCTAGAAGGCCTTGGTCAGGGTCAGGCGCAGCAGGTCGCCCTGAGGCCGGGCGCGATTGTCATACTCGTGGTAGTAGGCACCGTTGAGCCCCACACCCAGCGCCGGCCAGAAATAGCCCGCCTCGACGCCGATGGCGTGCTGCTCGGCCTTGTCGTTGGGCACCCCAGGCGCCACGCCATCATCCGCCCCGAGCTGCCAGGCGTCGTAGCCGACCAGCCCCAGGGTCAGGCCACTGGCCAGTCGATGACCGATCCCCCACTCCACCACCAGGCTATCGCCGGGGGTGATGCCGGTCCCGTCCTGCTTGCCGTGGATCTCGTAGCGCGACAGGGCCGAGAGCGTCCAGCGTCGCTCGGCATCGAAGTGCCAGCTGCCGCCCAGGGTCAGCATGGTGGAGCCGAAACCCTTGCCGATGGACGCCGGCCGGTCGGCGGAGAAGTCGCCGGTATCGAACCAGTAGCCGGCGGCGGCGACGGCATCCCAGCGCTCACCATGCCAGCCCAGCACCACGGGGCTCAGGAAGATATCGCCGACACCGCTATCGCCGTCCCTGACACCGACCCCGTCGAAGCGCAGCGAAACATCCTGGATGGGTATGATGGCCTCCAGGCCATAGTCGGCACCGAGGAATGTCTTGCCGGTCATCCATACGAAGCGATTGACCAGAGCCGTGACCTCGCCGCCATTGTCGCCGGGCAGGGCGTCGCCCCGACCATCGCGCAGGCTGTCGATATCGTAGTGGACCAGATAACCACGGTAGTAGAGCCCGGGCGGCGGCACCACCGGGCCATCGAGGCCCTCGACGCCGGGAACGTAATGGCCATTGGCGGCCCAGGTGGAGGAAGAGAAGGCGCAGCCGCCCAGGGTCAGCGCCGCGGCCAGCCGATTGATGTATCGCATAGGGGAATTCCTTGTTGTCGTTATGGATCGTCTGCCGGGGCAGGCATCGGGGCCGCCGACGCTCTCGACAGCGGCCCCGGTGATGGTCAGTCGGCGGCGTCCTCCAGGGCCCGCGGGCGGGCATGACGGATCTGCAGCTCGGGCGCGTCGGTCGCGACCAGCTCGACGTCGAACACCACCTCGGTGAAGGGGCCTTCCAGGCCGCGCCGGTCCGCCTCTGCGGGGTCTTCGATGCGCCGGCCGTTCACCACCAGCTCCTCGCGGGTGGCGAAGGCGAAGTCATCCCAGGTGTAGGGGTCGCCGCCCAGGTTGATCTGGGTGGTCAGGTGGCGATGGCCCGGCGCCGAGATGAAGAAGTGGATATGCGCCGGACGCTGGCCGTGCCGGCCCAGGGCGGCGAGCACCTGGTCGGTGGGGCTGCCCTTGGGCACGCCGTAGCCCGAGGGGATGATGCTGCGGGCGCTGTAGCGGCCGTCGGCATCGGCGAGGATGGTGCGGCGCAGGTGGTACTCGCTCTGGGTCGGGTCGAAGAAGGAGTAGCCGCCCTTGGCATCGGCGTGCCAGATCTCCACCTGGGCTCCGGGGATGGGGTTGCCCTGGGTGTCACGCACCTGGCCGGTCAGCCACATCACCTCGCTGGCGGTGTCGCTGCCGTCGTCCATACGGGCATGGCCCTCGGCCTCGGGGGCGCCGGCCACATAGAGGGGCCCCTCGATGGTGCGCGGGGTACCGCCGGTACGCTGGGCCTCGGCATCGGCGGCGTCCAGGCGCATGTCCAGGTAGTGGTCGAAGCCGAGCCCCGGCGACAGCAGGCCGAACTGGGTCTCCTTGCCGAGTTCGTTCATCAGGCTCACCGCCGACCAGAACTCCTCCGGGGTGACGTCGAAATCGTCGATCAGCCGGTAGAGATCGGAGAGCAGGCGATGGACGATCTGCTTGGCACGCTCGCTGCCGCCGACCTGGTCGAGGCCGGCAACGGTCTTCAGGAAGTCCTGCACCTGGGGAGTGTCGAAAATCTTCACGGTCATGGCGTCTTGCTCCTTGTGGTTCTTGTGAGTCGGGTGGCGGGTTAGATCCGCTTGAAGAGGGCCGAGCGCTGCCCGCCCTCGGCGCCGTCGGCGGCGGTCAGGAAGCGCTCCATATGGATGTCGCGCTCGAACAGTCGCCCCTGCATCAGGGCGGTGATGGCCGCATCGATCATCGGCGGCGGCCCGCACAGGTAGGCCTTGTGCTCACTGAAGCGGCCCTCGAAGTGGGCGATGGCGGCGTCGTGCACGAAGCCCACGAAGCCATCCCAGGCGTCGTCGTCCAGGGGCGCGTTGAGCGCCGGCATATAGGTGAAGCGCTCGTGCTCGGCGGCGAGTCGCTCGAAGCGCTCCCGGTGGTAGAGCTCGGCGAGGTTACGCGCCCCCTGGAAGAGGGTGATGCGCCGGGTATCCTCGGGGTCGGCCAGCAGGTCGAGGATCATCGACTCGGGACTGGAGAGCCCGGAGCCCCCGGCGATAAAGATCACGTCCTTGGGGTCGGACTTGCGCACGAAGAACTGGCCGTAAGGGCCGCTCAGCGCCAGGCGCTGCCCCTCCTCGAGTTGCTCATGGAGCCAGGTGGTGGCCGCCCCGCCCTCGACCTTGCGGATATGCAGGGCCAGCTCGCCGGACTCGGCCGGCTTTGATGCGATGGAGAAGGCGCGGGTGCCCTCCACGCCGGGCACCCGGAGGTTGATGTACTGACCGGCCTGGAAGGCCATGCCTTCTCCGTCGAGGCGCAGGCGGATCTCGCGGATGGTCGGGGTCAGCTCGGTGATGGCGCTGACGGTGGCACTCCAGTCCTGCACCGGATGGCCGGCGAAGTCGGGATCCTCGTCGACGTCCGCCTCGATCACCAGGTCACTCTCCGGGTGACAGCAGCAGGCCAGGCGGTAGCCCTCGTCGCGCTCCATATCGAGCAGGGCGAAGGGCGAGGCGTCGCCCACCTCGGCCTCGCCTTCCAGCACCTGCACCTTGCAGGTGCCGCAGGTGCCATGGCCGCAGGCGAAGGGCAGCCAGACGCCCTGACGCAGGGCCGCGTCCAGCAGGGTCTGCCCCTCCTCCACCTCGACGATTTCGCCGGTGGGTTCGATGGTCACTTGATAGCTCATGAGGCTGCCCTCCCCTCAGATGGCCGCGTCGGCCAGGTCCGACAGCCGCGGCGTGATCAGGCGCAGCTGTGACTTGTGGTCGATGCCGTTGTCGGCCAGCGAGGCGTCGCCGCGCGGGGTGAAGGCCTCGCCGTCGAGGCGCCACTGGGCCTCGGCGAAATCCAGCACCTCGCTCTCGGGATGCGGCGCCAGCGCCGGCGTGAGCACCTCCGCGAGGAAGGCCTCGAAGGGCATCGCCGGGTCGGCGAGGAAGGTCAGGGGGGCGCAGAACAGCAGGTGGCGCTCCCACATCACGTACACCAGTTGGTTGCCGTGGAAGTTCTCGACGCGGTCGCGCACCGGGCCCCGGTAGTTCGGATAGTTGGCGTTTACGCTCATGGTCTCTCCTCCTCAGACGGCCTGTTTCCACGCCGCCCAGCGGCGCTGTTCGGCGGAGCCCTCGAAGTCCAGGTTGTCTTCGCCCATTTCGATGCGGTAGTAGTCGCCGATCACCTTCTCCATGTCGGCGCCGCCGCAGTTGCCCTGCAGGATCTGGTGCACCGGCAGCCAGGCCTGGACGTACTTCTCCGGCTCGTGGTGGAAGATGTCGCGGCAACCCTCGGAGCAGAAGTGGTAGCGCTCGCCGTCGTGGACGGTGTCGCGGTGGCTGAGCAGGGTGTCATCGTCCGGCTCGGTGATCGCCAACGGAATCTGGCAGACCTGGCAGAGTTGCGGCAGGGTGTTGTTGTAGAAGCGCTCGCCGCGGGCGGCCTTCTCGGCCAACAGCTCGAAGCGCGGCCGGTAGAGGCGGTCGAAGGTGTCCGGGTACTTCTCGGAGAGCCAGTCCATCTCCTTGGCGGTGGGCACCCAGGTGTTGAAGGCGGTGGCATGGCCGTACTGGTAGAAGATGAACCAGGCCTGGTGGCTGACGTGATCCTTGCCGATCACGGTCTGGTCGGCGTACTTGGGCGGGCGGATGCCGTAACGCTCCAGCTCCTTGAACAGGGCGCCGCCGGCCTCCTCGTAGTACATCGTCCAGGCCTCGGCCCAGGACATCACCTTGTTGGGCAGCATGTAGTCCATCATCATGCCGACGATGGAGAGCAGCCGGTAACCGCGCCACAGCCACTTGTCGAGCCACTGCTGGATGATCGGCACGTTGTCCTCGTGCTGCTCGAGGATGAACTTGATGATCTCGAGCCCGAGGGTCATGTGCCGCGCCTCGTCGGACTGG
This sequence comes from Halomonas heilongjiangensis, assembly GCF_002879645.1. GTDB lineage: Bacteria > Pseudomonadota > Gammaproteobacteria > Pseudomonadales > Halomonadaceae > Halomonas > Halomonas heilongjiangensis. The sequence continues at coordinate 5,182 of NZ_PNRE01000045.1, read as the reverse complement.
GCCGAGAAGCCGAAGGTCACGGTGTTCATGTCGCCGTTGTAGGCGGCCCCGGACATGAAGGGCAGGAACAGCAGGTTGGTCAGCACGTACTCGAAGGAGAAGGAGATCGCGGTCAGGAACTCGAAGGGCCCGGCGGTGGAGGCGTCCTCGAAGAACGACTTGGGCACCGACAGGTACCAGACCCGATCGAACATGTGCGGGAAGTCATGCATGCCACCGAAATACTTGTTGTAGTGGCTCATGGCGTGGATCTGGGTCTGGGTGTGGCGCAGCTCGTCGATGGACTGCATCTGGCAGGCGATGCGTGCCCCGACCCCGCCGAACTGGCGACCGACCCGGGCGTAGCCCTTGTAGGCGTTGTACTCGAGCGGCGTGACGGCGGTGATAAACAGCTTGACCGCGTTCAGGTAGCGCGGGTCGGAGATCTTCATCTGGCCGTTGTTCTGGGACACCGCATCGAAGATCGCGTAGAGCTTGCGCTCCTTCTCCGCCTGGAATTTCCAGTAGTTGTCCATGGTCAGGCGGAAGGGGTCTTCCCACTGGTCCCAGTCGGTGATCTTGATGCCCTCGAAGCCCTCCTGGGGGAAGATATCCTCGTAGCGCTGATAGCTGGGCTCCCAGCCCAGGTCCCGGGTCATGATCCGGTAGCGCTCTTTCATGTTGAGTCGCTTGCTGGTCTTGGCATTCATGGCTAACTCTCCTGCGCCATTATTGTTGGCTGGCGTGTGATGGCGTCGTCGGGGACTCAGGTGTTCCAGTAGAGGGTGAAGCTGTCGTCATCCTCGTCGACGTTGCCGCCGATGCTGATCATGTCCACCTGGAGCTCCTGGGTATCCCAGTCGCGGCCCAGCTTCTCCTCCACCGTCTCGCGGCGGATGGTCAGGCGGTCGTCGGCCTCGACGCGGATCATGGCCGGGCTATGCTTGACCTCGGCGCCGGGGTTGTCCTCGCCGATGGCCTCGACGATAAAGCGGGCGTTCTCGTTGTCCTGCAGGGCGATAAAGACGCGTGACATGGGGCTAACTCCGTAATCAGGGGAAGGCTCAGTGGGTCTCGAGCAGGCCGAGTTTGGCGAGGCGCTTGTCCAGCACCCCCAGGGCGGCGTCGAGCTCGATATCGGCGTCGATGGCCACCGGGGTCAGCGCCTCGAGGGCACGGCTTCGCCAGTGGGCGACCCAGCGGGTCAGCTGCGCCCGGTTGGCCTCGCTCTCGCCGGCCAGGGTCTTGAACAGGGCATCGATGAAGCGGCTGCCATCCTTGAACCAGTCGCCCATGAAATCGGTGAGCATGGCGATATCGCCACCGCCGATTTCCAGCAGGCGCTCGTCCAGGGTCTCCAGCAGGAAGGGGTAGAGCAGGCCGTCGAAGATCAGGTTCTGGGCCAGGGAGAGCTCGGCCCAGTCCTCCACCACCAGGGTGTCTTCCACATAGCGGCGCACGCCCTGCCAGGCGGGATCCTCCATCCACAGGTTCTTGGCTTCGGCCAGCAGGACACCGGGCGACTCGTCGATCAGCAGGCCTATACGGGTCAGGTACTGGGCGACGGCCAGGCGGTCCATGCCATGGAACATGTGGGCCTGGCTGAGGGTGGTGCCGTAGGCATTGCCGGCGATGCCGACATTGTTCATGTTGGCGCCCATCTCGACGTGGCGAAGCGGCAGCAGGCACTGGACCACCAGACGCCGCGCGGCCTCGTCCAGCCGGGCGCCCAGGTTGCGCTTCTCGAAGAAGGCGAAGCTGGTCTCGGTGCTCTCCTGGAGCTTGGCGCGGGCGCCGACCCAGGCGCCATAGTAGAACTGGCGGGGGTCGCTGAAGGCGTACCAGTCCTCCATTTTCAGGGCGGTATAGCCGGGGTCGTAGAGCTCATGCTGCTCGTCGAACATCGGCCGATAGTGGAAGTTGCTGGTCGGCTGGATGTCGAAGCTGGCCTCCTGGTAGCGGGTCGCCGGCTTGTCGCCGAAGCGACGCCTGGTATGGCCATAGGTCTGGCGAATCGGTGTGATCTCCGTCGTCTTGATCTCGACGCTCATGGTCTCTCCTCGCTTGTTGTTGTCCGGGTGTCGTCGACACCCGCTCGATCATTGACTGACGCTGTAGCGCCACTTTTCCATCTGGATGTCGACCGCTCTGGCCTGCGCCTCGGTCATGAAGGTCACGTCGTTTCGTGAGCAGAATTCCTCGAAGGCCAGCGGTGGCAGGATCAGCTCCACGAAGAGTTCCGGGTTCTCGATCGCGAAATCGAACTCGACGAAACGCTCGCTTCTCTCCCTGACGCGCACGAAGCGCTTGAGGGTCTGGGGAATGGATGACTGGGACATCGAGCACCTCCGGGTGATGCGTCACCCAGGGAGTACAAGGGCCGTGCCAAGTCCTGACGACAGGGCACGGATCATTGAAAAACAATTACCTGCGTCATGATCGGCGCGGCTTTTTCCCGCCCGGAGGGTGACGGGGATCAAGGAAATGGTGAAATGCTGCAACGCGGCGTCACAAAATCATGAAATCCACGAAAAGCCGGCCAGGGAAAGGCGCCATGCTGGTGGGAAAAGCGAGGGGGTTTTATGCTGTTGCCTCCACCGGCAGCGGAGCCGGCGGGCAACACTAGACTAAAGAATAATGCATAAAAGCCCGCTACCGCCCGACTCACGAGAGACGCCATGCCCACGCCCCTGACGACCCCGCGCTATCCCGATAGCCAGGACATCCTCGACAAGCTGCGCTTCCTGCCCGCGGAGGGACAGATCTGGCTCGGCGAGCAGCGCATGCTGTTGCTGCAGGTGCAGACCATGGCCACCTTCCGCAAGGAGATCGTCAATACCATGGGCCTGCAGCGCGCCCGCAGCTTCTTCATGCGCCTGGGCTACCATGCGGGCATCCAGGATGCCGAGCTGGCCAGGGCGGTGCGCGGCCAGGACATGTCGGTGGCGGACGGCTTCCTCACCGGCCCCCAGCTCCACGCCCTGCGCGGCCTGGTCAAGGTGGTACCCATCGCACTGGAGATCGACACCGAGAGCGGCCACTTCTACGGCGAATTCGAGTGGCAGGACTCCTACGAGGTGATCATCAGCCAGAACACCTTCGGCCCGCTCAAGGAGCCGGTGTGCTGGCTGCAACTCGGCTATGCCTGCGCCTACTCGAGCCAGTTCCTCGGCCAGGAGATCCAGTATCGTGAAGTGGAGTGCCGCGGCTGCGGTGACGCGCGCTGCCGCATCGTCGGCAAACCGGCCCAGGAGTGGGAGGATCACACCGCCTTCGCAGAGCTGTTCCGCGAAGACCCGTTGATCGACGAACTCTACGAGCTGCAGTCGCGCATCGCCTACCTGGAGGACGACATCGCCCGCCACCAGGGCGAAGAGCGCCATCGCCCCATCGGCCAGTCGCCAGCCTTCCTGGGGGCGCTGGACCTGATCGATCGCGCCGCTCGCTCCGAGGTGCCCATCCTGCTGCTCGGCGAGACCGGTACCGGCAAGGAGATTCTCGCCCACCGCGTCCACCAGAAAAGCGAGCGCGCCTCGGGCCCCTTCGTGGCGGTCAACTGCGCCGCCATCCCCCCCGAGCTGATCGAATCGGAGCTGTTCGGCGTCGAGAAGGGCGCCTACACCGGTGCCGTCCAGTCCCGGGCCGGACGCTTCGAGCGCGCCCACGGCGGCACCCTCTTCCTCGACGAGCTCGCCGAGCTCTCCCCACGCGCCCAGGCCGCCCTGCTGCGCGTGCTGCAGGAGAAGCAGATCGAGCGGGTCGGCGGCCAGGCCAGCTACCACGTCGACGTGCGCATCGTCGCCGCCACCCATGGCGACCTGGCCGAGCGCGTCCAGGACGGCCGCTTCCGCGCCGACCTCTTCTACCGGCTCAACGCCTATCCGGTGCTGATCCCGCCGCTGCGCGAGCGCCGCGACGACATCCCCCTGCTCGCCGACCACTTCCTGGCCCGCTGCGAACAGCACTATCGCCTCAAGACCCTGGGCTTCACCGACCAGGCCCAGGCGGCCATGAGCCGCCACGACTGGCCGGGCAACATCCGCGAGCTGCAGAATACCATCGAGCGCGGCGTGATCCTCACCGGCGATCGCCACGCCATCGGCGAGCAGGCGCTGTTCGGCCAGCACCCCCTCCCCGCCCGCGGCCAGGTGCTCGGCGCCGGCGGCCGGCTCACCACGGCGGCCGAGGACGCCGGCGGCGAGTCGTCGACCGCCACCCTCGCCTCGCTGTGCCAGTCGATCCTGGACGACGGCATCTCGCTCGATGCCCTGGAGGAGGCCCTGCTGGAGCAGGCCTATCGCGAGGCGGGAAGCAACGTCTCGGCGGCCGCGCGACGCCTGGGACTGAGCCGCGCGGCGCTGGACTATCGGCTCAGGAAGCGGAGGATGCTGTAGCCCGACCACCGACACACCACCCCACATGACGAAGCCCGCCAATAGGCGGGCATCGTCATACTGGGCATTGGTCGCCTGGGTGAGATCAGCTGTCGTCGTCGCGGATCGACGAGGGATGCCGGCACAGCGGCTTGACCGCGATCTCCATATACGGGAACAGCGGCAGGTTAGAGACGATCTCCTGCAGCTCGGCGTTGTCCTCCACGTCGAAGATGCTGACGTTGGCGTAGCTCCCCGCCACCCGCCACAGGTGACGCCACTTGCCGCTGCGCTGCAGCTCCTGGGAGTAGGCCTTCTCCTTCGCCTTGATCTCGGCGGCCTGCTCCGCCGGCATCTCCGGGGGCAGCTTGACGGTCATTTCCACTTGGAAAAGCATTCGCACTCTCCTTCTGTGTTGAGTCAAAGTAGCGATGATTCACCCGCTTGGGGTCTGTCCCTGCAGGTTGCCAGGTTGCCTACATCGGCCGATGTTTCAGCAAATGGTAGCCAGAGGGACATCCCCCTGCCGGGCGCGGGCCCTTACTTGCGCGGCTCTTATATACGGGCGTAGTGGGCCAGCTTGTCTTCGTCGAGGGTGATGCCGAGCCCCGGGCCGGTCGGTAGCTCGACGCCGAAGTCGTGGTAGCGCAGCGGCGTCTCGACGATGTCGTCCTCGAGCAGCAGTGGGCCGAACATCTCGGTGCCCCAGGCCAGCTCGGGCAGGGTCGCCCAGGCGTGCAACGAGGCAGCGGTGCCGATGGTGCCCTCCAGCAGGGTGCCGCCGTAGAGGCCGATCCCCGCGGCCTGGGCCACATGGGCCAGCTCCAGCA
>NZ_PNRE01000022.1:8820-16099 GCF_002879645.1 Halomonas heilongjiangensis | reverse complement strand
CCAGGCCTGTTGCTGGCGCTCACGCCCGTCGTCCTGACGTTGCTGGTACTGGCGGTACAACTGTTCTATTTCGGCGACTTCACTCCCCACATTCCCCTGGCCATCGGCCTGGCGATCACGGCCCTGGTCGGCGTCAAACTCGGTTTCCGCTGGAAACAGATCGAAGAGGGCATCTTTCACGTCATCCACGTGTCCCTGCCCTCCGTCTCGGTGTTGATCTGCGTCGGCATGATCATCGGCGTGTGGATCGCCAGCGGCACCGTGCCGACCCTGATCTACTACGGCCTGACGATCCTCTCGCCGGCCATCTTCCTGGCGGCGGCCATGCTGCTCTGCTCGGTCGTCTCGCTGGCGCTGGGCACCTCCTGGGGCACGGTCGGCACGGTGGGCCTGGCGCTGATGGGCATCGGCGCGGGCTTCGATATCCCGATGTACTGGACCGCCGGCGCGGTGGTGTCGGGCGCCTTCTTCGGCGACAAGATCTCGCCGCTCTCCGACACCACGAACCTCGCTCCGGCGGTCACCGGCACGGACGTCTTCTCGCATATCAAGAACATGATGCCGACGACGATCCCGGCGATGCTGATCGCCTTCGTCATCTACCTGGTGGCGGGCTTCACCCTGATCGACGACGATAACGCCTCCTTCGAGCGGATCGATGCCATCACCGCCGCGCTGCAGGCGAACTTCACCATCTCGGCCTGGCTGCTGCTGCCGGCGGTGCTGGTGATCGCGCTCGCGGTCAAGCGCATGCCACCCATCCCGTCGCTGTTCGCCGGCGCCCTGGCCGGGGCGGTCACCGCCATGCTCGTGCAGGGGGTCGGCGTGCACGATGTGCTGACCTATGCCAACAGCGGCTATTCCATCGACACCGGCGTCGCCGCCATCGACAGCCTGCTCAACCGCGGCGGCATCCAGTCGATGATGTGGACCATCTCGCTGGTGCTCATCGCGCTGGGCTTCGGCGGCGCACTGGAGAAGACCGGCTGCCTGGAGGCGATCATCCGCGCGATCATGACCAAGGTGCGTAGCTTCGCCGGGCTGCAGACCTCGGCGGTGCTGACCTCGGTGTCCACCAACCTGGTCGCCGGCGACCCCTACCTCTCCATCGCCCTGCCCGGCCGCATGTACGCCCCCACCTACCGCGGCATGGGCTATTCGACCCTCAACCTGTCCCGCGCCATCGAGGAAGGCGGGACCCTCATCTCGCCGCTGATTCCGTGGAACGCCGGCGGGGCCTTCGTGATCAGCGCCCTGGCGCTCGGCATCGCCGACGGCAATGTCGAGAACCTGCTGTACATCCCGCTGGCCTTCGCCTGCTGGCTGTCCCCGGTGATCGGCCTGGTCTATGCGCAGACCGGCCTGTTCTCGCCCCGGGCCAGCGAGGAGGAACGGCAACTCTGGCAGGAGCAGGGCGAGGCCATTGCCACCGACCTGGGGGCCGCCGGCCCGGCCGCCAGCGAAGCGCCCATCGCCAGCCCGCGGCCATCGAGCTGATCTCCGCCCCGCCCCATGGCGGGGCCACGAAGACCGAAGCCCAGCGGCCAGGCCGCTGGGCTTCGTGGTTGAGGCCTATCGCCGATACGTCGGACCGCTACTAAAGCAGGCTCGTACCACACCAGCCCCCGTGGGAGCTGGCTTTAGCCGGCGATTGGCGCCGCAGGCGCCCGGTGTGTGGGCCTCGCCATCGCTCCATCAGCCGGCCAGGGCCGCCAGCACCCGCTCCCGGGAGGCGGTCTCGCGCTCGGCGTAGAGCATCAGTTCATCGGTGACCGGAGCACCGAGCGCCGCTTCGAAGGCATCGCGGTTGGCGTTGCCGGCATAGGCCTCGTTCTGGCCGCCCCCGAGGTTCGACTGGAAGATCCCCGCCGCGCTCACCGGCAGGAAATCCTCGTAGGTGATCGGCCGGGCCGTCACCAGGCCACGGGCGATCAGCGCCTCCAGGTCCCGAGTATCCACCGGGCCGGCCGCCTCGCCCGCCTCGGTCAACCGGTAGTCAAAGAAGGCCAGTCCCTCGCGGCGCAGCATCTCCTCGTCATCGGGGAAATCGACGAAGACCTCGGCGAGTGCATGCTGGTGAGCCTCGTTGTCGAGCCCCACGCTGCGGCGTCGCGCGTCGTTGAGCAGGCGGTCGTAGAGCTCACGCCCCCTGGCGGTCAGTGCCATGCCACGCTGTTCGATCTCGCCGAAGCGCGCGGTATGGGTGCCCTGCCGCTCGCCGGCGAAGCGAATCGGCTCCTCCAGCGCCCTGAAGCTGGTCTGGCGCAGCAGGATCGGGCAGTCACGGCGAGGGGGCCCCTCGATCACCGCCTTGGAATTCATGCCGACCCCCGGCATGCGCCGCTGCACCACATCGATGTCCAGGGTGCGCGGGGTCAGGTGGTTGATATGGGGGCCACGGAAGCAGACCACATCGGCGATCAGGCGATGCTCGTCTTGCAGCGCCGTATAGGTGTCCAGGTCCACCGTGGCATCACGATGCCAGCGGAAGGTCTCCAGCGCCTCGGCCACGAAACGCTCGGCCTGTTCCTCGCTCAGCCCGCCCTGGGCCTCGCACCGTTCGATCAGCTCGCGCACGCCGGGGGTGAAGATATCCCGGCTGGCCAGTATGGCCTCGGCACGCCGACGCAGCGACGCGTTCTCGATCAGCTCGAGGCGCAACAGCGAGGTGAAGATGCGAAAGGGGTTACGCGCCAACGCCGCGTCGTCGATGGGACGAAAGGCGGTGGAGTGCACCGGAACGCCCGCCTCTGAGAGGTCGTAATAGCCCACTGGGTGCATGCCCATCACGGCGAACAACCGACGCAGCATGGCCAGCTCCGCGGCGCTGCCCACGCGGATGGCGCCATGGCGCTCGACATCCAGGCGATCGAGCTCATGCTGCTCGGCAAGGCGTGCTGCCAGGGCGGGATCGGCGGCCAGCGTCTCCCGGTTGACCTCGTCAACGAGCGCCAGCAGGGTCGCGTACTGGGGGACTTCGGCCTGGTACATGGCCGACATGGCCCGGGAGAAGCGCTGGCGGATCTCATCCGGGGAAAGATAAACGGTCTGGGACATCATCAGGTTCTCGCGATTCCATGATAGAGGGCTTGGGTTGAACGTGCCGCAGCGCCCCCATCGGGGCCTGCAGCGGGTGACACCATGACGGCGCCGAGAGGCGCCGGCCGGGCGCTCATGGCTGCAGCGTCTCCAGCGCCTGCTCGATCCTGGCCAGCCCCTCATCGAGCACCTCCGGCTCGGTCGTCAAGGGCGCCAGCAAACGCAGCACATTGCGCCGCCGACCGCTGGGCATCAGCAGCACGCCCGCCTCCCGTGCCGCCGTCAGCAGCGCCGCCAGATGCTCGGCACCGCTGGCCGACTCGGTATCCTCGAAGACGATGCCGCGCATGGCGCCAATACCGGTCATCGCCCCCAGCATCGGGAAGCGGCCACTCGCCTGCCAGCGCTGGTAGGCCGCCACGATGGCGACCTCCTGTCGCGAGCCCCACCGGCCGAGCTGCGTCTCGGTCATCACCGCCATGACGGCACGCGCGGCCGCACAGGCCACGGCATTACCGGAATAGGTGCCGCCGAGGCCGCCCCCGGGCAGGCAGTCCATCAGCGCCGCCTTGCCCGCCACCGCCGCCAATGGCAGCCCCGCGGCCATGCTCTTGCCCATCAGCAGCAGGTCCGGCTCCACGCCCAGGCGGGGAAACGCGAAACGCGCCCCCGTGCGCCCGAAGCCGGACTGAATCTCATCGAAGATCAACACGATGCCATGGGCATCGCACAGCGCACGCAGGCGTTGGGCAAAACGGGGGCAGAGCGGCCGAAAACCGCCCTCCCCCTGCACCGGCTCGACGATCACGCAGGCCACCTCATCGGCAGGCACCTCGACCTCGAACAGCCGGGTCAGGGCGTCCATCGCCTGGTCGCTCGTGACCCCGCTATCGGGGCTGGGGAATGGCAGATGATAGACCGGGCCCGGCAGCGTCCCCAGGCCACTCTTGTAGGGCTTGACCTTGCCGTTCAGGTTCAGGGCCGCCAGGGTGCGCCCGTGGAAAGCGTCATCGAAGGCAATCACCGCCTGACGCCCAGTCGCTCCCCGGGCGACCTTCAAGGCGTTTTCCGTCGCCTCGGCCCCACTATTCGTCAGCATGCAGGAAAGCGGATAGGCAACGGGCACGAAGGCGTCCAGCTCCCGTGCCACCTCGAGATAGCCTCGGTGGGGCAAGGCATTGAAGGCGGAGTGCATCAGCGTCTCGACCTGGGCCTGCACCGCCTCGACCACGGTCGGATGACCATGCCCCAGATTCAGCACCCCGATACCACCGATGAAGTCGATGTAACGGTTGCCTTCCTCGTCCCACACCTCGGCGTTGCGCCCTCGCGCGATGCACAGAGGATGCAGGATACCGAGCGATGCACTGACATGATGAAGATCCATTGGGCGACTCATCCCCTTACCTGATGAACATGGTGTCGTGCATCAGAACAGAGCCACCCGAGATGCTGCAAACGAAAAAAAATCCGCCAATTATTCCAAAAAGGAATCCTTTAAGGCAGATACACCCACTCATCAACCTGGCAGAGACCAGAACAAGACGAAAAAAGGGAATGAGATAGAAGGCAGATGCGTCTGGAGGCGTCACCCATCGGATCGTTCACGGAGAGGCACGAGAGGCCAGGAAACGCGCATGACCCGGTTGTCCACGATCACCGGGCAAGATCACACCGCCATGGCGCAGCCCCGCTGCCCGCGTCTCGGCGATGGCGCTTGCCGGAGGCTCCAGGGCACTCCCTTGCTGGCCACGACCGGGGAGGCGTCATCCATCCTGATCGGATAGCAAGCACCCTAGCTCACCGGGACATTCGAGGACACGGCTGACCCCCGCACCTCTCAGCTCAGCCTCGGAGCCATATCCCCACAGGACACCGACGGCGACCACGCCATTACGACGCGCCCCGATGGCATCGTGACTCCTGTCGCCCACCATGATTGCCGTCTCGGGGCGGAGGTGAGACTCACGCAAGACATGGGCAATGAGTGATGCCTTGTCGGACCGAGTGCCATCCAGCTCACTACCGTAGATGTCGGTGAAGTAGGTTCCCAGGTTGAAGTGATCGATGATCTGTCTGGCGAACACCCAGGGCTTGGACGTCACCACATACAGTTGGGCCCCGCGCTGTTGAAGCGCTTCCAGCGCCACTGGGATACCCGGATAAACGGCATTCTCGAACATGCCGATTTCGGAAAACCGCTCCCGATAGGCGTGAAGTGCCCTGGGCACATCCGCCCTGTCGGGAAGCATCTCGGCGAAAGACGCCTGCAATGGCGGGCCGATATACCGCTCCAGCGCCAGATCATCCGGCACGGCGTGCCCGAGAGCACTCAAGGCATGACGGATGCAGCCGATGATCCCTTCCTTCGGATCCGTGAGCGTGCCATCGAGGTCCAGGAGAATCTTCAAGGTCCAACTCCTACTGGTCATCCACTCTTCACAACGGGCGCCCGGCAACCCCAGGGCACCTATTTAGGTTGAGGTGTTCCCTGATTCCGTAGATGAGTACCACGATGCCTCCTGCAATAGGTGTAACGAGCAATTTCCATGAAACCTGTACGCTGCCTGGTCCATCAGGTGCCGCACCGACCGGCGGCCATCGGCATGGTATCGGGTATGAAGCCTAATGCCCGGAGGCCACCAGCGAGCCCCCGGCCACCATGAAGAGACCGCCGGTGGCCCGATTGAACGCCTTGACCCGACCGGGACGATTGAACCAGCGGCCCAGGCCCGAGCCCATGGCCGCATAGATCGACATCAGGGTCGTATCGATCACCAGCCAGGTCAGCGCCAGGATGGCGAACTGCATCAGCTGAGGCTCCCCGACGGCGATGAAATTGGGAAACAGCGCCGCGAAGAACAGCAGATCCTTGGGGTTGCTGACCCCCACCATGAAACCATGGCGAAACAGCCTGCCAATGGATGCTTTCGGCGCCAGCGGATCCGGCACCGCACCGTCCAGCTCGGGGGAAGGCGGCTGCGGCCCGGCCCGCCAGGCCTGTATGCCGAGAAAGATCAGGTAGCCGCCACCCACCACCTTCAGGAGGGAGAAGGCCGTCTCCGAGGCCGCCAGGATGGCGCCCAGCCCCAGCGCCGAGACCAGCATCAAGACCAGCGAGGCCAGAGCGCCCCCCAGCACCGTGGCGGTTGCCCGGTGACGGCCGAACTTGAGGCCATGGCTCGTACACAGCAGCGCCACCGGGCCAGGAAAGACGATCAAGGCGGTGATCACGCCGACATAGGTAATCCAGGTCAACCCATCCACTGTGAACTCCCTTTCCCCTATACGCCTCGCCCTAAGGTGATCCCCGGGGTTTCTCGACGTTGTCGGCACGTTCGCCGAATAAAGGCGCCGAGGCCCGCCCCTATGGGGTCAGACCCCAGCCGAGTTGCCAGGCTTGTCATCGTGCACGTGGCGAGCGGATTCGACACCGCCGGGGTCTGACCCCCTAGGGCCTCCCAGCGCTGGCAGCCCACCGCCATAATACCCTTAACATGCTGTTTTTCAGTAAGAATCATGGGGATCCCACAGGGCCCGTCAACGTTGGCAGAGTAGCGCGGCGGCCTTCCCAAACGCGAGCCGGTCGCCGATCACGGGAACGCTGCCGCGGCGACCGAAACGATCAGGCCCGGGTGACGTAGCGCAGGATCTCGACCACCTGGTCGGTGGTGGTGGCCCAGGCCATGGCCGCGGCGTCGACTTCCTTGAGCGGATGGATGATCTCCTCGCCGTGCAGGGTGACGTAGGGCTTGCCCAGGGCCGCGCAGTAGCCGGCGTCGAAGGCCGCGTTCCACTGCTTGTACTTGTCGCCGAAGCGCACCACCACCAGGTCGCTCTGCTCGATCAGCGTCTTGGTGCGGATGGCGTTGACCTTGGACGACTTGTGGTCGCGCCAGAAGGGCTGGCTCTCCTCACCCAGGTGGTCGCCGGCGGCGTCGCTGGCGTCGTGGTCGGTCACCGCCGAAGTGAAGACGATGTCCAGGCCGGCGGCCTCGGTGCCACGACGGATCTCGTCGCGCCAGTCGGTGTGGATCTCGCCGGAGAGATAGACGTAAAAGCTCATGGAGGGCTCCAGATAATGAATCGAGAGCGTCATGATAGCTCATCGAGCCATATTTACGGAAATTGCTTCCATGTTCATGGCCACACGACCGGCACTACTGCCCGGCCCCGCGCGGGATCTCGCCGCGGCAGCCCTCAGAAGAAGGTCAGGCCGACCTGGAACAGCCGCTCCACG
>NZ_PNRE01000022.1:0-8770 GCF_002879645.1 Halomonas heilongjiangensis | reverse complement strand
GCGGATTCGACACCGCCGGGGTCTGACCCCCTAGGGCCTCTCAGCGCTGGCAGCCCACCGCCAGAACACCCTCAGCATACTGATTTTTTCAGTAAGGCCTGTGGGGATTCCCCAGGGTCTGCCCCCCCAGGGCCTCACAGCGCTGTTAACCCACTGCCAGACTGCCCTCAACGAGCTGATTGCTCAGCAGGATCTCCGAGTGTGCCTCACTCCTCGCCGTGGCGGGCGGCCGGCTTGAAGACGCCGGGCTCGAGGTCGTGGCGGGCCAGCAGCTTGTAGAAGTCGGTGCGGTTGCGCCCGGCGATGCGCGCCGCCTGGGTGACGTTGCCCTCGGTGATCTTCAGCACCTTGATCAGGTAGCTGCGCTCGAAGCCGGCGCGGGCGTCGTTGAAGGTCGGCAGGGCGTTGTCCTCGGCGGCGAGCGCCTGGGCCACCAGCGCCTCGGGGATCATCGCCGAGCTGGTCAGGGCCACGCACTGCTCGACCACGTTGACCAACTGGCGCACGTTGCCGGGCCAGCCGCTGGAGGCGAGCAGGTTGAGCGCTTCCGGCGAGAAGCCCTTGACGAAGGGCTTGTGGCGCTCGGCGGCCTGGGTCACCAGGTGCTTGGCCAGCAGCGGCACGTCCTCGGCCCGCTCCTTGAGCGCCGGCAGCTTGAGGTTGACCACGTTGAGGCGGTAGTAGAGGTCCTCGCGGAACTCGCCCTCGTGCATGGCGCGGTCGAGGTCGCGGTGGGTGGCCGAGATGATGCGCACGTCGATGGGGGTCGAGGCGGTCGAGCCCAACTGCCGGATCTGGCGCTCCTGCAGGGCACGCAGCAGCTTGACCTGCAGCGTCAGCGGCATGTCGCCGATCTCGTCGAGGAACAGGGTGCCGCCATCGGCGGCCTGGAACAGGCCGCGGTGCTCGCTGACCGCGCCGGTGAAGGCGCCCTTGGCGTGACCGAAAAGCTCGCTCTCGAGCAGCTGTTCCGGCAGCGCGCCGCAGTTGATCGCCACGAACGGCTTGCCGGCCCGCGAGCTGGCCTTGTGGATGGCATTGGCGAGCAGTTCCTTGCCCGAGCCGGAAGCGCCGGTGATCAGCACGCTCACGTCGGAGGCCGCCACCATGCGCGCCTGCTCGAGGATGCGCTCCATGTCGGGGCTGCGGGTGATGATCGCCGCACGCCACGACTCGTCGCCCTCGGCGGTGGGGCCGCTGGTCTGGGCCAGCGCCTCGTCGATGGCGGCGAACAGCTCGTCGCGGTCGACCGGCTTGGTGAGGAAGCTGAAGACCCCCTGGCGGGTGGCGCTGACGGCGTCGGGAATCGAACCATGGGCGGTGAGCAGGATCACCGGCAGCCCCGGGGCCTGGCGCTGGATCTCCTGGAACAGCGCCAGGCCGTCCATCTCGTCCATGCGCAGGTCGGTGAGCACCAGCTCGGGACGGTCGGTCTCGAGCACCTTGAGCGCCTGACGGCCGCTCTCGGCGGTGGTCACCCGGTAGCCGCGGCTCTCCAGGCGCATGCCCAGCAGCTTGAGCAGGCTGACGTCGTCGTCGACCAGCAGGATATGGGCGCTGAGCTCGCGAGAGCCGGGCATCCGCGCCGCGGGCGCCCTGTTACCTGATATGCGTGTGGCGTGCTTCACGTCTCATCCCCCTGTCAGTCGTCGTCGGTCTGCTGTCGCAGGTTGATGTTCTGTTCGATGGCGGTGAGCGCCTCCAGCTTCTCGGCCAGGGCCTCGTTCTCTTCCTCCATGGCGGCCAGCTCCCCGCGGGTACTCGCGACGCGACCGGCCATGGCGCGACGCCCCTCCACCTCGTTGAGCCAGTAACGCAGCAACGGCTGCAGGGCCGAGGGCGCGGTGTGCAGGTCGGCCTTGAGGAGCTCGGCGGCACGGTCCCACTGGCTCTCGTTGCCCCAGGCCAGCACCACGGCCCGGGCCAGGCGTTGCTCCTTGGTCTCGCCCTCCAGGCGACCCAGCATGACCTCGCGCCAACCGCGCTCGCCACGCTGGGAGGCCAGCCCGAAGGCGACCCAGTCGGGCAACAGGCAGGCCTCGTCGTCGAAATCGGGAATCACGGCATGACAGGCCTTGACCGACGGCTCGGCCGCCGACTGTGCCGTCGAGCGTGGCTGTTCGGGTAGCAATTCACAACCGGCCAACCAGGTCACCGCCAGGCAGGCCAGCAGAGGGCGGAAAATCATCGTCATCGGTTCCTTGCGTGGGTGCTCGTTTCTCCGACGAGCGCCAGATGGTCATGAGCGAGCTGCCCTGCCACGAGGACACGTGGCAAGGTCAGGCGGAAGCAGACCGCGTAGTACGGGTCGTCCACCAGTTCCAGGCTGCCGTGCTGCAGCCTGGCGCAATCGGCGGCCACCGAGAGGCCGATGCCGGAGCCCTTGAGGGGGCCCTTGCGGCGGGCGCGGCCCTGGTAGAAGGCCTCGAACAGCCGTGGCCGGTCCTCGTCGGCGATCGGCGCCCCGCTGTTGGCCACCTCGATCGTCAGGCGATCGTGGCAGCGGCGGGCACGGACCACCAGTTCACCGGCATCTTCGCCATAGGCGATGGCGTTGGAGATCAGGTTGTCGAGGATGCTGGTGGTAGCGGCGCGATCGGCCTGCCACTCGAGCGGACCGTCGAAACAGTCGACCCGCATGCCCTTGTTGTCCAGCGCCAGGCGGTGCTTGGCCAGCACCTCCTTGGCCACGGTGGCGACATCGAGCCGCTCGGTCTGCATCTGGCGGTTGTGCTGCAGCAGGTTGTAGTCGAGCAGCTGCTCGATCAACCGCTGCAGCTCGCCGCCGCTGGCGTCGATCAGCTCGAGAATCTCGCGCTGGTGCGGAGAAAGCTCGCCGGCCACCCCGTCGGCGAGCAGCGCCGAGCCTTCGCGCACACTGGCCAGCGGGGTCTTGAGTTCGTGGGACATGTGGCGCAGGAACTGCTGCTTCTCGGCCTCGAGCTCCTCGAGGCGCGACGAGAGCCAGTCGAGCCGCTCGTCGAGTTGAACCAGCTCGGCCGGGCCCTGGATGGGCCGCACCGCATGGGACTGGCCGCCGCTGCCGATGCTCAGCACCCGACGCTCGAGCTGTCGCACCGGGCGGATGATCAGCCAGGTGAACAGCAGCATCAACACCAGGCTGGCCGAAACCAGCGCGGCGGTCTGAAGCCACAGCTGGGTCTGCACGGCCTCGGCACGCTCGCGGATCGCATCGATGCGGATGTCGATCTGGCGGTTGGTGGCGCGTCGCACCGCCTCGGTATGCTGGGCGAAGGGGATGAAGTCGATGAGCCGCTCCTCGAACTCCTCCAGGGGCAACTCGGGCAACCGGGCGAGTTCCACCAACTGCGCCTCGAGCGCCGCCACGTCGGGGTCATCGGGCAGCAGCTGTCGCTGCTGGGCCAGCATTTCGCGGTACTCCTCGATGCGCTCGGCGTAGATCTCCAGCAGGCTCTCCTGCTCGACCACCGCGTACTGGCGAGCGCCACGCTCCATCTCCAGGGCCAGGGCGCTGAGCGAGCGCGCCCGACGGGTCTCCTCCACCGCCTGACGGGCGCTGACATCGGCCAGTCGAGACAGTTCCGACAGGGCCGGCCCGGCCTGGAGCATCAGCACGGCCAGGGGCAACATGACGACGAGAAAAGCCAGCAGAACGAGCTGCAACAGGGAGCGAGGGCGCCAGCGACGCGAGACTCGGGTGGTCATGACCAGAGCTCTTTGCAGAATGATGAGTGACATTGCCATCGTATACGCCCGAAGAATACCAGAGTTCCGCTGGACAGCGTTCCACTGCCCGCCATGACCGCCCAAAAAGAGCCAAAAAAAGGGCCGGCAGAGCCGGCCCAAGTACGCAGGGAACTGAAGGGTCTGGAAAACGCGCCACTCGACTGCCTGGTCAGGTCGGTCGGCCCGCTCTCCATGGGCCAAAGGCCCCGAAGCCATGTGAAGACCGTTGATTACCAGGGGCCCGTCTTCACATGTGGGGGCGAACCACCGCGTGGCGCACCGCCCTGCTTCGTTACTGGCACCACCGCCTCGGCCTGGCCGAAGGCGATGCTGCGCGATTCGATCCCCCGGAGGGGGGATGAGGCATCCTTGCCTGGGCGTCCTTGCCCTTCTGGTACACTTCCGTGCCTTCCGGCGGTACCCGTCTCATCGCAACCTAAAGTCACACATCGCTTGGAGCAGACGCTGATCGCTTCCGGGGCCGGACGCACAGGGCAGTGTTTGACCGGACTCCCTTGGCGATCGAAAGCGGCTCGAGCCGTAATGAACCGCTTCCGTTGCTCACCCATACCATTGCCAATGTCGTGCCATAAAATCGGCATCCCCATTAATTTCAACACGTTATTTCGATGATGGAGTTGGCATACCGCCTGCCGGGGGAGGGTTTCACACCGCATGGCGGATTCTCGGCGGTTTTTCGTCTCCACATGGCGACGCCAATCTGGAGCAATGAAAAAATAACTGCTGAATCAGCATCTTGAAGCGTACCCCGATGGCGACATCCTTTCGAGCCACGACGCTGTCAGGCGACAGCGCTTCGCCCCGCCTGGATCGCGGGGGGAAGACGGGGCGCCGCTCAGGCGAGCGGCTTGACCAGGATCTTGGACTTGCGGGCGTGGTTGTAGGTGTCGCGCTTGAGCGGCGGCAGGGCGTCGATGTCGGCCAGGCGGAAGCCGTGCTCGAAGAACCAGTGCGTGGTATGGGTGGTCAGCGCGAACAGCGCCGTGAGCCCGAGGCGCCGCGCACGGCGCTCGATCTCGGCCAGCAGCAGTTCGCCCCGGGCCCCGCCGCGGTAGTCGTCGTGCACCGCCACGCAGGCCAGCTCGGCCATCTCGGCGTCGCTGAAGGTGTGCAGGGCCGCACAGCCGATGACCATGCCGTCGCGCTCGATCACCAGGTAGTCGTCGATCTCGTGCTCCAGCCGCTCGCGGGAGCGCGGCACCAGCATGCCGCGGTGCTCGAGCGGCTCGAGCAGCTCGAGCAGGCCGCCGATGTCGCCGAGTTCCGCCGGGCGCAGCTGCTCGTAGCGGTGCTGGGTGATCATGGTGCCCACCCCGTCGCGGGTGAACAGCTCGCCGAGCAGGGCGTTGTGGTCGTGCCAGGAGATCAGGTGGGTGCGGGCCACGCCATGGCGGGCGGCGGCACAGGCCGCGCCCAGGTGGCGGGCCAGCTCGCTGCCCGGGTCGGCCTGGCGCAGCAGCGGTTCGGCATCGGCGGGGGTCAGCTGGCGCTGCAGCTGGCCGCTGTGGTCGTACAGGCCGCTGGCCTCGCCGAGCAGGATCAGCTTGTCGGCACCGAGCGCCATGGCGGCGTGCTGGGCCACCTCGGAGGCGTCGAGATCGAACACCTCGCCGGTGCTCGAGAAGCCCAGCGGCGGCAGCACCACCAGTGAGCGCTTCTCCAACAGCCCCTCGATCGCCGCGGCCCTCACCCGCCGCACCTCGCCGCTGTGGTGGAAATCGATGCCCTCGCGCACCCCCAGCGGCTTGGCCATCACCAGGTTGCCCGAGACCGCGGTCAGCTCGACCCCGTGCAGCGGGGTATTGGGCAGCCCCAGCGAGAGCCGCGCCTCCAGCCACAGGCGCTGCTCGGCGGCGGTGCGCTCGACGCACGCCATGATCGCCGGGTCGGCGACCCAGCGCCCCTGGTGGTGCTTGGGCGCGATGCCGGCCGCCTTGAGGGCCAGCTCGACCTGGGGGCGGATGCCGAATACCACCACCAGCCGCACGCCCAGGGTATGCAGCAGCGCCAGGTCCTGGATCAGCTGCTCGCTTCGCCCGCGCGCCATGGCCTCGCCCTCGATCAGGATGACGAAGGTTCGGCCCCGGTGAGCGTTGATGTAGGGCGAGGAATTGCGGAACCAGTCGACGAAGGGGAAGCGAGTATCCAAGGCCGCACTCCGGCAGCAGATGAGAGAAAGACGATGCGAGTCTCGACTATATCAGAGCCGACAAAACGGCGGCACCACCGCCGCGGTGGTGCCGCCGTCTTGTCGGCTCGAGGCCGTCCGGCCGCTAGCCGAAGATACCCTTGAAGGTGAAGAAGAACACGATGGCCAGGCCGGCGCCGGCCGGCAGGGTGATCAGCCACGACATGACGATGGTGCCGATCACGCGCATGTTCAGCGCCGCCATGCCGCGGGCCAGGCCCACGCCGAGCACCGCCCCCACCAGGGTGTGGGTGGTGGAGATCGGCAGGCCGGTCCCCGAGGCGAGCACCACGGTGGTGGCGGCGGCCAGGGTGGCGGCGAAGCCACGGCTCGGGGTCAGCTCGGTGATGCCGGTGCCCACGGTGGCGATCACCTTGTGACCGTAGGTGACCAGGCCGGCGACGATGCCGCCGCCACCGAGCACCAGCACCCACCAGGGCACCAGGGCCGCGGCGTCGATCACGCCGTTGCTGCGCACCACGCTGATCACCGCGGCCAGCGGCCCCACGGCATTGGCCACGTCGTTGGAGCCGTGGGCGAAGGCCATGGCACAGGCGGTGAAGATCATCAGCACGCCGAACACGCGCTCGACGTTGCCGTAGCCGAAGTGATCTCCGGCGCGGCGCTCGTAGACCACCCGACGCTCCATCAGCACGCCGATGCCCACGATCACCAGGCCGATCAGGATCGACAGCAGCAGGCTCTGGCCGAAGCTCAGGTCGAGCCCGACGTGCTTGAGGCCCTTGGTGAGGGTGACCATGGCGACGATGAAGCCGACCAGGAAGACGTAGGCCGGTACGTAGCGCTTGGCCGAGGCGAAGGGGTCGGGGGCCTCGAAGATCAGGTGCTGCACCGACTTGAACAGCAGATAGGCGATGGTACCGGCCAGCAGCGGCGAGACCACCCAACTGGAGGCGATCTGGCCGACCTTGCCCCAGGCCACGGCTTCCATGCCCAGGCCCACGGCGCCGAAGCCGACGATGGCACCGACGATGGAGTGGGTGGTGGAAACCGGCCAGCCCTTGGCCGAGGCGATCAGCAACCAGATCGCCGCCGCCAGCAGGGCCGAGAGCATGCCGTAGACCAGGAACTGCGGATCCTGGGCGAGCAGCCCCGGGTCGATGATGCCGCCGCGGATGGTCGCGGTGACCTCGCCGCCCGCCAGCCAGGCACCGAGGAACTCGAAGATCACGGCGATGAGGATCGCCTGCTTGATGGTGATGGCCCGGGACCCCACCGAGGTGCCCATGGCGTTGGCGACGTCGTTGGCGCCCACGCCCCAGGCCATGAAGAAGCCGAAGACACAGGCCAGGATGATGAAGATTTCGCCGTGCTGCACGATGATCGACATAGGGGAAGTCGTCCTATGTGGCTGTCAGGGGGTAGCGGATTGGCGTGATGGCGGAAGCGCCGAGCACCCTGGCATGCGGTGCCGCGACGAATCGCATCCTAGCGAGCCGTGAGGATCTGCAGGCGGCTGCCGACGCGTTCGGCCCGGTCGGAGAGTTCGCCGACCCAGTCGATGATCTTGTAGAGGAAGATCACGTCCACCGGGGGCAGCTGGCTCTCGAGCTCGAACAGTTGGCGGCGAATGGCCACCTGCTGGCTATCGGCCTGCTGCTCGAGCAGGTGCAGCTCGCGGATCAGCTTCTGCATCACGTCGGAGACGTTGCGACCGAAGCCTGACTCGAGCAGGTCCTTGAGCTCCTCCAGGGCATGGCGCGCCTGGGCCACGCAGGCCACGGCGGTCTGCATGTAGTCGCGCATCGGCTGGGCGAGGGGCTCCGGCACCTGCATGCGGCGGCCGAGCATGATGCCGGTGATGTCGCGCACCTTGTTGGCGATCTTGTCCTGGACGCTGATCAGGTCGAGGATGTCGGTGCGGGATACCGGCAGGAACATGGTGTTGGGAAGGTTGAGGCGCAGTTCGGTCTTGAGCTCGTCGGCCTCGTGTTCGAGCCGGGTGACGGTCTCGCGGTGTGCGGCAGCGGCCTCCCAGTCACCGACGAGGGCGGCTTCGAAGAACGGCAGCAACTGATCCGCGCATTCATTGGCCTTGACGATGTGGGCCAGCAGCGGCTGGAATGGCGAGCGGCCGAACATCGCGGAGAACGGATTGGGTGTGACCATGGGTATCCATGTGCGCTGAAGAATTGGCGGCGACAGTATAGTGACCGCCTCCGCTCCCGTCATGAAAATATCACCTGAAGTTAACGCAACCGAGGCGGCGAGACCATGAGCCACGAGATCGAACTCAAGCTGGCCCTGGGCCCGGAAGGCCCGGCGGCACTGCGCGGCCACCCGCTGCTCGACGGCCTGGTGCCGCGGCTCACTACCCTCGGCAACACCTACTTCGACACCCCCGAGGGGGCCCTGGAAACCGCCCGCATGGCGCTGCGCCTGCGCCGGGCCGATGGCCGGCTGCTGCAGACCCTCAAGACCCGAGGCCAGGGCGGTGGCGGGCTCTCGCGCCGCGGCGAGTGGGAGTGGGAAGTGCCGGGGCCGGGGCTCGATCTCGCCGGGCTCGCCGCCCTGCCGCCCATGGCCGGCCACGGCGACGCCCTGCTGGCCCGGCTGGTGCCACGCTTTGCCACCGACTTCCGCCGTGCAGCCTGGCGACTCGAGTTCGGCGAGGCGCGCATCGAACTGGCCCTCGACCTGGGCGAGATCCGTGCCGCCGGCCGCACGGTGGCGATCCGCGAACTGGAGCTCGAACTCGAGGCCGGTGAGCCGGAGGCCCTGTGGGACCTGGCCGAGGCGCTCGCCGAGTCGGTGCCGCTGCGCCCGGCGGACACCAGCAAGGCCGCCCGGGGCGGCGCCCTGCTGGCCGGCACCTGGCCCCTGCCCGAAGGC
>NZ_PNRE01000010.1 GCF_002879645.1 Halomonas heilongjiangensis | reverse complement strand
CGGCCTCGGCCTGCTCGGTGGCCTGCTGCTCGGCCAGGGCATCGGCCTCGGCCTGCTCGGTGGCCTGCTGCTCGGCCAGGGCGTCGGCCTCGGCCTGCTCGGTGGCCTGCTGCTCGGCCAGGGCGTATGCCTCGGCCTGCTCGATGGCCTGCTGCTCGGCCAGGGCGTCGGCCTCGGCCTGCTGTTCGGCGAGGAGCTCTTCCTCTGTTTTATCAGTAGATTCAGCAACTTGAGCGAGCGTAAGGATCTCTGAGTCGGTAGCCGACGACAGGGTCGCCTGGGCAACGCCCGGGCTCATCAATGACAGCGAGGCCAGAATCACCGCGGGCTTCCTGAAAAGGCGCATGCGAAGTTTCATATCGGTTCTCCTGAATCAGCACTGCCCGGGCATGATGACGGTTGTCTGAAATCAACGGTGCCAGCGCGGCTTTCTTCACGCTGTAGGTGATTGAGGACTTCCAGGCGGGCTAGCCAGTGCGCCAGCTGTGATTGGGAATGGTTCTGACCAGGAAGGGAGAGTGATCCTTGTCGAGCAGCGCTTTCTCGTGAAAGGGTCGATATGGAGCGCTTTCGCCTTCTGGTCAGATGTATTCATTATCGGTAATTTCATCCTGACCATCTGTACGACGGCACACATAGGCGTCCGTTGTTTACGCGTTGTGAACCGTGCCGCTTTTCTCGGAGAGTCGTTGGCTCGAGCCAGGCTGCCCGTTTCGGCCGTGAAGCCCACCAGTGCCGCGGCCAGCGCTCGGCTGTCGGGGCCGAAGGCCATGTCACCACCTTTCATGCTCTTCGCTACCCTGGGACTCGCCGTCGCCGGGCTGGGGTCGTGGTTACTGAACGAGCGAGGCGCTGCCGATTGGCACGCCCTTTGACAGGGTCGTAGCGCTAAACTGGTAGGTACCCATTCAACGTCAGGAGGGTGCCATGGAACAGCGATATGAAGTACGCGCCATCTACACGCATCCGGACAAGTCCCACCCGGAGGAGTGGGAGGTCGTGGACTTGCATCGGAATGCCATCGTGTCGGTGCACAAGACTCGCGAAGACGCCGATGCCGCCGCTGCCGACCTGCAGGAACGGGAAGTAGATCGTTGAGAGCGGGGCCATCGGCACTGACTTCGAGGCGGCGACCCTGGTCGCCGTCTCGCTTTTGCTGGGTAAGATCACTGGACGAGTGGCAGGCCGATCTGGACAAGCTGAAGGCTCGTGCCAAGGGTGCCGAGGCCCGGATCGAGTATCAGAGGAGATCGACAGGCTCGAGTCGCAGCGCAACGAAGCCAGACAGAAGCTGGCCGAGCTGCAGAGAGCCAGCGATGATGCCGGGCAGGATCTCAAGGACGGCGTCGAGCGCGCCCGGGACTCGGTGAGCGAGTCCTTCAAGTCCGCTCGCTCCCGTTTCAAGTGATCCATCGCCCGGCGGGTCGCATGGGGCTCACAACGGCAGATGCAGGATGGCGCCGCGCAGGCCGCGCTCGTCGGCCCAGAGCCGGCCCAGGGTGATGGGCAGGCGGAAGCGGCGCTTGCCGGCCGCGCCGGGGTTGAACAGCAGCCGACCATCCTGCCATTCGTGGCGCGGCTTGTGGGAGTGACCATGGAGCACGGCGTCGCAGCAGGTGGCGGGATCGAACTCCTGCAGGTTATGCACCAGGTGCAGGCACCAGCCGTTGACGGTGAGGTCCCGCGTCATCGGCAGCGCCTCGGCCCAGGACGCGGTGTCGATATTGCCACGCACCGCCGCCACCGGGGCCAGGTCGGCCAGCCGCTCGAGGATGGCGGCGTCCTCGTCCCGGCTGCCCACGTCGCCCAGGTGCAGGATCAGCCCGCAGCCCTCGAGCAGGGTGAGCGCCTCGGGGCGCAGCAGCCCGTGGGTATCACTGATGACGCCGATCGGCAGCTCGGTGGTGATGGCAGGCATGGCAATCTCCTCACTCGGTGCTTCCGGAGGCCGGCGGGTCAGTCTGGTGTTGCCGTTCACTACATCTTGGCTGAAAACGATCCCTCAGGAGCTGCCCCCCATAGGGACGGGCCTCGGCGCCTTCATCCGGCGCACATGCCGCCATCATCGAGAAATTCGTGGGGAGACTTGGTCATTGAGACCGCCTGCCCTTACGTTCACTTGAACCAATCGAGTTCAAAGCGCCCGTTCTTGAGCCTGTACATTGATAGCCCATACTTCAGCTCATTTCCTGAGGCGTCTTTAACGGTGGCACCACCTCATCTCGAGACCGCGCTTGCTATCACGCCCTTGCGGTGCAAGCCTCGGTCAGGCCAACGCTGGAGCCGTATGCGCTGCTAATTCAGTGCGCAAACTCGGGAAACTTGGGCAGCTCATCGGTGAGATCGAACCACTCCGCCTTGGACGACACCAGCTATCCAGGGTACCCAGCCGCAGCCGCTTGGCCTCGGGAAGATCGTCGCGATCGCTATAGAGCGGGCTGCCGCACTCCGAGCAGAATACCCGGGCCTTGTTCGGCGTGGTGCGATACTCCTTCAGATATTCCGCGACATGAGTAATGCGGAAGTCGCCCGAGCGTATAGGTGCCGCGACGTTGGCAGACTCGGCAGCCGCTACAGCCTCGACAATTGGCGTGCCGTGGCGATCAGCAGATCCGAGAGATTCTGCTCCAGTTCCTCGGGCATGCTCCGCACCCGGGACATCGAGATGCTGACAGCCGCTCGCGGTCGGTTGTGCCTATCCAGGACCGGTACCGCGATCGAGATGTCGGAGAGAAAATACTCCTCTACCGACAGCGCATATCCCTGGCGCCTGAATCGGGCCAAGCGCTCCATGATCTCAGGCACCTCATGCACGGTACTCGGTGTGTAGGCCTTTCGCTGCGTCCGCTCCAGAATCTCCACAGCCTCTTGCTCTGCCAGCTGAGACAGCATCGCCAGCCCCGGGGCCGTGCAGAATGCCGGAAGGCGCGAGCCGATGGTGATGTCGGTATCCAGCATGTTGCGGCTCAGCAAGCGGGAGAGATACACCACGTCTTGCCCGTCCAGAATCGTCAGGCTGACCGAACCTTCCGTCTCCTTGCTCAGGTTCAGCAGGTAGGGGCGTACCTTGTCGACCAGTGGGTGCGCATGGAGGTAGTGCGCGGCGATATCCAGCGTGCGCACGCTGGGCTCGATCAGCTGCGTCTCCTCGTTGCGCTGCAGGTAGCCTAGCTGCGTCAACGTGTGCACGAAGCGCTGCGCCGCACTGCGGTCCATGTCGCAGCGTTCCGCCAGCTGCTTGACGCTCATCGCCGGATGCTCGGCATCGAAGACCTCGAGGATCCGAAACGCCTTCACCACGCTCTTGACCATCAAGCGGTCCACTTTTTCTTTTTCGCTCAACGCCTTACCCCTTCCTAGTCGGATCTTTTCGCAAGAAAAGTCGCTTCTTGTGTCGATTTTGGGTTTTACAACGCTCGCTATTCAACTACATTGATTAAATGTAGATCATGACTGATCGCATTGCAATCACAAAGACACAAACAACCGAGAGGCAATCATGTCCGAACACATCCTCACCAACAAGCAAGGCCGTGTAGGCGTCATCACCCTGAATCGCCCCGAAGTCCTTAACGCCTGGCACAGCGAGATGCGCCAGCAACTCATCGCCGCACTCGAGGAGTTCACCAACGACGATTCGCTCGGCGCCATCGTGCTGACCGGTGCGGGCGAACGAGCCTTCAGTGCCGGCCAGGACCTCAATGAGACCCGGTCCTTCGACGCGGAGCGGGCCAAAAGCTGGGTGGGAGAGTGGGAGACGCTCTACGGCAAGCTGCGCAGCAGCCCCAAGCCCATCATTGCCGCGCTCAACGGAGTGGCGGCCGGTTCGGCCTTCCAGGTGGCCCTGCTGTGCGACTTCCGCATCGCCCATGCCGATGTCCGCATGGGGCAGCCCGAAATCAATTCGGGTATCGCCAGCACCACCGGCCCCTGGATCATGCGCGAACACCTGGGGCTCGCTCGCACCATCGACCTGACCCTGAGCGGCCGCCTGATGAATGCCGACGAGTCGCATGCCCTCGGCTTGATCAACCGGCTGGTCGCGGCCGACCAGGTCCTGCCGGAAGCGCTGGCGCTGGGTGAAGAGCTCGCCGATAAACCGCCCGTTGCGATGCGTCTGGATCGTCAGCGCTTCAAGGAGATCACCGAGCCCGGCTTCCGCGACTGCCTCGAGGCGGGGGTTCGCATCCAGGGCGAGGCCTACGCCTCGGGCGAACCGGCACGCATGATGGAGCTCTTCCTCGAGCGCCGAAATGGTTGAATCGAGATCTGACAACTATGATATTCAACCTCAACGACCCCAGTTTCATTCTCGCACTGCGCGATATCGCAACGCGCGAGCCGGAGCGCTTGTTCGGGAGCTTCGATCAACGCCCCCTGACGTTCGGCGAGCTCGACCGTCAGGCCGAGGCGCTCGCCGCCTACCTTCGCGGGGAGTTGGGTATTCGCCCCGGCGAGCGTGCCGCGGTCATGATGCACAACGGCCCCGAGGCCATCGCTATCCTGTTCGCACTGGCCAAGGCCGGTATCGTCTGGGTGCCGGTCAATGCTCGCCAGCGCGGCAATGGATTGAAGTACATCCTCGAGCATTGCGACCCCGCGGTCCTGTTCACCGATGCCGACCTGTGGCCGGTCGTTGTCGATAGCGGGGCGGCCTTCAAAGGCAAGGTGCTACTGCTGGGAGGTGCGGAAGACACGATCTCCGAGCATCTGGAAGGCAAGGAGAGGCTGGATGCACCGGCGCCTGCCATGTCGGAGCTATACGCCTTGATGTACACCTCCGGCACCACGGGCAAGCCAAAGGGAGTACGCGTCACTCACGCGATGATGGCCTACGCCCTGAAGAGCGTCGAGCTGCTCTGCTCGATCAAGCCGGGCGATGTCTTCTTCCAGTGGGAGCCCTTCTATCATATCGGCGGCGCCCAGATGCTATTGCTGCCGCTGTTCTTCGACGTGCGACTCAGCCTGACCGAGCGCTTCAGCGCCAGCCGCTTCTGGGAGCAGGTCAACGCCAGCGGCGCGACCCACATCCATTACCTGGGCGGTGTCCTGCAGATTCTGCTGAAGCAACCGCCCAGCGAGTTGGAGACCACGCACAACGTGCGTATCGCCTGGGGAGGTGGGTGTCCCAGCGACATCTGGTCGACCCTGCAGGACCGCTTCGGCTTCGAGATCCGCGAATGCTATGGGATGACGGAAGCCTCGAGCCTGACCACCTTCAATGCCGAAGGAAAGCCAGGGTCGGTAGGCCGCGCCGTTCCCTGGCTGGACATCGCCATTCACGATGACCACGGCCGCCCGGTACCCACAGGCGAGCCAGGCCAAGTGGTGGTCCGCGAAACGCAGCCTGGCGTGCTGTTCGATGGCTACTTCCAAAACGCCGAGGCAACGGAGAAGACGCTGGCAAACGGCATGCTGCAAACCGGCGACCGCGGCTGGCTCGATTCGGATGGCTTTCTCTACTTTCTCGGGCGCATTACCGATAGCGTGCGCTGTCGGGGCGAGAACGTCTCGGCCTGGGAAGTGGAGTCGGTCACCCAGCAGCACCCCGATATCGAGGAGTGCGCGATGATCGGTGTCGCCGCCGATATCGGTGAGCAGGAGATCAAGCTCTTCCTGAAGCCGAAGGCCGATCGTGACATCGAGCTTCATGAGCTTCACCTGTGGCTGAAGGAACGGCTGGCCTCCTACCAGTGCCCACGCTATCTCGCCATCGTGGATGATTTCGAGCGAACTCCCAGCCACCGCATCGTCAAGCACAGCCTGCCCACGACCCTACACGAAGCCTGGGATAGCCAACGGCTTCATTGACCAAGAACCAGAGGAAAAATGGACAATAACGACAAGAGAAAAGCCCCGACCACCCTTCCTACAATTAGAAAAGAGGAGACCAACAGCATGGTCCATGTACTGCGCAAGACCGTCGCCATTACTTCATTGACCCTGGCAGTCAACGGCCTGGCTCACGCCGAAGTCTGGGACCTTCCTTCCCCGCAACCGTCGGACAACTACATCACCGAGAACGTCGGCTGGTTCGCCGATCAGGTGCGCGAGGCCACCGATGGCGAGCTGGACATACGCGTTCACCCGAGCGGATCGCTGTTCCCCGGCGACCAGATCAAGCGCGCCGTTCAGCGCGACCAGGCACAGATCGGCGTCCACGTCCTTTCCGCTCACCAGAACGAGAACATCCTCTACGGTATCGACTCCGTGCCTTTCCTGGCGGATTCCTTCGAAGAGTCCGCACAGCTATGGGAGGTGACCAAGCCGGCACTGGACGAGATGATGGCGGAGCAGAACCTTCAGCTGCTCTACCACATTCCCTGGCCTCCGCAAGGCATCTTCTTCGACCGCGAGATCGAGTCGCCCGAGGATACGGAAGGGCTCAAGTTCCGAGCGTATAATACGGCGACGGCACGCTTTGCCGAACTGATGGGCATGACGCCGACCCTGATCGAGGAAGCCGAGCTTTCGCAGGCAGCCGCCACCGGCATGGTGCAATCGCTGATTTCCTCCGGCGACCCCGTCTACAACCACCAGCTGTGGAACTACCTCCCCCACTTCTACGATGCCAAGGCTTGGCTCGTACTCAGCCACGTCTTCGTCAACAAGGACCGCTGGGAGGCCCTCGACGAGGAAACGAGGCAGGAAGTTTTGACCATTGCCGCAGAAGCCGAGCAGCGCGGCGGGGAGCAGGCCAGGGAGCTCACCGATGAACTCAAGAACCGCCTGAGCGACAAGGGCGTTGCGATCAACCAGCCCAACGAGGAGCTGCAGGCGGCATTCAACCGTATCGGTGAAGCGATGCAGGAGGAGTGGCTAGAGAAGGCCGGTCCACAAGGCCAGCAACTGGTAGAGGAATATCGTGCCATGCAGTGACGGCACGATTCACGTCCCCATTCCGAGGAATGGGGACTCCGCTTGGCTGGTTGAACTAGGGGTCGCTCCCATGAACACCTACTCTTCTCGTGCAGCCAGATGCCTGGAAACGCTCTATCGCGTCTTCGGCTATCTTGCCGCGCTATGCATTTTCATCATGCTGATCGTGATCGTCGCCCAGGTGGTGCTGCGCTGGAGCGGCACGACCCTGCCTGGCGCCACCAACTACGCCGGCTATCTGATGGGCGCCAGCACATTCCTTGCTGCGGCCTATACCTTTCACGAAGGCGGACATATCCGCGTCGGTCTCCTGGTGGAACGGCTTGGGCGCTTTCGTCCCATTGGCGAGCTGTGGTGCCTGCTGGTCGCCGGCGGCATTGCCGGCTTCATCACGTGGCACGCCTTCGATGCGGCCTACTGGTCCTATCGGTTTGGCGACGTCTCATCAGGGCAGGATGCGATGCCGCTCTGGATCCCCCAGTCGCTGCTCGCGCTCGGCTCCACGGCCTTCACGATCTCGATACTCGATCATTTCGTGCGCACCCTGGCCGCGCTGTTTCGTTCCGCAGGCGCCAACCACCACGGAACCCATCCCGTGAGGAGTCTCTGATGGACATCACCGAACTGGCCATTGCGCTTCTGCTCATCCTTTTCCTGCTGCTGGGCTCCGGCGTCTGGGTGGCCCTGTCCCTGGTCGGGGTGGCCATCGTGTGCATCGCGTTCTTCACTGGCCGCCCGATCGGCGCCTCGATGTACAGCACGCTGTGGACGTCATCGACGAGTTGGACGCTCACGGCCCTTCCGCTGTTCATCTGGATGGGAGAAATCCTGTACCGCACGCGGCTTTCGGAAAGCCTCTTCCGCGGGTTGAGCCCTTGGCTCAGTTGGCTGCCTGGGCGGCTGATGCATACCAACGTCATCGGCTGCACCCTGTTCGCCGCGGTCTCGGGCTCTTCCGCCGCCACGCTGACCACCGTGGGCAAGATGTCCATGCCGGAGCTCAAGAAACGCGGTTATTCCGACTTCATGAGCGTGGGAACCCTGGCCGGCGCCTCCACTCTCGGCCTGATGATTCCCCCTTCGCTGACCATGATTGTCTATGGGGTGATTACCAATCAGTCCATCCCCAAGCTCTTTATCGCGGGGATACTCCCTGGCCTGATATTGGCTGCGCTGTTCATGGGGTATGTCGTGGCCTGGGGCATCCTGAAGAAGCCCAACATCGTCAAAGAGCCGGCCATGACGATGAAGCATCGCCTCTATGAATCGCGTCTGCTGATTCCTGTCGCGCTGTTGATCATTACCGTGATCGGCTCGATGTACTCCGGCCTCGCTACGGCGACCGAAGCCGCCGCTCTCGGGGTCGTCGGCGCCCTGTTGCTTGCCGCGATACAGCGCAGCCTGACCTTTTCCTCGCTGGTGGCAAGTCTGATGGGAGCAGCGAAGACCTCCTGCATGATCGCCCTGATACTGGCAGGCGCCTCGTTCCTGACGCTGGCCATGGGCTTCACCGGGCTACCGCGCGGCCTGGCCGAGTGGGTGGGGTCGCTGGATCTCTCCCCCTTCATGCTGCTGGTGGCACTGATGCTCGTCTACATCGTGCTGGGCTGCTTTCTCGACGGCATCTCGGCGGTGGTGCTGACCATGGCCGTCGTCACGCCCATGCTCAACGCGGCCGGCATCGATCTGCTCTGGTTCGGTATCTTCGTTCTGGTCATGGTGGAGATGGCCCAGATAACGCCCCCGGTCGGCTTCAATCTCTTCGTCATGAAGGGCTTGACCAACCACAGTCTTGGCTTCATCGCCAAGGCGGCGGCGCCGATGTTCCTGATCATGGCGTTCATGGCGCTGTTGCTGATCGCCTTCCCCGGCCTGGCGACCTTCCTGCCTGGCTACATGAATGAAGCCACGATGTGACCACGATAGCGACCGTTACCGTCACGCCCCCGATTTGGGGGCGTGTGTAATGTGGGGTACGCTTCATCCTCGCGCCGAAACCCTTATCCTACCCATCGCCCGCCGGCTTCACGCCACTCGAGCCACCGTCATGGCTCACGCGTGGCCCTCACGCCTTGCCAGTCTTCCCGATCGAGCTCGGGCCGCTCGGCACGGAAGCGGGCATACAGCTCGATGCCACGCGGGTCTTCCAGGATATCCACCTGGATGCCCTTGTCGCGCAGCAGGGGTTCATTGCCCGAGGCGTTGGTGACATCGCCCACCACCACGCGGGCGAAGCCCCGCATGTGGAGCAGCGTCGCGCAGATGTCGCAGGGGCTCAGGGAGGTAAAGAGCGTGGTGCGGCTGAAATCGAGGCGGCCGGCATCGCGAATGGCGGAGGTTTCCCCGTGATTGTAGGGGTGACTCTCCTGCACCAGGGTGTTGTGCCCCTTGCCGAGAATCCGCCGCGTGGCGTTGTCGATGATCACCGCGCCGATGGGGCAGCCGCCCTCGTCGTAGCTCTTCTGCGCCAGCAGCACCGCGATCCGCATGACGTCGGCATCGGTCAGCCGCTGGGCGAACGCCTCGTCCATCAGCACCGGCAGACTGGCGGTCGGCATGTGCGCGATGGCGGCCAGTGCGGACTCCGTCACCTCCGTCCGTGAACTCAACAGCGTTTCCATGGTGCCTCCGATTGGTGGTGGGGGGAAAGCGTACCGGGAAGACCCTCGACGCAGGCGGCGTCATGACGGGCCTGGCGGGATCAGGACCGACTCGATCGGCCGGCGCAGCGAACGAGGCATCGCCTTCCCCCGCCCGAATCGCACCACCAGGTCGGGCCGCCCGCCGCTCAGGCCCAACGCCTTGGCGAACGCCGGGCGGACGCCCGCCTCCTCGACCGGCTGGTTCACGAATGCATTGCGGATGCCGAGCACCGTCGCCTGCAAGGCAAAGCGCTGATAGCAGCGCCCGGCTTCCACCCAGTGCGCCCTGTCATCGGCATCCGACACGAACACGGCGATCCCGGCGGAGCTGCGAATCTGGCGGGCCACCCTGGCATTCTCGGCTCTTTCACGAAACAGGGCGCGAAACAGCCAGCGTCCCAGCCAACGCGGGGTCGGGGGATTGCCCATCACCCGAGCGGAAAGCCCATCCCCGGCCTCGACCGCTTCCCGATCACCGAAGCGAATCCAGTCCTCGAGTTCGTGCCGGAACGCCGGGTTGTTGACCTGCAGGCTGTTGCCCTGAACGACATACTCCAGCACCTTCTCGAGGGCCTCGCGCTCGGTCAGCAGGGTGACGGCTACCCCACGCCCGGTTCCCGCGGCCTCGAGCAGGCGCAGCTCCTCGCCGGCAAGCGACGAGCCGTCGTAGTCGGTGCGCGTGCACTGCCGTGCGGGGATGGCCTCGAAGAGTGGGGCGGCCTCTGCCCGACAGGAATCCAGGGTGATGAGGAGTTCCCCGTCCCCCTCGGGCCTGAACGTGACCTCGCCCGTCATGCCGAACGCCCGGGCTGCCAGACTCAGGTTCTCGGCAGCGCATCCCAGCGACACGTAGAGGTGGTGATCGTCCGGGTCGACGACCGGGGTGCGCCGCGAGAGATCGGGCAGAATGCCGATGGCCCCGTCTGCCACCCGGAACCGCCAGCACTGGGTGTTGTGTCCGGAGGGGGCCAGGGTGGCGTAGCGAACGAGTTCCTTCAGCCGGGCGGCATCATTGGTCACTCCCCCTTCGGCATGCCGCCAGATACTCTCCACCGCCTGCTCATAGTTCATCTGCCGCCCCTGTTTGCCTGAGAAAAGCGCGGATGTCGCCCATCACCTCGGCGTGGTGCCCGACCCACAGATGCCCACCGCGCGGATAGCCGATGAAGCGGGCGTTGGGAATCTGTTCCGCGCTGTAGCGCGCCGCGTCATAGGTGCCAAAGAGGTCATCCTCCAGGCTGATGATCAGCGTCGGGACGTCGATACGCTCCAGCGCGTAGGGCGGCAGCGTCGAGATGACCGCCGCATCGTTGAGCAACCCCGCCCGGCGCGGGCTCACGGGCAGGATACGCTCCATCATCCTCGCCACCCGTGCCTGTTCGTCGGTACTGGCGACCTCCACTACCTCCGGCGGGGTGGCGAGGATCGCGCGCAATACCGTGTCGCGGGCGAGCTTGGGGGCCACCCAGAACAGGAAGTCCCACCGCAGGGCCGTCTCGAACAGGAGCTCGGTACCACGCGGCGTCACCAGCGGCGGGGCGTTGCCGGGCCGAGGCACATAGGCGGCGGGAACCAGCAGCACGAGTGCCGTGGTGCGCTCCGGGTGGCGTAGCGCAAACTGCAGCGATGAAGGCGCCCCGGCGGAAGCGCCGACGATCGCGGCACGCGGAATCTCCAGCGCATCGAGCAGACAGGCGTGCGCATCCGCCTGGGCGGCGGCGGAGGCATCCGGCGGGAGCGGGGTGCGCAGATAGCCGAATCGCGACATGGCGATGAGCTGCAGGCCCTCCCCGGCCAGGGTCTCGAGAGCGTCGAGGCCCTGATCGAAGCCTCCGCCGGCACCGTGCACCACCAGCACCGGCACTCCCTCACCGGCGACGGCATACTCGATCGGCCCGCAGGGCGTCTCGACAACCTGACTACCGACGGCGACGCGCTCCCGCGCCTGGTGGATATCGCGCTGGTAGTAGGCCGTGACGACCACCAGCGAGACGACCAGCACCAGGCCGATCAGGATCGCCGCCACGCGCCCGACGCCCATCCCTCCCATCGCCACCTCCGGCCGGTCAGGCGACTCTCGTCTGCGTAGCCACTCTACTCCCGAAGTGTAGGCACTGCCTCAGAAGCGTGTTACATAGCCAGCCTGCTGGCAGGCCTCGCGTGGTTGATGTACCGCCAGGGCCCGTGGCGACACTTGGCGCCACTGCCGCTCGAGGCCAAACACCGAGAGGCTGATCATGCCGGTCTCGCAGTTGACCAGCACGTCGATCACATGGCCGCGCTTGACGAAGCCATTCGGGCCACGGTCGAGCCGGTGCCAGTCGATGGACTCCCCGGTGAAGCCGGTATAGGGCGGCTCGTAACCGCCCCGCGTCTCGTCGAAGCCGCGAATATCCGCGACCACCCCCACGAGGATCACCGTAAGCATCAGCGCACCGAACAGCGCCAGGGCCTTGAGCGTCAGGGCTTTCATGCGTTTGCCCTCTCGGCCGCGTGACCCTCGTCGTCGAACAAGGTGCTGGCCACGCTGCGCCGGGGGCTGGGCCGCACCGACGTTTCGGCTATCCCCACCCGGAAGGCGAAGGTCGGGCGTTGCCGGCCCCCGGGCAGCAGCGCCGCCAGCTCACGCCGGGCAGTCGGCGCAATGCCCAGTTCCGCCTCGCGATCGACCCGCTCCACCGGTTGATTGAGCGGCTGCATGGCCAGCCCCTGGGTGGTGGCCCACAGATGCAGGCGCTGCCAGCTACGCCCGGCTTCCAGGGTCTGTTCGATGTCATAGAGGTCGTCGACCAGGATCAGGCCCATGGCCGGTGCCGTGGCCACCTGCACCCTCTCGGTCGCCTCGAGCCAGTAGCGGTGATTGGTCTCGGCGTCGGGACGCGGCAGCATCTTGGCCAGCGTGGTCATCACCGGTGAGAGCCCGGCGGCATCCAGCGTCGGGCCATCACGATGTCTCTCGATCTCGCGCCGGGAGTGGCGGAACCAGCGCTCGCTGTCGGCGACCATGACGTGGTCGTCGATGATCGCGCGTGTGGCCCGCACCACCACCTCGCCGAGGCGAGCCAGCCCCTGGGGATCGTCCACCAGGTGGATGCCGACCCGCTCCCCTTCGACCTGAGCCAGCAGGCCATCGCGCTGCGCCGCACTGAGCCGGGTCTCCCGATAAGGGCCACGATGGGTGTGGCGTCGCTCGATGGCAGCGTAGAGCGAGTGGCGAGTGACCGGTGCCGGCGCGAGCCGCAGTTCCGCCACCTGAACCAGCCCGTCGTGCGGCTGTTCGAGCGACAAGTCGCCGGACGCCACGGTGAGCGACGCCGCATAGCCGTTCGGGCCCGCTGCCTGCAGCAAGTTCTCAAGCACACAGCCCAGCCCCAGATACATCTCGCGCCGGTAGGGATCGAAGCTGCCAAGGTTGCGGCTCCGATCCGCATAGAGGGCGATGCGGTCCTCGCTGACCCGGAATGCCCAGGGCTGGGTATTGTGCGGGTTGGCGGCAAGGATCCCCGCCTTGACCAATGCCAGGGGCGTGCCGTCGGCCTCCCGCCAGTCATGCCAGGGCGTGTAGGCATCGCCTTGTGCTGCCCGGAACACACCTTGATCCATGGCCCGCCAGACACCGCCCCCCATCAGCAATAGGGTCACAGCCCCCGCCCCACCCAGAAACTGTCGTCTGTTCATCGTCTCGCTCTCCTCCCGCCACTCGTGTCAGTTCGCTTCAGCCGGCATGACACGCCCTACGAATGGCATCGCGCACCTCGGCCCAACCCACCTCGGAATCCAGCGCGATACCGCCGTACACGGTGCCTCGACGCGCCCGGATCAACAGATACTGGAAGCCCGCCACCAGCAGACTGGCCAGAGTCAACAACGACCGGTCCTCGGGGCCCGCATCGTCGAACAGTTCGGCGAGGATCTGGCGGCTCCAGGCCTCGCGCCGCTCGGCCAGCCTCTGCGTCAGTGGGCTCTGCTGCACCGCCTCCCAGGCCAGCACCTCGATGGTCTGTGGCCGATGCCGCAGCGCGTCGAGTAGCCCCAGCAGCACCGCCTCGACCCGCTCGGCCTTGGGCAGCGCCTTGACGACCGCCACCTCCCGGCCCAGCACTTCCTCCCGACTGGGCCAGAACCCCTGACTCTCGCCGTATGCCTCAAGCAGCTCCGGCAGGCCGCCGAAGTAGCGGTAGATCAACACCTTGTCGACTCCCGCCGCCCGCGCCACGGCGTTCACCCCGAGCCCCTGGAAGCCCTGCTCGGAGAGCGCCGTGCCCACCGCCTCGATCAGCCTCTGCCTGGTCAGCTCCTTGTCACGCGCCATCGTTCACTCCTGGCTTCAGTCCGTCTCTGTCGGCGCCTGTGAGCACACAGGCACCACCTCGCATGTCACCTATAGGTGACTTTATAAGTCACCATCCGGTGACATGTCAAGCAAGACTCCGCCCGGGACGGCATAGTGGCCGGGCGTGTTGTAAGCTCAGCCTGAACGGCCCGCCCTGAGAGTGACGCGATGGACTGTCGACGCCTGCTGCTCGGCGCCTACTGGCCGGTGGGGGACATGGGGTCTCGGACTTCGACCTGAGCCGCATGGTCGACCACTACCCGGACACCGGAATGTTCCTGCTCCACTATGCCGGCTGGCTGGTGGCGGGTGTTACCCTGCTCATGCTGATGGCGCTGTGGCCCGCCTGGATCGTCTTCGGCTGGGGACTGTGGCGGCGGCTGCATTTCAGCCTGTTTGCGCTGGCCCTGCTTCTGGTGAACCTACAGCTCTGGCAGTGGCGGATCATTGGAGCCGCCGTGATCTAACGACCTCTCACTCCTTGAAAACCGAGGCCATCCAGCGGTCATGCAACGTTGCGGCTCTGTCGGAAATTGCTGGGCCCGGTCCGGCACGCCCGAGGTGCCACCCACCGCTTCATGGCTCAAGCTCATACTGCACCTCCGTGATACGACCCTTCCAGATCAGCTGCAGGGTCCCGCCGTCGTGCCAGCCTACTTCACCATAGCCTGGGACGCGCATCCCCCCCTGGACCTGATAGTCCCGGAAGTGCCCTTCCCAGGGGACTCGACGGTATTCACCATCGAATCGTCCGAAGCGACCGGGGCTGTAGATCCCGACCACCTCGCCGGCATCATTGAAGCGAAACTGCAACGACACCGTCGTTCCCCGGTCGGTCATGGTGGCCATTGCCGTGTGATCATCGATGGGGCTCCACATGACGCCGGACCGTGGCAACAGTGCGGTGGGGCACCAGACGGCCTCGGCCAGATAGCGGTGCAAGGCGCCCGAATTCAGCGCCGGGGTATCGGCGGCCGAGGCGACGGACACGGCAGACAGCAGGCTGACACGCCCCGCCCCCCTGCCGTCGATGTAGCTGTCAAGCACACGCAGGTGTGTCGCCAACGGCATCTCGACCCGGGCATCCCAGAGAAAGCCGACAGCGGGCGGCACGACGAGCTGGGTTGCCGTGAATGGCAACCATCGGCCTGCTGTCGTACTGGTTCGCAGAACCCCCGCCTGTCGAATTCTCGCCGTCTTGATTGCCCTTCGCTGATCCATCAGCACGTTCCTGAAGTAGCGGGCAACGGGGGCCGGAAGCTCGGTGCGTGATGCCGCATCGACCGCCCCGTTGTCCGGCCGGGATGCGCTCTCGATGAGTGCGGCTTCCATCCGCCTTGCCCGTGTCGTGTCGCGGGCCCGTCCGGCCAGGACCACGATGGCAACCGCTACCAGGATGCCGCCGCTACCGATCAACAGCCACTGCATCACTCATCAGCCTCCTCGCCACCACAAGACGATTCCCGCCGGCCCCGCCACGAGTCCTGGCCCCACTGGGTCGTGTCCCCCTCGCGCTCATCAGAGTAGCTTCTGCGCCGCGTCGCCGAGGGCCGAAGGGTGGCCTCACTTCATCTCGAAGCTGCGCTCGATCAGGAAGTCGCGCATATGGGCGCGCAGCTTGCTGTCGAAGAGCGGGGTGAGGTTCCTCGACCAGTCGGAGTCCTTGTGGCCGCCTCTGCGCTCGCCGTAATAGGTGTGCATGGCCTCGTCGAAGGCCGCCACCTGCTCGCTGTCCTCGGTGTAGACATCCTCCTTGAGGATCGCCTCCACCGCCAGGCGCGGCTTGATGTCCGGATCAACGGCCGGGTAGCCGAGGCACATGCCGAACACCGGGTAGACATGCTCCGGCAGGCGCAGCAGGTCGCTGATGGCGTGGGGGTTGTTGCGGATGCCGCCGATGTAGCAGATGCCGAGCCCCTCGGATTCCGCGGCGACCGCCACGTTCTGGGCCATCAGAGCGGTGCCAGACAGCGGGAACGGTACTCGGGGCGCAGGCCTGGATTGTCCGCCTGAGGCCACTGCGGCAGAATCGAACGCTGAACCACTCCACTCAGGTGGCCCACATGGACTCGATGACCCTGCTGTTCTTCGTGCCGGCCTGCTTCGCCCTGAACATGGCGCCGGGCCCCAACAACCTGCTGTCCATGAGCAACGCCAAGCGCTATGGCGTGCGCATGGCCTGCCTGGCCGGTATCGGCCGTCTGGCGGCCTTCGTGGTGATGATCACGCTCGCCGCCTCGGGCCTGGCGACCGTGCTCCACACCTCCGAGAAGCTGTTCCTGGTCATCAAGGTGCTCGGTGCCGGCTACCTGTTCTGGCTGGCCTTCCAGCTGTGGAACGCCGAGAGTGGGGACGAGGCCATGGCCACCAGCCCGCTGGGTCTCTGGGGCCTCGCCAGGCAGGAGTTCCTGCTTGCCGCCGGCAATCCCAAGGCCATCCTGATCTTCACGGCGTTCCTCCCGCAGTTCGTCGCGCCAGGCGGCAATGTCGCCGTCCAGTTCCTGATCCTGGGCGCCCTGTTCCTGGCGCTCGAGTGGGTGGCCATCGCCGGCTATGCCTGTTTCGGCGCCTTCCTGCGCCACTGGTTCTCGCGCTCCGCCATGCGCCGGCTGTTCAACCGCACCTGCGCGAGCCTGTTGGCGAGCGCCGGCGTGGGCCTGCTGGTGGCGCGACGGGAGTGAGCCCGAGTCGGTCGAGTGTCCGATGGGGTAGATGACGATCCATCAGCCTGCGCCGGTCGCGAGAGGAAGCCAGACGTGCTCATAACCGATCGAGACGGAGACGCCCGCCAGCAGTACCGACATCGCGAGGCTGAACCCCGTGAGAATTCTCGGGTTCTCGATCCGCCGCCCTGCAACGGCGCCCATCAGCGCATAACTACCCGGCGCCCCGACCGCCAGAACGGCCAGTCCCAGCGACCAGAGCAGCAGGCTGACGCCGTGGATGCCGGCGGCGGGGAATTGGATCGTCGCGATCGGCAGGGTCGCGATCATGCCCTTGGGGTTGCAGAGCTGCATGATCAGGCCATCGCGCAGGCGAAGTACACGCGGCGCTTGCCGTACGGCGCCCAGGTCGATGCTCGACCGGGCGATCTTGATGGCGAGATAGAGGATATACCCGCACCCCAACGCCCCCACCACGGCGAGCATATCGCCGCGCACCCAGGCCGCACCGGCCCAGCCGAACACCACGAACAGCACCAACATGGCCAGCCCCACCCCGAGGAAGAAGCCGAGCGAGGTTCTGGCCTGGCCGTTGAGCCCCGCATTCAGGCCGAGCAGATTCACGGGCCCAGGCGTGTACATGACGCCCAGGGCATAGGCGACGATCTCCATGGGAGTCTCTCCGACAGGAAGTGCGTTAGGTGTGGCCGAGCGGCCTGGGTTCAGTGCCGGCCGGTGATACTGCGCTGGTACTGATACGGCGTCATGCCATAGATGCGCTTGAAGCGGCGGTTGAAGTGGCTGAGATCGGCAAAGCCATAGCGGAAGGCGACCTCGTTGGGTACCACACCGGCCTCCAGGGCGCTGCGCGCGGCATTGACCCGGCAGCTGAGCACGTACTGGTGCGGCGTGATGCCGAACTGCTGACGGAACAGGCGCAGGAAGTGGTATTTCGAGAGGTGTGCGGCCTGACTGATAGCGTCCAGCGAGAGATCCGCCTCCGGATGCGCGAGAATGTACTCCTTGGCGCGCAGCAGCAGCGCATCGGGCCGGCTCACCGTGCCGCCCGGCTGGAACTTGCCGGCTCGCTGCACCAGACGAGTCGCCATTCGATGCAGGGCGTGCTCCTGATCGATGCGAGTGCCCTGCTGGTGGGTCATCAGGTGCACCAGTTCCAGGATAGCCTGGCGCAGCTCGGGGTCCGCCAGCAGGGTTTCGCTGCCTCTGAACCGGCCGGCGCGCTCGCACCCTGCCGCATCGGCGAACAGTGCCTCGAGCTGGGCGGAAGGCACGTAGACCATGACATACCCCAGCGTGCTGTCGCCGCCCGGGTGGCCGTCGTGCACCTGCTCGGGATTGAACTGGATGACGTTGCCGGGTGGGCTGCGGTGAAACTGCCCACCGCTGAAGAAATCCTGCCGCCCGGCGAGGGTGACGCCGAAGGCGTACTCCTCGTGGGCATGACGGTCGTAGCTGAAATCGCTCAACGCCGCCCGGAGGACCGTAAGCTCGGGAATATGCCGGCTCTTGGAGTAGTCGAACCGACTGGACTGTTTCGCCATGCCACACCTCCCTGACCGCCACTCAGGCATAGCTTAGGCCCAACCCCCAGCCGCAGGCTTGGACATTATTGCGGAAACGGCCAGCGAGGATCTCGCCCGTGAGCCGCCCGCTCCCCACGCTCAATCACCTCGCCAAACCCGAGTTGCTCGACGAATCTCATGCCGTTCTCGAGATCATCGAAGGTGTGGCCATCGAAGAGATCGGGCGTGTGGACGATGTGCCCAGACCGGCGTAGCCGGTCGGCAAACTCGACGACGCCAGGGGTCAGCCCTTGCGCGTGGTGGAACAACATGACCTCAGCCATTTTCGACCTCCTGTCCGCGACCGCCACGATAGCTGGTGCCTGCCGCTTCGGCTATGTGGCATCCGCCACCTGAGAATGGATCTCACCCAAGATCCCAAGTCCTCTGGGGGAAGTCCAGCATCGCTCGAACGAATTGTCAGGCCGCGAACCTGGTCGCTGCGCCAACCAGCGCTGCGGCCAAGAGAGTGAAGGTAGGGATGACTGTCAGAAGAAAGCCGGGGCCGCGTTTTGCAGGATCTGCAATATACAGCTGCCGATAAAGAAACCGGCCAACCAGATAGACCACTCCAATGCCGGCGATGATCGTGTTTGGCCAATACAGGCCAGCGATGAGCAAGGCGGGAAGAAAGCCGATCAGTTGCTCTAGCGTATTCATGTGTACGCGAAAGGCACGCTCAAAGTGCTCGTTGCCGGAAGTGGCAGGCGCCTTGATTCCGTACTTTGCCCTGGCGCGTCCAACCAGAATGCCAAACAGGAAGAACTGAAGAACCGCCAGTACCGCGACGATGTGTACGTAGTTCATTACCACTCCGTTGTGGGTCGTACCGCGGCTAGGCTTTGTCCGAAAAGTCGGCGAGCGATGGCCAGACAAGGCAAAAATCAGCGAAAAAGCGGAGTTTACGTGGGTGTAAATGAGCATTTTAAGCTGATTTTTAACGCCGTATGGGCGAGCGCAGGCAGTTTTCGAACAAAGCCTAACGGTGATCAGATGGCACGCTCAGTTGTCCAGATGAGCGCATCTGCGCGTGCGAGTCAATAAACGCGCCTGCCTGGGCACCGTTCGTGCGTCAGCCAGCAAGCGATCACGCCTGGCGGCGCCGCCTGAGCATACCGAAGGCCTTGACCCCGGCCAGCACCGCGGCGCCGGCGACCATGCCAATGACGGCATTCAGTGCCGTTTCGCTGAGCGGCCCGAGGATCGTGCCGGCGCTGGGCAGGTCGGCCGCGAGGTGAGCCAGCGCCTCGACGCCGTGATGCACGGCGGGCAGCCCGTGCGCCAGGATGCCGCCACCGACCATGAACATGGCGGCGGTGCCGATCACCGAGAGCGACTTCATCAGGTAGGGCGCCACCCGCACGATGGCGCTGCCCACGGCCTTCACCGGCGCAGCGCTACGCTGGCTGAGGTAGAGGCCGAGGTCGTCGAGCTTGACGATGCCGGCGACCAGGCCATAGACGCCAACGGTCATGATCAGGGCGATGCCCACCAGCACCGCGACCTGCTGCGGGAAGGGCGCACCGGCCACGCTGCCCAGGGTGATGGCGATGATCTCCGCCGAGAGGATGAAGTCGGTACGCACCGCGCCCTTGATCTTGTCCTGCTCGAGCGCCACCACATCGGCATCCGGATCGGACAGGGTCCGCACCAGCCGCTCATGCTCCTGCGCCGATTCGGCCTCGTCGTGGGTAAAGGCATGGAAGAGCTTTTCCGCGCCTTCGAAGCACAGGAAGGCGCCCCCCAGCATCAGCAGCGGCGTCACGGCCCAGGGGGCGATGGCGCTGATCAGCAGCGCCGCCGGCACCAGGATCGCCTTGTTGCGCAGCGAGCCCCTGGCCACCGCCCACACCACCGGCAGTTCGCGGTCGGCCTTCACCCCGCTGACCTGCTGGGCGTTCAGCGCCAGGTCGTCGCCGAGCACTCCGGCGGTCTTCTTGACCGCCACCTTGGTCATCAACGACACATCGTCGAGGATCGTCGCGATATCATCGATCAGTGTCAGTAGGCTTGCACCGGCCACGGCTGGCTTCCTGTTCCGCCAAGGGGGGACTGGCGATGGTCTCCCTTCGCCACAAGCGCAGCATGGCATAATCGGCGTACTGCAGAGGAGCGCGATGCGTGAAACCCGAGGATCTGGAAAAGCTGGTTACCCGACGGATGCCCTACGGCAAGTACGAAGGCCGGCTGATCGCCGACCTTCCCGGTCCCTACCTCAACTGGTTTGCCCGCCAGGGCTTCCCGCCCGGCGAGATCGGCCAGCTCTTGCATCTGATGCATGAGATCGACCACAACGGCCTGAGCCCGCTGCTCGATCCGCTGCGGGAGTCCCATGGGGCCTAGTCTACTTTCCCGATAGGGAAAATATTTGCCTCCCTGCCTACTATCTACCAACTTTTTCCCTATCGGGAAATTTCGCGTGCATTCGCCCATTCCCCTGATAGAATTATCCCTATCAGGAAAATTCGGCCTCATGCGACCTTATGCCATCACGCCGCTCGAGAGACAGATACCCATGCAACCGCCCGGCTCGGTCAATATCCGCGATGCCAAGGCGCTCGGCCAACTGATTCGCCGCACGCGCAAGCAGCAAGGGCTGACCCTGGAAACCCTGGCCGGCCTGTGTGGGCTGAGCATTCGCTTCCTGAGCGAACTGGAAAATGGCCGCGACTCCTGCGGCTTCGGACGCATCATGATGGTGCTCGATGCCCTGGGTATCGATCTCGTCGCCTATCCCACCGAGGAGACCCCGTCGTGAGGCCTCAACAGGAGCTGCATGTCTGGCGCGACGAACAGCGCGTGGGCACCCTGTGGCGCGGTGACGATGGACGACTGATGGGGTTCGAGTACGACGACGCCTGGCAAGCAACGGGGCAGGCCATTTCGCATAGCCTGCCATTGAGCCGGAAGACCTGGCTGCCGGAAGACCAACGCGCCCATCGTTGGTTCGGCAACCTGCTGCCGGAAGAGCAGGCACGCGAGGCCCTGATCAAGCGACTGGGCATTCCCGACGACGACTTCTCTCTGCTGGCCGCCATCGGCGGCGACTGCGCCGGGGCCCTGACGATCCTGCCCCCTGGGCAGGCCCCATTGTCACGCGACCAGTCATCGGGCGACTATCGCGCCCTGGAGCTCGACCGGCTCGGCCAGTGGGCCGCCTTCCGCGAGCGCTATGCCTTGATGGCCGACGACGACCCGGCCAAGCGCCCTCGCCTGTCCCTGGCCGGCGCCCAGGACAAGATCCCCGTGCTCGTGTGGGATGGCGCACTCTACCTGCCCTCCGGTGTCGCACCTTCCTCGCATATTCTGAAGTTCGCCGTCGAGGGGCGCGAACAGGTCATCCTCAATGAGCTGTACCTGAACACCCTGGCGCGACTGGCCGGGCTGGCCTGCCCTCCCACCGCAATGGGGCATGCCAGCCGCCATCCCTACCTGATCGTCGAACGTTACGATCGTCGTGGCATCGGCACACGCCATATCGAACGCTTGCATCAGGAAGACCTGTGCCAGGCCATGGGGCTGGCGCGCACCCAGAAATACCAGGCCTTCGGTGGCCCACGTTTCGGACAGGGCGTGCAAAGGGTACGCGAGGCCTGCAAACCCTCGGCGGCCTCCATCCAGCACCTGCTTCGCTGGCAGCTCTTCAATGTGCTGGTCGGCAACAGCGACGGCCATGCCAAGAACGTCTCGCTGCTGCAGGATGCCCAGGGTCGATGGCAGATCGCCCCGGCGTACGACCTGGTCGGCACCATCGTGCTCGGTTACAACCCCGAGCTGGCCTTCTCGGTGGGTGAGCAGTTCAACTCGATGC
This sequence comes from Halomonas heilongjiangensis, assembly GCF_002879645.1. Classification (GTDB taxonomy): domain Bacteria; phylum Pseudomonadota; class Gammaproteobacteria; order Pseudomonadales; family Halomonadaceae; genus Halomonas; species Halomonas heilongjiangensis. The sequence continues at coordinate 18,757 of NZ_PNRE01000010.1, read as the reverse complement.
AACTCTTGCCGCGAGACTGGCGAGCCTTCGCCCGGGAATGCCGTTTCAGCTACCCCTTCGTCAAACGCCAGATCCAGGACATGGCCGCCACGCTCGCCGAGCTTGCCGACTCCTCGTCCCTGCAGCAGGCTTTGCAACAAGCCGGCCTCGGGGATAACGGCTGGGTACGGCTGCAGCAGCAGCGCCAGCATATTCACAAACAATGTCGTCGGGCAGAGCGCTGGTAGAATAACGCCGGCACCTCACAGGGCATCGTCAGGGAGACGGAAGCATACGGGTCCCCCCGATCCGTGTATGCTGACGTACATCCACTTGCCTTGGTGGGGACCTCTCGTTGACTGTCGGCCGTCTCGGCCGAGACCATCCCGTCGCCTCCTCTGAGTCCAGACCCGAGGTAGGCGCTTCCTGGTTCCCTTCGTACCATTCTCGACTCCACCGCTCCCCCGGGTGAATTCGGCGCTGCTGCGTGCGATGACGTCTCCCTTTGTCGTGACCACGCTCGCGATTACGACAAGCCCTCTGGTGCCGGATCTGTCGTTTCTGCCGTCGGCCAGCTGAGCGGTCACGTAACCCTATACAGGGTCCCTTGCCCCGTCCTGTGCGGGGCTTTTTGGTGCACTAATGCAACAGGGGCAAGGCCGGTGGGCGATCGGGGAAACCAGGTTAGCGGTGCATTCCGATTTTACTTTAGACTGTCAGGGTGGCTCAGGTGTCCACGACTGCCAACAGCCTGTCTAACTTCTGGAAAGTACCATGACAATTCGTGCCATTCTCTTCGACCATGACGGAACACTTGTCGATTCCGAGCCCGTACATTTCCAGATGTGGCAACAGATTCTCGAACGACGGGGGATCAGGTTAAACGAGGAGATGTACAAGGCTTGTTATGCGGGCAAGCCAACCGACGCGAATGCCGTGGACATGGTTGAGAGATTTCATCTCAGCGGGTCGCATGAAGAACTGGTAAGCGAGAAGAGCACAGCGACTCAGCAACGGCTGAAGAGTACTGCCTTCTCACTCCGCCCCGGCGTCAAAGAGGTACTACATTATCTCTACCAGAGAGGCGTGGCGCTAGGGGTTGTTACGGGCGCTGGTCGAAATGGTGTCGATGCGACACTGCGAGACAACGCACTGCATGCCCTCTTCTCTACTGTTGTCTCCGGTGATGACGTCGACGCCAGCAAGCCAGCACCCGACGTCTACTTGCTGGCCATGAAGCGTCTTGGGCTTGCGGCTTCGCAGTGCCTCGCCATTGAGGATACTGAGCATGGGGTAAAGGCGGCCACGGGGGCCGGTATCTCTTGTATTGCGATACCAAACGACATGACGTTCCAGCACGACTTCAGCAAGGCCACAGCGATTATAAATGGCTTCGATGACCTCCTCGTGTGGTTGAACGTTTGAGGTCGAGGCGGCCGTGCGTGGTGGCATCGCGCCTGCCTAACCACGTGCCGCCATCGCCCGACGATACGCGTCCCGATACGCCTCGGCCTGCCGTGCCGGGTCGGCGGGGAAGCGGCCGAGCTCCACGGCCAGGTCGAAGAACCCCCTGCCGGGCAGGTCGCCGCGACGGCTGACCACCAGGGCGGCGATGAAGGGCCGCCCGGCGTCGGCGTCCTCGCGCATCAGGGCTTCCAGCGCCTGGGCGACGCGCTGGATGGTGCGTGGGGGCGTGAGCCCCAGGGCGTCGGCCACCTGATGGTAGGTGATCGGCAGCCTGGCCTCGGGCATCGTCTCGAGGAGACGGCGCACTTCGGCCGCCAGGAGGTCGTCGGGGGTCTGTACTGGCATCTGTCGTCTCTGGTGGTCCATTCCGTCCTGGTCACGTCCGCGCGAGTCGTCATGCGGCACCGGGTCCCTGCGGCGATTATGCTGACACTATCGAAACCCGGCGTTAAGGAGTTCTCATGTCGCTGTTGCGTCCAGGCCGCCTACGCGGTGGCCGCTGGCCGGTGAATGTCGCCTGGCTCGCCCTGGCCCTGCTGGTGCTCGCCGCGCTGCTGATGGCCGCCGCAGGGCCCGCCTACCGCCTCGGGCTGCTCCCGCTGGGCGATGCCTTCGGCCTGCTGCGCTACGGCGCCTACGCCGCCGCCGGCGCCGCCGGGGTGGGGCTGATCGCGCTGGTCATCGCCACCATCTGCCGACGCCTGCGCGCCGCCCTGGCCGGCGGCCTGGTGATCGTCGCCGTCGCCGGCATGATGACCGTGCCCTGGGTGCACTGGCAGCGCGCCCAGCAGGCGCCACCCATCCACGACATCACCACCGACACCGAGGACCCGCCCGCCTTCGCGGCGCTGGCCGACGCCCGGGAAGCGGCCCCCAACGCGGTGGACTACCCCGGCGAGGCGGTCGCCCGCCAGCAGCGCGAGGCCTACCCGGATATCCAGCCGATCGACCTGGACATGCCGCGCGACAGCGCCCTCTCGGTCGCGGAGGCCGCCGCCCTGGACCTGGGTTGGGAGCTCGCCAGCGTCACCGCCGACAGGATCGAGGCCACCGACACTACCACCTGGTTCGGCTTCAAGGACGACGTGGTGATCCGCCTGACCGAGACCGACGACGGCGTGCGCGTCGACGTGCGCTCCGCTTCCCGCATGGGCCGCGGCGATGTGGGGACCAATGCGGCACGGATCCGGACGTACCGGGAAGCGCTGGAGCGCCGGGTACGCCGCTGAGCCGAACCCAGCGGCTCCCTCCAGTGTCAGACGGTTTTTAAGCAGCGCCCATACGCTATTCTCACGGGATCACGCCAGGTCAGGGAGACGCCGGGATGCGCCATTGGTTGGTCGCGAATGCCGATGCGGGTGATGGTAGCCGTGGGCAGGCCTTCTGGCTGGAGCACCTGCGGGGAGCGGGGCTTGGCGATGTCTCGGTGCGGGACTTTTCCGACACGACATGGGCACGGGAGGTCCGGGAGGGCGACCTGGTGATGGTCGCGGGCGGCGATGGGTCCGTCAGCCGGGGCGCGGCGCTGTGTCTCGAGCGCAACGCCACCCTGGCGGTGCTGCCGTCGGGCACCGCCAACGACTTCTCCCGCAATCTCGGCTTGCCGGAGGATCCCCTCGAGATATGTCGCCTGATTGCCTCGGGCCGGACGGTCAATGTCGACGTCGGCTGGGTCAACGACACCCTGTTCCTCAATGTCGCCCACATCGGCCTGGGGACCGTCCCTGCCAGGAAGGCCTCCGCGAATCACAAGAAAGCGTTCGGCCGCTTCAGCTACCTGGCCGTGCTCGCCAGGCGGATCGGCATACGGTGGGGCTTCCAGGCGAGGATCACCCATGACGGCGGCAGCATCGAGGGCCTCTGGCTGTCGATTGCGATCTCCTCGGGAGCCTTCTTCGGCGGCGGCCAGCGCATCCCCGAGGCCACGATCGACGACGGCGAGCTGAACATCGTGGCCGTACGCCCGCGCTCCTGGGTCAACCTGCTGATGACCTTTATCGTCTCCCGGCTGCGGGGGCGCCAGCCCAGGGACGGCTCCACCCTGGTGCACGTCAAGTCGACCCGTTGCCAGGTCCAGCTACGCCACTCCAGGACCCTGACCGCGGACGGTGAAGACCTGGGGCGCATCATGGAGGCCACGGCCTCGACACGCCCCGGGGCACTGCGGGTCGTCTGCGAACGCCTTCTGCCTGCCTAGCCACCGGGCCCGCCTCACGGCTCAGGCCGGGACCTGTCGATATGGTAGCCTGGCACCATCGGGCCCTGACCACGAGGCATACCATGCTGACCATCTCCAATACGGTGGAACTGGCCGATTGGGAAATCGACATCAGCCAGATCCGCGCCCAGGGGGCGGGGGGGCAGAACGTCAACAAGGTCGCCTCCGCGGTGCATCTGCGTTTCGATATTCTCGCCTCCAGCCTGCCGCCCTTCTACAAGGAGCGCCTGATGGCCCTCTCCGATCAGCGCATCAGCAAGGAGGGCATCATCGTCATCAAGGCGCAGAGCTTCCGCACCCTGGAACTGAACAAGGAGGACGCCCTGGCGCGCCTCAGGGAGCTGATCCGCAGCGCGGTGAAGCAGCAGAAGGCCCGCCGGCCGACCAAGCCCACCAAGGGCTCCCAGCGCCGCCGGGTGGACAAGAAGACCCGCAAGGGCAAGACCAAGGCGCTGCGCGGCAAGGTGCCGGTGTGACCCCTACCCCTGCGAGGCGTGTCCGCTGGTGAGGATATGGTGCAGGCCGGCGCACTCCACCAGGGGATCCTCGCAGTTGACGACGATTTCCGAGCGGGCGAGCACGTGGCTCTTGCCGGTGATGTTGTTCTCCACCACCCGGTGCCTGCCCTCCCGTCGTGTGCCGGTCATTTCGCCGATGAAGCCGGTCTCGCGCAGCGAGACGGTCTCCAGCCGATCGCCCGACGTGATGGTGCCCTCATGGTGCATCAGCGCCAACCGCGCCGAGGTACCGGTACCGGTGGTGCTGCGACAGATCACGCCGGGGTGCACGTAGGTGGTCGAGCGCGAGCGGTAGAAGCCGTCGGCCACCTGCTCGACCGGCCCCATGAAGTGCAGGAAGGGCAGCGGCCCCACGTCGCCCAGGGTGTAGTGGGAGAAGCCACGCTCGGCCTGGATCGCCTCGACGATCTTGTAGGCGCACGCCGCCAGGTCGCGCTCCTCGTCCCGGGTCAGGTGGAAGCCCAGCTCGGCGGCATCCACCAGGGCATAGAAGCCGCCGCTGTAGGCCACCGAGTAGGTCACCTCGCCGATGGTCGGCACGTGGATGCTGGCCCGATAGGTATCGATATAGCTGGGCAGCCCCTTGCAGGTGATCGCCTCCACCACCCCGTTCTCCACCAGCGCCTCGATATGCACCAGTCCCGCGGGAGACTCCAGCACGAAGCGCTGGCGCCCCTCCTGCTTGGGCACCAGGCCCAGCTCCAGCACCGCGGTGGCGGTGCAGATGGTGTTGGAGCCGGAGTAGATCGGGTAGCCCATCACCTCCATGATGATGTAGCCCACCGCGGCCTCGGGGTGGCTGGGGGGCACGAGCAGATCCACCGACATCTCGGGGATACCGTAGGGTTCGTCGAGCAGCAGCTTGCGCAGGCCATCGGCGTCGTCGCGCAGGTAGTGCATCTGTTCCCTGACCGTGGCGCCGGGCAGCGGGTCGATGCCGCCGGTGACGATGCGGCTGACGTCGCCGCCGGCATGGGTGTCCATCAGCTGGATGACGAGTTCCTCCTTCATGCCCGCCCCTCGAGTGCGAAGGGCGCGCCATGCTCGCGCCACTGGCTGTCGGGAACGATCACGATCTTGCCCAGGTAGTTGCTGCCGCGGTTGACGAAATAACGCTCCGCCTCGTGCAACTCGGAGAGCCTGAAGGCCGCGTGCAGCACCGGCTTCAGCTGGCCGCTACGGATCCAGTCCACCAGCTGCTCGGCCTCTTCGCGGGTGCCGTGGGAGACGCCGAAGATCTGCACCTGATAAAGGTAGATGCGGGTCCACATGATCTCGCTGAGGTTGCCGCCGCTGGCCCCGGCGATGGAGAGCCGCGGGTAGGTGGTGCGGCGCTGCATGTCGCCGATCATGGTGTCGATGAAGCGGTCGGTCATCTCGCCGCCGACCAGGTCCATCACCGCGTCGATGGGCGCGCCGTCGGTGGCCTCGAGCACCCGCTCGACGAAGGTCGGCAGATCGCCACGATCGATCACCGCCTCGGCGCCGAGCGCGAGCAATCCCTCGGCCTTGTCGGGCTGGCTCACCGCATAGGGGATCGCACCGACGATGCGGCACAGCTGGATCAGCGCCGTACCCACGCCGCCGCTGGCGCCGCTGACGAGAATCCGTTCACCCGCGCTCACTCGGGCCGAGGTCATCATATGGTAGGCGGTCTGGTAGGAGCACATGCCCAGGGCGGCGAGCTCGGCATCGGCGAGCTCGGGGTTGGGCACATGATGGAACTGGTCCGACGGCACGGCGATGTACTCGGCGAAGCCGCCGTCGGCCCCGTGGCCGTAGTAGTCCGGCATCAGGTTGAGGTCGCGGCGGGCATCCGGGTAGAGGTTGAAGTCCAGCAGCCCGCGCTCGCCGAGGCGCGAGGCGGGAACCCCCTCGCCCACGGCGACCACGCGCCCGGCCACGTCGGCGCCCTGGATGCGCGGGAAGGTCAGGGTCGGCGAGCCGCCCATGGCGAAGGAGGTCACCTCGCCCTTGTCCTTGGTGGGGTAGAGGCCCTCGCGCGCCTTGCGGTCGGTGTTGTTCTTCGCCGTCGCCGTGACCCGTACCAGCACCTCGCCCGGCCCTGGCCTGGGCGTCGCCACGTCCCGATGATGGACCAGCTTGTCGATGTCGCCATGCCCGGTCAGCAGCATGGCCGCCATGGTGGCCGGAACGTTCTCCGGAAGGGTATCGTGTGCCACTTGTCTCAACCTCCTTGCATGAATGGGCTTTCATCCGTGGTCACGAGAAGAGGGTGATTCCCCTCGGTGGAGGCCAGATTGAAACACGACCGTGGCCGAACTGGACATGGTGAGCCGGAACGATTCTTTCTGAATTTGACCGCTGTCGTGTGCGTTCTTCCTGCTCGGTCGTCACCTGAACGCCGGCCCGCCTGGCGAACACACCGCTGGGCGAGCCATGCACCGGCAACGCCCCGCCGTCGGACGCGATCGCGAGAGGTTACAAGGGTCGCTGGAGAGCTGCTACCTTGGTGGGCACAGGGCGCCATGGAAAAGGCTCGAGGAATGGATGCACCGCGCGACAATCCGAGGCCACCGGGTGCAACCCGGCGGTGGCTAGCATTGCTGATGGTGGTGAGCGGGCTGCTGGCGGGTGTCCCGGTCAGTGCGGCGGCCGAGGCCGGCCGGGTCGGGCTGCCACGCTTTCCCTCCATCAGCCCGGACGGCTCGGAGCTCGTCTTCAGCTGGGCGGGCGACCTGTGGCGGGTATCGAGCGACGGCGGCCAAGCGACACGGCTGACCCGACACCGGCTCGACGATCTCTATTCGAGCTGGAGCCCGGACGGCGAATGGATCGTGTTCGCCTCGATGCGCGACGGCTACATGAACCTGTGGCGCATCCACCGCGACGGCAGCCGCCTGAGCCAGCTCACCCATGCCGACCAGCACCTGCGCAACCCCGCCTACGCCACCGACGCCGATGGCGAGCCGGTGATCACCTTTTCCGGCATGCTCGAGGCCGATGTTCATCGTGACCATCGGCCCTATCGGGTGTCGCCGCAGGGTGGCGAGTACCGCCGGCTGCATGACGCCTTCGGCTCCGACCCGCAGCTCTCGCCCGACGGCCAGCGCCTCGCCTTCACCCGGGGCGGGACCTACCATGGCTGGAGCCGCCGCCATTACCGCGGCCCGGATGCCATGAACATCTGGCTGTACGACCGCGAGGAGAACCGTTTCGAGCCGCTCACCGAGCGCGACGGGGACGACGGCCACGCCCGCTGGGCCGACGACGACACCCTGCTCTTCATGTCCGACCGCGAGGACGAGACGGTCAACCTCTACCGTGTGGCGCTCGATGGCGGGGAACGCACCTTCGAACGCCTCACCGACTTCGACGAGCGCGACCTGCAGCACTTCGACGTCTCCCGCGACGGCGGCACCGCGGTCCTGCAGGTGTGGGACACCCTGCTCACCCTGGACCTCGAGGACCCGGACGCCGAGCCCGAGCCGGTGGCGCTGCGCGCCCCCGCGGCTGACCGCGACGATCAGGAGCTGCGGCGCATCAACCGGGACGTCAGCGAGGCGGCCCTCAGTCCCGACGGCAAGACGATGGCCTACATCGCCTATGGGCGGGTCTATGTCCGCCACATGGACGAGCACAGCCCGACCCAGGCGGTGACCCCCGGGACCCATGCCCGGCATCGGGACCTCGCCTGGTCGCCGGACGGCCTGCGGCTCTATTTCGTCAACGATGCCGATGGCAGCGAGTCGATCCGCGAGGCACGCGTGGCCCTGACGCGCGACGACATTCGCCGCACCCACGCCCGGCCCTCGCCCGACGACGATGGCCGAGGGGATGGCCGGGAGCGCGAGGCACCGGCCGAGTCAACGGTGGACGAGCCGCCACCCCCCACGCAGGAGGAACCCGAAGGCAGCGGCGAACCCGCTGCCGCCTTGCCAGGCGAAGAGCCCGAGGATCCCTTCGCGCCGCAGGATCCGGGGTTGCTGCTCGATCCTCCCTTCCTGACGGACCCGGCCGCTTTCGTCGACGAACCCCTGCCGGAGCAGCCCGCCGAGCCGGAGAGCATTCCCGAAGAGGAGCTCGACCCCGAGCCGGCGGACGACATCCCCTCCGGGCGCGACCCGGCCCGCTGGCACGATGCGGTGCGGTTCGAGGTGCGCCCCCTCGTCCAGAGCGAGCACAACGATCGCCAGGTCTCACCGTCGCCCGACGGCCGCTCCATCGCCTTCCGTCGCGGCCGGGGCGACCTGGTGGTGATGGACCTGGCGAGTGGCGACGAGCAGACGCTGGTCGAAGGCTGGGACAGCCAGCTCCACTGGCGCTGGTCGCCGGACAGCCGGCACATCGCCTACGCGCAGAACGACCTCGACTACAGCGCCAACATCTTCATCGTGCCCGCCGACGGCTCCCGGGAGCCCGTCAACATCACCCGGCATCCGCGCAACGACCTCAACCCCCGCTGGTCGGCCGACGGCCGCAAGTTGAGCTTCATCTCCAACCGCTCGGGCGACAGCTACGACCTCTACAGCGTCTACCTGGATCGTGAACTCGAGACCTACACGCCACGCGAGCGCACCGCCTATTACCGCGACGCCCGTGCGGCGGCCTCCCAGCGGGGCCCCCTGCCGGTGACGCCGGACGCGGAAGCCGCGGCGGCAGACGCTGAACCGAGCCTCGACCTGGAGAGCGCCTGGCGACGCGTCGAGCGCATCACCGCCTCGCCCGCCCACCAGTCCGCCAACGAGATGACGCCCGGGGGCGATCGTTACGTGTTCAATGCCGGTCACGACGGGCTGATGGTCATGAACTGGGACGGCAGCGAGCGCAAGCGCCTGGGCAACGTCGCCGACGTACAGCACCTGAGCGCGACCGGCGATCGCGCCATCTATGTCTCCAGCGGGCGTGTCGGCGTGGTCGACCTGTCCAGCGGTATGCACCGCTACCCCGACATCTCCGACCGCGTTCGCATCGACCTGCGCCGACAGTCGCTGCAGAAATTCCACGAGGCGGCCCGAGTGATCGGCGAACACTTCTACCGGCCGGACATGAAGGGACTGGACTGGCCGACGCTGGTGAAGGATTACGAGGCACTGATCGCCCAGTCCCGCACGTCCAGCGAGTTCAGCGACATCGCCAACCGCCTGATGGGCGAGCTGGCGGCTTCCCACCTGGGGGTGACCAACCCCGGCCCGGAATCGGAGCTGCGCGAGCCCTCGGGACGCTTCGGCATCGAGCGGGAGCGCGTATCGCGCACCGGCGGCAGGGCCGGCTACCGCGTCACCGAGGTCATCCCCGGGGGGCCGGCGGCGCGCGGCCCCATGCCGCTCCAGCCCGGCGACATCATCACCGCGATCGACCTGCAACCCTTCGAGGAGGACGATACCCTGCTGTACCGGCTCCGCGGACGTGTCGACCAGGAGGTGATTGTCACCTTCGAGCGTCCCGACGACGGCTACGCCGAGTACCAGACCCTGTTGACCCCGGTGGGCCTTAACGACCTCGCACGCCTCAAGTACGATGCCTTCCGGGCGGAAAATCGCCGCCGGGTCGAGGCACTTTCCGACGACCGACTCGGTTACCTGCATATCCAGTCGATGAACCAGACCTCGCTCGAAGGCTTCCAGGGCGACCTCTATGCCGCCGCCATAGGCAAGGAGGGCCTGATCATCGACGTGCGCAACAACGGCGGCGGCCACACCACGGACCGCATCCTGACCTCGATCATGACCGGCGAGCACGCCTACACCCTCCCCTCCGGCGCCGATCCGGACGCCACCGGCCACTACCCCCAGGGCCGGCTCGACGCACCACGCTACACCCTGCCGATCAACATGCTGGCCAACGAGAAGAGCTACTCCAACGCCGAGATCCTGGCGCATGCCTTCTCGACCCTGGGGCGCGGCAACCTGGTCGGTCAGCAGACCTACGGCGGGGTGATCTCCACCAACAGCGAGCCCCTGATCGACGGTGCCACGGTGAGGCGGCCGTTCCGCGGCTGGTACCTGCCCGACGGCACCGACATGGAGCACAACGGCGCGATGCCGGACCTGATGGTGGAACAGACCCCCGAGGACGAGGTGGCCAATCGCGACCGCCAGCTCGAGCGCGCCGTCGAGGACCTGCTCGCCCGGATCGACGCGGAGAAGTAACCCCCCCGCCCCCCGCCTGGCCAATACCCTCCCCCCGGGGGAGGATCGTCTTGCATGTCGAACGTGCGACAATCGCGCCCTCGCCAACGACTCCATGGAGCGGACATGCTGGCCTTCGCGACCGGGCACCATCACCGGGTGACCCTGACCTACTTCCTCGCCTTCCTCGCCATCGGCATGAGCGGTGGCCTGCTGGGGCCGGCGCTGCCGCACCTGGCGGAGATGACCGGCTCGACCATGGGCCAGATCGCCGTACTGTTCACCGCCCGGGCGCTGGGCAACATGCTCGGCTCGGTGGTCTCGGGCATGCTGGTGGACCGCTTCCCGGGGCACCGGGTGCTGATCGGCATGGTGCTGCTGATGGCGGCGGGGCTCGCCGCGGTCCCCTTCAGCCAGGCCCTGACGGTACTCACGGCGGTGGTCTTCCTGCTCGGCTTCGCCGAGGTGTCGATCAATGCCGGCACCAACACCCTGCTGCTGTGGACCCATGGCACGGCATCGCCCCCCTGGATCAGCGCCCTGCACTTCTGCTTCGGGCTCGGCAACATGCTGGTGCCGCTGGCCCTGGTGGCCGCCCTGGCACTGACCGGGCACGTCGCCTGGGCCTTCTGGCTGGTGGCGCTCTACAGCCTGCTGCTGCTCTGGCCGCTGGCCAGGCTGGCCAGCCCCCGGCCGGCGCGACGCGGCGACGGCGAGCGACCGCCGCCACCCCCCCCGGACGCCTGGCGGCTGGCGATCTTCCTGCTGATGTTCGGCCTCTACGTGGGCATGGAGATCACCTTCGCCGGCTGGATCACCGCCTACGCCACCCTGAGCGGCATGGCCCCCGGTGACGCGGCCCTGCTGGTGACGCTGTTCTGGCTGACCCTCTCCGCCGGGCGCCTGCTGGCCATTGTACTGCTCAGGCGCTTCTCGCCCTGGCGGGTGCTGCGCGGCTGCCTGGTGCTGGGCCTGGCCACCGCCCTGGCGCTGCACCTGAGCTGGCTGTCGCTGCAGGCGGTGGCGCTACTGTTCGGGCTCGCCGCCTCGGCGATCTTTCCCACCCTGTTCGGGCTCGGCAACCAGCTGATGGCGATGAGTGGGCGCACCACCGGGCTGATCTTCCTGGCCGCGGGCACCGGCGCCATGGCCGTGCCCTCGCTGACCGGCCCGCTGCTGGAGCGGGCCGGCACCCGGGCCTTCCCCCTGCTGCTCGCCGGCCTGGCCGGACTGCTGATGCTGGGGCTGCTCGCCCTGCAGGCCCGGGTCAAGCGCGAGACGCCATGATCGCCCGCCCCGCGCTCAGTGCTTCTTGACCCGCCAGATCCGCCAGGCCAGCAGGCCGACGATCAGGACGCCCAGCGGCCCCAGCACGGTGGCGGCGAGGCGCGGCTCGATCGGCAGGCCGAGCGCATCGAGTCCTTCGAGGGAGAGCTTGAACAGGCTGACGATGTAGTAGCTGATGACGATGATCGACAGCCCCTCGACCGCCTTCTGGATCTTCAACTGGCTGCTGGAGCGCTCGTTGAGACTCTGCAGCATCTCCGAGTTCTGCTCCTCGATCTCCACCTGGGCGCGGGTCCGCAGCAGGTCGTTGAGCCTCGCCACGCTCTGGGCCAGGCTCTCCTGGCGCCGGTCCACCGCCGCGCAGTAGCGTACCGTGGGCAGGAAGCGCCGCATCAGGAAGGTGCCCAGGCGCTGGCAGTCCCCGACCCGTGTCTCGCGCAGCTCCTCGATGCGGGTGTAGACGATGCGCGCATAGGCCTCGGTGGCGCTGAAGCGTTGCCGGGTGCGGGCCCCGCTGCGCTCGAGGCGCGACGACAGCAGCGAGATGGCCGTCAGCAGCGGGCGCGGGCTCGCCTCCTGCCGGTCGGCGTTGCGGTCGGAGAGCTCGCCGAGCTCGGTCTCGTAATCCCGCAGCTCAGCGGCGAGCTCCTTGGCCAGCGGCAGCGCCAGCGAGGCCATCATGCGGTAGGTCTCGATCTCCAGCAGCCGGCGGGCCATGCGTCCCAGGCGGAAGTCGTTGAGCCCACGGTTGACGAGCAGCAGGCGGTTGACGCCGTTCGCGTCGAGCCTGAAGTCGCTCCAGACGGTGGCGTCGCCGCCGCCGATCCGCGAGCCGGCGGGGTCGCGGAAGCCGTAGGCCGCGGTGTCACCGCCCCAGCCGTCCTCCGACTCGGTCAGGATCAGGGTGGCATTGATCAGCGCCGCGCGATGCGCCGCGACGATGGCCGCCAGCCACGGCGGCGGCGGCGGCCAGGCCTCGCCATCCGGCTCGCGCGGCACCATCAGCGTCAGGGTGAAGAACTCGGTGTGCCGTTCCCATTTCAGCACCTGGCCATCGTCGAGGGTCAGGATGTCCTGGACGGCTCCCGGGGCCGGGCGCGTCCCGGCCAGTTCGCAGAGCCGCGGGACGATGCCGTCGCCGACGCCGTCGGTATCGAGAAAGGCATAGTGGTACAGGTGGGCCGGCTCCACGAAGTAGATCGAGGGCCGGGCGTGCAGCTCGTTGTGCAGTCGCTCTCGCTGGGGGTGCATGGTCGGGCCTGAACATGAGGTGAAGCCCCGAGAGTAAGGGCTAGCGGCGGTCAGGCCAACCGCCCTGCGTCAACACGCCTCGCTCGCGGTCACCGTCATGGCCCCTTCCACGGCCATGCTCATAGCCACTCTCGCCACCCCTCTCGCAGCGACTCTCGCAGCGACTCTCGCCACCACTCTCGCCCCCTTCTCTTACAACCACTTCTTGCGCCGGAACACCCAGAGCAGGCCGATGCCGATGGCCAGCATCACGACCAGCACCACGAAGTAGGCGTAGCGGTAGCCAAGCTCCGGCATGTGCGCGAAGTTCATGCCGTAGATGCCGGCGAGGAAGGTCAGCGGCACGAAGACGGCGGTGATCACCGTGAGGATGCGCATGGTGGTGTTGAGCTGGTGCGACGAGATCGAGAGGTAGCCGTCCACCAGGTCGCCACAGATGTCGTAGTACATCTGGGTCAGGCTGTGGAGCCGCTCGAAGCGCTCGAAGACATCGTTGATGGCGTGCAGGGTCGCCGGATTCTCGCGGGGCAGATGGCGATAGTCGTAGGCGATCAGTTCCTGGGTGATGCCCTTGTGATAGTTGAACAGCCGGCGCATCTTCACCAGGCGCGACTTGTAGGCGACGATGCGGCGCATCAGGCCGTCGTTGCCGGCCAGCTGCAGCTCGTCCTCCAGGTCACTGATCTCGGTCTCGAACTCCAGCAGGCTGTTCAGGTAGTAGCCGGCGGAGGCATACATGATCCGCAGCGCCACGTGCTCGGGCGACTCCTGCAGCAGGGGGCCGCCGTCGTGGGCGAAGAGCCGCTCGATACTGTCGGCACTGCCGGGATGCAGGCTGATCAGGAAGTCCTCGCCGAGGAAGAAGGCCATCTGCTGGGGTTCGTAGTTGAGCTTGGCGTCGAAGGAGGAGATCCCCCGGTAGATGATCAGGGTATGGTTCTCGAACTCCTCGATCTTGGGCGGGTGACGCTCACGATGGGCATCATCGATGGCCAGCGGATGGCTGTCGAACTGCTCCAGCAGGCGACGCTCCGTTTCCCGTGGCTCGCCCTGCAGGTCGATCCACAAGCGGCTGCCGGCCTCCTGTCGCCAGCGTTCGATCAGCGCCTCGTCGCCCGACAGGATCCGGCCATCGGTGGTCGCCAGCAGCGTGCGAATCATGGTCTCTCCATCCGTTGAGGGTCTGCCACGACCATAGGCCAAGCCGGCCCGACGTGCACCCGCTCAGGGCGCCGGCACCGCGTGCGTGGCGTCCCCGAGTGGCCGGGGCGGCTGCAGGTAGCGGAACAGGAAGGTCAGGGCGCCGGGCAGGCTGGCACGCCATACCCGCCAGGTGTGGCCACCGCGGAACACCTCGAACGGCACCTGGCCGGGCTGGTGCTCCTCCAGCGCCAGTTGCAGCTTGCGGGCGTGGCGGACGGCATCGAAGGCATCGCGGTTGCCGGCGCTGAGATAGAGCGGCACCACGTACTCCTGGGCCAGGTAGCTGTCGAGGTATGCCGGGTAATTGAGCCGTTGCCAGAGATCGGCGTCGAAGCGGCCCTCGGGGGTGAGGAAGGCGGCATGCTCGCGGGCCGTGGAGTTGGCCGGCGGCAGGGGATGGTAGCTGGCCGGGCTCAGGGCGGCGGCGGCGGCGAACAGCTCGGGACGCTCGAGGATGAAGTTGACGGTACCGTAGCCGCCGGCAGAGAGCCCGGCAACGGCGCGCCATTCGCGCTCGGGCACCACCCGCCAGAGTGCCTCCACATGGGGCAGCAGGTCATCGAGGAAGGCGGAGCGGGCGTTCTCGTTGTGGCCATCGATCCACCAGCTGTGGCTGCCGGGCATGACGATCACCGTGGGCGGGATGCGTCCCTGCCGGATCAGCCGGTCGGCGACCGCCTTCAGGGCCCCGCGGTTGACCCAGTCCTGGTCGTTGCCGAAGGAGCCATGCAGCAGGTAGAGCACCGGATACTCGAGGCCAGACTCATGGTAGCCGTCGGGCAGATAGAGGGTGTAGGGATAGTCGCGTCCCAGGGTCTCGGAATGGAAGCGGTGGTGAGTGACCTGGCCGGCCAGCGCCTGGCCGGCCAGCATGACCAGCAGCATGGCACAGCAGCGCAGTCCCTCCTTCATGCTCGGCCCTCCATGTCCGCGAAATGGAATGATAATTTCCCGACTCGGGGGAATTCGTGCCACCTGACGTGGTCCGACAACGCACTGGTTGCAGATGTTCAACACTGATCCGTGGCGAAGGGAAATCGGGGCTTCCATGAAACGAATCGAGGAGATCTACTGGCTGCGATGCTACGGCTGCCTGGCGGTGTTCGGCTTTCACTTCCTCGACCGTATCAACCAGCACCTCGACCATCTCGCCCTGAATCTGGCACGGATCCCCACGGTCCTGGGGACACCGAGTTTCATCTTCATCTCGATCTTCCTGTTCTCGGCACGCTACGGCAACGCCATTCCCGAGGGCTTCCTGGCCAACCGCATCAAGTACGTGATGGTGCCCTACCTGGTCTATGGCCTGATCTACTCCACCACGGAATTCGTGCGGGTGAACGCCGGCGACGGCGAGGTGGGCTTCGTGGACAACGCCGTCGAGTATCTGCTCTACGCCGGCTGGCACGGCTACTTCCTGATCATCGCCATGCAGTTCTATGCCTTCTACTGGGCCTATACCCGCTTCGACCTGGGACGCTTCCTCGAGCCCGGCCCCTGGTTGGTGATCGGCAGCCTGATCAGCATGAGCTACTGGGGACTGACCCGGTGGCTCGGCATCGACCCGCCCGGCTACCTGCTGTGGATCGCGCCGCTGGGCTGGATCTATCTGTTCTTCCTCGCCCTGCTGCTGGTGCGCCACTACCCCACCCCGGAGCGGGTGCCGCTACTGGGCGAACTCGCGCGTCCCCGCTGGCTGGTCGCCATGACGAGCCTGGTCGTGCTGCTCTCGCTGCCGGGCTGGCTCAATTACTCCTCCAAGGAGACCTGGGTGATCCCGCTGTTCATCCTCTTTGCCCTGTGGACCCTGACCCGGTTGCACGGCCGCCCGGCGCCCCCCCTGGTCAGGCGAATCAACGAGTACTCCTTCGGCATCTATCTGGCCCATCCGCTGTTCTTCGGCGTGGTGGACTTCTGGGACCAGCGGCTCAACTTCCCGCTACCCCTCTACGCCCTGCTGCTGGTCGTGATGGGGTTCGCCGGCTCGATCGGCCTCAACGTACTGGCCAACCGGCTCTCCTGGGGCGGGTTGATGTTCGGCAAGCGGCTGCGCGTGGCCTGAATCGGTGCCCGGCGAGACGCCACGGCACGGCCTGCGCTAGTCTATCCATCAGGGAC
Source organism: Halomonas heilongjiangensis (assembly GCF_002879645.1). GTDB lineage: Bacteria > Pseudomonadota > Gammaproteobacteria > Pseudomonadales > Halomonadaceae > Halomonas > Halomonas heilongjiangensis. The sequence continues at coordinate 2,624 of NZ_PNRE01000010.1, read as the reverse complement.
CGCCGCCCACCGCAGCGGTTACATGCGACCGATTCAGGCAACAGGGAGGAATGTCGATGAGTGAGCGCGTCTCGCAGGTGATCGTGCCCGTGGATGGATCGCCGACGGCCGCGGCGGCGGCCCGTCTTGCCAGCCTGCTGGCCCGGCTCCTGGATGCCCCGCTGCAACTGCTGCATGTGATGCCGCTCAACCCGGCCGAGCTCAGCGACATTCCCGCCAATCGCCAGGTCGACACCGACCGCGACCGGGCGCTGCGTCGCGAGCAGGCCGCCACGGCATTCGCCCTGGCGAGGAAGGCCGTCGACCCCGCCCTGGCGCTCAGCCCCACCGAGGTGACACTCGAGGACGCGACCTTCATCCGGCATCCCGACCGAGCCATCGTCAAGCACGCCAGTCAGCATGCCGGCTGCCTGCTGGTGCTGGGGGCCCGGCACCTGAGCGACATGGGCAAGTTCATGCAGGGCAGCGTCAGCAACGAGGTGGTACACCGGGCCCGCTGCCCGGTGACCATCGTGCATGCCGATGCCAGCCTGCTCGAGGCCTCGCATATCGGGCGGGTGCTGGTGCCGGTGGACGGGGCCGCCCCCTGCCACAAGGCGGCCGCCCTGGCCGGCGACCTGGCACGCAGTGCCGAGGTGCCGGTGGAGCTGATCTTCTGTCAGCCGGGCGGCGGACCGTCAGGCGCCGACGGCGGAGAAGAGAGCCAGTCCGGGCGGGTCTTCCGCCTGGCCAGGGAGGCGCTGGGCGAGATACCGGCCGGCATCGAGGAGGTGCTGAATCACGATGAGCGTATTCCCGAGGCGATCGTCGCCCGCGCCCGTCGGCACGCCGACGACGCGCCGATGATCGTCATGGGGCGGCGGGGGCTCAGCAAGTGGCGAGAGTCACTGCTGGGGAGCGTCAGTCACCGGGTGATCGACCGGGCCCCCTGCCCGGTGACCGTGGTGGTCTGACGGCTCCGCCGTCAGGCCTCGGCCTCGTGGGCCGCCTTGAGGCGATAGAACTCGTCGACGATCTCGTCCATGGCGGCGGCGTCGTAGTCGCACAGACCGCTGACCACCAGCTTCTTGGAGCCGGTACCGATCGGCTCACCGTCACTGGCGATGCGGAATTCCAGCAGAGCATCGCCGCGCTTGCCGGTGACCTCGAGCGACGAGCGGGCCAGCTCCAGGCCAGGCGCCAGACCATCCAGTCGCTCCAACGAGAAGCCCATGCTGTCGTAGATCACCAGCGGGCGGCGCGGATTGAACATCACGCCCTTCTGCTCCATCAGCGGCTTGAGGTAGTGGGGGAAGTTCTTGCCCGAGAAGGCCACATAGCAGCGGGTAAAGGCCTCGACCACCGTCTCGTCACGGGTCGTGTCGCCGCTGCGCTCCACCTCGAGGTAGCACTTGCCACCCTCGTCGCAGACACGGATCCGGCCGTCGTCGAGCACCTGGAAACAGAGTGGCGTACCGTCACCGACCATGCTCAGGAAGCGGAAGCTCATCTGCTGGGAGAGGCCGAAGCGGGCCAGCACCAGGGCAAACAGCAGGTCGCCGGGCACGCAGAAGCGGCGCGCATCCGGGTTGTGGATAGGGTTGTAATCGCCGGCGACCCGCTTGGCGAATCGACTGGCCTGCTCGGCGGAGATGCGTACCTGCTCCCCCGTGAGCGTATGGAATTCATCGAGAAACATGCTGCTGTGCCTGCCCTGCGTCGTTGGCGATCCACGTCTGCCGGCCACTGCCGGAGGGCAGATGATGCCATAAAACCCGCGACAACGAAGCCTTCCCGGGCGCTACCATGACCCGGGACAATCCCAGGAGCGGTAATCCATGCAAGGAGAGACCCCGGATGCGCCGTCCAGCCGGCACGACCGGAGACACCGGTGGTGGTGGCTGGCGGCCCTGCCGCTGGTGCTCGTCGTCGGCTACCTGGCCGGCGTCAACTGGCTGCTCGATACCGCCTGGGTCCAGGCGCGCCTGACACCAGCGCCCGGCCTCTCGGCGAGCTGGACCGGCAGTCGCAGCTGGTGGCCCGGGCGACTGCGCGTCGAGTCGCTGCGGCTGGAACGCCAGGACGACGACCTGCCACTGCGCCTCGAGGTCGAGGCGGCCACCTTCGATCTCTCGCTGATGGCCCTGTTCTCGCGGCGCCTCGAGATCCGCTTGCTCGAGGCCCACGGCCTACGCTCGCTGAGGGTCGGTGATCACGAGCTCGAGGGCGAGGGACGGCTGCGTCTGGCCGGCCTGACCCTCGAGGAGCGCCGTGTCGGGGTGGAGCGGCTGGAGCTGATGCTGGAGACGGCGACCCTGCGCCGTGGCCGCGAGCCGCTGGCCAACGACATCGGCCTGCAAGCGACCGCCGCCGTGGCCCCCTTCGCACCCGCCGACCACCCGGGGGCGGCCGCCGCCCGCTTCCTCTCCGGCGACCTCACCGTGGCCGCCCGAGCCGATGCCTGGGACCTCTTCAACCCCTACCTGGGAGGACTCGACTGGTTGACCCTGGCCGGCCGCGGTAGCCTGAGCGGCCATCTCGCACTCGACGAGGGCGTGCTGGCCCCGGGTAGCGAGCTCACCCTCGACTCCCCCTCGCTGGTGGTGGAACTGGACGAGGCGGCCCTGCTCGCCGACACGCCGGCC